>DATHPN010000044.1:0-36708 GCA_035483715.1 Candidatus Acidiferrum sp.
AATCGACGAACCGGAGGCAATTCCTCGCGAGATGTCCTCCCGCTCCGCCAGTGTGAGCGTCAGCAGCGAGCGCCGACGCGCGGCCGGAGCAATCCCTCCGTGCTGTGCCAACATAAACTGAATGGAAACATGGTCCTTGCCGAAGACTCGTCCAATCTCATGCAACGACTGCCCCGCCTTCCAACGGCTCCACATGGCAGCTCTCTGCGTCGCGGAAAGCCTAACCCGTCTCCGTTGCGTCATAAACACCACCTTTAGAGAAACGATCAATAGCAGATGGTGTTGCATCGACCAGTTGAGCCCGCACGGCTTATCATCAACTGGGATTTGCAGGATTCCCACATGACGAGAACGCCGTTTCCCTGGGGCAATCCGGTTCAGGGGTAACTTCCGGTTTGCCCGAAATTCGGTCACAAAACCAAACTGTTGCCGCTACAATACGCCGCATGGACCACCATACAGTGGCGGTCGTCAGCATTGCCGGCAGCTGTCTCGATGTGCTGGGCAGCCTCTATCTCGCCTACGACCTTTTGGGCGGCCAGCACGGTCCGCTGCGCCTGCTCACGCGCGCGGTAACATACTCCATCGTCTTCGGTATCGGCTACGGCATTGGTCTCGGCGCCTTCTTTGGCCTTGTTTCCGGCTTTGGGACCGGCACCACACTTTCGATTGAACTGAATCGAGCTGCTCGCGGCCTCGACCAATATTCCTTGACCTGGCAGGGGCTTTTCTCAGCCATCCGCGGCGCCGCTGTCGGAGCCGGACTCTACCCTATGGTGGGTCCTGGATTCGCCACCTCATTTGCCATTCTCATCGCAGTCGGCCAGGTACTCGGCTATTCTCGCGGCATAGCTCCTGGCATGGATTATTTGGCGGCTCGCCGTCCGCGCCTTACGCGTCGTCAGTTTTGGGCGACTGTCGTTCGCACCTTTGGCTATTTTGCCGCGGCGCTCATCTGTAGCCACCTCGTCCATCACCTGGATCACCCTTGGTCCTTTGCTATCCGGGTAGGTCTGGTGACGGGCATTGTTACGGGTGTGGGACAGACAGTCATTCCTTATATCGAATACTACGCGGACAACCTTCCCGAGCGTTGGCTCGGCGTCTTCGGCATCGGACTCATCCTCTGCGGCTTCGCTTTGCAATCCATTCAGTATTGGCTGGCTCTGTTCGACGTGCGCCTCGTTTAGGTAATAGTTTCCTTCCCTCCGTCAATCCGGGCGTGTCGTCAGCAGCCCGGAAGTAATCCACGATAAGGCCTGAGAAGTCGGCTTCTCGGAATCTAGCCCAATCTTCGAATAACTTACCGCTAGGTCGGGAACAGTAGCGGCTCGACGGGAGGCTCGAACCCCGGAGGACCGCAGCGAGGTGGGTTACGCCGCTTTGTAGGTAGGCGCGGAAGGGCTCTTGACCAGTTTGCCTGCTACGAGCGCGAAAAGACCGAGAACCACGCCTGAGATGAGACCGACCACCGGTCCGGTGAGAGCCATCATCAGCCGGGGAGAACCGGGCATGGGCATGGATTGCATCATCGCCGCCTCCTGGGCATGGCGGGCGATGTAGGCGTCGAACAGCAAAACGTGCGCAGCGGTGATCCACACGGAGTTTGCCAATCCGAGCAACAAGCCGTGCAGGAAATGCATGCCGGGGCTGCGCTTGGCGATGAGGTAGGCGCAGATCAAAAATATAACCAGCCAAAATGCCGGCTCGATCTTGGAAGGAATCACAAAAATCGTAGCGATACCCATCGCCAGCCCAAACAACGAGAGCTGAAAAATCAATTTCCAGTTCATATCAGTAGTCTCCGATCCCGGGGGCTTGGGCGGCAGTCTATCTCACCGTGTTCGCGAAGTCATTGGATTTGAAAATGGGGTACTGGAAGGGATTTTGTGGATTCTGCGGAGCGGGGCTCGCTGGCAGGACATGCCCGAGAAATTCCCGCACCCCTCGACGTGCTGGCGGCGGCTGCGAGATTGGGAGGAGCGGGGCGTTTGGTTGACCATCTGGCGGTCGTTTCTAAGCGAGTTGGACGAACGCCAGCAATTGAAGTGGAGCGAATTATTTTCGGACGGCAGTTTCGCTCCAGCGAAAAAATGGGCTGCGGAGTCGGAAAAGCCAAACGGGGCGAGGAGACGAAGTGGATAGTGGTGGTCGACGGCTGCGGTGTTCCTTTGGGAAACTGCCTTCACTCTGCATCCCCGGCGGAAGTTAAACTTGTGGAGACGGCGCTCGCGGCGATCCGTGTAAGACGGAGCAATCGCGTAGGCCGTCCGCGGCAAAAGCCGCTGCGAATAATTGCCTACAAAGCGCATGAAAGCGATCCGTTGCGGAAGCGCTTGCGGCAACGAGGGATCGAACTGATCTGTCCGCAAAAATCAATCGCATTCGACCGGCGACACGGGACGGTCGAGCAAAAGTGTCCGACAATGAAGCTAGCGATCAAGAAAGTATTCGGCGGAATGCTTCGCAGCCGAGGGGGAGGAGACGATGCTACGAAACGCGCCGTTGTCGCTGTGTCTCGAAACTCGTCCGTGCTGCCTCACAAGTTTTGGGTGAGCGGCGAGGTCTATGAACCCGTGCGCAACCATAGCGGTGTCACAGGCGAGTTTGCGCAGGAGTGAAATGGAAACGGCAAGCAGAACCGCAGAGTTCTAGTTACTGCATCCAAGTCCCGGCCTAACTTCCATGGGTGAGCTGGAAAGCCAAGGTCAATTATTAAGTAACAGCGCCTACCGGAACGAGAACTCCCCACTTGCAACGAGCGAATATTCGCTCATAGAAGGGTGCGCATGGAAGGATGGCGGCAGAAGCGGAGTGGCTCATAGACAAAAACCACACGAAGAGAAAAAAAAGAAAAACCGGCTTGACACTCACCGGCCTCCTCATGGAAAGAGTTGGACTGGCGCTATCTGTTCGGCTTGGGGAATTGACTGGGGTAAGGGCGCATTGAGTGGAATTTGTTGATCCGGATATGCGACGCACAGGAGTTCCAAGAATGAAAATGAAAACGAAAATGAGAATTGAGAAGGATTCGCTTGGCCAGCGCGAGGTGCCCTTTCGCGCGTACTATGGGATTCAAACGCAGCGCGCGGTGGAAAATTATCTAATCAGTGGGTACCGGGCACATCCACAGCTTATTCGCGCGATGGGCATGATTAAGAAGGCTGCCGCAACTGCGAACCTTGAATTGAAATTGATCGATGAAAAGCGGGCGACGGCAATCCAGCGCGCCGCTGAGGAAGTGATCGAGGGAAAGTGGGACGCGGAGTTTGTAGTCGATGTTTACCAGGCTGGGGCGGGCGTTTCGTTTCACATGAACGTGAATGAAGTGATTGCCAATCGGGCGATTGAATTTCTTGGCGGAAAGCGAGGAGATTATGAATTGTGCCATCCCAACGATCATGTGAATTGCTCACAATCGACCAATGACGTCTTCCCTACCGCAATGCGGCTGGCTTCCGCGTTTCTTATTGAGGATGTTCTTCGCACCGCAGCGGACCTTGCCAAATCATTTTCCCGAAAGGCGAGCGCTTTCGACCGAATATTGAAATCGGGGCGCACGCACTTGATGGATGCGGTGCCGATTCGATTGGGACAGGAATTCGCGGCTTACGCAGCAGCGATGCGACGGTGCGAGGGAGTATTGGAATACGCCCTCGGATTGCTCAGGGAAGTGGGGCTGGGCGGGTCCGCGGTCGGTACGGGAGTGAACACGCATCCGAAATATCAGAAACTTGTGGTGAGACGCTTGAGGAAAATTTCGGGACAAGCGCTTCGAGCGACTGACGACCTTCGGTATGCCATGCAGTCAAACCTGGCGATGAGTGTGGCGTCGTCCGCGTTACGCAATTTGGCGCTTGAACTGATTCGGATCAGCAACGACCTGCGCTTGCTGTCGAGCGGGCCGAACACGGGGCTTGCGGAGATTGAATTGCCAGCGCTGCAGCCGGGATCGTCGATCATGCCGGGAAAAGTAAACCCCGTGATGGCGGAATTGACTGCCATGGTGGGGTTCCAGGCGGTTGGAGCGGATTTGGTCACGGCGCTGGCCGTTCAAGCGGGTCAGCTTGAGCTTAATGTGATGATGCCTGCGATGGCCTGGAACGTATTACATTCGGCGGAAATTCTGAAAAATACGATGCGCGTGCTGGCAACAAAGTGCGTCGATGGTATTTCGGCAAACGAAGCCAGATGCCGCTATTATGCCAGCGTCACGATTTCCATTGCGGCCGCCCTGAATCCTTACGTCGGGTACGCTGCAGCGGCCGAAATCGCAAAGGAAAGTGTGAAAAGCGGGCGGCCGGTGGCGGAAATTGCGTTGGAAAGAAATCTTCTGGATGCGGGGACGCTGCGCGAAATTCTTAACCCCGTGCGAATGACGACACCTATGGCGCCGCACAGGCAAGTCATTCGGAAGACAAAAAGGAGAAAGCGGAAATCCTAGGGAGCGGCAGGGGCTTTTTCGAGCAGCTTTTCCTTGCGGTAAATCATGGAATTAATATTGGACGTGGCCAGCTCGAAGCCATGACCGTGCGTAATGGCGTCGGTTGGGCACGCTTCGACGCAATAGCCGCAAAAAATGCAGCGCGAATAGTCGATGTTGTACACGCGGGCATAGCGTTCGCCGGCGGAAATCCGCTGGACATCGGTGTTTTCCGCGGCTTCGATGTAAATGCAGCGCGCCGGGCAGGCTGCCGCGCACAAAAAGCAGCCCACACATTTTTCCAGTCCGTTTTCATCCCGGTGCAGAACGTGGATGCCGCGGTAACGTGGTTGGAAATGGACAGGCTCTTCGGGGTAATTTTCGGTGACGGGTTTCCGCAACATATTGCGGAAGGTCACGCTAAAACCTTTAACGAGCGTGGCGATCGTCTCGCCAGCTTCCCTGATCATGGACGGCATCGAATTTCAGTGTAACAAAGACACGGATACGGGGCAAATTGGGCGCACTACTGAGAAAACGGGTACATCAGCCAGCCGATGCCAATCGCGACCAGCAGGAAGGCGAGGAATGCCCACATGCTGTACTTAACGCGCTCGGTGAGGCCTCGCTTGGAAAGAAATGCAAAAGTAATCGACACCACAACGGCGAAAAATAGCATGGCCTGAAAGTGCGTGAGGCTGCCAAACAAGAAATTCATGCGGCTTCGCCTCCTCGCCCAATATCGTAAGCTTCGAGCACGGTCAGAAGATTGAGCATGCCCGCGGCGGCGAACAGGCGCGTGCCGTAGTCGCCCGTGGCATGGGCGACGTCGGGACCGGCCATCTGAATCTGGTGCGCGAGAAAATAAAAGATCCCGGCGCCGAGGTCCGCAAAAAAACCCAGACGATCAAATAAGTCCGCGGCGCCCGCGCCAAAGACACCTCCGCGCATGGCCAGGCCGGCAGATGCCAAACCACCGACACACAGAAAATATACAGCGGCTTTGCTCCAGCGGCGCAACAAGAGATGCCCGAGGCCCGGAACCAGCCAGCCCGCAATCGCGGCCGCAACGGCCATTATTTGATTCCCCTTCACCGCTTCCCTCTTCATCGTTTCATCCACGCCGGTTGCCCTTACATTCCCGCCAGCAGCTTGAGAATTTCGGTCTGCGCGGCGCCGGTTACTTCCGCAATTCCGTCCGCGATGTAAACGTTCACTTCGCTGCGCACTCCGAACTCCGGCAAATAAATCCCGGGCTCGATGGAGAAGCAAGTGTGGGGGATGATGCGGCGAATGTCTCGCGTTTCGAGGCTGTCCATGTTTGCGCCCGCGCCGTGCACTTCCTGCCCGATATTGTGGCCCGTGCGATGCACGAAATATTTTGCGAATCCCGCCTTGCGGATGACTTCGCGGGCGGCGCGGTCCACTTGCCAGCCTTCGATCGCGCGGCCGGCACTGACATTTTCCTTCACAAAGCGCACGGCCGCGTCGCGGGCATCACGAACGATGGAGAAAATCCTGGCATACTTTTCGGGGATTTTGTCGCCGAGATATCCGGTCCAGGTGATGTCATAGTAGACGCTGTTGGGCGCGAGCGTTTTGGCCCAGATGTCGAGCAGGAGTAAATCGCCTCGCCGCACAGGCGCCGACCCCTGGGCCCGAGGCTCATAATGTGGATCGCCCGAGTGCGGTCCGACGGCCACAATCGGCTGAGAATCGCAGACCACGCCGTTGGCGCGGAACTGAGCGACGATCCACTCTTGCAGGTCGAACTCGGTGAACGATTCTCCGCCGGACACTCGACGCGCCGCCTCGGTGAAAGCGGCTTGGGTAATCCGGTCAATGGCGCGACCCGCGGCGCGATGCGATTCGAGTTGGTCAGGAGTCCAGACCGCCTCGAATTGCTGGACGAGATCCGCGGAGCTGACCACTTTGCAGCCCAGTGCGCGAATCAACTCGACCGTGCCGGCGTCCACCAGCGAGATGTACGGAATCGAATTCTTCGGCGAATACTGCATCGCCAGTTTTTTCGTGCGGCCGATCAGTTTCTTCAGATTTTTTTCCAGCTCTTCCGCGGGGGCGTAGAGCATCTTGTCGCCGGGCAGTGAGTCGAGCGTTCCGGCTTCAATGCGGTGCACGAGCTTTCGCGGCGCGCCTTTTGCCGGAATTATGTAAAACCAGCGGCGTTTGGCCAGGGCATGGTCGAGGCCCAGAACGCGGTAGGCAATCGGGTCGCGGTGAAGAATGTCGTAGAAGAGCCACGCGTCAATCTTCTGCTGGCGGAGGGCGGATTGGATTGCTTCGATGTTTGGCATGGTGTGGCTGATTGCGAGATCTTGCCGCAACGGATAAATTTTTATTTTTGTGGATCTCGCGCGCCCCTTAGGCCACGAGCGCGCGAATCATCGCGGCTGTCACTCCGCTGATTTCCACGCGTTTGGAACGGCCGCGGGCGCCAGAAGCGATTCTAACAGCGGCCAGCGGCACTTTCAAACGCGATGCCAGCAAGCGGCGCAGCGCTGCGTTGGCGCGGTCGTCAACTGGCGGCGCGGTGAGGCGAATCTTCAGTCCGTCCTGGTATTCGCCGACGATTTCGTCGCGGCTCGCTCGCGGCTGCACGTGAACCGCAAAGCTGAAGAACCCTTCTTTTTCCGAAATGATCACGAAGGATTATGCCCTCTCTCTTGCCCCGAAAAGTGCCGTTCCGATTCGCACTTCGGTTGCGCCTTCGTCGATGGCGATTTCGACATCGTGGGACATGCCCATCGAGAGCACGGGAAGTATTTCCGGTCCCAATCGCGCGCGCACGGCATCGCGCAATTCTCGCAAGTGGCGGAAGGGGGGTCGCGCTTCCTCGGGATTATCGAAATACGGGGGCACGCCCATCAGGCCGCGCAAATCCAGCTGAGGCATGTGCAGGATGGCTTCGACCAGGCGCATTACATCCTCGCCGGCTGCGCCCGATTTTGCCGGTTCAGGATCGAGCTTTACCTCGATCAACACGCGAAGCCGATTCCGTTTAGCTAAAGGTTCCGATTCCTTTTTCGCATTTCTTTCCTCGGTGCTCTCTGTCACCTTTTCGTTGAAATCGGTTCTGGCGCGGGAGAGCTTTTCAGCCAACGCGGCGCTGTCCACTGAATCGATGCTGTCGAACAGCGCGGCGGCCCGCGCGGCCTTATTCTTTTGCAGGTGGCCGATCATGTGCCACGTCGCTTCAAGGCCCGCCAAATGCGCCAGCTTTGACTCGCGCTCCTGCACGCGATTTTCTCCAAAATGGCGCACTCCGGCTGCATAAAGCTCCTGAATTTTTCGCGGTGAATGGGTTTTGGAGACGGCGACAAGCGTGATCTCTTCGGCTCGACGGCCGACGCGAGAAGCGGCAAGCTCGATGCGTTCCCGCACACGCGCAAGATTTTCGGCCAATTCTGCAGACGCGGAACTCATCGCGCGGATTCTAGCATGCGATCCAGGATTTCTCCGTGTGTGCGCATTGCGTGGCGGCTTCGTGGGGTTGAACGCAATGTGCCGTCCCTCCGGGAATTGCTCTGCCTCGTCTGCCTGCTTTCCCACCCCTGCCGCGGTGGGCTACGATCTACCGCCCCTTCGGAACTTTCCGCCACTGGCTGGAGGCCAATCGCATCAAGCCTGATGACACCACGCGCGGCTGCCTTGCGGCATAGCGGCGCTCACGCTAGACTGACGAAACCAGTATGGCGACACACGGAAAACTAATTGCTCTCGAAGGGATCGACGGATCGGGAAAGCGCACGCAGCTTGACCTGCTGGCGCGCGAATTCGATGCACGAGGGCTGTCTACCTTTCGCATCAGTTTCCCCCGCTATGAATCTTTTTTTGGAAAGCTTGTTGGGCGCTACTTGAACGGGGAGTTCGGCCCTCTCGAAGCGGTTGACCCGCATTTCTCCGCGCTGCTGTATGCCGGCGACCGCCTGGAAGCGAAGCCTGAGATCGAAGCAGCCTTGTCAGCCGGGAAAATTGTTCTCGCCGACCGGTATATCGGCTCGAATATGGCGCATCAGAGTGAACGGGTGCCGCCCGACCGGCGCGAAGAATTTTTCGCGTGGCTGAAGCGCCTGGAATATGGACTCTACCGTCTGCCGGCGGAGGATCTGGTGATTTACTTGCGCGTCCCTATTGCCGAGGCGAACCGCCTGATTGGCCAGAAATCCGCGCGGGAGTACACCAGCCTGAAGCGCGATATTCAAGAAGCGGACGTGCGGCATCTCGAACAAACTGCGCTAATTTACGACCGCCTGGCAACCGAGGCGAACTGGGTGCGCATCGAGTGTAGCAACGCGGTTTCCGGGGCTCTGCAATCGCCCGCGGAGATCCACCGTGCCGTGCTTCAAGCCGTGGAAACACACATTCTGTCCCAGGCTTCGGCCGGGCGTTGAAAAGGAAAGTGCCGCAGTGAGTTTCTCCGAATTTCTCGGCAACCCGCGCATCGTCACCGCCCTTCGCGGCATGCTGGCCTCGGAGCGCGTGCCGCATGCGATGCTCTTCTCCGGCCCGCGCGGCGTCGGGAAATTCACGCTCGCGCGAATGTTTGCGCAAGCGGCCAACTGCCAGCGTCTGCCGGATGATTTCTGCGGCGCATGCGAACCCTGCCGGAAAATCGGGCAGCTCGCCGATCTTCGGCCCCTGGTCGAGCAGGGACTCGCGCAGCGCGGCGAACGGCCCGACGCGGCAACTGTCGAGCGCGTGCCGCTTCTTCTGGAAACGCATCCGGACGTGTGGGCCATCGTTGCCGACCCCGTGCGGCTGAAGGATCCTGTGGCGCGTCCCGTGCTGCACGTCGGGCAACTGCGCGCCGTGCAGCGCGCCGCCTATTTCAAACCGCAGGGCCGCCGCCGCGTCTTCCTGATCGATGGCGCGGAGACCATGCGCTGGGACCTGGCCAATATTTTCCTGAAAATTCTGGAAGAACCGCCCGAGTCGGCGACTTTGATTTTGCTGGCGCCCAATCCGTTTCAACTTTTGCCCACCATCCGGTCGCGCTGCCTGCAGTTTTCCTTCACGCCGCTCGCGGCGCCGGAAGTGGAAACAATTCTGAGCGCGCGCACGGACATGAAAGCGGAAGAGCGAAAGCTTGCCGCGCAATATGCCGAGGGCTGTCCCGGCGCCGCGATCGGATTGGACCTGGACGCCACGGCAAAGTTGCATCGCGATGCGCTGGCGATACTCGAACGGGCCGTGGAACTTCGCGGCGTGTCCGATTTATTCGCCTCCACGGCCGTGCTGGCCAAGAGCCAGGAGATCACGTTTGAAAATGTTCTGGAAGTGTTCTATAGTCTGCTCACGGACCTGCTCGATCTGTCCAGTACTTCCGCGAAGAAGGTGTTGCGAAATCCAGCGTTAGCCCGGGAACTCGAAATACTCAGTAAGAAGGTGGACGTGGCGTGGATCAGTAAAGCCGTCGATGGATTTGACGTGCTGCACGCCAGGACACGACGGAACATCAACCGGTCATTGGGATTGGACGCGGTAGCCATTTCCCTGGCCCGCCCCTCGATGGGCACGAAAAAATCTATTTCCCGGTAATAAAAAAACGTAACCTAAGTCGTTGTCAGCGCATCATAGCGGGGGAGAAGACTCACCTCGCCGGAGAAATTCATAATAGAAGGAGTGGTCATCGTGAACCGCAAGCTGTTTCGCCCTACTTTGACGGAAATGAAAGAACCTCATAATAGTTCGAGCCGTGTGCACTCCACTACTTCCGGGCCACAGCCCCACAAAAAGCCGGCTCCCCCGGAGCAGACTCACGCCGAGAACTTTTATTGGATCAAGCAGATGCAGGCGCGCACCCCGGTGGTCATCGTTCTGAGCGATGGGGAAAATTTACACGGGAGCATCGAGTGGTATGACCGGGACTGCATCAAGCTGACGCGGACCGGCAGCCCCAATTTGCTGATTTATAAGCAATTCATAAAGTATATTTACAAAGATGGGCCGGACGCTGCTCTCGGCGGCGCCAACGGGCAATAAATTTTACCTAGTTTACAAACCGGGTTAAACCTGCTCCCGCAACTCTGTTCTTTTGAGTCCGTCATGGGCCCAAGTAGGATGGGGTTTAGCCTGTCGCTTTTGCGGTGCCGTGTACACCCGAAACCCGACAGGCTGAAGCCGGTCCTACTGCGATCAATTCGCACGTTGCTTTACGGCTGTGGTCAAACTATTTCGGCCGAAGGATAGAGAACGTCATCAGGGCTTTGCCGACCAGGCGCCCATCCTGGTCGGTCACATCGCAATCGACAACGCTGGTGGTCCTGCCCAGCCGCAGCACTCGCGCGTCGGCCTTGATTTCACCGTGTTCGACCGCTTCCAGGAAATTAATCTTCATCTCGATGGTAACGACGCGGGAGCCTTTGGGCGCCGCAAGGAAGGCTGCGAAGCCGCCAGCCGTATCGGCCAGCATGGCCACCACCCCGCCGTGGACCACACGATGAATCTGCTTGTGCAGTTCGAGCACCGGCATGCGGAACACGGCCCTGCCGCGCTCTGCCTTGATCAGTTGGAATCCAAAGTGGTTGATGGGATTGCTGCGGCTCAGCCGTTCGGCCACCCGCTCCAGTTCGGCTTTGGACAGCTTTCCTCGCGGCTTCATGGCGTTCGCGCGCTCCTTGGCAATATCTGAGTCCGTCTTCGCGAAAACGGAAAATGTTGTTACCCCGGGGCCTTAACTCGCGTCCAATATTCGGCAGACCTGGGTGGGTCCAAGGCCCGGGAATCTAGCATTGCCAGCGGGCCGGCGCAACAGATTCCCTGCCCTGTTCGAGACTGTCTTTGTTAAACTTCCGCCCGAGAGTATTTTGCAGGGGGGATTCCAAAAGCGCAGTTTTGAGGAGCACGCGGGCGTTTCACGCGAATCGAGATGAAAATTGGGATCACATGCTACCCAACCTATGGCGGCTCGGGCGTGGTCGCCACGGAGTTGGGGATGGAACTCGCCGCGCGCGGCCACGAAATCCACTTCATCAGCTACGCCCCTCCCATCCGATTGACGGACACCAACGACCACATTCAATTCCATGAAGTGGAAATATCCAGTTATCCCCTGTTTGATCACGCGCCTTATGCGTTGTCCCTGGCCGTAAAAATGATGCAGGTGGCCGAGGCGGAAGGCCTCGATCTGCTGCATGTGCATTACGCCATTCCCCATTCCGTCAGCGCCCTGCTGGCGCGCATGATGGCGGCGCCGAAGGCGTTGCCCTTCATCACCACGCTGCACGGCACGGACATTACCCTGGTCGGAAACGATCGCAGCTTTCTGCCCATCACCAAATTTTCGATCGAGCAATCCGACGGCGTCACGGCCATCTCGCATTACCTGAAACAGCGCACGGTCGAAGAATTTGACATCAAGCGCCCCATCGAAGTGATCCCCAATTTTGTGAATTGCGATCTCTACTCCCGCAAACCGAACCCGGCCATGCGCGCCGAATGGGCCCCGGACGGAGAGCCCATCCTGATGCACCTGTCGAACTTCCGGCCCGTGAAGCGCCTCACGGACGTCATCGAAATGTTCGCCAAGGTGCGCGAGAAAATGCGCGCCAAGCTGGTGCTTATCGGCGACGGCCCCGACCGCGGCGCCGCCGAATACCTGGTGCGCAAGAAAAAACTCGCGCGCGACGTCCATTTCCTGGGCAAGCAGGATCGCGTCTACCAGCTGCTTTCGCAGGCGGACTTGTTCCTGCTGCCTTCGGACATGGAATCGTTCGGCCTCGCGGCTCTGGAAGCCATGGCCTGCGAAGTCCCGGTGGTGGCCACGAATGTGGGCGGATTGCCGGAAGTGGTCGAGCACGGGGTCGACGGCTATCTTTTTACTCCTCGCGAAGTGGAAATTGGTTCAAGATACGCCCTGGAAATCCTGTCCCAGGCGGATCGCGGCCGCGCCATGGGACAAACCGCGCGCGTCAATGCCAAGAAAAAATATTGCGCCAATGACGTGATTCCGATATATGAAGCGTACTATCGTCAGGTCATCGGAGCCTTGGCCGCGACGCACGCGTAGTGGGGGTTGGAACAGAAGCGCTCACGCCGGTTAGGGGGTTTGCGTGTCTATGGAGTGCAGGGATTTGTGTATCCGCAGGAGTTTGCGTGTCTGCATTCTGATTTTCGCAGTGGCCGCCCTGGCGATGATGCCCGCGACCGGCCGCGCACAAGTGACCGCTTCGATTACCGGAAATGTGGAAGATGCTGCCGGCGCCGTCGTTCGGGAAGCAACCATCACTGTAAAGAGCCAGGAAACCGGCGCGACGCGGGCGGTCACCACGGACGATTTGGGCAATTACCGTGTTCTTTCGCTGCCTCTCGGACCTCAGGAACTCAAAGCGGAAAAGCAGGGATTTAAATCGGTGGTACGCACGGGAGTGCGACTGGAAGTGGGCCAGGAAGCCGTTGTGAACTTCCGCCTGGAAGTGGGCGAACTGGTCCAGCAAATGGCCGTTTCCGAAGAGGCGCCTGTTGTCAATATTACTACCGCGTCGGTTTCTGGAATTGTTGACGAACGGCAGATCAAGGAATTGCCGCTGAACGGCCGCAGCTTTGACGATCTCATTGCCCTCAATCCCGGCGCGATAAATTACGATGCCTTGAAAAGCGTCAATACCAGCACCAGCAATGGGAATACGTTCTCCGTGGCCGGACGCCGCACCAGCGAAAATTTATTCCTGCTCAACGGCGTTGAATATATGGGATCGAGCCAACTCGCCGTCACTCCCGGCGGCACCAGTGGCTACCTTTTGGGAATCGATGCCGTGCGCGAATTCAACGTGCTCACCGATACGTATTCCGCCGAATATGGCAAGCGAGCCGGAGCGCAAGTCAGCGCCGTCACGCAGTCCGGGACGAATCAATTTCACGGCACCATTTTTGAGTTTTTGCGCAACAGCGCGCTCGATTCGCCGGGACCGTTCGACAACGGGAACGTTCCTCCCTTCCGGAGAAATCAGTTCGGCGGCGCGGCGGGAGGACCGATTAAAAAAGATCGCCTCTTCCTGTTCGGCAATTATGAAGGATTCCGCCAATCGCTGGACGTCAGTAGCGTAAGCGTGGTTCCCGACAGCAATGCGCGGTTGGGGATTTTGCCGGATCCCTGCACAGGCCTCCCTACGACCGTGCCAAAAGCAAATACAACGATGGAGCGGTACGCCTCCCTCTTCTGGCCGGTCGCTAACGGCCCGGAATTGACGGTACCAGCATCGGGAACAGGCTGCACCAATACCGCTCCGGTGCCCTCCGGGACCGCTAAAGCCTTTTACAATCCGAATGAACATATCCGGGAAGATTTCGGCACGGTCCGGGCCGATTACAACCTCGCCAAGAACGATACGCTGTCGAGCGCCTATACCCTCGACGATGGAACAAGTCTCATTCCGTTGGCCGATCCGCTGTTCGCATCGTTCACGCCGCTGCGTATGCAAGTGTTGAGCCTGACCGAAACCCATGTTTTTACGCCCGCGATCCTCAACACGACGACGGTTGGATTTTCCCGGGCGTCGTTTGCTCTCGGATCGGTCCCCTTGACTTCAATCCCCTCCAATCTTTCCTTCGTTCAAGGGCTTGGTCCGGGAGGCATTGTCGTGGGCGGCGGAGCTACCACCACGGCCAACGGCACGATTACTTCCGCGGGCCCCAACAATGCGGCGGGCGTTTTCAATCACAGGAATCTTTTCACCTATCAAGACGACGTGCGCATCAGCCACGGAATTCACCAGGTCAGCATGGGCGTCTGGTTTCAGCGCCTTCAGGACAACGAGGACAGCGCATCGCGCCAGCTGGGGCAAGCCACGTTCGCAAGCTTGACGACATTTCTGCAGGGAAAAATTGGCAACACCCCGTTTCAAGTCGTGCCCCTGCACACGGAACTGGGGTGGAGAAGCCTCTATGGCGCGTGGTACATCGAGGATTCGATCAAGGTGCGTCACAATCTGACGCTGGAGGCAGGACTGCGCCACGAATTTACGACCGGCTGGAATGAGGCTCACGGCAGGGCTGCCAACTACGTAACCGACGCCAACGGCGTACTCGAAACGGCGCCAATCGTAGGCAATTCGGTGTTCACAGAAAATAATTCTGCGCGTTTGTTCAGCCCGCGGGTGGGCCTTGCCTGGGATGTCTTCAGCAACGGCAAGACCGCCATCCGAGCTGGATATGGAATGTATTATTCGCTGATCGACGATCTGGCGTTTCTGATGAATTCACTCACGCCCTTCAACGGCTCCGCTTCGTTCGCGAACATTTCGCTATTTTCCATTCCCGGTTTTCCTTTTACTCCAGGCGCCGCGCCGCCGCCATCCTGCGGCCCGGGGGTTCCCTCGCCATGCACGATTTTCGCGCCGCAAGGAATTCAACCGGATGCAAAAACGCCGGCCGTTCAGGAATGGAATCTGACGGTCGAGCAGCAGTTGAGCCACAACACTTCGCTGCGCGTCGCCTATGTCGGCTCCTTCGGCGTGCACGAACTGCTCAGCACCGACCCCAATTCCATCCCCGCGCAGATTTGCGCCGCAGCGACATGTCCATCCGGCGGCAACGGCGCCGTGCAAGGAACTGTCACGCAAGGAACCGTATACATCCCGGGCATTGGAACAAAGCGTCCGAACCCTTTTCTCTCCGCGGGATTCTTTTGGTATACCGGAGGCAACAGCAGCTACAACGCTCTGGAAGTGGACGTGACCCGCCGCATCAGCAAGGGACTGGAATTTCGCGGCAACTATACCTGGTCAAAAAATCTGGACATCAATTCCGGGCTGACCATCGCCCAGGCCAACAATCAGCCGCAAATCGTCCTCAACCGCAACGATGTGCGCATGGACTGGGGCCGATCCGCATTGAATCCCGCCAGCCAGGCCAGCATTTCAGGCAGTTACGAGCTTCCCTTCGGCCACACCCAGCGCTGGCTGAACGATGTCTCTCGAATGGAGAGCAAGTTTGTTTCCGGATGGCAGATCAACGGCATCGCAACGATCCTCTCCGGTTTCCCTTTCACTCCTCTGATCGGCGCGAATCGCTCCGGCGACGGCGACACCAGAAATCCGGACCGGCCGTCCATCAATCCGTCCTTCAGCGGAGCGGTCGTGACCGGAAATCCGAATCAATGGTTCAATCCGGCCGCTTTTGTACTGCCGACGCCCGGGACGTATGGAAATTTGGGGAGAGGCGGGCTGACCGGGCCGGGGCTCGCCGATGTGGATTTCTCGCTGTTCAAAAACACCGGCATCACGGAAAAAACCAACCTGCAATTTCGCGCCGAATTTTTCAACATCTCGAATCGCGCGAATTATGGCCCGCCCAATTCAACGGTTTATTCGATAACGCCCGGGGGCCCTCCAGCGATCAGTCCTTCCGCCGGCCTTATTACGACGACGGCAACATTCCCGCGCCAAATTCAATTGGGATTGAAGCTGATTTTTTAGCGATTAAGTAGCGCAGACTTCAGCCTGTGGAGTTTGGTTCTTGCCAGCGCTAAACCCCACAGGCTGAAGCCTGCGCAACTTCGATCAAATTTTCGTGGCGGGAAGAATGATCGACGAATCAGATGTGGTGGGTACCAGCTCCGGTATTTCGATGCGCGTGCGCGTTCCCTCGCCCTCGCGGCTGGAAATATCCATGCGGAAATCCGCGCCGTAGAGCACGCGCAGGCGCTCGTGAACGTTGCTGATTCCAATGCCGTCCGCAAACACTTGCGCCATGCGCTCCTTGGGAATTCCGACGCCGTTATCTTCGATGACGATGATCAGGCGGCCGTCCTGCGATTCGGTGCGGATGGTGAGTTCGCCGCCGCCAAGTTTGCCGGCCAGGCCGTGCTTCAAGGCGTTTTCGACAATCGGCTGCAGGAGCATGCTGGGGACGAACGCGTCGAGCGTGTTCTCGTCAATCTGCTTGTGAATCACCAGGTTGTCGCGCCCGAACCGCGCGACCTCGATATCCAAGTAGTCGTCGATAAAATCGAGCTCCTCCTGCAGGGGCACAAATGTCTCGTGCTTCCGCAAAAGCCGCCGCAAAATATTGCTCAGTTTCATGACCACGCCGCGCGCCATATCCGGATCGTAGCGAATGAGCGAGGACACCGTATTGAGTGTGTTGAACAAAAAATGGGGATTGATTTGAGCGGTCAGCGCGTCCATGCGGGCTTTCAGCAGCAGCTGCTGGTGCTGTTCGAGATTCATTTCCAGGCGCGTATTGCTCCAGATCTTCATCGGCACCGCCACGGCCATGACCGTGGAGAGCAGCACCAGCGCCATCCCCCAGCTCTTTCCGGCATTCACATAAAAAAGCCATTGCGGCTTGGTGGCGTGGCCCAGCGCCTGACGGCTCAATTCCAGAACGATGCAGGCGCCCAGAGGCAGCATCTCCCAGGTGACTTTCTTCCCCCGAAATAGCCGCACGAGCCAGCGCGGCGTGCTCATGAACGTGTAAGGTCCAAGCCTCCAGATCTCCTCGGTATTCGGCACCCCCTGGCGAATCAATCCGCCCACGAGTCCTGCGGCGGCGGCCACGGGCATGGAAAGCCACTCATGGTGGATAAAAGCCGGCAGGCTGATGATCGATCCCCCGAGCGGGCCTACCACGCGCCCGCCCAGCAGCCCGAGCAGGAATGACCCTTCAAGCATCAAATCCGCGGCGCGATAGGGCTGCCCCAAAATACGCAGAATCACACCGAACACCAGGGGCGGCGTGACAAAAAGCATCAGCTTCAATTTTTGGTCCGAATCACGCAGCTCGGTGAAGAGTACTTTGCGGAAGGTGGCCGAGCGCGCCAGCCACGCGCAAATCGACGCCGCCGCGCCGACGTGAAGCAGGAGCGTGAGCAGCAAATCTCCGCTGAAAGTAAGGGTTTTCATGGCCCTTGGCCGCTGCGGCTACGTTAGCCAATCGCCGCTCCGTTGTAAAGCGCCGCTTGCGCCCATCGCCTGATATAATACGGGGCTCTTCATGGCACGCAAAACCAGACAACGCGCAAGCGCCGCGAGGAATGGTCGGAAGGACGGCATGCGAATCGTCGCTCGCGCCAAGCTACCCACGCGTTTCGGGCCGTTTGAAATCCTGGGCATCGAGGGAAAAAGCGCGCGCGAAAACGCCGTCGCGCTGGTGCACGGGAGAATTCGCGGGCAAACGCCGCTCGTGCGCATCCACTCGCAATGCTTGACCGGCGACGTTCTGGCCTCCGAACGCTGCGATTGCCGAGCGCAGCTCGAACTTTCCCTGCGCCGCATCGCCGCCGCGCCCTCCGGCATCCTGCTGTACTTGCCGCAGGAAGGGCGCGGCATTGGCCTCATGAACAAACTGCGCGCCTACGAATTGCAGGACCGCGGCAGGGACACGGTGGAAGCCAATGAGGAGCTTGGTTTTGCAGCCGATTCACGAGATTATGGATTTTCCGCCGCGGCGTTGCATCTGCTCGGCGTGCGCCGCGTGCGGCTCCTTTCCAACAATCCCGATAAAGTCCGGCAGTTGGAAAGCTCCGGGATTCGTGTTGCCGAGCGCGTGCCGTGCCGGCCTCGCACTTCTCGCACTTCTCGCGCCTATATGGAAACCAAGAGAACAAAACTCGGCCACCTGCTGGATCGTTTGTAGTTTGTAGATTGATTGCCGCTATCACGGAGGAACTCGATGACGCCCGTTGTCCACTCCGGCGCAACTTTTGAAAATGCCACTCCCGCGAAACTCTATGAACTCTTCATGAATTCGGCCAAACACACCGCCGCCACCGGCATGCCCGCCAAGATCAGCCCCAAGGTCGGCGGAAAATGGTCCGCCTTCGGCGGGATGATCCTTGGAAAGAATCTTGTGCTGATCCCGAACCGTATGATCGTGCAGACCTGGCGCTCCTCGGAATGGAAGAAGCCCGATCCCGATTCCATCCTCGTGGTCACTTTTGAAAAATCCGCTGGTGGCGGAGCCCAAGTGGAGTTGGCCCATGTCGGAGTCCCGGAATACGATCGCGACGGCGTCATGCAGGGGTGGGTGAAATTTTACTGGGAACCGTGGAAGGCTTATCTGGCCGCGCTGAAACGCTCGTAATCAGATTCTGCGGGCGAAGCGCCCTCAGCCTCCGCCCACAAGGTGAACAATTTCGTAGCGGTCTCCGGGTTGCACGGCGGTATTGACCCACTGCGATCGCGGAAGAATTTCCAGGTTGCGCTCGATGGCCACTCGGCCGGCGGGCAGGCCTAGGTGCGAAAGCAAGGCGGAAACTTCCAGCCCTTCGGGCACTTCTCGCGGTTCGCCATTTACGACGATTTGAATCCCTGAATTCATCGCAAGATCGGAGCGGGCGTGTTCTTAGGGAGTCTCGATTTCAGACGAAATCGCAATTCCCCGGTACGCGAACCCTCCTGGGCGCGAACCAAGAGAGAGGATCCTTCGTCCGCATTCGGCGGCATCGGAAACTTCAGCGCCGCGCAGCCCTCGGCGTCGGTTTCCCCCTCGGCGCAGGGGATGCGTTTTTTTCCGTGTTCGAGGAGTGCCGCAACGATCGCGCCGCCAACTCGCTGCTTTGATTTCTTGTCACTCAACTCGATTTCCAGATTCACAGCTCCCGCCTCAAAGCATGTTTTCGGATTCAAGACGCGCAAATCGAGACCCTCTTGTATTTCAGCGGCTTTGGCAGCGGGACGCGCTTTGTCCTTGCCCCGCAACGAAAGTGTCCCGGCCTCGAGTTCCGCAATCACCTCGCGATGTTGTTGTGCCAGGCGCTCGTGCAGCTTCTGCTCCAGGCTCCCAGGATAAATTCCCTTCACAAACTGTTCGTAGCTGGTGCTGCGCTTGTAGACCACCCGGCCAGCCAGGTAAACAACGGTATCGAGAAACGGATGCGAGGGTCCGCGGTCTTCCGTTTGGACGTGATAAGTAGCCTCTCCGACGCGAACGTTCGAGTTGAAACCGAAGTTCATGGAACTGCCAACCTTTCCCGCATATCCAAGGCGGCGCACTCGTCTCTAAGCAGTAACTGGTCCAAAGAAAATACCGAACTATCTTGGTCGTGCATTTGACCGCTCGGCGCTTCATCGTTATTATAGCTTGTGCTCCGATGACAGGAAACGACCTCCAAGCCTACGCGCCGCTACTTTTACACCTCATCCTGGCGATGGCGCTATCGGGCATTCTGCTTCTGCTTTCCTCCCTGGTGGGCTGGAGACGCCCGTCCAAGGTAAAAATGCAGGCCTATGAGTGCGGCATCACGCCGACCGGCGACGCCCGGGAGCCGTTTTCGGTGAAATTCTACCTGGTCGGAATCATATTTATTCTGTTCGACGTGGAAGCCATCTTCCTGTATCCGTGGGCCTTTATCTTCCGGTCGTTGCGGTGGTTTGGCTTCGTGGAAATGCTCCTTTACATCGGAATCCTGCTGGTGGGCTACTTCTATCTCTGGAAGAAAGGGGCGTTGGACTGGAACCGCCCAGTCGCGCGCCGGGACCGCACTTTGTGACGGAGATACCTGACCTCGAGCAAAACCCCATCATCGCGAAAATCCGCGGTTGGCGCCCGGTAGCCGTCGCGGGATTGATTTCCTTTCGCGGCGAGTTGACGGTGGTCGTATATCCCGAACATCTGCGGCCCCTTGCCGAATTTATGATCTCCGATCGTGATTTGGCGTTTACCTACCTTTCCGATGTCACCGGCGTGGACCGCTTTCCCATCGAACCACGCTTCGAGCTGAATTATCATCTGCTATCGCTCTCCAGGCGCGAAACGATTTGCCTCCGGGTTCGTTTGCCCGGTGAAAATCCTGTAATCGAGTCGGTCGTGCCCGTTTGGCCGACGGCAAACTGGCACGAGCGCGAGATCTTTGACCTCTTTGGCGTTCGCTTTGAAGGGCACCCCGACCTGCGGCGGTTACTGCTCCCGAACGATTGGGAAGGCTATCCTCTTCGCAAGGACTATCCCGTGGAGGGCCCTCGCTGATTTCTGATTCGGAGACCATCGAACCTGCGCCATGACCACCGTACAAACCGCCACCGGCCTTGAACAAACCATGGTCCTCAACATGGGGCCGCAGCATCCCTCAACGCACGGGGTGCTGCGCGTGCTCCTGGAACTGGATGGGGAGATCATCGTCAAGGCTGATGTGGATATCGGATATCTGCACACCGGCATCGAAAAAACGGCCGAAGCGCTGACATACTCGCAGGCCATCACGATTACCGACCGGATGGATTACCTCGCGCCGTTGTCAAATAATCTGGCGTACTGCATGGCCGTCGAGAAATTGCTGGGCCTGGAAGTTCCCAAGCGCGCGCAATACATCCGCGTGCTGCTCACCGAACTGACGCGCATCGGTTCGCACCTGGTTTGGCTGGGCACGCACGCCATCGACCTGGGCGCGATGTCGGTTTTCCTGTATTGTTTCCGCGAGCGCGAGGAACTGCTCAAAATCTTTGAACTCGTCAGCGGCCAGCGCATGATGACCAGCTATTTCCGCATTGGCGGCCTGGCGCTGGAGCCCCCGGTCGGATGGACCGATCACGTCCGGAAAATTGTGCAAAACTTCCCTTCACGATTCGATGAGTACGAGGAATTGCTCACCAGGAACCGCATCTGGCTCGGGCGCACCCAGGGAGTGGGCGTGCTGAGCGCGGAGGATGCGATCGCACTCGGAGTTTCCGGGCCGTCGCTGCGCGGTTCCGGCGTGGATTACGATGTCCGAAAATATTTCCCTTACTCGAGTTATGAGGAATTCGATTTCCAGGTGCCGGTGCGCACGGAGGGCGATTGCTACGCGCGCTACCTTTGCCGCGTCGCGGAAATGCGCGAGAGCCTGAAAATCGTCAGCCAGGCCCTCGAAAAAATCCCGCCGGAAGGCCCCATTAAGGCCGACGCGCCCGGAATCGTTCCGCCCCAGCGCGAAAAAATGAAGACGGAAATGGAAGCGTTGATTTACCACTTCAAGATTTTTACCGAAGGGTTCGCGCCTCCGCCGGGTGAAGTCTACCAGCGTATCGAATCGCCCCGCGGCGAGCTGGGCTGCTTTCTGGTGAGTGACGGTTCGCCCAAGCCGTATCGCATGAAAATTCGCGCGCCCTCATTCGTGAATCTGCAGGCGCTGCAGAAGATGGTCGAGGGCCGCCTGGTGGCCGACGCGATTGCCTGCATCGGAACGCTGGATATTATTCTCGGGGAGATCGACCGCTGATGAACTTGCCTCCGCAGCTGGAAGCCAAATTCCAGACGCTTGAAAACCGTTACCCGGTGAAGCGTTCGGCGCTCATCCCCATGCTGCTTTACGCCCAGGATCAGTTCGGCTACGTCAGCAATGAAATGATCGGAGAAATCGCCCGGCGGCTGGGCCTGAATGAGTTGCAGGTCACCGAAACGATGGCCTATTACTCGATGCTTCGCCGCCAGCGCGCTGGAAAATTCCACGTACAGGTCTGCACGAATGTGTCCTGCATGCTGCGCGGCGGCAACCAGCTTTACGAATTTGTCAAAAAAAGGCTGGAGATCGGCCACAAGGAAACTACCGAGGACGGCGTTTTTTCGCTCGAAGAAGTGGAATGCCTCGGCGCCTGCACCGGCGCGCCGGCCATGCAGGTGAACTACGATTTCTACGAAAATCTTACCGTCGAACGCACCACGCAAATCTTCGAGGCGCTCGAAGCCGGGAGAAAGCCGCAAACCTCCACGCCCATTACCGGTTCCGTGAAAGAACGGCATCCCGCCGAAGTACCCGTCATCAGCCGGCTCTTCGGCGTCAAGGATTCGCACAAACTGGAAGTTTACCTGGCCCATGATGGTTACAAGGGGATGGAGCGCGCGCTCAAGGAATTGACTCCCGAGCAGGTCGTCGACGAAGTCAAGAAGTCCAACCTGCGCGGGCGCGGCGGCGCGGGATTCCCCACTGGCATGAAGTGGAGCTTTGTGCCCAAGGAATCGGCCAAGCCCAAATACATTCTGTGCAATGCGGATGAGAGCGAGCCGGGCACCTGCAAGGACCGCCCGCTGATGGAGTTGATGCCGCACCAGTTAATTGAAGGAGTCGTAATCGCCGGCCGCGCGGTCGGTTCGCACCAGGGTTACATTTACATTCGCGGCGAGTATCGCTACGTTCTGGACATCATGGACGAAGCGATCGCAGAAGCTTACAAGGCCGGCTACCTCGGCAAGAATATTCTCGGCAGCGGATTCGATTTCGACCTCGTCACCCATACCGGAGCGGGCGCCTACGAGTGCGGCGAAGAATCCGCGTTGATGGAATCGCTCGAAGGCAAGCGCGGCTATCCGCGCATCCGGCCTCCCTTTCCCGCTGTGGTCGGCCTGTACGGATCGCCAACCGTAATCAATAACGTGGAGACGCTCTGCTCCGCCCCGGAAATTTTGCGGCGGGGAGGCGAATGGTATGCCGGCCTCGGGTCGCCGAAAAACGGGGGGACGCGGCTGTTCTGTGTTTCCGGCCATGTCAACAAGCCCGGCATCTACGAACTGCCGATGGGTTTCCCGCTGCGCAAGATTATCGAAGACGTCGCGGGGGGGATGCGCAACGGCAGAAAGCTGAAGGCTATCATCCCCGGCGGGAGTTCCTGCCCGCTGCTGACCGCCGAGGAAATCGACATCAATATGGATTACGATTCCGTGGCCAAGGCCGGCTCGATGCTCGGCTCGGGCGGCCTCGTGGTGATTGACGAAGACACCTGCATGGTGGACCTCGCGCGGCGCATCATGCATTTCTACGCTCACGAATCCTGCGGCTGGTGCATTCCCTGCCGCGAAGGCACGGGCTGGCTGAGCAAGACGCTGGATCGCTTCCACGCGGGTTTGGGCCGTGCCGAAGACATTATCCTGGTGGGCGATCTGGCGAAAAATATGCTGGGCCGCACGTTCTGTCCGCTGGGCGATGCCGCCGCCATGCCCACCATCAGTATCATCAAGAAATGGCGCGACGAATTTGAAGAACATCTCTCCGGAAAATGTCCGTACAGACCGGCCGACGTTATGGCCGCGGTTCGCTGAGGTTCCCGGGATAAAATGGCAGATTCAAAAGACATCACGCTGAAAATTGATGACCGCGACGTCACCGTCCAGCCGGGGACGCTGGTAATCGAAGCGGCGCGGCGTATGGGCATCGAAGTTCCGTCGTTCTGCTACTTCCCGGGCCTGTCGTTGCAGGCCGCCTGCCGCATGTGCCTGGTCGAAGTGGAAAAGGCGCCGAAGCTGCAAACCGCGTGCACGCTCGTGGCCACGCCCGGGATGGTGGTGCGCACCAGCACCCCGCAAGTGCATGAGGCCCGCAAGGGCATGCTGGAATTCCTGCTCGCCAATCATCCGCTGGATTGCCCCGTGTGCGATAAGGGCGGCGAGTGCGAATTGCAGGACATGGTTTTCACGTACGGCGCGGACAAGAGCCGCTTCAACGAAGAAAAGCGCCACGTGCCGGAGCAGAAATGGTCCGAGGCAGTTTATTACGACGCGCCGCGGTGCATCCTGTGTTTCCGGTGCGTGCGTGTGTGTGACGAGGGCATGGACGTCAAAGCGCTCGGCGTCGGCGCTCGCGGCTCGCAATCGGTGATCATCCCAAACGGCGAGGATCATCTGGACTGCGAAGAGTGCGGCATGTGCATTGACATCTGCCCCGTGGGAGCGCTGACCAGCGGCACGTACCGCTACAAGACGCGCCCGTGGGAAATGACTTACGTCTCCACGGTCTGCACGCATTGCTCGAATGGCTGTAAGACCACGCTGAGCGTGCGAAACAATGAAATCCTGCGCGCCAACAATCGCGATCTCTCCGGATTCAACAAGGATTTCCTGTGCGTGAAGGGCCGCTTCGGGTTTGATTTCACGACCCACCCCGAGCGCCTGAAGCTACCTCTGGTGCGCCGCAACGGCCAGCTTGTCCCGTCGAGTTGGGAAGATGCGCTGGCCGAAGTTGCCCGGCGCCTCTCCGAAGTGCGCAAGGCCTCCGGCACGGATTCGATCGGCTTTATCGGCTCAAACCGCACGACGAACGAAGAAAATTACCTGCTGGGGCGCATCGCGCGCGCGTCTATCGGCACAAACAACATCGATCATCACCGCACGGCCGACTATGCGAGCTTGATCGCCGGGCTGGGCACGCAGGCCGCAGCCGCGTGCGCCACGATGACGCAACTGTACGAAGCGGACGCAGTTTTGCTCGTGGGCCACGATCCGACCGAACAGAGCCCGCTGGTGGCCTGGCAGATTCGTTCCGCCATCCGCCATCGCGGCGCGCGACTACACATCATCAATTCAAAATCCATCAAGCTGCTTCGCAAGGCCAGGGGTTTTGCCGAAGTGGCCAAGGGCCGCGAGGCGGCCGCCGTGCGGTGGCTCGCCGGCGGCGAGGCGCAACTTGACGCGGGCACCATCGAGCGGCTTTCCTCGCTCAAGGCTTCGCTGGAAAAAGAGAGCAACGTGGTCATCCTTTTCGGCGCGGAACTCACCGGCGAGGCAATCCGTGACCTGTTGAAATTCGGGTATTCCCTGCCCGGGCAAACGCGATATATGGCCCTCGGGGACTACGCAAATTCGCGCGGCGCTGCGGACATGGGCCAGCTTCCCGACCTGCTCCCCGGCTTCACACCTATGGCGGACCCAAAAGCGCGAGAGAAATTTGGCGCGCTGTGGGGCGCGAAGCTTCCGGAAAAGCGCGGGATGGACGCGCGCGGGATGCTTGCCGCCGCAGCCAAGGGACAATTGCATGCACTCTACGTGGTTGGCGCAAACCCGGTAAAAACTTTCGGCGTTTCTGCATCAGGCCTGCTGGGCAAACTCGACTTGCTGGTCGTGCAGGACCTCTTCCTCACGGAAACAGCGCAGCTTGCCGACATCGTCCTTCCCGCAGCCGCGGCGTACGAGAAACACGGCACCATTACCAACACCGCAGGCGAAGTGCAGTTGGTGCGCAAGGGCGGAGACGTCATGGGCACGCGCTCGGATTTCGATATCCTGCGGATTCTTTCCTTTCAATTGTCGCAGCACGGCCTCGGACAGCCGATCCGCTTGCGCACGCCGGAGGCTGCCTTCGACGAGATTCGCCAATCGGTGCCAGGTTATAACCTCGGGATGGCGACGCTTCTGCTGGGTGAAGCGGAGCGGAGTTCGCCCGTCGCTTCTGCCAACGACAGCGCGAAATTTGACGTCCCGATTGGCTCGATCTTCTCCTCGGACGACACTCTGTTCACCAGCGGCAGCTTGAGCCCCTACCTGACGATGGTTCGTTCCCTGCCGGAAGCAGCCGAAGAAGAAGTGCAAGTGGAGGCGCGCCCGTGAACGAATTAGCCGCGCAGCATCCGCTTGTCATCGTCGTGCTGCCGAAGGTCGTCATTCTTCTTTTCGTGATGCTGACGGCGCTGGCCTATCTCACCTGGTTTGAGCGCAAGGTTGTGGCGCACATCCAGGCGCGCTGGGGACCGTACCGCGTGGGCCCGCACGGTTTGCTGCAGCCGCTGGCCGACGGCGTAAAATTTCTATTCAAAGAAGACGTAACTCCTGCGGGCGCGGACAAGTTCGCCTATTTCCTCGCACCGTTCCTGGCATTGTCTCTCGCCATCACCTCGATCGCCGTAATTCCCTTCGGGCCGAAGGGTTTGACCATGTTCGGCCAGCCGACGCCGACGGGCATCACCAATTTGAACATTGGTCTCTTGATTTTGTTCGCGATCACTTCGATGGGAGTGTATGGCGTGGCGCTGGCCGGGTGGTCGTCCAACAGCAAATACCCGCTGCTGGGCGGCCTGCGCAGCTCGGCGCAAATGATCAGCTACGAACTCGCGCTGACCATGTCCGTCGTGGGCGTGATCCTGATGGCCGGAACTTTTAATCTGAGTGAAATCGTGACCGCGCAGCAGGACTTTTACTTTGGATTCGTACCGCGCTGGAATCTGATCGGCTCGCCGATGCCGCAAGTGTTGGGTTTCCTGCTGTTTTTCGTTGCCGCCGTAGCCGAAACCAATCGCGCGCCCTTCGATCTGGCCGAAGCAGAGTCCGAACTGGTCGCCGGCTTTCACACCGAGTATTCCAGCTTCAAATTCGCCATGTTTTTCATGGCCGAATACGCCAGCATGATTACCGTTTCCTGCCTCGCGACAATTTTGTTTTTTGGCGGATGGCTCTCGCCGTTCCCGCAGACTCCGCTGTTCGCATGGTCCCACTTCATTCCCGCGGCGGCCTTCGCCGCGGCCGGGCTCGCCCTGATCGTTCATGGCGTCCGCTATCTCACCGTGTTTGGGCGGATCGTGCTGCCGGTCCTGGGAGCCGCACTGTGCGGCGTGGGAGTACTTTGCGGCCAGCCGGGGGTGATCGAATTCATCCAGGGGCCGTTCTGGTTCCTGCTGAAGATCGCGGTTTTCCTTTTTATTTACGTTTGGGTGCGCGGGACGCTTCCGCGATTCCGCTACGACCAATTGATGAATTTCGGGTGGAAAGTGCTGCTTCCGCTTTCCATCGTAAACGTGGTGGTCACAAGTCTCCTGATTGTGCTGACACAACGATGACATCCGAGACCAGGAAATTAACGCGAAGCACGCGCCGGGGAACACGATGATCACGCCGCAGATCGCGATCTTCCTGGTCCTCGCGGCGGTGGCTGTGGCGGGAGCGGTGAGCCTGATCCTGCAGCGGCATCCGATTCACAGCGCGCTTTCGCTGATCGTGGTCATGGTCGCGCTCGCGGGGCTTTATCTTTTGCAGGGCGCGGAATTTGTGGCCGCCGTGCAGATTATCGTGTACGCCGGCGCGATCATGGTGCTTTTCATTTTTGTCATCATGCTGCTCAATGCCGGGGAAGAAGAGCGCACCAACGCGAGCCGCCTGGCGCGCTTCGTGGGCGTGCCGCTGGCGGTGGTGTTCCTCGCGGAAGTGGCTTTTTGGATCGGGCGTGCCACGTCGCAACTCGGGCCGGGGCCGCCGGAAGCGGTATCGACGCGCGACCTGTCGGCGCTGCTCTTTCGCGAATACGTTTTTCCGTTTGAGCTGACGTCGTTTTTGATTTTGATCGCTTTGCTGGGCGCCCTGGTCCTGGCGCGCCGCGAAGAGTCTGACTAAGGCCGGGTACATTCGGCCCGGGTCGTGTAGCGCTCGCCTTCAGGCGAGCAGGGGCTTGAGTCGAAAGTGCCCGCCTGAAGGCGGGCGCAACACAAGCCATAGAAACACTCTGGGGGAGATGTGGTTCCGACTTCGTATTATCTGGTGCTCAGCGCCGTGCTGTTCGGATTGGGTGTGATTGCGTTTATTTTCAAACGCAACATTCTCACTATCTTCATGTCCATTGAGCTGATGCTCAACGCCGTCAACCTGGCTTTCGTTTCCTTCAGCCGTTTGCTCGGCCAGCTGCAGGGACAGGTGTTCGTCTTTTTCGTGATCGTGGTGGCCGCGGCCGAAGCCGCCGTGGGCCTGGCGATCATCATCCTCATTCACCGCAACCGGGGAACGCTCAACGTGGAAAACGTGGATACGCTGAAAGACTGATGCCGGTTCTCACTTATCTCTGGATCATCCCGTTGCTGCCGCTCGCGGGCGCGGCCGCCAACGGAATTTTCGGCGGACGCTGGCCGAAGAGCACGGTCACGGGCGTCGCGCTTTCCTCGACGACTCTGGCTTTTCTCGCGGCGCTGGAAGCGGTGCGCGAATTCCTTTCCCTTTCTCCAAGCCAGATCCCCTGGATCA
The DNA here is from genome assembly GCA_035483715.1 of Candidatus Acidiferrum sp. Lineage (GTDB taxonomy): Bacteria > Acidobacteriota > Terriglobia > Acidiferrales > UBA7541 > Palsa-360. The sequence goes on from DATHPN010000044.1 coordinate 28,067, forward strand.
AAACCTACTTCACCTGGATTTCCGCGGGCGGATTTCAGGCCGACTTCGCGCTGCAGGTGGACCAGCTCACCGTGATCATGCTGCTGGTCGTCACCGGCGTGGGCTGGCTGATTCATATTTATTCGACCGGGTATATGCATGACGATCCGGGTTACCGGCGGTTTTTTTCCTACCTGAATCTGTTCATGTTTTTTATGCTCGTGCTGATCCTGGCGGCCAATTATTTGTTGATGTTTGTCGGCTGGGAAGGCGTGGGGCTGTGCAGCTACCTGCTGGTCGGATTTTTCTTCCTGAAGCAATCGGCCACGAACGCCGGGAACAAAGCGTTCTGGGTAAACCGCGTCGGCGATTTCGGATTTCTTCTTGCTTTGTTTCTGATCATCCGAACCTTCGGCTCGCTCGATTTCTCGATTGTCCTTCCGCGCGCGGCCTCCATGCCCACTGATCCCTCGGGGCAGATGGGCACACTCACGACGATTGCGCTGTTGCTATTTGTCGGCGCGGCCGGAAAATCCGCACAGCTCCCGCTCTACGTCTGGCTGCCCGACGCGATGGAAGGCCCGACGCCGGTCAGCGCGCTGATCCACGCGGCCACCATGGTCACCGCGGGCGTTTACATGGTGGTGCGTTCGCACGCGATTTTTCTGAACGCGCCGGTGGCTATGCAATTGGTCGGCGTCATCGGGTGCCTGACGGCTCTGTTTGCCGCGACCATCGGCCTGGTGCAAACGGACATCAAGAAAGTGCTGGCGTACTCCACCGTCTCCCAACTTGGCTACATGTTTCTGGCCTGCGGCGTGGGCGCCTTCAGCGCGGGAATTTTCCACTTGATGACGCATGCCTTTTTCAAGGGATTGCTCTTCCTCGCGGCAGGCAGCGTGATCCACGCCATGGGCGGCGAGCAGGACATGCGCAAGATGGGCGGCCTGCGCAAGAAAATTCCAATCACCTTCTGGACCATGTTCATGGCCACACTGGCGATTGCGGGCGCGCCGGGCTTTTCCGGATTTTTCAGCAAGGACGAAATCCTGAACGAGGCGCAGCGCGTGAGTCCGGTGCTCTGGGGCCTTGGAGTCCTGACTGCGGGACTCACTTCGTTTTATATGTTCCGCCTGTTGTTTCTGACCTTCTTCGGCGCCGAGCGCTACGACGAGCACCAGGTGCATGTGCACGAATCGCCGAAAAACATGACCATACCCCTGATCGTTCTGGCCATCCTTTCCGTCTGTGGCGGGTGGATGGCCGCGCCGCAACTCATGGGCGGCGTGAACCATTTCCAGCAATTTCTAACGCCCGTGCTGGCAACCGGCGCGGAACCTGCCGGCACGGCAGCCCAATCCGGGGGCGGCGGGGGAGAAATTTTGCAGGCATTGCTTGGCGCGCCGGTAATCGCAGGACTTCTCGGCTTCCTGCTGGCGTGGTGGTTCTATATCAAGAGCCCGGAAACACCGAAGAAACTTGCGGATTCGCTTGCGGCACCTTACAAACTTCTCTCCGGAAAGTATTTTATCGACGAATTGTACGCGGCCGCGATTGTGCGCCCGCTGGTCTGGATTTCCGACAAAGTTTTGTGGCACGGGGTCGACGAGCGCGTGATTGACGGCGCGGTGAACGGTGTCGCCTTCGTTTCGCGCGAATCAGGCGACCGCCTGCGCCGCGCCAATACCGGAAACATTCGCAGCTACGCCACCTGGATCGTCCTGGGCGTCCTGGTTTTCACTTCCCTGCTGCTGTGGATGGTGGACTGACGTGCAGCAATCCTATTTGCTTTCGGTGCTGACGTTTCTGCCCGTTGCAGGCACGTTGGCTCTTTTGCTCCTGCGCGATGACGATCATGTCTGGATTCGCCGGCTGGCGATGACCACGGCGTCCGTCGAGTTCGCCCTTTCCCTGCTTCTATTTCGCGGCTTTGATGCGCACGCCGCCGGCTATCAATGGGAAGAATTGCGAGCCTGGATTCCGCAGCCGCCCATTCACTATCACCTGGGCATCGACGGGCTCAGCCTGTTTCTCGTGGTGCTGACCACGCTGCTCACGCCCATTTCGATCCTCGCCTCCTGGAATTCGATTGACCAGCGCGTAAAAGGCTTCTTCATTTCGCTCCTGGTTCTCGAAACCGGAGTCATCGGCGTCTTTGTTTCGTTGGACCTGTTCCTGTTCTTTTTGTTCTGGGAAGTGATGCTGATCCCGATGTATTTCCTGATCGGCATCTGGGGACACGGGCGGCGGATTTATGCCGCGCTCAAATTCGTGCTCTATACCATGTTCGGCTCGATCCTGATGCTTGTGGCGATTCTGTGGCTCTACCGCATCACCGCCGTCGCCGGCTACCCGACGTTCGACGTTGCGCAGATTCAGGCGCTGCTTACCAATGGCTCGGTCACTCTGCCGTTGCGAACGGAATACCTGCTCTTCGGCGCGTTCTTCCTGGCGTTTGCGATCAAGGTACCGCTGTTCCCGCTGCACACCTGGCTGCCGGACGCCCACACGGAAGCGCCCACAGCGGGCTCGGTGATGCTCGCCGGCGTCCTGCTGAAGATGGGCATCTACGGCATGCTGCGGTTCTGCTTGCCGCTGTTTCCGGACGCCGCGCGCCAGTTTGCTCCGTACATCGCGGTGCTGGCGATCATTGGCATTGTGTACGGGGCCCTGGTGGCCATGGTGCAGGTGGATTTGAAGCGACTGGTGGCCTACTCCTCGGTCAGCCACCTGGGATTTGTGGTGCTCGGAATTTTCGCGTTTCACCAGATTTCGATTCAGGGCGCCGTCTACCAGATGCTGAATCACGGGATCTCCACCGGCGCTCTTTTCCTGTGCGTCGGGATGCTGTATGACCGCCGCCACACGCACTTGATCTCGGAATTCGGCGGCATCGCCACGCCCATGCCCGTTCTGGCGGCGCTGTATTTATTTTCTTGCTTCGCTTCCGCGGGACTGCCGATGCTCAACGGCTTCGTCGGCGAGTTTCTGATCCTGGCCGGAACCTTTCAGAAACACGCGAATTGGGCTTCCTGGGCCACGCTAGGCGTCATTTTCTCATCGGTCTATCTGCTCTGGTCGTATCAGCGCGTGTTCTTTGGCGGCATCACGCAAGACAAGAACGGCATGCTTCCGGACCTGGATAAGCGCGAGCGAGGAATTTTGTTTGTGATGGCCGCGCTCATGCTGTGGATGGGCATCGGCTCGACGTTCTTTACGCGGCGGACCGAGGCCTACACGCAAAATGTTTTGCAGCTCATGCATCGCCCGCAGGCATACAACGCCGGCGGCGGGCGCACTCCCGGCACGAGCAGCAAGGATTTTGATCATGCCCCGGTGACCCCGCCCGGCCTGAGCAGCGCGGCGTACCGCGGCGTGACGGACTCGGTGAAATTGAAATAAATGTTCCCACCCATTCAAGACCTGTACAGGATTGCGCCCGAAATCGTCCTCTGCGGATTCGGGATGCTGGTCATGCTGCTGGCGCCCGTCGTGCCGAAGGGGCGCCACGGCCTGCTGGCGGGCATTTCGGTCGCGGGCGCCGCGCTCGCGCTGGTGTCGACGTTTTTTCCTGCGACGCATGTGGGCGTGGCCTATTCGGGCCTTATCCGGGCCGACGCGTTCAGCCTGTTTGTCCACTGGATCGTTTGCGGCGCGGCGTTCCTGGCAATTCTCGGCTCGATCGGCTACCTGCAGCGCGACGATCTGGATCCCGCCGAGTTTTGCGCGCTGGTCTTGTTTGCGACGGCCGGCATGGGAGTGATGGCCGGAGCCCACGAATTATTGACAGCCTTTATCGGCCTGGAAATGAGCTCCATCGCCTCCTACATTCTGGCGAGCTACCGGCGCGACGCCCCGCGCTCGAACGAAGCGGCGATGAAATATTTTCTGCTGGGCTCGTTCGCCACGGCTTTTTTCCTGTACGGCATCGCGCTGTCCTTAGGCGCCACGGGATCGACGCATCTCGACTTGATGACGCCGCTTGCCAACGATTCCGCGCACACTCTCTTGAAAATCGGGCTCGGATTTATTTTTATCGGCCTGGCCTTTAAGGTCGCCGCCGCTCCCTTCCAGCTTTGGACGCCGGACGTTTACGAAGGCGCTCCCGCTCCGGTCACCGCCCTGCTTTCGACGGGGCCCAAGGCCGCCGCCTTCGCGCTGGCGTTGCGCATCATGGCCAGCGTGGACGCCGCTGCGCCGCTGTGGTTCTGGGCGCTGTGGGTGGCGGCGGCGCTCAGCATGTTCGTCGGAAATTTGTCGGCCATCGTGCAGACGAGCGTGAAGCGCATGCTGGCCTACAGCTCAATCGCGCACGCCGGATACATCCTCGTCGCGCTCACGGCCGCGGCCGCCACAGATCATCCCGAAGCGGGCATTGCCGCCGCGCTTTTCTACCTGGTTGGCTACGCCCTTGTGAAAATGGGCGCGTTCCTGATCGTCGCGCACCTGGGCGGACCGGGCGAGCGGCACGTCGACATCGAAGATTTTACGGGCCTTGGGCGGCGCCAACCCGCGCTGGCCGCATGCCTGTCGCTGTTTCTGTTGTCGCTTCTGGGATTGCCTATCACTGCGGGATTCCTCGGAAAATTCTACGTCTTCAATGCCGCGCTCGAATCCAACCTGATCTGGCTGGCGATTCTGCTGGCCCTGAACAGCGTCATTGGCTCCTACTACTACCTGCGCGTGATCGTCGCCATGTATATGCGCGAACCTGCGGTGGAAATCGCCGTCGAGCCCGTTCCCTGGACGCTTTCCGCCGTGTTGTGGATTGCCGCCGCCGGCACCGTCTTCGCCGGTTTGTTCCCCGCCCGCATCATCGATTTCGCCGCCAAGGCCGCGTTGAATATTCGATAGCTCCCAGTGGCACAGACTTCAGTCTGTGGGGGTCCGTTTGCGTACCCGGACCGCCCGAGCTAGCCAAGATCATTTGGAACCCCACAGACTGAAGTCTGTGCTACCAAAAAAACGGCACGCCCTCGAACATCCGAGAGCGTGCCGCAGAAAGAGAAAAACGAGACCGGTTACTTAACTTTGGCGAAAATGATGGCAAATGTGTATAGCGCCATCGACTCAATCAGCACGAGCGCAAGCAGCAGCGCGAACCGAATTGGAGCTGCCGCGCCCGGGTTGCGAGCCAGGCCCTCGCAGGCCGAAGACGTCGCCCGGGCCTGAGCCATGCCGCAAAATGCAGAAGCGATCGCCATGGCAAAGCCCGAAGTGATGGCCACCCAGTTAGTCGGTTCCGCGGCGCCCCCCGCAGCCGTCTGCGCGAACGCAGCCGGAGCAACGAAAGCGATTGCCAGAAGCGCGAACAAAATCACCGAATACTTCTTCATCGTGTTTCTCCTTCGCTAAGAATGGCCGCTCGGAGGTGGTTCCCGGACATCCCTCTTGCAGCCGGGCTCACGCGAGACGGCGGATCATGCCAGTATAAATTAGAAATCTATAAAATTGGCGCGCCGATTAGTGCTCTTCGCCTACCGCGCCGCCCAGATAAATGATCGGCAACAAAGTAAAAACGAACGCCTGCACGAATCCGACAAAAATGTGCAGAAGCAGAAAAAGCGGCGGAGCCAGCAGTGGAAGCGGCGCCAGCGCGTATCCCAGCACATTGAGCTTTTCCACATAAAAAAACAGTGAGAGCGTCAAACCGAGAAAGGTTACGTACAACAGTTCGCTCACCAGCATATTGACCCATAGACGTACGGTAAGCGAAAGCAGCCTCGCAAGATGGCTGACAATCTCGACGATGAACATGATCGGAGACATCGCCAGGACAGGCCCAAGGAAATGCTTGCCATATTTGAGCGGCCCGTGGTGCACCAAGCCGGCCCAGTTGTAATAGAGAAAAACGACGATGGCGCAGCCCAGAGGCACCGTCTTCTCGGCCGTCGGAGAAGAAAATCCGGGAACCAAACTGATCAGATTGCTCATCAGGACAAACATGCCAACGCTGCCGATCATGGGCAGATATTTCACGGCGTTGTGTCCGGCGGTGTCTTCCAGCAGATCGCGCGCGCCCACTCCCATGGGATTCGTCAGCAGCGCTTCCATGCACTGTTGTGCGGCGCCGGGATTGTCCACCGACAGCCGCCCCTTCAGCCAGGTGAAAAAACCGATGGCGATTAGAAAGACCACCAGTTCCATCGCGATGTAATTGGGGATCGGATATTCCGAGTTTGCAGGGTGAATGTGCAGCGCCGCGAGCAGTGCCAACGCCGGCTTTCCCAGAAGCATGTTGACCAGTTTTGTCACACCCAAGACTTGCTCTTCCATTTTTCCAGTTGACTCCGGGATCGAGCCTCGCGAAAGAAGGCCCTAATTGTGCGTTTCCGTTCCGCCCCTGGTGCGCGCCAATTCCCACAGCAGTTCGATCATCACGGCAACAACGACCGCGAACAAACCTCCGACCACTGCGGCCACAGGCAACCAGGAACGCGAAAGAATAACATAGACCGCCACCAGCAGCAAAGCGAAGCGTCCAAAGAACTTAACGTAAATGCTCATAGGCACCCGCGCGTGTTCCGAGTTCGCCTGTGCCGTGGAAACTTTAACGATCGCGGTTACTCCCTGCTTCAACCATCGAAAATTAAGCCACGCCAGCGCGGCTCCAAGCGCAACTCCCGCCCCGGGACGCCAGCCCCAGCGCGCGAAGGCAAACAAGGCGGCGGCCAATCCCAAGGCAACCGTCATCCACTCGATGCGCTGCTCGGCGGCAACATAGATGCGGTCGGACTCGGCCATGGTCCTAAGTGTCCTTTGACAGGCGCCGGACCAATTGAATCATCCCTGCGGCGAAGCCCAGCAAGCCAAGAATCAGAGTAAACGCAGGGGACGTGTGGATTCGCTTATCCAGGAAGTATCCCGCACCTCCGCCAATCGCCACGCAGGCGACCAGAAGAAACGGCAGTTCCAGTATATCGGAGATTTGCCGCGCACTTTCGGCGGGCCGTTTTCGCGGTGGTGGAGAAGAAGGCGACCCTGGATCCTCAGTGGCCACTGAACCCTGATGGGAAGAACAGCGAGTAGGGCGCCAGGCGCACGAACGGTTCCGGATAGACTCCGGCGGCGACGGTCACGAAGCACAACACGGCGAAGGCGACCCTCTGCCCGATGGTGACGACCGGCAACGGCGCGTTTCCCGGTTCATACAAATACGCGTGCATCACGATGCGGAAATAGTAGTACAGCGCCGGAACGATGTAGAGCGCGCCGAACAGCGCCAGGCGATTGTGTCCCGTCTCGATCAGCGCCTGCAGGATGAAATACTTTCCCACGAAGCCCGCCAGGGGCGGAATCCCGGCCAGCGACAGCATGAAAATCAGCAGCACCAGCGCGGACAGCGGGCTGCGGCGGTACAGGCCGTTCAAATCGTCCAGCTCATCGCCGATGATTCCCTGCCGCTGCAGCACGATCAGCACGGCGAACGCGCCGATGGTCATGAACGCATAGGCAAAGAGATAAAACGCCACGCCTTTCATGCCAGTCAGGAACCCGATCGGGCTCGACGCGGCCGCCACGATTCCAAGCAGGACATAGCCTACGTGTGAAATCGAGGAGTAGGCCAGCATGCGTTTCACATTGGTCTGCGTGATCGCCGCGAAGTTTCCTAACGTGAGCGAGGCGATGGCCACGGCCGCGATGAGCATCTCCCAATCGACCCGCACCGGCCAGAACACGGTGAGCAGCAGACGCAGCAACAGGGCGAAGCTCGCTGTTTTCGAAGCCACGCTGATGTAGGCCGTAATCGGCGTGGGGGCGCCCTCGTAAACGTCAGGCGCCCACTGGTGGAACGGCACAGCCGCCACCTTGAAAAATAGCCCCGCGGCTACTGTAGCGAGCGCCAGAAGCACGAACAGGTCCGCGTGGCCCCTTTGCTCAACCGCGACCGCGATCACGTCCAGATTGGTTCTGGGAGGCAAGGACTGGCCAATAGAGCTGAGGTTGGCCATGGCGCCGATGCCGTAGAGGATCGAAAAACCGTAGGCCAGAATCGCCGAACTGAATGCGCCCAGGAGCAGGTACTTCACGGCGCCTTCGTTCGAACGCTTGTCGCGCCGCAAGAATCCCGCCAGCACGTAAAAGCTGATGGCCATCGTCTCCAGGCCCAGGAATTGCACGACGAGGTCGTAACCGGAGGCCATGAACATCATGCCGACCGTGGCGAAGAGCATCAGGGCGTAATACTCGCCGTGGTTTTCGTCCTCGAGCTGAAGGTAGCGGACGGAAAGGATGATGACCAGCGCCGTGGCAATGAGGAAAATGAAACCGAAAAAGAGGAAAAAAGGATCGACCATCAGCGAGCCGCTGAAACCCTGGGCGCCTTGCTCGGCGACCTTGCGCAATTGCCAGAGGGTGATCCCGCTGAAGATCACTCCCAGCATGGCCATCAGGGCGTTGAAATACTTGTCGCGCGCCTCGAGCAAGTAATCGGTGAGCAAGATGCCCAAGGCAAACAGGACAAGCATCATCTCCGGCAGCAGCAGGCCGCCGCCATCCACCTGCATGAAGGTCTGAAACGCCTTAAGCATATCGGCTCATGGCCTCGTCTACTTCTTCTCCGCATCCGGAGCGGGAGACGTCTCGGTGCTGGACGGCATATTCATTCCGGGCATACCCGGCATCCCGACATTTGATTGCGCGGGAGCCAGAGCAGGAGTCGC
>DATHPN010000045.1:0-30682 GCA_035483715.1 Candidatus Acidiferrum sp.
AGGTCTCTCCGGGATTAAATCGCGGCGTCAAAGAAACGCGAGGCGGAGCCGCGCCGCCCTTTTGTTCCCGCGCCGGAGGCGATTTTTTCGCGGCGCCAACTTGAGCGTGCGCGCCAAGCGAAATCGCCAGCAGCATCGCGCACCATGGGCCGGCGTGCGGAGCGAATGGCCGGTGATCGCCCGGGATTGCGGAATGTCGCGGCATGTCTCGATAGTATGATGCAGGATCCACGGTTGCAACGCGGCCCAAATGGTGAGCGCAGGAGTGGGATGGGCTTCAGGCCATCTGGGATTTCTCTTGAACTTCCATCAAAGGCGACCGGCCGAAGGCCGTCCTACCACGTGCTACCGCGACCTCGACAGCGCCGCCGGTTTGGAAACGGCGGAAGGAATTACCAGTTTCGGGGCCTCTATCGTCCCGCTCAAGAGAAAACTTGGAGGCGATGCGGAAGCGGGGGCCTTGGCGGCCTGGTAAATCGAGGGGCGCACTCGAATGTTCAGCGCGTGCGAGAAGTCGATTCGCCCTTCCGCTTCGAGCCGCCCTCGGGAATTATCCATCACAAAATTCGCGAGGTCGATTCCTGCAGTCTGGATGCGGTACTTTCCCTGAACCGAGGGGAACATATCCGGCGCGGCATTCGGATTTTCCTCCGAAAACACGGTGGAGAGATCGAGGCCTGGAAGCGCGACATTTCGCCCATTGATCATTCCCTGCCCTTGCATCGAGCCAATCAGCTCCTGGCGGCCAATGCCGTGAGCCGAGAGAATGAGAGTGGCCGAAGCGTTCCCGCCGATGCGCGCCTCCAGGAATTGCACAGCGCGTCCTAGCTGTGCAAGGTCCACACGATCGAAGCGGCCTTGAAATTCGTATGTGGGATTGGGCAACAGCTGCGCATCGAGCGAGCCGGAAATTTTTCCTCCAAAAAAATTGGCCTGGGCGTTGCGGATCCGGATCACTCGTCCGGCGAGTTCCGCCTGGCCGTCGAACTGTTCGATGTGCATTGGCGGCACATCGATCACATCGGCGCGGAGACGGCCGCGCGCCTCGAGCCGCGTCACGACCGCGTCGGCGGGTGGATCCGCGGCCGCGGCGGAATTCGAGCCGGTAAATCGAGCAAGGAATCCTGGCCTGGCGCGCGGGCCAAGCCAGCGGTCCAGGTCCGCCGCGTCCAGATGGTCCGCGGACAGATCGAAAGCCCATTGCTTGTCCGAGTATTTCCGCGAGATCGAGCCGTGCCACACCGCGCCGAATCCCTCCGCCGCGGACAACGTGATGGTCCGCTGCAACGGTGCGAATTCGACGTGCGCCTTGGGCAAGCGCACCGGCTGATTGACGTATGCAGGACTCAAGGTCAGGCCAAGAAAATCCATGGTCCCAAGCCACGGGACCGCGGGCGAATCCGCGCGACGGGCTCCGCGCATTTTGACCGCGACGCCGCCCTCGGCGGTCCAGCCCGAATTTACGGGTTGCGCGAGCGCGCTGGAAAGAACGAGCCAATCCTGCGCGCGCTTCGTTGCGCCTTCGATGGAAAAATTCCAGTCCAGCGGCAAGTGGAGCACGCCGTTTGCCTGTGGCAAAAGGGATCCGCGCAGTACGAAAAAATTCGGAGGATCGCCGCTCTCCTGGACCTCTTCACGCGTCGCTCCCGCAGCCGCGGCGGCAAAGGAAATCCGCGTCGGCGCAATATCGATTCCCCCGCGCGATACGCTCGCGTTCACAGCTCCAATCCGAAGCGGAGCGGGGAGCGATTTTCCGGTTAGCGCTCCGCCAACACTGGAAATTGCTCCTTCCTGAAGTTGGATTGGCCATCCGCCCAGCTTCAGATTCAAACTGAGGACGCCGTCCGCGCGCACGTCCTCCGCGACTTCGGGTTGCAAGGCTCGATACCAAGAGAGGACATCGCCCAGCGCCAGCGTCGAGGACGCGATGTTCACTTGCGGATGAAGACCGTGCGCCCAATCCAAATCTCCGGTGCCTTGAATGCGCGACGCCGGCATTTCCAGAAGCAGCTTGCGAATTTCCGCGCGAGGCTCGCCAAGGCGCCAGGCCATCTCCACGGAAAGATTGGCTGCGGGATCCGTGCCACGCTCGGGGAGCCTCCAGCCGTGCAGCCCGGTCAATCGCGCCGCGCCGGAAATGGACCATTGCGCCGGGCTGGAATCCGCACTACGAGCCGTGGAGGATTCCGAAGTGCCGATGCGCGCATCCAGATCAACGGCAAGCAAGCCGCGCATCCCGTAGTCATTCTGCCGAACCAGACGCAATGTATCGGCCAGAGACGCGGCGCGCCAGGTCAAATTGAGCTGGGCGGGCTGAAGGCGCGCTGTCGTTCCGGCGATAGAACCGCGCAAGCGCAGCGTGCCGATATCCTGCAACTCGACACCCGCGCGCATAGGACGCGCTTCCAGATCGAGTTGCCAGCGGCCCGCGCCGTTTTGCTCGACGCGACCCGCGACGTCGACCAGCGCGAAGGGACTTTTGTTATCCCCCTGCTTGAAATTGATGCGCCCGCCATCCACGTCGATGCGGTAAGGGCGAGCCGCGCGCACGTCTTGCGAAGGGGCGAAGGGGCCCACAAAGCCGGGGTGCGCGCCGGCCTGCGGAGCGGGCGGCAACCAGCGCTCAATATTCCAATAGCCCTCGGCGTCGCGCACCAGATTCAAACTGGGCCGCGACAGCGAAACGGAGCCGAACTCAAAGCGGCCCGCAAGCAGAGCCGTCCATCGCACTCCCGCGGTGAGCGTGTCCGAACGCAGAAAATATTCGTTGCCGAATTCGGGATCGTCCGCGACGCTTACGAAATGGGCCTCGATCCGGCCGCCGTCAAGCAAACTGAAATCGAACCAGGAAACCTCCACGGGGCGGCCGAAGCTGGCGGCGAGGTGCGCGATAAGGTAGCGGCGCGCGACGGCGCCCCGCAACGCGCGCGAAAATCCGAAGCTCGCGGCGATCAGCAACAAGCCGCAAATCAAAATCACACGCAGCCATCTTCGCTTGGTCATAACGTATTCAGGGATTGTTGCAAAAGGCGGGAAAGAAGGAAAGCGCCGCGTCAGTGAACTTCATGCAGCATTCGCGACCACCGCGTGCGCGACGGCAAATGCAGAACGGTATCGAGGAGACTGAAGAACCAGGAGTTCACGTTCCGATCCGCGCCCTCATTACCGTCGCCCAGCACGGACCAGTAAATCACTACGGGACGGCCCATGACGGCGTCGCGGTCCACGAATCCCCAGAAGCGGCTGTCCCAGCTGTGGTCGCGGTTATCGCCCATGGCGAAGTACTTTTCCGGAGGGACTACGATTTCGCCGTCGTGAATGTACTGAAAAATTTCGTCCGCCCATTCCGGCTGCATGTTGGCCTGCAGGTATTGCGGACTGCGCGGAGGGAAGTTGTCTCCGAACGGGTCATACGGCGCCGCAGGGTCGCGAACGATGTACGGCTCGTTGATCCGCTTCCCGTTGACGTACACCTGCTGGTCCACAATCTTGACGCGGTCGCCGGGAATTCCAATCACGCGCTTGACGTAATGCGGGTGATCCTGAAAAGGGAATTTGAAAACAATAATGTCGCCGCGGCGGATTTCGCGGTAGGGAAGAACATGGTCGTACCAATGACCGCGGCCGCCGAAAATAAATTTATTGACGAGGAGATGATCGCCGACCAGAAGTGTCGGCTCCATGGATTGCGAAGGAATCTTGAACGCCTGCACGATAAACGTGGTGCCAAACAGCGCCAGGATCACCGTAACCAGGAGCGATTCGATGTACTCGCGCACCGTGGCTTGATGCGACTCTGCGCGATGCGCCGCCGCAGCTTCGCGCGCTTCCACGGCCTGTGCGGTTTCAGACGTCACTTCGGTCCTCTGCTCCCAATTGTATCAGGGCCGCGATCGCAGCGGATTGCTCCGCTTCTTTCTTGGTCCTTCCCGAACCCATCGCGGGTGTTTGCCCGGCAATGCGAACCTCGACACGAAATGTTTTCTGATGATCCGGCCCGCTCTCCGCGATCACATGATACGCGCCTGGCGCCATCCCTCGCGATTGCAGAAATTCCTGCAGCGCGGATTTATGGTCGGTGTGGCCCAGGCGTTCGGCCTCCAGCGCGATCGCTCCCTCGACCAGAGTGCGCCGGACGAACCCGCGCGCCGCCTCGAACCCGCCATCCAGATAAATTGCAGCGATCAAAGCTTCGTATGCATCGGCCAGTAGCGCAGGCTTGGTTCGCCCGCCGGTTTTCTCTTCTCCGCGGCCCAGGCGCAAGTACTTGCCCAGACCGAGCCGCTGAGCCGAGAGAGAAATCGCCGTGGCGTTGACCAGCCGCGCCCGGCTCTTGGAAAGTTGCCCCTCGGTCCATTCCGGAAATTCGCGCACCAGCTCTTCGCTCACCACCAGCTCGAGGACGGCGTCTCCCAGGAATTCAAGTTTCTCGTTGCTCTCGCCGGGTTCTTCCGCCGCGCGTTCCGGGATGCGCGAACTGTGCATTAATGCCTGGAGCAGCAATCGAGGATCGCGGAATGGATGCCCGAGAAGAGATTCCAACTCCGCGATCTCGGTGAAAGCCATCGGCGCCAGCTCAGTCCCTGCTCAACTTTGTTCCTGACGCGATGTCTTTCTTGACGGCGTCCTCGCGGGCCTTGCAGGCGGTCACGAGCGGCCCGGTGGCGGCGCATTTTTCGTAGGCGGCGACGGCGCCATTCAAAAAGCTGCTCTGCGCATCGGCATTTCCGAGCAAGTAAAAGTCGACCGGATCGGGGCTGGTGGCGAGTTGCACGGCTTGCGTCAGTTCGGTCCGGGCATCATCGTATTTTTGATGGTCGATGGCCAGCAAGCCCAGGCCGCTGTGACACAGCGCGAGCTTGTCATTCTTGGCCTTCTCGAAAGTGGCATCATCAACCGTCTCCGGCTTGGTCAGGGATGGAATCAATTCGATCGCGTGGTGCGCATATACCTCGGCTTTTTGCAATTGCTGGGGGCCGTCCGGTGTATTCGATTTCACGCGGCGTGGGATGGCCATGGCCAGCAGAGCCAGCACATCCACATTGTCCGGATTGAGTTCCAGCGCCTTGGCGCCGGCGGCGAACATCTTGTCCGTGTTTCCGGAGGTGTAATAGGCGGTGGTGAGCATCCCGTAAACTCCGGGCACGTACTTGCTCATGGGAAACTTGGTGATGAAATCTTCCCCGACTTGGATTTGCATGACCGGATCGCCACCCTGGGCCGCTAAGACGCTCTTGTATGCCGCCTCTTCCGCCTTATTGATCTTTGGCGCCTTTCCCGAATCTTTCGGCGGCGTATTTTGCGCCGGCGAAGCTGCTGGCGCCGGCGCTGACGATTGCCCGTACTGAGCGTTGGATATGCCTGTTCCCAGGAAAATGGCAACAGTGAGGCCAAGCACTGCCGCCGGCCAGTTGAAGAACTTTGCCGTCATGTTAGGAATCTCCTCCACGGAAGTAATTCTCGGAGATTGGTCGAACGCTCCGAGTGCCTTGCATGTTGCCCCTGCGCTCCGTGCCGCTTGCTGCTTTGCGGCGGGAGGAGCAGGAATATAATTACGACTTGCCGCCCGACTGCTTATCGCGCGACGGGGTCTGGTACCCCGCGTCGATCCCATGTTGCGCGGCGGTCCGCGCAGTATCCGGCGCTCCCGCCACAGCCATCGCCGCGCGATATTCCAACACGGCGAGGTCCCTCTTCCCTTCTACATCGTACATTCTACCGAGATAAATATGCGACCAGGAAAGATTTGACGGATCGGAATGCGTGCCCGAACCGGCCAGCGGATTCTGCGCGGCCGCGATCACTTTGTTAAAGAGTTCGCGCGCCTGGTCCGGCTTGCCTTGAAGCGCCGAAGCCACGGCGAGCCCATAGGTGGCGCGCTCATCCTCCGGATGGGACGCCAGCACTCGTTCAAAGGATGCGGCTGCCGCGGCGCCGTTGCGCGCGGAAATTTGCCGCTGCCCTTCGGCCAAATCGTCATCCAGCGGATTGGCCGAGGCAGCCGGCTTCGCCGCCAATCGCGCGTCCACGGGCGGCGCCTCGCCCGCAGGCGCTGCGTCCGCAAATTTCACGCTGCGCAACCGGCGCTGCTCCGCCTCCACATCGATCCCTTTGATCAAATCCGGCAAATAATATCCCATCGCCGGTTCCGATTTTTCAAATCCCGAGAGCCCCGCGTAAATGGGACGCACCAGAACATATCCGCTGCTTTCGGCCTGGTCGATGGCCGAGGCCAGATCACCCGGCGACAGGCGGTGCAATCGAAGCTCCACCGCGCGGACCAGGCATTCATCAAAGAAAGCGGAAAAATCGTCGTGCAAGTCCACCGGGAGCTGCGGGGCGTGCGCGGCGTATTCGAGCAGCGGCGAAGCCTTGGAAGCTTGCACACGATATCGGATGGCGATCGGATCGAGAAGAAAATGCAGAAACGCGTGGCGTATGTCGTCCATCGGCGGATCGGCGCTGGGCCGGACTACCAGCGCGTACTGGTCGCCAAAGGTCCGGAAAATCGTCTTGCCGCCGGCTAGAGGTTCGACGTAAACAGAAAACGTCCGCGGGGTGCCGGAACGAATAATTTCGCGAAGATAATTAGTAGCCGTGAATACCAGGGTGGAAATCGGGGCACGCAGGCTCTCCACTCCGGCTTCGTAATCCCGCTGATAAAATTTCCAAAGCTCGTCGATCTTCGCTTCGTTATAAAAATTTGCCAGGATCGGATTGAAGCCATCGAGCGTCAGCGCTTCCGGAGGCAAATCATCGCGGCGCAACTCAAACTGAAAATCCGGGGGAGGCCCGACGACAAGAGAGAAGGAAACAAACCGGGAGAATGTCGCGCCGGAATCGCCCAGCGCATGCTCCGTGTAGTACTTGCGAAGCGCGGCCACCGCGGGCCCCTGCAGCGCCTGCAGACGCTTGCGCAGCTGAACCCGTCCCGGACTCTCGCTCGCCTCGCTCGCGCCGGACCCGTATCCGGCCGCATCGAGCGCGCACATGACTGCAAAAAGCTGCGGCCGCGAATCGACGGAAACCGTTTGGTGAGCTTCGATCGGCGCGGGCCGAGCAGGAGCTTTGCTTGCCGGCGCTTGCGCGCGGGCATACGGATGCGCAGCCACGAGCAGCGCAGCTCCGAGGCACGCCTTCCACACACACCGATTTCTGTCAAAAATAAACCGCAATCGCTGATCCAGTCGCTTCCTAAATTTACAGGGCCAGGTCAACCCAGTCAAGAAACCGCTTCAATAGTTGGAAGGCTCTTTCAGCGGCTTGGTTGTCCTGCAACTAGCGGGATGGGCGGAGTTCGAGGGAAAAACAAAATTTTCAGGCCGGCTAATTCAGCCGGAATTCGACACTGACGGATACTTGCGAGGGCGCGGGTTTTCCGTCTATCAATCCGGGAGAATACTTCCAGTGACTTACCGAATCCACGGCCGCCTGCCGCAGAAGTACCGGGCCGCTCAACGCCTTCGCGGCTACGACCTTGCCGTTCGCATCAATACTTGCCGAAACCGTGACGATTCCCTGAATGTTCGATTCCCTTGCTGTGGCGGGGTATATGGCCCGCGTCGAAGAAATTAATTTCGGTTCCCGCACGCTCTTGACAGCCGGAACGGGCGCGGGCGCCGGCGCGGGAACCATTGCTGCGGCAGGCGCGGAGGAGGCGGGCGCGAAGGCGGGAGCAGGAGGCGCGGGCGGATTTGAAATGCGTCCAGCGGATGTCAGCAGCCCGGCAGAGGGCACTGTTCCAACCGTTGCTGCGGAAGCAATATCCGTGGCCGACGCGGAGGCCTCACCCAGTTTGGCGAGATTTTGATTCGGCGCGCTCGGTGAGCTCATTTTCAAATTTGGAATCAGCGGACGGCGCATAGGCGCTGTCTCAGGCTGCTTGGCGGCCACTTCTTTTTTTTCTGTCCGCCGGGCACTCTTTGCGTCAGGTCGAGTTTCTTTGCGTGAGTCCGACGTTGCGGGGCTCGTGACAACAGCAGGAACCGGCGCGGCGGAATCCATGGCCTTGGCCGGATCGGCGACGACAGGTTGCGGCTGCATCTGAGTCTCCGCAGCTATCGGAACTTCTTCTGCCGGCGGTGCCTGGGCAGGTGCAGGCGCGCTGTTTGCCGTTAAAGGTTCCGGCGTGGCCGGCTGACTTACAGCAACTGTTTTTGCTATCGGGATCGGGGCGGGACTTCGGCGCAGATAAAATACTATTCCACAAGCCGCCGCTAATGCCAAAGCGCCTACTCCCACAATCAGCGGCACGCGCCCACTTGATCCTCCAGAGGATTCGGCAGGCTGCTCATAGGCCATCAGCCCTTTGCTCAGGAAATCGTGCGCCGGCGCGGCGGGCGGGCTGGCAAGCGACGACGCTTCCCTCTTCGCCGGAATCTTAATCTTTTCCGCGGGCGGTTCTGAAGTTGTCGCATTCCAATTCGCAAGCGACGTGGCCTTTGCGGTCTCAGAAAAGCTATAGTAGGAAGACAGGTTGGACACCCTCTCCTCAGGTGGCCTTGCCGTCTCGCTCTTCAAATCGCGCGTTGCGGCGGCAGCAGGTATGCCCGCACGCCCAGCAACATTTCCGATTGTTGGAGCGCTTCCCAAAGACGTGCTCACGGGCCTGGACGGCGGCTCCATAGGGGCGGGGGCGCGAGGTGCCATGGCAGGAACCGGAGGTGGCGGCGCTACGGCTTCACGCGGGGCAGGCGGAGCGGCCGGGGGGAGGGCGGCAGTGTCACGGCCAGCCTCCTGGTGAATACTCCAGAAATCGTTTACCGGCTCCAGAAATTCGACTTCGACATAACCCTTCACATTCGGCAGGTTGCGCCCGCTGACGACATGGCAGGCCACGTCACGTCCCTTCGGATTCGAAAGGATGACCTTTAGCCCGGCCGGCATATTGTTCGAGCTGCGGAGGACCGCCCCATTGTCGAACACAATGACGGTCCTGGCGTCTTCACGAATCGGCTGGGTCAGGCCGCTGGTTTCGCCCGGCAAACTGCGGATCGTGACATTCACTTCCAGGCAAACGGGATTGGAACGGGGAGACTGTCCGGCCTTGCCCGCGGAACTTGAGGAGGACGCGCCGGCCTTACCTGGGCCGTTTAATTCAGGTGAGTTTTTGGTGGTGAGCGTCATGGCATTCCCATCATGAACGGTCCCACGCACAAGGATTCGCGTGCGACATTAGGATGCAGTTATTTTCGGCTTGCCCGGGGAAGGCTGGCTATAGTACGTGGGTACTATTTAGGAACATTTGCTCAAATCGGAAACGCACCACTCGGAAGGAGTGGGAAATTGCATGGGACGGATCGAATTCGGTTGCTTTCGCGGCGGTTACCCGCGGATGGAAATATCGCTAAAACTCAGCACCACGCGCCCGCCGGAAGTGTAGCGGCCAAAGCTCATCTGCGGCCGGAAGCGCGAAAACAAGAGCACCATATCCAGCTGGCGGCGAACCGTTTCCGTATCGGGCCCGGACAGAATTCTGTAACTCACGGCCTCACCCTGCGAGCTCACCGTGGCTTCCACGAGCAGCGCGTGGGGGCCGGCATGACCGGATTCCTCAAGGCCGGTGATCGGGAATGGAGCCAGGGCCTCCAGGCGCGCCGGCTGCAGCAAATTCGTGGGCGAATCATTGGCCCCCGCGCGCAGCGGCACACCCAACCCGAGCAACTGGCAGACCAGAACGAACACGACGAAAGCGACGGTGAAACCGCCTGTCGCCGGGATGGCCAAAGGTTCCAGAATATTTTTCAGGACCAACTCGGCGCGGGTCCGGGCGAGCAGAACATAGTGCAGCCAATTACGGTCGGAAAGCCGTTGTGCGGCCGCGACGCGAATCTTCAACGCCAGATCCGCCGGCGGCACGGGACGCTGCACACCGGACATGATCGACGATAGCGCCTGATACGCTCTCAACTCCTCACGGCAATCCTCGCAGCTTTCCAGATGTTGACCGAGGGAGACGTGCGTATCGGATACGGAGCCCGTCAGCGCCGCACCGTCCAAATAGCCCGGCAATAATTGTCTTACCTTTTGGCAGTTCACTAGACACCTCCTTCGGCGTCACCCGTCTTGCACGGATGCGCCCAGCCGGTTGTGTCGGTCCGGCTGACTTTGTGTTCCTCGCCCGCGGAAAATAATGGGGAGTGCAAAACCGATTCCCTTTGCTGCGGCGCGGGTTCCTGGGCATGCGCGCCATGCGGATTCCGCAGCAATGGATCCAGGATTTCACGCAACATTCGCCGGCCTCGCAAAATACGTGATTTCACCGTGCCTACCGTTACCACGAGCACCTCGGCTACTTCCTCGTAAGACATTCCTTCGAGGTCCCTCAAGATTACCGCGCTTCGAAAAACTTCCGGCACTTTCAGCAATGCCTGCTGCACAGCTTGCTGCACCTCGTGCGACGCAGCCTGGTCGAACGGCGTGCTGCCGGCGTCTTCGATTTCCATCGAGGCGTGGCCATTGGCCGCCGTGATGTCGATCGAATCCTGCTCCCGGTGATGCCGCCACAGCCAGCGCCGGTGGTTCAGCGCTTCCCGAATAGCGATCCGGTACAGCCAGGTCTTCAGCGAGCTGCCGCGCCGGAAACCGCGAATGCCGCGAAAGGCCTTTAGAAATACGTCTTGCGTAATATCGGCAGCGTCGCACGTTTCCGATACCATCCCGGCCACCAGGCCGTAGACCGGACCCGAATAGTGCGTCACCAGCCAGTCGAACGCTGCGCCGGAACCACCCTGCAGTTCCGTCACCAGCTCGGCTTCGTCCTGCGACCAGGGAAGGACGCGCGCCAAGTCAGACACGTCAACCGCCTCTCCCGCCTGCGTGCGCCAAACGTTTCCGCGGAGCAGTCGCGCTAAACGCCATGTGCCGTGCGCAGCAGAGCTTGAAGCCGCTTACCGGGTCTCCCAATCAGAAACCAGTTCCGCCGGATCGCGCCGACGGGTAAACGCTTCATTTTGATTAGACACCGTAAAGAGGGAATGGTTCCCCCCTCTTTCTAGTATTCTGCACCTGGAGTACCTGGTTTGCAATGGTACAGGAGTGGTAGAACCGGATTGCAGGGAAAGGGGTTAAGTAGCGCAGACTTCAGTCTGTGGGTTTCCATTCGCTTTCCCGGACCGTGCGCGCAAGCCAAGATCACCCGAAGACCCACAGACTGAAGTCTGCGCTACCTGGCCCCATCCGTTCGGGGATACCATATTTGCAGGGCGCCGGAAGGGCAGATGTCAAGGTCATGGAGAGATTATGGACGGCAATGCAATACGGCGGATTGCACTGATCGGATTTGGAGAGGCCGGCGGGATTTTCGGCCACGACTTCGCGGCGGCTGGACTGGATGTATTTCTATTTGATATATTACTTAATAATTATTTATCGCGCGCAGCGATGCTGGCAAAGGCCGAGAGCTCGCAGGTTCGCCCATGCGATACTCCCCAGGAAGCGGTCCGTGGCGCGGACCTGGTGATTTCCGCGGTGACGGCTTCCTCCGCAGCGGACGCGGCCCGCAGCGCTGCCCCGTTTCTGCGCGCCGGGCAAATCTACCTGGACATCAACTCGGTCTCGCCCGACACCAAGCGTGAAATCGCGCGCACTCTCGGCACATCTTCCGCCACGTTCGTCGAAGCGGCCGTGATGGCCGCGGTCCCGCCGCAGCGGCTCAAAGTTCCAATGCTGCTGGGGGGAGCCAGCGCGGCGATCGTCGCCGGACGACTGCAGGCAATCGGCATGAATGTGAAGCCCGTCAGCGACCGCGTGGGCGTCGCTTCGGCGATCAAGATGTGCCGCAGCATCATCATCAAAGGCCTCGAAGCGATCACTGTGGAGTCCATGTTTACGGCGCGGCGGTATGGCGCTGAAAAGCAAGTACTCGATTCGCTGGCCGCGACGTTTCCGGACATGGGTTGGAACGGCGCGCTGCCGGATTATCTGATCAGCCGCGTCGCCGAGCACGGCAAGAGGCGTGCGGCGGAGATGCGCGAAGCGGCCCAGGCGGTTGCGGACGCAGGCCTCGAGCCCCTATCGGCTCTCGCTACAGCCCGGCGCCAGGAGTGGCTTGCGCAATGGATCGCAGAACATCTTCTCGCCCTCCCCAACGGCAAGGCCTTTTCGTGGCAGGAGCTTGCTGACGCGATTGCAAAGGCATCGTCTGATAGGGAAGAACCTGCGCGAAAATCTTAGCAGGCGCCCCAGCCTTTGCGCATTTCAAAGGGCCGGGTTTAGATTCAGCAACCACAGAGAATGGGGAGAAGGTGGTCGGAAAATCCCCACCCTTGCAAAACCCGCAAGGATGGCGCGCCCGGCCAATCTTGATTCCTCACAATGACTCTAAAGGACGCATTCAAGCTATGAACTTGACCGGCCCGTGTACCGGGCGTACGCTTTTGCGGCAACGAGAATTTGAATCCGGAAAATCCAATTACACGACGCATCCTGCTCGCTCCAAATGGGAGGCTAAATGCCGGTGAATAAATCCTACTTGCTGGTCCTTGTGGCCCTTACCTGGGTCTTGCCCTCGTTCTGCAAAGATCAGCCTTTGGCGGCACTCACCGGAGTGGTCACTTCCGAAGCGGAAGGGCACATGGGAGGAGTCCTGGTTACCGCCAGGCCGCAGGGGGCGAACATGACGGTTACGGTGATCAGCGATGACCAGGGCCGTTACGCGTTCCCTCCGGGAAAGCTCCAGCCCGGCAAATATATACTGACCATCCGCGCGGTCGGGTACGAACTGGCCGGACAAGCTGCGGCAGAGATCAAATCTGTTGGAGCAGCCCACGCGGACATCAAGCTGGTGAAGACAAAAGATCTTGCCTCGCAGCTTACTGGCGCAGAATGGATGATGAGTATTCCCGGAAACGAGAGACAGAAGATCGCCCTGTTTCACTGCGACCAGTGCCACTCACTCGATCATGTGGCCAAGAGTACCTATGACGCCGAGGGTTGGATGACTGCCCTGCACCGTATGCAGAATCAGTGGCAAGCGGGGAGCACGTTCAGCCACCCCATGCCACCCGCATTTCCACCGAAAGAATACCCGTCGGACCCCGAGCTGGCGAAATATTTGAGTTCCATCAATCTGAGCGGCGACAGGACCACTCGGCCCTACGAATTGAAAACTTTTCCGCGGCCACGCGGAGCGGACACCAGGGTTGTTATCACGGAGTATGAGATCCCTCGCGCGGGAAGTTCGCCGCACGACCTGGCCATCGACCGCGACGGGATGGTCTGGTACGACGATTTTCAGAGCCCCGATATTGGCCGGCTCGATCCGCGCACCGGTGAATTCAAAGAGTGGAAGCTGCCGACGCTCAAACCAGGCCTGCCTGAAAATAGCCTGACCATCGAGCTGGATAGCCAGGGAAATCCGTGGCTTCCGCGAGGTTACCAGGGATGCTCGGTGACCATGTTCGACGTCAAAACGGAAAAGTTTCAAACCTGGAGCGCCTCCGCCGAATATAACGACGAGCACGCCAGCTGCACGCAGGGAAATGTCGGGCCGAACGGGATGGTCTGGTTCAACAGCTTTAACACCAGCAAGATGTTTGAACTCAATTCCAAGACAGGCGAAGTCAAAGCCTACAACGCTTTTCCCCCGGGCAGCGTGCAATACAAGGGTCCCAATCGCGTCTTCTACTTCGGCATCGATGAACACTTCGCCATGCCGGAAAAGACCCACAAAATGTATGGCAGCGTCATCGCCGAAAATGGGAACCCAATTTATTGCGACATCGAGGGAAGCAACATCGCCGTTCTGGATCGCGCCACCGGGCAGGTAACTTTGACTCCCACGCCGACTCCGGCCGCCGCCCCTCGCCGCGGTTCCATTGATTCCGCCGGCAATTTTTGGTTTGGAGAGTGGATGGCGGGGCAGTTGGGAATGTTCGATCCGCAAACCAGGGAAATTAAGGAATGGAAGCCGCCCGTCCCGTGGAGTGGCATCTACCGGGCGGTGCGCGACAACAATGGAGATGTCTGGTCAGGCGCGATGAGCACCGATTATGTCCACAGACTCAATCCAAAAACCGGCGAATGGCGTGAATACATGCTGCCAACTCTCGGCGGGGAGATGCGCGATATCAAGATTGAAAGCTCGGGAGCATCGCCGAAGGTTTGGGTGCCGCTCGTTCATGCCGGCATACTTGCCAAAATAGAACCGCTCGAATAGAAGACTCTCGCGAACGCCCGGGGGAAACTTCGATGGGCCGCCGGGGGATAAAGAGTCTGAGTGACAACTTGATTTAGAACAGGTCAGCGGCTAAAGCCGGGCTGATTGTGGTCACTTTGCGGCACGGCTGAAGCCGTGCCCTACAAAGATTTGGAAGTTGCCGCACAAACTCTAATGCCCTGTTCTTATACACATGTTGTTGTCGCGGCTGAAGCCACGACCCACAAAGATGATTCCTGCGGTAGCTTCTAGAAACCTGCTCAGATATAAGTTTTGTTGGTCGCGGCTTCAGCCGCGACATTCAATGGCCTTTAAAAGTTGGGCTTTATCCTCTGACGGCCTATTGACTTAGGATGACGCACTATTTATAGGGTAGCTTCTGACCAAAGGAATCAATCCATGTTTACCGAACCGATCTACGATCTCGCGCATCTCGCCCACATGGAAATGCTAACTCCGAAGCCGAACGAGAGTCTGAAATTTTTTGTCGATGTGATGGGCATGACGGAAACGGCGCGCAAAGGCGATTCCGTTTATTTGCGCGGCTGGGACGACTACGAGCATCACACGCTGAAATTGACGGCGTCAAAAACTTCGGGCATGGGCCACATGGCGTTTCGCGCGCGCAGCCCGCAAGCACTTGAGCGACGCGTCGCCGCGTTGAAAGGCTCAGGCTACGAAATCGGATGGACCGATGGCGATCTCGGCCACGGCCCCGCATTCGCCTTCCACGATCCCGACGGCCACAAGATCGAGATCTATTATGAGACCGAGTGGTACAAGGCCCCACCCGAGTTGCGCCCCGCCCTGAAAAACCAGGCCATGCGCTTCCCTGCCCGCGGCGTCAACGTGCGCCGGCTCGATCACCTCAACTGCCTCGCCGTGGACATCAAGGCCAACCGCGTTTTCTTCCAGGAATATCTGGGCTGCCGCCTGACCGAGCAAATCGTAATGAACGACGGATCGGAAGCGGGCATGTGGCTGACCGTCTCCAACAAGAGCTACGATTTCGCCTACACGCGCGACCATACCGGAACGCGCGGCCGCTTCCACCACGTCACCTACGCCGTCGATTCCCGCGAAGATGTCCTGCGCGCCGCCGACATTTTCCTCGAAAACGGTGTCTTCATCGAAACCGGCCCGCACAAGCACGCCGTCCAGCAAACGTTTTTCCTTTACGTTTACGAGCCCGGCGGCAACCGCGTGGAAGTCGCCAACGCCGGCGCACGCCTGATCCTCGCTCCCGACTGGAAGCCCATCGTGTGGACAGAAGAAGAGCGCAAGAAAGGCCAGGCCTGGGGACTTAAGACGATTGAATCGTTTCACACGTACGGAACGCCGCCGGTGGATGTGGGACATTCCTAGGATCTAGTCTGGATTACCTACCACTTTCAGAATTTGGGAGTGCGCCACACAAAAGGCTTGGCGCATGGTGAGTCGTGGCGCCGGCGTCCCGCCGGCGTTTTTGCGTTGCGTGCGGGACGGGAAAATCGCCGGCGGGACGCCGGCGCCACGATGACCCCGTGTCCATCGTTAGGTCACTGACATGCGTTCCACCGATTCGGACTGTGGTGGGAAAAAGGATCCAGAACCACACCATCGCGGAGTGCGCAAGAATGCGGCACCTGAACTTCACATGCAAGAGCAGGCTGCCCCACCTGTGCGTCCTTGAGTTGCATCTAGTTCGAGAGTTGTATCTAGTTCTACGGGTTCGCCGCCGGCATGGCTTCGGGGGCATCCGCCGGAGCGGGACCGACGCGTTCCACGATGACGTGCTGAATAAGCACGGGCGTGAGAGGCTTGTCGCGGGCGTCTCGCTTGACCCGCGCGATGGCCTTCACGACATCCACATTGCCGCACTGTCCCCAGATCGTATAACCGCCATTCAGAGAAGCTTGCGCGGCCTCGGTAATGAAGAACTGGCTACGGTTCGTATTCGGCCCGGCGTTGGCCATGGCCAGGCGTCCCGGCGTGTCGAACTTGAGCGACGGCACGATTTCGCTCTTGTACGGAAAGCCCGGGCCCACGGGACCTCCCGTGCCGGTGCCGAGAGGGTCGCCGCCCTGAATCATGAATTCGGGAATCACCCGGTGAAACGTCAGGCCGTCAAAAAACTTCTTGCGAGTGACCTGTTTCGTTTCCGGATCCCCATAGGAGAGCTTTCCGATCGCCAGGCCCACCATGGTTTGCACGGTGACGGGCGCCTCCGCTTCATAGAGCTTGCAGGCAATGTTCCCTTTGTCAGTTTGAAATGTCATGTACAGACCAGGGGCTCGTTTATCGGCTTGAGCTGCGGCGGGCGTGGCCGCGCGAAGTCGAGGCGCTGCATGGAATGGCCCCGCGACAGGCAATACCGCGAAGAGCATAGCCAATAGTGCCACGTGCTTTCGTATCTGCATGCTTGTTCCCCCTCGGAAATTGAGAACCCCGAATTTTGCGCGAAATCTCTCGTCTCAAATTTTTCTTTGCCGGAAAACCATACGCCCGGGCCCTTCTCGCGTCAAGCGCCGTCGTAGCGCGCTCTTGACACGCGTAACGTAACGCGTTACGCTGGAGCAGTGATCCGATCGATCCACCATAAGGCCCTGAAGCGCCTCCATGAAGACGATGATCCCCGCGGAGTGATCGTTGAACATGCCGACAAATTGCGCGACATTTTAGCTCGATTGGACGCCGCTGGCGATGTCTCGGACATGGATTTGCCAGGGTTCCGACTGCATGCGCTCAAAGGCGGATTCAGAGGGCTATGCGCGGTAACCGTTCGCCCGAACTGGCGTGTGATTTTGCGCATCGCTAACGGCGACGTCCTGGGTGTTGACTACGTCGATTATCATTGAAGGAGATTGAACCATGCCGATGAAGAAACCACCGCACCCGGGCGGCTTTGTGCTGCGCCAGTGCATTGAACCTTTGGGCTTAACCATCAAGGACGCCGCCGCCGCGCTGGGCGTCACGCGCACCACTTTGTCTGAACTCGTGAACGGGAAGCGCGGCATTTCTCCGGAAATGGCGGTGCGGCTCTCGAAGGCCTTTGGAGGAAGCGCCGAAAGCTGGATTACGCAACAAGCTCACTATGACGTTGCGCAAGTTCGCGCCGAACGGATCAAAGTGAAGCGGCTCCAAACCGCTTGAGTCTCTGGAGCTGTCCCAATTTGAAAGGTGTTGCTGTGGTGTGGTTCCATCGGAGGTCGGGACTTCAGTCCCGACGAATACCGTTTCTGCTCAGGGGTTTCAATCCCTGACGCTTCAGGGGCTGAAGCTCTCAATCAAGCCGTAATTGAGTGACCGAGCTGAAGGTCGGCCCTCCTTAGGACGGAAACTTCGAACCCGCCGGAGCATTGCATCGTGCTCAGATACGGTGTACATTTTCGCTCGGCCGGAAATCCAAAACAGAAATTCCAGGTGAACATGCTGCCGATTGAGCGTCTCGCCTACTCGGCGATCAAAGACCGAACGCCGCTCGCTTTGCCCGGGGGCGCGCGCCTTGCTGTCTGGGTGATTGTGAATGTCGAGGAGTGGAATCCGCAGGAGACCATGCCGCGCACCGTTCTCACTCCGCCCGCGGGCGGTTCGCCCATGCCCGATATTCCCAACTGGGCGTGGCACGAATACGGCAATCGCGTCGGCTTCTGGAGAATGCTGGAAGTGTTTGATCGTCTCGAAATTTGCGCAGCCCTCGCCATCAATGGCAGCGCCATCAACGCCTACCAGCCGATCGCGCAGGCCGCGCTGGAGCGCGAATGGGAATTCGTCGGCCACGGCTTCGGCCAGAAGAATATGCAGAAAGTTCCCGACGAGCGCGACGACATCGCCAAGACCACCGAAGCAATTCGCGCCTTCACGGGGCGGCGGCCGCGCGGCTGGCTTGGCCCGGGCTTGACCGAGACCTGGGACACGCCCGATATCCTGGCCGAAGAAGGCTACGAATACGTCTGCGACTGGGTTCTGGACGACCAACCGATTCTGCTGAACGCGCGCAGCCGTTCCATCGTGAGCGTGCCGTACACGCAGGAATGCAACGACGTGGCCATGATGCTCATCCAGCATCATAAAGCCTCCGAATACAGGGACCGCGCCATCGATCAGTTCGAGCAGTTGTATTCCGACGCGCACAACTCCGCCCGCATCATGGCGCTGGTGGTGCATCCTTACATCATGGGCGTGCCGCACCGGCTGCGCTACTTCCGGGAAGCGCTGGAGCACATTCAGTCGCGATCCGGTGTGGTGTTTTGGACCGGGGAGCAGATTCTCGACTGGTATCTGCAATCCCAAGTAAAGAGCAATGCCGTCACAAGGTAGTTCGTGGAATCGCCACCAGCCAGGCCGCGCCTCCGCGGCATCGTCATGTTTGGCGTGCTGCTCGCTTCTTACGCGATTAACGCCATGGACCGGCAGCTCTTCCCGCTGCTCGTTCCGGAAGTGCGCCGGCGGTACGGCTTTTCGCTCGCCGGTGTAGGTTTCCTGTCCACAGTCTTTACACTGGGCATGGCGCTCGCGGGCGTTCCGACGGGTTATCTCCTCGTCCGTTTCTCTCGCAAGACGGTAATGCAGGCCGGCATCGCCCTCTTCTCCGCAGGCACGCTGTTGACGATCATCGCGCGCGGCTTCCCGGACATGCTGATCTACCGGGCGGCCACCGGCATCGGCGAGGCCATGCAACTGACTGTACTTATTACCATAGCGGTTAATTACTTTGTAAGTAATCGTTCTGCCGCCCTGGGCGCGATCAATTTTTCCTTCGGCCTTGGCGCCATCGTCAGCCCGATCCTGGGTGGAGCGCTCCTCGGCGCCAATCGCAGCTGGCAGGCGCCGATGGCCGCCTTCGGGCTGCTTGGCTTTCTGGCGATTGCCGTAATCGCGGTGAGCGTAGCTCCCTGGTTCACCGAGGGCGAGACTGTAACCTACGAGCGAAAAGATCGCGGAGGGGCGCCGACGCTGGTCAACAGAAATACGGTGCTGTTGACGGTGATGAGCCTGATCGGCGGCCTGGTCCTCTACGGCTATCTGGGAATGTACCCAACGTTCCTGCGAGAAGGTCTCGGGTATTCGCCGGCGGCCGCCGGAACGGTGATGAGCTTTTACGGACTCGGAGCGATTGGTTCGATTGCCGGCGGATGGCTCGGCGATCGCTTCTCGCCGAGACTGGTGCTGAGTTCCACATTTTTCTGCGCCGCCGCCCTCGGCTACTTGCTGTTCCACGGATCGGGAGCCTTCATTCCCCAAGCCATTTTGTCATTCCTTTGGGGCCTGATTGTAAGCGGGGTGATTTACGTCAATCTGGCGGGCTATCACGCCAAAGCGCTGCGGAGCAGTTTGGCTGGCCGCGCCTCAGGCATCTTCGTGACCAGCCTGTACGGATCGGCCGCGGTTGCCGGCTATCTGGTAGGTTGGATCGCCACTCGCGCGGGGTGGACAACGGCGGGAGAAATCCAGATTTCGCTTCTGTCACTTATTGCCGGCGGCCTCGCGCTGGCATTGCAGCCGAATCAGATGTCCTAGCGGGGGTGCAACGATGAAAGTATCGGGCTGGTTGACCTTCGGAGCAGTTGCTCTCCTCTTCGCAATAAGTTTGCCGGCGACGCACGCTCGCGCGCAGGCGCCTGCGAACGTCACGGTAAATGTCTTCCAAGGCGGCTTTAATTGGCCGAGTTTCGTTGGGCAGAAAAAGGGTTTTTTCGAGCGCAACGGGATCGTTGTGACCCTTCAGGCCACGCCAAATTCAGTGGCGCAGATGACGGGGCTGGCCGAAGGCAAGTTCGATATAGCCGTCACCGCTTTTGACAACATCGTCGCTTACGTCGAAGGGCAAGGCGAAGCCCCCATTGGGGCGCAACCCGAGTTCTTCGCGTTCATGGGCAGCGACAATGGCTTTTTGAGCCTGGTAACCGCGCCTGAGATCAAGAAGTTCGCCGACCTGAAAGGCAAGACCTTGTCGGTGGATGCGCGCACGACCGGGTATGCCTTCGTGTTGTTCGACATTCTCAGACGAAATGGTCTGGCCGAGGGCGATTACAAAATCGAAAAAGTCGGTGGGACGGTGCTCCGTTGGGACGCGCTGCGCGAAGGAAAACAGTCGGGGACTCTCCTCTCGGCGCCTTTTAACCTTCTCGCCAGCGAGCAGCATTTCATTGAACTCGCGCGAGCAATCAAAGTGGTCGGAGCTTATCAAGGCAATGTCGCCGCAACCCGCCGTTCCTGGGCCAGGGACAACAGAACCAAGGTAATTGCCTTCATTCGCGGCTACTCCCAGGCCATCGATTGGCTCTACGACAGAGCGAACCGCGAAGAAGCCATCTCGATCCTCCTGAACAATGTCAAAATGTCGCCCGAGATCGCCGGTCGCACCTACGATGAGCTTCTCGATCAGAAGGATGGCTTTTTCCGCAAGGCGCGCGTGAGCACGGAAGGGATGCGGACGGTTCTCGCTTTGCGCAGCCGCTATGCGGACCCTCGCAAGAAATTGACAGACCCGTCGAAATACTACGATTCGGGCTATTACGACTCCGCGATGCGCTAGGCCGGGCGCGATGAAGCCCGGCAGAGCATTCTTGCTCCATCGCAACGGGATTTTGCAAATGCCAGCGGCGGCGCCCGGACCTGGTGGTGCAAAACCCGCCGACAACTCCACCATTTGCGAAGGCATCTGACTAATCCTGTTCACCGCGGTGCAGCGCAACATGAGGCGGAGCGATGAGAAAAGCTGCGGTATTATTCGTCCTATTTTCGCTTGCTTCCTTGTCGGCGACTCTCCTGGCAAGGAACCAGAGTTCAGGCGCTGCCGATTCCGCTCACGTAATCGAAGTGACAGCCAAAACATTTGAATTTATCCCGAGTGAAATTCGCGTCAAGATGGGCGAGCGGGTTCAGATCAAGCTGAGAAGCTCGGACAGGGCTCATGGACTGACGTTGAATATCTATCCCGAAGGGGCGAGTGAAGATGGCAATCCCGGCTTAATCTTCGATCAGCCGCAGGACGACGCTAAAGTCGAGAAAAACAAAGACCGCGTGATCGAGTTTGCCGCCGCCCGCGCAGGGACGTACGATTTCAAATGCTCGGTAAAGTGCAGCATGTTCGGCCACGGTCACGACCGCATGACCGGCAAGCTGATCGTCGAGGAATAGCCTCCATCCCCCGACGCGTGGATTTCTCCGCCCCGAATGGAGGCAACGATTCCATGGAGCACTACTTTTTCTGCCCATATTGCGGCGAAGAAATTTCGATGGTGCTGGACCTTTCGGTTCGCCGTCAAACTTACGTCGAAGATTGCGAAGTCTGCTGCAATCCGATTGAGATCAGTTACAGCGTGGAAGACGGCGCGCTCTCCAGCTTCGGTGCAAAAGTTCTGGAATAATTTTTAGATGATCGAGAAGCTGCACCCAAATTATGGTGTTTGAGGACTTTTGGAAATACGGCTTTTTGTTGTCATTCCGAGCGAAGCGAGGAATCTCTCTTCGATTGAAGCCATAAAAGAGAGATTCCTCGCTTCGCTCGGAATGACAATTCTTTGAGTTTTTCAGCAACCCAATCACAATCCCTTGAGTTTTCCAGCAACCCATTGAATCGACGCAGCCGCTCATTTTTCGCGGAGACGGTGAACTTGGAAAATGGTGGACGTGACAGGGATCGAACCTGCGACCTCATCCATGCCATGGATGCGCTCTCCCAGCTGAGCTACACGCCCGTCACAGAACTAAACGATTTACGGCTGGCTTGGCAGACCGCAATCATCTTAACGAATATCCCGGTGAATTTCCACCGAGATACCTGACGGGAGTGGACCGGTTTTTGTAGGACGGCCACTCTTGGCTGTCCTCCGCATCCTCGACGGGGCAACGGGGACAGCCAAGAGTGGGTGTCCTACTATCCTTTGTGTTAATCCTTTCCCCCTTTCCCGCCCACAAACCGAAAACTTCCATTAGAATGTCACCCCTATGCCCAAACTCACATTTCTTGGCGCCGCCGGAACGGTTACAGGCTCGAAATATCTGGTGGAGGCCGAAGGCAAGCGCCTTCTGGTGGATTGCGGCCTGTTTCAAGGCCTTAAAGAACTGCGCCTGCGCAATTGGAACCCGCTTCCGCAAAAGCCCGCGACCTTCGACTGGTGCGTCTTGACGCACGCGCACCTGGACCACACCGGCTATCTTCCGCGGCTCGTGCGTGACGGTTTTCACGGCCAGATCTATGCCGACGCCGCGACCATCGAGTTGTGCAACATCCTGCTGGCCGATTCCGCGCATCTGCAGGAAGAAGACGCCGATAGCGCCGAGCGCGGCAAATACAGCAAACATACGAATCCGCTGCCGCTCTATACCCCGGAAGACGTCGCTCCGGTAATGAGTGCCATGCGCGAAATTCCGCGCGCCGATTCCTTCACCATTTCGCCGCAATTCACCGTGCGCCCGAGCAACGCAGGGCACATTCTCGGCGCCTCCAGCCTGGAACTGGCCATCACCGAGAATGGAAAGAAAATGGTGGTCCTGTTTTCCGGCGATGTCGGCCGCTATGGCCAGCCCATCCTGAAAGATCCGGAAGCGCCGCCGCGTTGCGATGTGCTGCTATGCGAATCCACGTATGGGGACCGCGATCACCCTTCCGATTCACCGGAAGATGCGCTGGCGGATGTCGTGAACCGCGTGGCCAAACGCGGCGGACAAATTGTGATTCCAGCGTTCGCCGTGGACCGCACTCAAACCATTATGTACATCCTCCGCAAGCTCCAGGATGCCAAGCGCATTCCGCTCCTGCCCGTATACGTTGACAGCCCCATGGCCATCAGCGTAACCGATTTATATTTGCGCCACCACGAAGACCACGATCTGACGTTCACGGCGGACGAGAAGAACGGGAATCCGCTCGACGCGCACAACGTCCACTACATGCGCGCGGTCGACGACTCCAAAAAAATTAACGATGTGCGCACGCCGGCCATCATCATTTCCGCCAGCGGCATGGCCACCGGCGGGCGCGTCCTCCATCACATCGCGCGCCTCGCCCCGGACCCCAAGAACGCGATCCTCCTCGCCGGGTTCCAGGCGGAAGGCACGCGCGGCCGCGCGCTCGAAGAAGGCGCGAAAACCGTGCGCATTCACGGCGTGGACGTCCCAGTCGGCGCTGAAGTCATCAACCTGCGGCAATTTTCCGCGCACGCGGGCCAGAGCGAACTCCTGCGCTGGCTCACCGGGCTTCCCGCGCCTCCGCGGCAGACTTATCTCACTCACGGCGAACCTCAGGCTTCCGCCGCGCTTAAAGCCAAAATTGAAACGGCCTTTCGCTGGCGCGTGGCGCTGCCGCAATATCTCCAGACCGTGGACCTGAGCGCTTAAGTGGCTGCGGAAAAAATCCTAAAGTGTCATTCCGAGGGCCGGGTTTGCCGGAGGAATCTGCTTTTTCCTTAGGATTGGCGAAAAAGCGGATTCTTCGCTTCGCTCGGAATGACATTGGATTAATTTGTTCCGCAACCTGTTAGCAGTCAAGCCGTCATCCTTGCGCCGGACGCCGCGAGGCATGTTAGAATTGGCTCAACCTGCCCCGCCTCGGAGGCGCGATGTATCTTCGGCGTTTGCCGATTTTCCTTTTCCTGCTGGTCCTGGGTGTATTGCCTGGAAACTCGCAAACCGCGCCCAGCAGGCGGTCCATCTTCAGCATCGGCGGCAGCGTTCGTGATAGTGGTAACCACCGCGGCCTGGAAGGTATTCAGGTGGTTTTGAAAGCATCCACTGGAATCCCCGCGAACACTACATTCACCCGCAATAACGGAGACTTCCAATTCGACGGGCTTGGCAACGGCAACTACATCGTCGAAATTAATGTCAAGGACTACGATCGCTTCCAGCAAGAAGTCACCATCTCCGGGGCCAGCATTTTGGGACTTTCTATCTTTCTCCCCAGAACGGCGAAAGCCGCGAATCCGCCCGTCCAGTTGTCAATCTCGGCCCACCAACTCAGCGTCCCGCACAAGGCCCATGACGAATTTGAAAAGGGCATGACTCTGATCTATTTAAAGTCGGATTACCGCGGGGCGATCACGCAATTTCAACTCGCGATCAAGGATTTCCCCACCTACTACGAGGCCTACGCGGAAGAGGGCAACGCATACTATCAACTGCAAGAATTGGATCATGCCGAGGAAGCATTACAAAAATCCGTCGATTTAAGTTCCGGCCAGTATGCCGACGCCATGTTCACCCTCGCCGCCATCGAGACCGACACGAAACATTACCCGGAAGCGGAGACCAATGCACGCCGGGGAATCTCCGTCGACTCCTCCTCCTGGCGAGGCCCCTTTGAATTGGCGCGGGCGCTGACCGCGCTGAAGAAACCAGACGAGGCCGAAAAGAACGCGCAGCAGGCCCGGGACCTTATGCCGGACAATCCCCCTGTCTACTTATTGCTGGCGAATATTCACATTCAGCGCAAGGACTACCCCGGACTGTTGCGGGACCTCGACGATTACTTGCGGCTGGCGCCGTTTGGTCCCGAGGCCGATCAGGCCCGCAAAACACGAGAGCACGTTCAGAGCCTGCTGAAATCCCCAAAAGTTGATTCCGATGCCAGCGATTCGGACGATCCGCAAGAAGAGGATGACCAGGAAGATCAAACCACCAAAAAAGTAGCGCCTCCTCCCTCCGAACCGGACACCTCCGGCCTTCCTTCTTTGCCGCCCCCCACCACTGGAAATCAGTGACACACCTCCGCTCCTGGAAGCGGAGCGCCGCCAAATAAAGTTCTCATAAGTGTGTAACCTGCGGGGAAGGCCCTACGTCTACTAGGCAAGACCACTCGGGGGGGTAGGAAGCGACCACCAATCAGCAACCGACCGTTTGCTTCCTACCCCTTTAATTTTGAAACTCTGCCCTGAACCGAAAACGCCTCAAAAAACTTTCTTACTTCGCCGCGCTGGCATGACTTTGCGGCGCGTGCAGCGCCATGGCGGGAATTTCCAAAAGGTGCAGCCCCAGAACAAATTTGGGCAAAGGCGCGACGCGCCCCCACCGGTTTAGTTCCCATCCCGAGCGAATAAAATTGATTTCCGGAACCAGGGCCAACTCCAGAACAGCCCGCGTCTCGCCGCGATAAAACTGCTGGGGCAATTTCAGCAGAGGGTGCGTCCCCCAATTTTCACCGTCCGCCGAGCCCCATATGGACACGTCGACCGATTCCTGCTCGATCTGTTCGCGGATCAACATGGTGCAAAAAAAAGTGCGCGTCGCACTCGCGCGGACATCAACAGTTTCGCCGTGCCCGTTTTCCTGAAGCAGCGTGCCCGGCGGAATGAGGTCGAATTCCATGGCCATTCGGTATCTCCTAAGATTTCGCGGCGGATTCTAACACAGGACCCGAGCAGGGGTCACGGAATGCCCAGAATTGGCGTTGGGGGCAAGTTCCAGTACGGGGTGCTGGCTCAAGGGGTCGATGCAATACTTTTTAATCAGTTGATCTGAGAATGCTTCCCCCCGAGAATCGATTCGTACGGCAATACTTAGTCAGAACGTATACAGGGCTTTGTTTTGATTGCATCTACGCCGGAGAATGAAATCAGCCTCGTAGATTGCTATAAAAAAACTTTCAACAAATGTTGCACAGACCCATGGTGACCGCCGGGATTACCGGAATGTGGCCCGCCCTGCCCTTAGACCTGCCGGAGCTGTATTCAAGGAAGAGAATTGATCCGAATTCGTCCGCGTTTAGTTTGATTCTTGATCCAGTGCCATCGAATTCGCTCCTTCGATGACCACGCGATATTCTCGTTCATCTCACGAGTGGATAAAATCTTGGCGGGGTACTGGCAATCGAATGGATTCTATTTTCTACCTTTGTAATCCACGAACAGGTCGGGAAATTGCTGTTTCAAGTCAGCAATTTTCGGCAGGTCGCAAATCTGGATGTAATTATTGGCAGGGTTCTTTATGGCGAAGTCCTGGTGGTACTCCTCGGCGCGGTAAAACCCCTTCAGCGGCGTCACTTCCGTGACGATACGACCGGGAAAAACTTTTGCCGCATCGAGTTCTGCAATGTAAGCGCTGGCGATGCGTTTCTGCTCCTCCGTGGAATAGAAGATCGCAGAGCGATATGATGTGCCTTCATCCGGTCCCTGCCGGTTGAGCTGTGTGGGATCGTGGGCGACGGAAAAGAAGATACGAAGCAGTTCGCCGTAGGTGAGCTGCGAGGGGTCATATACCACTTCGACGGATTCAGCATGTCCAGTTGTCTCGGTTGTCACCTGATCGTATGTGGCGGTCTTCTTAGAGCCACCTGAATATCCAACTGTAGTTTCCAGGACACCCTTGACTCGCTCAAAGACAGCCTGCGTACCCCAAAAGCAACCGCCAGCAAAAACAGCCGTCTGTTTGCCGTGCGCCGTGGCCGGTGGAGCGTCAACCTTGGCTGGAGGGATCGGTGTTTTAGACGCCGCGAGCGCACAACAGGCTAACAGCAATACAGCTGACCCAAAAGCAATCCGCGAGCCGAGCGAACGAGCGACCATAGAAAGCACCTCGATCGAGATTCCGTTTCCCCCATTCATTGTGCTTATTGTACAGCATCAACCCTCGGGCTTCAGAGAAACCCACATCATCCCTCTCCAGTGACTCCGCAAAAATGGAGGCCGTTTGGCGAAATCACGAAGGAACGCTGACGAAAGCCCGGGGGGCAAATGGTGGAATGCCTGGTTTCAGTAGCTTCGCGAACTGATGGGCAACGACGGGCTTGCTGAAATAGTAGCCTTGCACCTCGTCGCAGCTATGTGCCTTAAGGAATTTAATCTGATCTTCCGTCTCCGCACCTTCGGCGACAACACACTGCCTAAGACTCCTGGCCATGCTTATCACTGCGCTGACGATTTTGGCATCGTCCTCATCCGTGACGATGTCGCGCACAAACGTTTGGTCGATCTTCAAGGAATCGATCGGAAACCTCTTCAGATAGCTCAAACTGGAATACCCAGTGCCAAAGTCATCCACCGCGAGGCGCACCCCGATGGATTTAAGCGCGCCAAGCACCGAGGTAGAGGATTCAGCGCGCTGCATGAGCACGCTTTCCGTTAGTTCGAGTTCAAGGTAGCGCGGATCCAAACAAGTTTCCTTCAGGATAGCGCGAAGGGTGTCGAGAAAACCCACGCTCCGGAACTCCATCGACGATACATTCACGGCCACGGAAATCGCATGCAATCCAGAATCAATCCAGTCCTTCGCCTGCCTGCACGCTTCCCGTAACACCCATTGGCCGATGGGCAGAATAAGGCCAGTCTCTTCAGCGATAGGTATGAACTGCATGGGTGGTATCAGACCTCTATCTGGGCGCTGCCAGCGTATTAACGCCTCAGCGCCGGTAATCTCTCCCGTCTGAAGGCTTATTTTTGGCTGGTAGTGCAACACGAACTCCTGCCGCTCCACAGCACCTCGAAGGTCGGATTCGATCATTTGCCGCTTTATGGTCCGGGTGTTCATATCCTGATTGAAGAATTGGAGGTTGTTGTGGCCTCTTTTCTTGCCTTCATACATGGCGGTGTCCGCATTTTTCAGCAACATTTCCGCATTTTGACCATCCTCCGGGTAGGTACTTATGCCCACGCTCGCCGTGAGGGGCATTTCACCCTGGCCAATCGTGTGCGATGCGGTTACTGCGTTTTGGATCTTTCTTGCTGTGATACGCGCGTCTGATTGCTGGTTGATCTCCGAAAGAAGCACCACAAATTCATCTCCGCCGTGACGGCTTACTGTGTCGGAGCTGCGCACACAGCTCACCAGGCGCTTGGCAATCGACTGAAGTACGGTGTCACCAACAGAATGGCCCAGCGAATCGTTGATATTTTTGAAGCCGTCCAAATCCATGAACAACACCGCGACTTTGGTATTATTCCGGCGGGCTGCCGCAATCGCCTGGTCGATTCGGTCTTCCAGCAACAGTCGGTTCGGCAGATCAGTGAGGATATCGTGATGGGCTAAATGGGACATCTCTTCCGCCATGGCCCTTGACTCGGTCACATCGTGGAAAACGATCACAGCTCCAGCAATCGACCCGTCCCGGTCGTGAATCGGAGCAGCGGAATCTTCTATTGAAGATTCGCTCCCGTCGCGCCGAATGAGAATACAGTTCGGGGTTAGTTTTACGGTCTTGTTTTCCTGAATAGCAAATTCCATGGGATTCGGAGACGGTTTTCGAGTCGCGCCGTCGACAATTTGAAAGACCTCGCCGAGGGGTTTGCCAAGCGCCTCTGCGCACGTCCAACCTGTAAATTTTTCGGCTACAACGTTAAGGTAAGTGACATTCCCTTGAATATCGGTGCTGAGTACAGCATCCCCGATGGAGTTTAAGGTCACAGAGGCGCGTTCTTTTTCTGTGAACAATACTTCCTCGGCCGTCTTTCGCTCTGCCATGTTGCGTATGGCACGGAGAAATGAATACGTGCTGATATGACCGTTTAGCAAGTAGTCCTTCGCTCCGCGCCGCAATGCCTCCGTCGAAAGGTCTTCGTCCTCAGCGTCACCCATGACCAGGATCGGTACACCCGGTGCCACCTTCAGGAGCTTATCGATCGCGTCGAGACCCTGGCAGTCGGGTAGGGACAGACTTGCAAAGATCGCCCATATTGTTTTTCGCTGAAGTCGCTCCACACTTTGAGAGAGCGTCTGAACCCATTCACAGTGGAATGGACCATCCTTGGAATTGTGCAGCGCTTCTCGAAAGGCTTCCGCGTGAACGGGGTTTTCGTCGATGAGGAGGAGATTGCGTATGTCCGTCATTGGTTTGTTGCTCCAAAGGCATTGTGCAGGGAAGTGGAAACTGGGACTGTCCCGAAGTGCACATGTGCCTAAGTGGATCACATGCGCTCGGCGGCACAGAGTGCGACGGGTTGTAACGGATTCGCGCTGTACAGATCGATTCTCGAGGGGAAGTATTCTCGGATCAACCGAGTAGAATGCGTCGCATCGACCGGTTGAGCCGACAGGACCTTTTGGGAATTATGCGACGTACAACGCAGACTGGACGCCTGCTACTGGCTTCGCACCTTGTCAGGCGCGATCTTTTATGGTTCACCGGGCACGGGTCCAAACTCGGGCGGAGGTACGCGGCGTTTGGAAGCCGCCTCGTAGGCCGAGGCGATTTTCAAAATGACATCTTCCTTTCCGGGTTCGGCGCGAAAGACGAGAGAGAAAGGCAGGCCGGGCGCCGGCAATGTTGCAGGCGTGTTGTTGCTCGTCGGAATATATCGCTTCTTGTCTGCGCTCAATACGAAAACGGGATCGTAGACTGTCCGCACATACCCGGCAGGAATCAGCACTTCGGTCACGCCGGCAAAAGGTCCCATGCGCAGTTCGCCGCGGATGTCGGCCGGAGGCTCCGGCTGGCCCGCCAGGCCAATTTTCCCGGGCGGAAGTGAATAGTGGACTCGCACGACGGCGTCGAGATGATTTTCATAAATAACTTTCATCTCCACGCGCCGCAATAGCTCCCGCATCATGATGTGCTCGTCGATTCCCTGGCGTTCCCCGGGGGCGTTGCGCATATCTTCTATTTCTTCCCAATTCTTGAAAGCCGCCCGCTGATCGTCGCCCCAGAATTTCGACCGCGCATTGAGCGCGGGGAAATCGATCAAGGTTTCCGTGAACCCGCGTTCCTTCCAATCGGCCGCACGCCGCGAGGCGTATTGATTGAAGTGGAAGGTGAACGCGTTGGGCTCTATTTCCTCTTCAATCGCGCGGATGTTCAAGTTTTTGGGTATGGGCGCACGTCCTTCAGCCAAATCCAGAAAGTAATCAATCGGTTTCATCGTCCCGGATCCGAGCGTCTTGCCCGGAGCAAACTCGGTCGGCTTGATCTTCGCGGCGAACTCCGGGAATTGAGGCTGGCCGTCACGCGTGAGGCGGTAAAGAATATCGGGAAAAAATACGGGGACCAGTTGCGCCAGTGCCTGCGTATACGACGGGTTCAATTTTTTCAGGCTGGGATCCTCCGGCCAAAGAGGATCGACGGATTCGACCAGAGTAGCTCCGAGATAATCGCCCAGAATGGTTTTGATTTCTTTGGACGCTGCTTGAGAAATCGGCTCGTCCGCTTTGATGCCCGGGAAAGTCAGCATGGATTCGCGAATGATCCCGATGCGCACTCCGCGCAGCGACCCGCGCGAGCCCGGCGAAACCGCGCTGGCGGCGTACGGCTTATCCGAAACGCTCGATCTCGGGACCGTGGTGAAGATGTCCCGCGAATCGTAGTATCCGTTGGCCGGATCCTTGAGCGCATCCAGTACTTTCGCCGCATCTTTAACCGTGCGGCACATGATGCCCGCGCGATCGAGGTAAATGTCCGCGCCGATCGAGCCACCCAGAAACGAAATGAGCGACTTGTGAGGCAGGATCAGCGCCACCGCGTTGTGATTGGAAGGACCGCGGCAGGACATGCTGGTCTCTTCACAAAGACTGCACATCGCAAGATTCGCGCTGACGGAGACGCCCGAGCCAGAGCTGGACCCCAGGGAGGCCGCACGCGTGGTGTCATAGACATCGCTTGGATTTCCCGCCCAACTG
>DATHPN010000046.1:0-2149 GCA_035483715.1 Candidatus Acidiferrum sp.
GTCACAGTGATGCACACGGGCAATCCCCCTGCGGCCCCGCGCAGCATCCGGCTGGCCGCCGACCCGTGAAAGTAAATCGCATCGCCCACGCGCGCGAACATCGTGGGAATTACAAACGGTTGGGCCTCCGCCGCAAATCCCACGTGGCACACGAATCCCTCGTCCAGAATCTTGTAAATGGCCTCGCGGTCGTACACGGCGCGATTGGCTTCGCGCACCACCCGCGTGCGGTCGCTCACTGCAAACGAATCAGGCATGGAAGACCTCGGAATGTAGCACGGCGCGGAGTTGATAGCCGGCGCCATCGCGGCATGAGTGGGTTACAACTTCTTCGATGGTATCACGCGATTTGAGAGGACTGGCGTCTGCGAAAAAAACTACGATAGGGAAGGGAATTGTGATTTGAATTGTAGGTGGTTCGAATATGAGAGTGCCGGGCGGCGCGGGAATCCGGGCCGCCCGGCTGGGAATTGTCTGAAAGCAACACCTACTCCGGCACGATTACCGTTTTGTCTTTCGGCATCGCGTCGAGCGTTGCCTTATCAACGTGCAAATGCGCCATCACCAGCTCCGGTGGCGTGTGGGTGAGCCATTCCGAGAACGAAATATCCTGGTAGTTGCTGCTCTTGAACATCTCCAGGAAGACCAGGTCCGTATCCCCGGTATTCTCGATGTAATGCAGCAGCGTCTTTTCGATATACCCGACGTCTCCCGCCTGAAAGTCCATCGTCCGAGCCTTGTTCCCCGTCGCCACCACAGTCATCCTTCCTTTGCCGGAAATGTAATACTGCCATTCGTCGGCGTTCGGATGCCAATGGAGTTCCCGCAAGCCTCCCGGCCGCAGCGTGACCATCGCCATCGCCACGTTGGCTGAGGCCTTGAATGTGCTCGAATCGACGATGCGCACTTCCCCGCCTTTCGTCCGTTTCGTCGGCGGCATCTCCATCGTGCGAAACGCGAAATCGGCGGGCGACTTCCCGAGCGCTCCCGCCGCCGCTTTCTGGTCCGCGTCCAGCGCTCCGGGGACAGCGGTCTTGAAGATGAACAGCTCTTGCTTGGGGAGATTATTGAAAGCCTGCTCGCCCACTCCGAAGTTCTTGGCCAGCACCTCGCGCGGCAGATGCGCCATCGAGTCGCTTAGCAAGACCGTCTCTGACTCCGAAAAATCTCCATCGTCGAATACCAGCATGAACTCCGTGCCGTCCGGATCGAGGCCTTGGATCGAATGCGGAATCCCGCTGGGGAAATACCACAGGTCGTTTTTCTTCACGTCCGCGACAAAGCTCTTCCCGTCCGCATCAATCGCCGTAATCCGCGCATTCCCATAGAGCACAAACGCCCATTCGTCCGCCGTGTGCCAGTGCAGTTCGCGAACCCCGCCCGCGGTGAGTCTCATATTCACGCCCGCCAGGGTTTTCGAGACCGGTAGCTCCCGTACGGTCACCTCGCGCGACCATCCGCCTTCATACGTCCGCTTGTTCGCGAACGCGAACGGATATTTGAACGCTTGAACCAGGCTCTTCGAATCGGTCGCGGGCGGCCACATGGAATCCGGATTTTGCGCGTCCAGTGGCGCGTTGGCAGGGCCGGGAATGCTCTTGCTTCTGTCCTGCTTGGTATTCCCCTGTTCCTGCCCGGCGGCAGCGCTCCCGGCCAGGATCCCGGCCGCCGCAAGCGCCGCCGATCCTACCCCGATAAATCCCCGGCGTGTCAGTACCTCTTTCTCTGCCTTCTCCTCAGTCTTTTCCTCTGTGCTTTCGCTCATGCGAGCTGCCTTTCTAAATCAAATTGATTTCCGCCACAACATGCGAGGTCAGACCTGACCTTCGATAATTCGATGGCAAAAACCGGGGGTCGGATGGAAATTAAATAGCCGCAAAGATGCGAGCCTTGGGGAAACGGAGACTCCCCATAATGTGTTGACCGGATAAGTCATTAATTTACTTTGGGCTGGTTACCGGTCGCCTCTCCAGTTGGTTGTACGCTGGGATAACCTCCGCCCAGGCGAAGCGTCAGCTTCGCAGTGCAAGGGCCCCCGCCAGTGTGAGAAACTAATTCTCGAACGATTGCATTTTTACTTTCGCCCGAGAAAAGAGATATGACCACACCCGGTTTGAACGTCCGCGCCACACCCGCTTTGGATATTGCC
>DATHPN010000047.1:0-46095 GCA_035483715.1 Candidatus Acidiferrum sp.
GCGCGATAAATGTTTCCTCGCCCAGTTCCTTGATATCCACCGAAGGGCGGCGGGCCAGCTTGTGCTTTGGCGGGACGACGAAGGTCAGCTCATCGCGCAGGATTTCTAAGGCCGCGAGCTTCGCATCCTGCGGGACGTAAGAGACGGCGCCGAGGTCCAGGCGGTAATTCAAAACTTCCTGCGGGATGTCGCGCGAAAGCGTGCGGTGCATGATCAGCTTCACACCGGGGTAAAGTTTCCGGTAGCGCGCCAGGGCCGGGAGCAGCGCGTGGATCGAGCTTTCGTTCACGCCCAGGCGCAGCTCGCCGCGGCCCAGGTTTCCCAAGTCCTCCATGCCCTTCTGGATTTCGTCGCGCAAGTTGAGCAGGCGCTCTGCGTAATCGCGCAGGAGTTCGCCGGCGTCGGTGAGTTTTACCTGGCGCGCGCCGCGCACGAGGAGCGGCTGGCCCACCGATTCCTCGAGTTTGCGGATGACGATGCTCACGGCGGGCTGCGTTCGATAGAGTTTCTCCGCGGCGCGGGAGAAGCTCTGTTCCTTCGCCACGGTCAGAAACACGTGCAATTGGGATAAGTCCATGGGGCCTTTCAAGTGGCGCATGCTTCAGCTTGCGGGGGTCGGCCCTTGCGAGGACGAAAACCCGCAAGCTGAAGCATGCGCCACTGGGATCTAAGTGCCACTATAATGCGAGTTTATAGAAAACCAATCTATTATAAATTATACGTGAGAATTAAAGATAGGCGGATCAAACGGCGGCGCGGGCGGATTTTGTGGTGAAAAAAGCGGCGAGAAACAGAAAAGCGAAAATCCAATCGGTGGAGCTGGCGGCAAAGGCGGAAAGCGGGCACTTAACATGCTAACAACACGATCAACTGGGACACGTCCGGGGAGTCAGGATATTCCGCAAGGTTCAGGGATTGGTGCGAAGGCACGTACATGAGGCACACCCGGGTCTGCTCGGACTCAAGCTGGATCTGATGCACGTAGACTGAGGAAGCCTTTGAGAGAGCAGCAACCGTGCACTTCAAAGGCTGGCCTGGCAGGATTTCAGCGCAGTCATTTTGAAATCCGGTCTGCGGGTGCATGAACTCGACCGCAACAGTATGATACGACGTATTTCCATCGACTTGCATGGAATGCACGTAGCCGCCGCGCTGCAGGCGAACCTGGGCGTCGGCGTTCTTCTGGGGAACATCGGGCTTGCCCGGAATGCCGACCGACACAAGTTGGTCGCCGATGGCGATGGCGATCGTATCCTGGTTGTGGCGATGCAGAACGATCGAGACCCTGGGCGAAACTTCCACCTTGAAAACCTTCACGTAATCATGTTGCAGGATGAGGTGGTGATGAGGCTTCTGGTCCATGGTAATGACGTCGGGACCTTGCGCAAAAAGAGGCAGCGGCAAGAGACACATCGCTGCAAAGTGAGCAGCGTAAATATTCGTATGTTTTCTCATGTTGGGTTCACAATCTATGCCCGATCGGGTGTCCAGTCAAAACGCCACACAAGTCCTTTTGCAACAATGGCATACAAAGCTGCACGACCCCCCGTTTATCCCCCTTGCCGCGGCCCAATTTAAGCATGTAACACAGAATTAACATTCCTCTCACAGACCATTAAGCCCGTGTCGATAGTGTTCTTGCAGCCCGGTGGTGTCTGAGAAGCGCCGCGATTCAAGGAAGGGAAATTGGTCTCGCAGGGAAGAGGTCGCGCAAGCGGATACCAGCCGAGGCGCAGCCAGAGTGAGTCGTTCCCCCAGTGAGGGATGGGGTCAGTTCAAAAAAGTAAGGGCTCTTGCGCAAATGCGCGGGGGAATCTTGAAAGCACGACGCTATCCCAATACAGATTCATCGATGAAAACCAGTTCTAGGACTTCATTTTCAGGAGGAAATGAAATGCGATTATTCGCAGTAGTGTTGCTGAGCATGAGTGTCGCGGCTATGCCTCTCTTAGCACGCAATGCCGGCGAGACGGGTAAGGAGGACACGCCTGCGGCGGTAAGCGGCGCGTCGTCCGTGCCGGATAAGCCGACGGCGGTGAAGCCGGAAGCCTTGGCCATCGAGAGCGAGATGCAGGACCTTCGCAGCCTGGTGGAGGAACAAAGGGCGGAACTGGAGTCGCAGCGCGCTGCGCTAAAAGCGCAACAACTGAAAATGGAAGCGCTCGAAGAAAAGCTGGGCGCAGCGCCATCAGAACCGGCTAGCAATCCGGTAACCCCGGCCGCGGCGGTCACCCCTTCGACGCCTGCACCATCAGCTGCCGGAACGCCGGGGACTGCAGTGGCGACCGCGACAGCCGCAATGTCGCCGCAAAACAACGGCGAAAAACAGTCGCCGCTGTTTTTCAAGATTGGAACCGCTGAGTTTTACCCGCTCGGTTTTCTGGACGCCACGAGCATATTCCGTACCACGAATATGACGACTCAGGGCGGCGGCAGCATCGGAACCAGCTTCGGCTCGATTCCGTTCAACAACACCGTACTGGGCCGCGATACGGAAGAGAAGTTTTCGACACAAAACTCGCGCCTGGGCTTGCGGGTCGAGGCCGATGCCGGCGGGGGACATGTCACCGGATATGTCGAAGCGGACTTTTTGGGCTACCTGGCTCCGAACGGCAACGTTACAAGTAACAGCGATTCCCTCCGCATGCGCCTTTACTGGGCGGACTACAAGCGAGGCAAGATCGAAGTGTTGGGCGGGCAATCGTGGAGTTTAATGACGCCTAACCGCAACGGGTTGTCCGCGCTGCCCGGGGACCTATTCTACGGGCAGGAAATGGATACGAACTACCTTCTGGGCTTGACTTGGGCGCGTCAAACGGGCATTCGGGTCCTTTTCCACCCGACCAACTACTGGGCGATCGGCGTTTCGGCCGAAAACCCACAGCAGCTTCTTCCGAGTACCGTGACGTTGCCTTCAACCGTGCCGGCACAATTCAACGTTCAAGGTTCAACGAACGTTACATGTACCGTTAGTCCGACATGTCCTACCGGTACCGTCGCTGTTGTCGTCAACGCACCCAACATCTATGGCAATCAGTTTGATACGAACAGCGGCAACACCAGCAGTACAAATGGCGTTAACAATACGAGTATTCCCAACCTGGCGCCCGATCTAATCGTAAAGACGGCATTCGACGCCGTCCCCGGTGGTCACCACGTCCATTTCGATGTGGCGGGGTTGTTTCGCACTTTCAAGGCTGTGAATCTGGTTC
Source organism: Candidatus Acidiferrum sp. (assembly GCA_035483715.1). Classification (GTDB taxonomy): domain Bacteria; phylum Acidobacteriota; class Terriglobia; order Acidiferrales; family UBA7541; genus Palsa-360. The sequence goes on from DATHPN010000047.1 coordinate 3,213, forward strand.
AATCTACGTTTGCCTCTGCGACGAGTACTACCATCGTCAGCCCGACGTACACCACGATCCACGGGGGAGGCGTCGCTGCCACCTTGAACGTCGAATTGATCAAGAACTTGCGGTTCATCGCCACGTCGTTCTATAGCGACGCCGGTGGCCGATACATCGCCAGCACTGCCGGCCCGGATCTGATTGTTCGTCCGGACGGCAATTTGTCGGGGATTCACTCCGGATCAGGAATTGCCGGGTTCGAATATCAAATCACGCCGAGGTTTTTGCTCTACGGATACTACAGCGGGGCGTATTTCGGCAGGAACTTCGGTCAGGTCACAACGACTGTCAACACCCCGGCTACCGGTACAGTCACTGGAACTTGCACCGTCGTTACCAATTCCGGGTACGGCTTCGGACCCGGTACTTCGGTCTTGGCGAGCGGCGCAGGTACCTGCGCCGCCCCCGGTGGTTCAAACAACTCCTCGGACAGATATCTATATGAGCCGACGTTCGGTTTCGTCCATACGTTCTGGAGGAATCCGAACTATGGCGACCTCAAGGTAATCACGCAATACTCATACGTCTCGCGAGCGCCCTGGTTTATCGCCAGCGGGCAACCGGGCACTGCTCACACCAGCATGGTGTATGTCGACCTGCGCTACGACCTCCCGTAGATCGAGCCGAACAGGCATCAAGAGAAACGAAAAACTCCAAGGCGGGCGCCGGATTTCCGGCTCCGCCTTGGAGTTTTTTGGGGGGTAGTAGCGCGGGCTTCAGCCTGGGGGTTTTGCGCCAGGCTTCAAAAAGTCAAAAACCACAGGCTGAAGCCTGCGCTACTGGGGCTAGCATTGAACGGGAAGGATTACGCGGCGTCGGGATCGTAGTTCAAATTGGGGGCGAGCCAGCGCTCGACGATGCGCAGATCGAGGCCTTTACGGCGGCTGTAATCCTCGACCTGGTCGCGGCCGATTTTTCCGACGGCGAAATATTTCGATTCGGGGTGCGAAAAGTAAAAGCCGCTTACCGAAGCCGCCGGATACATCGCGAAATTTTCCGTCAGCGTGATGCCCGTGTTTTTTTCCGCGCACAAGAGATCGAAGAGCGGGCGTTTCTCCGTGTGATCGGGCAGCGCGGGATAGCCAGGCGCGGGACGAATGCCGCGATAGCGTTCGCGCACCAGATCGTCAGGGCTCAGGTTCTCGGCATTGCCGTAACCCCATTCGATGCGCGCGCGTTTGTGCGTGAGTTCGGCGAGTCCCTCTGCAAGGCGGTCGGCGAGCGCTTTGGCCATCAGTGCGTTGTAGTCGTCATTCTCTTTTTCAAATTTCGCGACCAGCGGCTCGATGCGCAATCCCGCGGTGACCGCGAACAGGCCGAGATAATCCATGCGGCCGCTCTCGCGCGGCGCGACGAAATCGGCCACGGCGTAGCTGGGCTCCTGGTTGCCCTTCACCAATTGCTGCCGCAACGTGTGAAACGTCGTCAGCAAATGGCGCGATTCATCCGTGTACACTTCGATGTCGTCCTGAACGCTGTTCGCGGGGAAAAATCCGACAACAGCCCGCGCTTCCAGCAATTTTTCGCGCACGATGCAGGCGAGCAGCTTTCGGCCGTCGTCGAACAGTTCCTTCGCTTTCGGGCCGACGCCTTCCTGCTCGAAAATTTTCGGATAGATGCCACGCAGCTCCCAGGCGTGGAAAAACGGCGTCCAGTCAACGTAGGGAACGATTTCCTCGAGCGGCACCGGATTGTAAACGCGCGTTCCGAGAAAGGAAGGCCGCGGCGGCTCGTATGCGGACCAATCGTAAACGGGCTTCTTCTTCCGCGCCTCCGCAAAGGGCAAGAGGGGCTGCGCCTTTCGCGAGGAATGTTTTTCGCGCGCGCGTTCCTGTTCCTTGCTGTTTTCCTCCGTGAAATGACCCTTCATCTCGGCGCTGAGCAAACTTCCCACCACGCCGACGGCGCGCGAGGCGTCTTGCACGTGGATGACCGGCTGGCGATAAGACGGCGCGATTTTCACTGCCGTGTGGGTGCGGCTGGTCGTCGCGCCGCCGATCAGAAGCGGAACGCTGAAACCTTCACGCTCCATTTCCTTGGCCACGTGCGTCATTTCCTCAAGCGAAGGCGTGATCAGGCCGCTCAGGCCGATCAAATGGGCGCCCGTTTCGCGCGCAGTTTTCAGGATTTTCTCGCTCGGCACCATCACGCCAAGATCGATCACTTCGTAGTTGTTGCAGCCCAGCACCACGCCGACGATATTTTTTCCGATGTCGTGAACGTCGCCCTTCACCGTGGCCATGACGATGCGGCCTTTTACGGAGACCCCGCCCGCCTGCTTTTCCGCTTCGAGGTAAGGCTGCAGATACGCGACGGCTTTTTTCATCACCCGCGCGCTCTTCACTACTTGCGGCAGAAACATGCGGCCCGATCCGAAGAGATCGCCCACCACATTCATCGCGCTCATCAGCGGGCCTTCGATCACCGCGAGCGGCTTGCCGTATTTTTGCCGCGCCTCTTCGGTGTCTTCCTCGATGTAATCCGTAATACCTTTCACGAGCGCGTGCGTGAGGCGCTCTTCGAGAGTGCCCTTCCGCCAGGAGTCTTCCTCCACGGCTCCTTTTTCTTTTGACTTTACGGTTTCCGTGAACGCCAGCAATCGTTCGGTGGCGTCGGGACGCCGGTTGAGAAGCACGTCCTCGACGAGAGTCAGCAAGTCCTTCGGAATTTCTTCGTAGACCGCGAGCTGGCCCGCGTTCACGATGGCCATGTCCAGCCCTGCCTGAATCGCGCGGTACAGAAACGAGGAGTGCATGGCCTCGCGCACCACGGTCTGGCCGCGGAAAGAGAAGGAAATGTTGCTGACGCCGCCGCTTACCCTAGCATAGGGCAGCCTGGCTTTGATCTGCCGCGTGGCCTCGATGAAATCGACGGCGTAATTGTTGTGCTCTTCGATGCCTGTGGCCACGGTCAGAATATTCGGATCGAAAATAATTTCTTCCGGGGCGACCCCGGCCTCTTGCGTAAGAATCCGGTAGGCCCTTTCGCAAACTTCCATCTTGCGCGCGAGCGAATCGGCCTGCCCCTTTTCATCGAAGGCCATCACCACCATGGCCGCGCCGTACCGCCGGACGAGCCGCGCGCGCTGCCGGAAGGCCTCTTCGCCTTCCTTCAGGCTGATGGAGTTCACAATGCCCCGGCCCTGAATGCATTTCAGGCCGGCCTCGATGATTTTCCAGTTGGAACTGTCAATCATGATCGGCACGCGGGCGATGTCCGGCTCCGCCGCGATGTGGTGCAGAAAAGTGGTCATGGCCTGCTCGGAATCGAGCATGGCTTCGTCCATGTTGATGTCAATGATCTGCGCGCCGTTTTCGACTTGCTGCCGCGCCACGGAAAGCGCCGCTTCGAGTTCGCCGGCGAGGATCAGCTTGGAAAATTTGGGCGAGCCGGTGACGTTGGTGCGCTCGCCGATGTTGACGAAGCGCGAATCCGGCCGCAGCACCAGCGGCTCGAGCCCGCTGAACCGCGTGTAACGTTCCGGCTTGGAGAGCGCGTGCGGCTCGATCCCGCGCACCGCCTCGGCAATCGCGCGGATGTGCGCGGGCGTCGTTCCGCAGCAGCCGCCGGCGATGTTCAGCCAGCCGTTCGACGCAAAATCGCGCAGGTCGGCGGACATCGTTTCCGGCGTCTCGTCGAACCCGCCGAACGCGTTGGGAAGCCCGGCGTTCGGGTGGCAACTGATGTGCACGGGCGCGAGATGCGAAAGCTCCTCGATGTACGGGCGCATTTGTTTGGCGCCGAGGGCGCAGTTGATGCCCACGCTCAGCAGGTCCATGTGCGAAACCGAAATCCAGAACGCTTCGACCGTCTGCCCGGAAAGCGTGCGCCCGCTCTGGTCGGTGATGGTGACGGACACCATGACCGGCACGCGCCGCCCGGAAGTCGCAAAATATTCGTCGTTGTATTGGCTGATGGCAAAGAGCGCGGCCTTGGCGTTTAGCGTGTCGAAGATCGTCTCCAGCAACAGAAGATCGGCGCCGCCTTCGACCAGGCCGCGCGCCTGCTCGAAATACACTTCGCGCAATTTGTCGAAGGTGACGCCGCGCGAGGCGGGGCTGTTCACATCCTGCGACATCGAGGCGGTGCGGTTTGTGGGTCCGAGCGATCCTGCAACGAACCGGTATTCGCCGGGTTGCGCGGCCTCGTATTCGTCGGCCACGGCGCGCGCGATTTTCGCGCCCGCGACGTTGATCTCGTGAACGTGCTTTTCGAGACCGTAATCCAGCGCGGATATTCCATTCGCATTAAACGTGTTGGTCTTGATGATGTCCGCGCCCGCTTCGAGATATTGGCGTTGAATGGCCTGCACGATGCCAGGCTGCGTGAGGTTCAGCACATCGAAATTTCCACGCAGGTCGCGCGGGTGCTTCAAAAATTGTGAGCCGCGAAACGCCGCTTCCTCCAGTTGCTGCGCCTGGATCATGGTGCCCATGGCGCCGTCCAGAATGACGATCCTCTGCTTCAGCAGACTCTTCAGGGCGGCGATTCGTGGTTCTCTGCGATCCAACGCACGTCTCCTATGTGCAAGCTGGCCTTCGATTTAGGTGGGCCGAGTTAATGCCTGTCTCACGCTTCCAAATCACCTCACACCTGTCTCCCTTGCAGTTTACTGGAGGGCGCAATATGACCGTACTTACATTCTCCCATCCCATTCTCATCCGGGCAAACGGCCCCGTTCTCATTGACCTCCGTTGAGCCACGAGAGTACACTTTGACGTATGAGATCGAGGGCTTCCCTTATCATAGGCGTCTTTGCCCTGGCAATCTGCCTGGTTTGCCCTCTCGTTGATTTGTTCGATCAGTGGGACCACGCTCTGCAAACCGGGAGTGACAGTGAATACCCGCTGGTGATCCTGGCCTTGTGCGTGGGCCTGGTATTGGCGTTGGGGCGGCTTATCCCAGCGCTCTCCATGAATTCGGCAGCGTCAATCATCCGATCAGTTCTTCCATTTTCGTTACATTCAATGCCTTTTTGGATTCGCCCCGCGGCATTGGCTCTGGCCTCCGCCAGCCCTCCGTTCAGCCTCCGTATCTAGAACTACGCCCAAAATTTCGTAACTGACACTGCTTATCAATCTGGCCGTCGTGCGTTCGCAGACGAACGACAAGGGCGCGGCAAGCGCTTCCTTGCTACACACTTTTCTCCAGTGCTGAGGACAAGACCATGGAATACGCAATCAATGCGGCGGAGCCGAACCACGATATTGCGGTACGTTGCCGCGGACTGACCAAAACGTACGGTACGGGTGATGCCAGTGTAATGGCTCTCCGCGGTATCGACCTCGATGTGCTTCGAGGCGAATTGCTCATGGTGGTCGGCCCGTCCGGATGCGGAAAGACCACTCTTATCTCCGTCGTCGCGGCCATCCTGGGCCAGGATTCCGGGGAGTGCCAGGTTCTGGGGCGCGATTTGAAGAACATGGGCGCGAAAGAACGCACGCAGTTTCGCGGAGAGTCCATCGGCTACGTGTTTCAAATGTTCAATCTGCTGCCGGCGCTCAGCGCCGTCGAGAATGTATCGCTGCCGCTGCTGATCAACGGAGCGCCGCGCAGGGAAGCGGAGAGTCGTGCGGAAGAAGCTCTGGAAACCGTCGGGCTTGGCGCGCGGCGCGACGCTCTTCCGTCGCACCTGAGCGGCGGCCAGCAGCAACGCGTGGCCATCGCGCGCGCGCTGGTCCACAACCCGAAGCTGATCGTATGCGATGAGCCGACCAGCAACCTCGATCACGTGGCCGGGCGCAGCATGATGGAGCTGTTGCGAAGTGCCGCCAGGAGTCCGGAGCGGGCGCTGGTGGTGGTCACACACGATCCGCGCATCTTTGATTTTGCCGATCGAATCGCGCACATGGATGACGGAAAGATTATCGATATCGTTCGCAGCATTGATAAGGGAGGTCTGCAATGATCCGCAAATACGTGCTTCCATTCCTGGCGGTGATCGGGGTCGCGGCCGCGATCGCCATGGTTCTTGCGGACAACCGCACTGCGCCAGTGGCCCAACCGGCCGTCCAGCGAACCGGCGCGCCGTTCTCTTCCTATATTTTCGGTCCAGGCATCGTGGAGGCCAGCACCGAAAATATTGCGGTTGGCACGCCAGTCTCCGGCATCGTCACGGGCGTCTACGTCAAATGGGGTGAGCGCGTGAAGGCCGGGGCCCCGCTATTTAAGGTGGACATTCGCGATTTAGACGCCCAACTTCTTCCGGCGAACGCCAAAGTCAAGGAAGTGGAAGCCCAATTATTGCCGGCCAACGCCAAGGTCAACGAGGCCGAGGCGACCCTGGCAAAAACAGAAAATCGTCTGAAGGTTGGAGAGAGCCTGGAACCCGGAGTGTCCATCAACGCCGAGGAATTAGCGAACCGGCGATTCGATGTATCGATTGTTAAAGCGGGTGTAGCCTCTGCCAAATCGCAGGTCGAGCAAATCAAAACCCAGATTGCGTCGGCCCAGTCCCAAGTGGGCCAAATCAAATCCCAAATCGAACTCCATACGATTCGCGCCCCCATTTCCGGCCGCATCCTGCAGATGACGACTCGGCTGGGCGAGTACGCCCAGAGCGGCGTTTCGGGAACACCATTAATGCTGCTTGGAGACGACACCACGCTGCATGTGCGCGTGGACATTGACGAGAACGATGCCTGGAGATTCCAGCCTTGCGCCCCGGCCGTGGCTGCAGTTCGAGGCAACCCAGAATTGAAGGCTCCGCTGCAATATGTGCGCACCGATCCCGATGTGATCCCCAAAGTGGCGCTCACAGGCGATGCCACACAACGAACCGACAACAGAGTGCTTCAGGTGATTTATTCGTTTGATCCTGCGTCCTTACCTCTCTATGTTGGCCAATTGACGGATGTTTTTATCGAGGCCACCCCCAATTCCGCGAACCTGGCACAGGCGCAAAAACCAGCAGAACACTGCGGCGACGCGCCAGGCCGGAAGGCCCAGCCCATCAAGGGGGGTAAACCATAATGCTGCGGGTAGCTGTGAAGATGCTCCTCGGAGACCGGGCCAAGTACGTCGGATTATTGTTCGGCATCACGTTCACGTCGTTTCTGGTCACCTTTGCCGGCTCGTACTTCTGTGGCTTCATGACGCGCGGATTTGCGCTGATCTCGGAGAACCCGGGCGCGGATGTGTGGGTGATGGATCCGGCGGTCGAATCCACCGAGCAAACCACGAACATCCCCGATTCGGCGCTGTCGCTCGTCCGCAGTGTTGACGGCGTGTCGTTCGCCGCGCCGCTAGCACTGGCCACGGCGGACGCGCGCTTTCCAAATGGGCGATTTCAATCCTTTCAACTCATCGGTGTGGACAACGCTACGTTCTTAGGGCTTCCCCCGCTGCAAGATGGAGTTTCACCTACAGTATTGCGCACTCCGGACGCAGTCGTAGTTGATCCGGGAGGCACGGATGGGAAGCTCGAAACACCAACTTCGACGGCGGATCAATGGCCGTTCGGACGGCCACATCTCGACGTGCCAACGCGCGAGCTGGCTGCGGGCGACCAGTTGCTGGTAAACGATCATCGCGTTGTGGTCAGGGCCCGCTCGAAAGCTTTGCCTCGATACCCGCCGCAGCCTCTGATGTACACCACGCTTTCCAACGCCTCGCGCATGCTCCCGCCGGAGCGGCACCTGCTGACTTTTGTGTTGGCCAAGGCGGCGCCCGGCGTGTCGCCGTGGGAATTGGCCGCGCATATCGAAGCGCAAACGGACCTGAAAGCGCGGTCCGCGGATGACTTCAAAGCGGATACTGTCGATTGGTTGTTGATCAACTCCGAAGATGTGGGGGACATGGCCTCGATGATTTCCATCGCCATGCTGGTGGGATTCGGCGTCACCGGAGTCATGCTGTACATGTTCACCACGGACAGCTTGAAGCAGTATGCGGTGCTGAAGGCTATGGGCGCGAACTCGCGTCTCTTGCTGACCATGATCTTTGTGCAATCCGGCTTGTGCGCGCTTCTGGGCACCGGCCTGGGACTCGGTTTGTGCGCCATCGTCGGGCAAATCGCGGTGGTGGAGTTCGACTATCCGTTCCGCATGATGTGGTTCACGCCGGTTGTCGCCGCAATGATGGTCATACTTGTAAGCATCGTGGCAGCCGGGATCAGCGTCCGTCCGGTGCTGAAGCTTGAACCCGGCGTGGTATTCGCAGGACGTTAGCCAGCGGGCGGCGGAATTTACAGGGGGAAACACTCGATGAATGCAATCGGGAAACGATTTGTTCCTCTGGCCACAATTTGCTTGTTGGCCGGGTGCGCTGCGCAGCATTACACGCCGGCTCGTATCGATGCCGCCGAAACGGCCGCGCAGTTTGAATCGCGGAGTCTTGCCGATCCAGGCCTGCGAATTTTTGAAGAAAGTAATCTGGGTCACCCCGTGTCCCCGTGGCCGTCCAATAGTTGGGACCTGCAAACACTTTCGTTGGCGGCTCTGTACTTCAATCCCGCTCTGGACCTGGCCCGGGCGCGGCTCGCTACCGCCGAGGGAGCCGTACTGACGGCCAGCGCCCGGCCCAATCCGACGGTTGATTTGGTGCCCGGCGTCCCGGCTCCGTATCTGCTGACCCAGGATTTTCTCATTCTTATCGAAACTGCGGGCAAGCGAAGGCAGGGTGTTCAGATCGCCCGGAACCTCGATCAGGCGGCTCAGTTTGACCTTGCTGATTCCGCCTGGACCGTTGTCGCGGGCGTTCGTTTGGCACTGCTGAATTATCTGGTTGCCTCTCGAAATCTGGAATTGCTTCGGACAGAGGAAAAGGCGCGCGAGGATCAGGTCGTTATCCTGGACCGAGTGTTTTCGGCCGGGGAAGTAACCAGGCAGGATGTGGACCTCGCGCGGATGGAGTCTTCCAAGACGCTCGTGGCGACCCGCGCCGCCGAGGGCCAGGCTGCCGACGCCAAGGCCGCACTGGCGGCCGCCATTGGCATTCCGGTCGCGGGGCTCGATGCGGCGGAGTTCTCATGGTCCACAATGGACACTCCGCCGGCGCCAGAATCGCTCTCGGCGGGTCAGGTCCAGCGGGACGCCGTGCTCAATCGTTTGGATATCCGGCGTTCGCTGGCGCAATATGCGGCCGCTGAAGCCGCCGTGCACTTGGAAATTGCCAGGCAATATCCCAATTTCAATATTGGCCCGGGATACACTTATGAGGAGCGGAACAGTTTCTTTACCGTGGGCTTCTCAACGTCACTGCCGGTCTTCAATCGAAATCAGGGACCCATCGCGGAGGCTGAGGGCCGCCGCAAGGAAGCTGCGGCGGCGTTCGTGCAAACGCAGGCGCTAGTGATTGCGCGGAGTGAACGCGCGCTTGCCGTGTACACCGCAGCGCTGCAGGAAGTGGACGAGGCTCAATCTCTTTATCAGCTCCAGGAAACTCAAGCGCAGATCGTACAGCAGGGCATCCGCGCCGGCACCGACAATCGACTGAGCCTCGATGCCGTGCAAATTCAACTCTCGGTCCTGGCGCGAGCGCGGCTGGACGCTGTGGGCCGCGCGCAGCGGGCCCTTGGCGAGCTCGAAGATGCAGTGCAGCGGCCGTTGGATCACGAGGGACTGTTTCAGTTCCAGCCCGAATCTCCGACCCTCAACAAACAGCCGGAGCGTCGCTAAAACAGATCCAGAATTTCCTCGTAGCGCTTGAATGGAGGAATCAGGTAAGCGCCGGCAATTCCCAGATGGCGCGCTCCCCTGGCCCAATCCAGCAATTTGCGCGCGAGGGCGAAACCATGTTCGCGCGCCGAGCCTCCCGCGGCTTCGAGCTGCTTCAACAGCGGCTCCGGAATCACGATGCCGGGCACCTCGTTGTGCAGGCGCAGGGCTTGCTTGTAGCTGCTCAGCGGCCACAGTCCAACCAGGATGGGGATCGGCGATTTTCCGCCCATGCGCGCAAGAAATTGCTCCCAGTGCTCGGGATCGAAAATCGGCTGGGTCATGGCGAAGTGAGCGCCGGCCTCGACTTTCAAGTGAAATCGCCGCAGCTCTTCGTCCAGGTCCTCGGCGAGAGGATTCACGGCGACACCGATCGTGAAATTCGTCGCGCCGCCGAGATTTTTTCCGCCCCAATCCTGCCCCTGATTTAGTTTGGCCATGACTTTCACCAGGCCGATGGCGTCTACTTCATAGACGCCGAACGATTCGGGAGAGCTGCCGAGCGAGGGCGGATCGCCGGTGACGGCCAGGACGTTGCGCACTCCGCCGACGGCCCACGCGCCGAGGAGCATGGCTTGCAAGCCGATCAAGTTAGCGTCGCGCGTGGTGAGATGCGGGATCGTTTCGATGCCGCGCGCTTCGAGCGCTCCGGAAAGGGAAAGCGCGTCCATGCCCACGCGCGCGAGCGGCCCGCTGTTGACGTCGATGGCATCCACTTTCTTCGAGGCCATCACGTTGCGCACCTGCTCGAGAACGCGATCGATCGAGGTGCCTTTGGGCGGATCAATTTCCACCGAAATCACGAATTGTTGCGCCTGAATTTTTCGCCACAGCGCGCTTTCGGGCTCTCGCGCCGCCACAGGGCGCGCCTCAGGCGCCGCTTCCACCACGGTCACCGCGCGGGCCTGCGCGGCCGGATGCATGCCTTCCACCGCGCGGACCATCGCGCGAATATGTTCCGGCGAGGTTCCGCAGCACCCGCCGAGGATTCGCGCGCCCAGCACCACAGCTTCGCGCGCGAACAGATCGAAATATTCAGGCGAGGATTTCGGATAGATGACGCGATCGCCGGCGCGCTGCGGGAATCCCACGTTGGGCATCGCGCTCATCGGAAACGAACCCGCCGCCGCGGCAAGGTCCTGCAGAATTCGCAAATGATCCTGCGGGCCCACGGAACAGTTCGCCCCGATGACCTGCACGCCGCGCTCGCGCAAAAGAGCCCAGGCATCTTTCGGCCGAAAGCCGCTGAAGGTGCTGCCCTCCTCGGAGTAGGTCATCTCCGCGACGATGGGGAGCTGCGAAAACGAACGAACCGCTTCGATGGCGGCCACAAGTTCGGCGGGATTCCCGAACGTCTCCAGCACAAAAAAATCCACGCCGCGTTCTTCGAGCGCTTCGGCCTGCTCGCGGAAAATTTCCCGGAAATGTTCCGGCGTGGCCTCGCGTTCATCGCGGAAGACGCCCAGCGGCCCGATCGATCCGGCGATCAGAACTTCGTGGCGGGCGGCCTCGCGCGCCTCGCGCGCGATCTTGGCGCCGCGGTGATTAAATTCGGTGACGCGTTCCTCCAGGCCCAGCGTGCTCAATTTATTGCGGTTCGCGCCGAAGGTGTTGGTCTCGATGATGTGCGCGCCGGCTTCCAGATAGGCCATGTGAACGCGAAAGACTTCTTCGGCGCGCGTGGCGTTGAGTTCATCCACGCAGCGCTGCGGCCCCAGGCTTTCATAGAGCAGGGAGCCCATGGCTCCGTCCGCGATCAGCACCTTTTCGCGGAGTCTCTGTTGGAATTCGTCGATGCGCATGGTCTAAAACACTTTCCGTGCCTGACAGTTTGCGGAAGAAGTCGAGTAGCGCAGTCACTCATGCCCGCACGGTTTTTACAATAGTCGTTGGCCGAGCCACCCGTTCGTACAGCTCACAAAACCGCATAGGCAAGAGCGCCTGTGCTGCCAAATCCCGCTATTACCGGCGCGCAATTAAAAGCATCAGGCCGAAGACCACCACGGGAATCAAGGCCAGCATGACGTAAAACAGGATTTGCCGCACCCTGGGCGAACGTCTCTGTTTCCAGTTTTTCATTTCCTCCCGGTCGGCCACGCCCACTTTTTCCGGATGCTCCAGATCCAGCGCGAATTCGCGGGCATTGGGATAACGCTTGCTCGGATCGCGCTCCAGGGCCCGATAAATAATTTCCTGCAGCTGGGGTGAAATTTCGGGATTGACCTCGCGCGGCGGGACTGGGTTGTTCAACAGGCGTTCGTTCATAATCACGAATGGATTGGGACCGTTGAACGGCACCTTGCCGGTCAGCATTTCGTAAAACATGATGCCCAGGGAATAAATGTCGCTCCTGGCATCGCCGCGTTTTCCTTTCACTTGCTCGGGAGAAATATAATCCGGCGTCCCCATGGCCTCGGTCAGCTTGGCGAAGGTCAGGCGGCGCGATCCGGCATTTGCGGCGATGCCGAAATCAATCAGCTTCACTTGGTCGTCCGGGCCGACCATGATGTTTTCGGGTTTCAGGTCGCGGTGCACAACCCCCTGGCTATGGATGTAATCGAGCGTCTTGCACAGCCCGAGAGTGATGCGGATGGCGCGATCCTGCGGGAGTCGCTTTTGTTCGTTCAGAACCTGGCGCAACAGGCGGCCATCCACCCATTCCAGAACCATGTAGCGCCGGCTGCGTTCCTCGTCGTTGAATACGCGAACGACGCCCGGGTGATCCAGCTTTTTGCCGATTTCTTCTTCGCGCTTGAAGCGGTCGAAAAGGACCGGGTCGGCTTCCATTTCCGGGTGGGGGAGTTTGATCGCGACCGCCTTGCCGTCGCGCACATCGGTGGCGCGGAAAATAGAGGCCATGCCGCTTCTGGCGACCAGGCCGTCGATGCGGTAATGATCGAGCACATCCCCGGGATGGAATTCGCTCATTGGGAAGGCAGGTCAGCGGCAAGCGCAATGACAGCAGCGAACCTTTATCAGTACAGTTTGTAGGGCCGTCCGCGGTACATTCCCACCCGCTCGACGCCCCGGATTCGGATCAACTGAACGCTGATATTATCGCCGCCGCCCCGATCATTGGCAAGAGCAACCAATTTTTCCGCAGCGAGATGGAGATCCTGGCCTTGTCCGCAAATCGCGGTCATTTCCGAGGCATCCACCATCCCGTGCAGGCCGTCCGAGCACAACAGTAGAACATCGCCTACGAAGATCTGGTGGTCGTTGGTGTCCACATTGGCAACCAATTCGTTTCCGAGCGAGCGGCTGAGAATATGGCTGTTTTGTCCCTCGGCTGCTTCCTGTGCGGTGATCAGCCCGAGGCGCACTTGCTCGCCGGCAACGGTGTGGTCGCGCGTGATCTGGGCCGCTTTTCCATTGCGGATCAAATAGCAACGCGAATCGCCCACATGCGCAACCGAAACTCGGTCGTAGCGCAGGGCGCAAGCCACGATCGTGGTCGCCATCCCTGCCGTGGTCCTCCCGCCCGTTACAGCGGATTCAAACACGCGAGTGTTGGCCTGTTGAACCAAACGTTGAAGCACTGCGGAGTGCGATTCCCCGTCCCTGGTTTTGTGGAATCCGGCGACCATGCTTTCGACTGCCGTTCGTGAAGCGACCTCCCCTTTTTCCTGTCCGCCAACTCCATCCGCCAAAACAAACATCCACCCATGCGTGCGCACCTGCGCGGGAGTAGCCGGCGCCGCATGGCCCAAGTAATCTTCGTTGTGGTCGCGGACTCGCCCGACGTCAGTGCGTTCCACGAATTCGAGGTCAAGCATATGGCTGGAGGCGGAACTTCTCGTGGAGGCCACCCAGGAGGCAGCGCTCTGGGGAGTGCTTCTCGCAGGTTCTCCCGGAATTTCACTCACGTCTGAAACGGAAAATCGGACAGGTTCGCCTCGGCGGACCTGTCCGAATTTCCTTGCTAACTCAGCTAGGTTCATACTACACCATTACGTGCGGCTGGTGACCAGCGTCGTACGCCCTGTGGCCTTGCTGGTCCGCAGGAAGTAGATCCCTCCATAAATCGCCCACACAGCCGCAATCCCCAAGGCGAAGAATGGTTCCATCTTTGTGCCGTAACCCATAAAGGGCAGCACGATGTATGCCCCCATGCAAATCAGGTTCGCGGCTATACCGAAATAAGGGATGAGCGTGTGTCTCACGAAGCTGTAGTTCGGGTGTCCCTTGTAGCAAAAGATGCAGGTTACGCAGCTCAGCATGTAAAGCAGGAACGTCCCGAAGTTGGAAGCCAGCGTAATCGTGAGCAGGCTGTTGGGCATTTTCGCCATGGTGTCGTGAGACACGTAGCCGAAGCTCGACCAGAACCCCTGAGGCAAGGCCTTGATCGTGGCGTCCGGGAGAGCGCCGGCATCGCCGAAGAGCATCAGCAGTGCCAGGCAACCGAACACAGCAGAAATGATCGCCAGGGCCCAGATGGCGCGGTGAGGGCTCAGGTTCTTTTCATGCAGCATGCCGAAGTGTTCCGGCACCTCTGCGTCTTTGCCCATGGCATAGGTGACGCGCGCCCCGGTGTTGATGCAGGAAAGCGTGGTGCCGATCAGCGCCAGGAAAACGGTTACGGCTTCGATCAGCATGAAGGCCCGGCCATGACCGTTGAACAGGGCATCGCCGACCATGATCATCATGTCGCCGATCGGCGCCGACGAGCCCGTGGCAGTGGACATCGGGTAGCCGCTACTTAAGAAGTAGTTTGCGGCGAAATACTCGAACAGATAGCAGAACGCCCCTTGAACCAGCAGTGAAGTGATGACCGCGATGGGCACATCCCGCTTGGCGTTTTTCGCCTCGCCGCCCATCGCTGTCACCGATTCGAATCCGACCAGAATCAGGATGGCGACTGTGGCTTGAACGAACATCCAGTTGAAATTGTGAATGGCGACTACGGATGTGGCATTCGGATGGGCTTGAAACACCGGCGGAGTGCTAGTGTCATACATATCGTAACTGACGTGAAAGGGAACAGGCTTCCCGGCCGCGTCGAGCTTGGGCTGGGGCACCATATTAGCATCGCGGGTAATTACGTCCGTCGTTTTCCCATCCACCGTTTGGCTCGTTGTCGCGAATTCATAGGTATAACCCTCGCCGGAAACCGAATCAAACTGCCACGCTTCGCTTCCCGGGGGGTGGCTCATCCGGTAGCTAATTGCCATCACGGAGAAGACGATCAGCGCGGAGATTTGAATGACGTTGATGGCGACGCTGACCGCCGTCGACCCATTAACCCCTCGGTGCGCAATATAGGCGACCGCAAAAGAGAACACGATCGCGATCAGCATCATGAACATGGGACCGGGGTTCGACGCGCTCATGAAGTTTGGCCACAAGGTGCCCGTGATGTAACCGCAGAAAACTCCCGTGACGGCCACCATCACGCCTGGGTAAATCCAGTAGTAAAGATGCGAACCCCAGCCGACGATGAACTTCATCAGGCGGGCGTATTTCCAAGCCTTGTCGTGATTCAGGAACGACTGCTCCGCGAAATAGTAAGAGCTGCCGGTGCCTGGATACAGCTTCGCCATCTCCGCGTAACAGACCGCGGTGGCCAGACACAACAAGAGTGCGAACAGGATGCCGATCCACATCGAGGGCGCTGTGGACCCCTCCGTCGCTTGCGGTGCAAAGGTGAGCCAAAGGAATGCACCGGGAGCGATGAGCGCCATGGCGTTCATCGTCAACCCGGTTAATCCTAAGGTTGGTGTCATTTTGACTTCGCCGGTATTCTCCGCCATGTATTCTCCTTATAGATTCTTTATCTCGCCGCTGGAACCACACGTCTCAAATCAACTGCAGAAACTAATGTGTGCCGAGGGACGTGATACTAGTTGGGCCCGCGGGAGGAGTAAAATGCAACGTTTCGATGGCCCAAATTACGGAATCATATGGCTGTAATTCAGGCCCGAAATGGGAAGCTGGAAAGCTCACTGGCGCAAAGAAGGCGAACCTGTATTTCTACTGGCCACCCGAGCCATCCTTATATTTTGTTTATTTGCACATATTTGCAGACATCCTGTGCCCAGCAGTGCAGATTCCCGGCCCGTTTGATTGAGTCATCTGCACAGCGAGAGGCCAGGCTAGCTATCCACTTCTTTTATCGGCCGCATAAGCATTCTTGAAGGTACCCGGAATGATTTCTGAATACCCTCGGTCTTTTAGACCAACAAGCCCGCACGATGCGCGGCGCAAATCATATTCGTCTTTTGTTGGAGCGGCGCGTTGGGTTCCGCTGCGATTGTGATATTTTAACGGGCGTCGAGAGGGTAGACGAAGGTTTGATTGCTTTGCGCCCGGGGGATTTCGGAATGAAGGCCGTAGGATTCCTGATGTTGCCGGCAGGATGGTTCCTGTCGTTGGCCGCGATTGTGCTCTTCCCGTCGCCTCCGTTGCGGGCCGCGTTTGTCCTGGCCGGCGTCGCCGTGGAGGCGCTGGGATTGATCTTCGCTTTCCGATCGCACCTGATTCCGCGAGAGGAAAAAAGATAATATCTATGCCCGCCCCGAGACTCACGGAAATAACAACGGCCGCCTGCCTCTTTTTTATATTCCTTGTTCCGCTGGCGGGGGCCGGGCTGTCGCTTATGAACGTCGGGCTGGGAAGGTCGCGCAGCGCGGGCCACATGATGATGGCCTCGCTTTGCGCTCTCGCCGTTGCCAGCCTGGCCTACTTCGTTTGCGGATTTGCATGGCAGGGATTCATTGGGAGCCCGAGCCACATTCTCACGGTGTCGGGAAAAAATTGGAATTGGATTGCAGCCGAGCCGTTGTTTTTTCGCAAACTTGCTTTTGACGGCCACCCCGCCACAGTCGCCGCGTTGTTTCAAATTTTTTGCGTGGGACTCGCCGCGCTGATCCCCCTCGGAAGTGGCGCGGACCGCTGGCGTCTTCGCGCCAGTTGCCTTTCCACAGGAATGCTTGCTGCACTTACATATCCGCTCTTTGCGCATTGGGTGTGGGGAGGCGGATGGCTTGCGCAACTCGGCGTCAATTATGGAATCGGGCGCGGATTTCTGGACGTTGGGGGAGCCGGCACGATTCAGGTTGTGGGCGGCGTCACGGCCCTGGCGGTCACATGGATTTTAGGGCCGCGGCGCGGGAAATATTCCGCGGACGGCATGGCACCCGCCATCCCAGGTCACAATGCGGTTCTCGTGCTGTTCGGTTGCCTGCTGGCCCTGGTCGGTTGGATTGGGCTCAATTCCGCCGGCGCGATCCTCTTCACAGGTGGTGAACCTTCCGGTTCCGCGATGATCGCCGTCAATACCCTGCTGGCCGCGTCGGCCTCGGCGCTCACTGCGGCGTTCATCACTAAAGTTCGCTTCGGCAAACCCGACGCCTCGCTCACTGCCAACGGCTGGATCGGTGGGCTGGTGGCCAGCAGCGCTTCCTGCGCGTTCGTGATTCCCGCCGAAGCCGTGGTGATCGGATCGGTCGCGGGTGTGGCGATCACCTTTTCAATCGAAATGCTGGAGCTGCAAATGGAAGTCGATGATCCGGGAGGCTCGATTTCCGTGCACGCCGTCGGGGGGATTTGGGGACTGCTGGCGCTGGGAGTGTTTGGCCAGCTTCAGCGACCAATACTGAATGTTGCGGGGGACTCCCTGCCCTCTGCGATAAGTGGAATTACGTCGGGCCAATGGCTGGCTCAATTGATCGGCGTGGCTACGCTGCTGGGTTTTGTGCTGCCTCTGACTTACGGAATAAACCGTCTCCTCAACCGCTTCTACGAGTTCCGTGTATCTGTCGAGGGAGAGCGTCAGGGCATGGACCTGCATGAGCTGGGCGCCGGCGCGTATCCGGAATTCGTGACCCACACCGACGAATTTCTGCCTCGCTAGAATATATATCCGAATTTCCGGGGTTGAATCCCGGGAACGCGAATCTCCCGATTGGCGCGGCGCATTCGCGAATCGGGAGATTGGCATTCCCAGGCAAACCAATAATCTTTTCAATCCAACCTATCCGCTCTTTGAGTTTGTCTTTGCCACGGGGGTGCGGCAAGCTGCATAAGGAAAATATAAGTTATTCATAAAGGAATTCGTGGTGGCCTTGGGACATCTTGCGCTTTCGTCATCTTCAGAGCGTGGCCGATGGTTCAGGACCGGCGCGCTGGCAACCAGCCTTCGCCATGGGATTGCCCTGATGTGCGTGGCGGCGGCACTTTCATCGAGTCTTCTTCTTCAACGCCTGTTTCCTTATCCATTTTTATTCCTGTTTTTCGCCGCGGTGATGACCAGCGCGTGGTTTGGCGGCACGGCGCCGGGCCTGTTTGCGGTCTTTCTTTCCACCGTGGCCGTGGACTACTACTTTGTTCCTCCATACCATTCCTTTGCCATCAACGCGACGGACACCGCGTACTTTGCCGCGTTTGTAGTTTGCGCGCTGGCGGCCAGCTGGGTGAGTTCCTCGAAGAGAAATAGCGAGGAGGCGCTTCGCGAGGCGCGCGACCACCTGGAGGCGCGAGTCACCGAGCGCACGGCGGAACTGCAAAAGACGATTGCCGAGCTGCAGGAGAACGAACGCCAGAGGGAGCAATTGCTCAGCGAAAAATCCCATCTCACCGGGCAGCTGGAAGCTCGCAAGGTTGTGGAGCGCGCCAAGGGAATTCTGCAACGCGAAATGAAGATGAGTGAGGAAGACGCGTACCGCACGATCCAGCGGCAGAGCCAGCAGAGTCGCAAGTCCATGAAGGAAATCGCGGAGACCATCATCCTGAACGATGAACTCAAGCGCGGCTCACTGTGATACGCGCCCGCTCTGAATCGTGCCGATTGAAAGTTTGAATTTGACTGTCCCGATGGAAACGTTGCAAACTGCGCCTGAAATTACGGGGTAGCATCGCCGCCACGAACACCTTCTTTCGCCGATGAAAGGAGGCGCCGGCGCCGCGAACCTCGTGCTGCACTGTTTGTCTCGGACACGATGCCGTGTCCAACCAATCGCAACATAACGCTCGACGACGAGCCGAAAAGTAAGCCCTGAACGGCGCTGAACCGGGTCTGTGCGTTCCGGAACTTCAGCGAGTCCCGTTCCATTTGGGGGCTTGTGTCTTTATCGGCCAGCGAAGGCATTCGCAGGAGGGGAAATGCGGCCATGCCAATTTCTAAGACGAGCGATTTGTCCACCGGAATTTTTGGTTATTCATTCTTGAAAGGAGAGTTGAAATGTCAGAGATACCTCGATGCAAGGCCAGAAAGTTATTGTTATCTGAAAAAATCTCCCGCCTTGGCGTCCGGCTTCGCAACCCGGAATGGCGCAAGTACGGAGGGACACTGCTCGCCGGGAAAGTGCTGGGAGTTGGCCTCGTTCTCGCAATCATGGCCGCGGTCACCGGCATTTTCTTCAGCCACGTCTTTGCGGCTGATCCCGATCTGAAAGGCAACGACATCGTCAATCCGGTGAACACGGCTTGGACGCTGGTCGCCGCCTTCCTCGTATTCGGAATGCAAGTGGGGTTCACCATGCTGGAAGCCGGCTTCTGTCGTTCTCGCGAGACGGTGAACGTGCTGGTCGAATGCGTGGTGGACACCTGCCTGTGCGGAATTCTCTTCTATGCCGTCGGCTTCGCCTTCATGTTCGCCCACGGCAACGGTTTCATTGGCTACCACTGGTTCTTCCTCCAGAATGCCCCCGCAACTTATGAAACTACCGGCGTGGCGTTCCTGGCCGTGTGGATCTTCCAATTCGCATTCGCCGATACTTGCTCGACCATCACCTCGGGCGCGATGATCGGACGCACCGGCTTCGTCGGCGACCTTCTTTACAGCATCTGCGTCACCGGGTTCATCTACCCGGTCATCGGCCACTGGGCCTGGGGGCCGGACGGCTGGCTGGCAAATATGGGCAGCGCGGGAAATGTCTGGCCGGGGCTCGGAATAGGCTTCCATGATTTCGCCGGTTCCACGGTCGTACACACCATCGGCGGATTTATCGCGCTGGCCGGCGCCATTGTTCTCGGTCCACGTCTCGGTCGCACATTCAAGCGCGACGGTGGAACCCCAATGCTGCCGCATGACTTGACCATCGCAGTCAGCGGCGGACTCATTCTTTGGTTCGGCTGGTACGGCTTCAATCCGGGCAGCACGCTCTCGGCCATGGATTTTGTCGGGATTGGTCGCGTGGCAACGAACACCACATTGGCGGCCTGCGCAGCCGGACTCACCTCCATCATCTACGGTTACATCATGACCAAAAAATGGGACGCCGGGTACACCACGAACGGCTTCCTTGCCGGGCTCGTAGCCATTACATGCCCTTGTTATTGGGTCACTCCAACTGGCGCAGTCCTTCTTGGCGGCGTCGCGGGAGTTCTGGTCATCTTGGGAGTCGATTTGCTGGAATATCTGAGGATTGATGATCCTATCGGAGCAGTCCCAGTTCACGGATTTTGCGGCATTTGGGGAACTCTTTCACTCGGGCTGTTTGCCTCCGGGCAATTCGGCGCGACGGGACCATTCGCCCCCGACAATAGCGCCCCACTAAAGGGTCTATTCTACGGCGGCGGCACACAAGTGTTGGTCGCGCAAGCCATCGGCAGCGCCTGCATCACGCTGGCAACGTTCGCGGTGGCGATGGTTGTAATGCTCGCAGTCAACGCCACGGGCACACTTCGTCTGCCGGCTGAGGCCGAACTCTACGGCATGGACCTCCACGAGCACGGCATTTCGGCTTATCCCGAATATGTCATTACTGCGCTTGGAGCTCCCAAGGGATTGCCCACACATCAACTTCCGTCCGGTGCACCTATAAAAGCGCCAGCGCCGGCACATGGCGACTAAAAACCCGGGCGTCCTGAAATAGGTGGTTTGGTTCCGGGACGCCCAAGGCCCTTATCCCGGTGCCGTGTCTTCCAGGAATTAGCGCGCAGCGACAGGTAGAAGACACGGCGCAGGGCGGCTTGCAGGCCAGCGGTTATCGGCTCCAGTAGAAGCACGCAGGGAAATGAGATCGGTCCACGGTAAGAGAGACTGAGTTTTGAATCCGCTAACGCAGACTGAGGACAAGAAAACATGATGACAAAACTAGAAGCGATCATCCAGCCATCCAGATTTGAAGCCGTCAAAGAAATCCTGACCGAGATCGGCATCGGCGGGATGACCATCAGCGATGTGCGCGGGCACGGGCGGCAAAAAGGACACACCGAGGTGTACAAGGGGCGCGAATACACAGTGGATCTGGTTCCAAAGGTCAAACTTGAAATTGTCGTGGCAGATGAACTTGTCGATTCCGCCGTGGAGGCGATTCTCAGAACCGCTTCCAGCGGCAAGATCGGGGACGGCAAGATTTTTCTCTACAAGGTGGAAGAAGTCATCCGCATTCGGAACCAGGAGCGCGGAGCGGTCGCCTTGTAATTGAGTTTCACGCGGGGCCGAGTCTCGCTTTGACCGCCATCACGGCGAGACCCGCGTGGGTCAAGTCGCCGCGGCATCCCGCAAAAGTCCGCCGGTCTTTTGCGGACGCCGCGGCATTCTGACCGCTTGTTTTACGAGTCTAAAATTTTTTCGCACTTCCCTTTTTGGCGAGCTTATGAAGAAGAAAAATCGCAGCCAGCGCAAGCGCCGCAGGGCCGCACGGCCGGAAGCAAAGGGCGTTCGCGCGAAACGGCGCGAGCGCGCGCAAAAATTAATAGTCATGCGCGGTTCAGCGCCGTGGCTCCGGATTATGCCGACTGGCATCGAGGATGAACTGAGCACGGACGCCGGCAGAGGATTGTTCTCGCTTCGCAACGGCAGACGCCAGCCGCGCGATCTGGATCTGTATATACCGGGAGACGATTTACAAAGCCGTTGAAAATTTCTGGCGTGAAGCATTCTTAGGCTGTCCGCCGCGGAAGCGGTTTCTTGCTATAGTTACGTGATGCCTTCGAGGGAAACAAGGACGGGGAAATTGGCTCCGGTTTGGAGGGCGCTGGTTGAGGTCGGATTTATCATATTCCTGTTCTATTCAAACCTTTTGATGGGAGAGTTTACTCGGGCCAATGGCCAGGGCAAGAGCCTGGCGTTCGCCATCAAGGATATTTTCACGGTCAACAACTTTGTGATTGCACTTATTTCTGGGCTGATCGGGTATGTGGTGGTTGAATTTCTTCGAAGGCGGATTTAGAGCGCGCTACAGCAGGACGGGCTTCAAGACTGTGGGCTTGAATCGAGATTGGCTGTGTTTAGGCACTTCCAAAAACCGCAGGCTGAAGCCCGCGCCACGTAAATCTAAAACACGGGGCTGCGGGAACGAAATGGGATGTGCACTACGGCTTCGAGATCGACCGGCTCGCCGTGTTTCTCCGCGGGGCTGAATTTCCATTGCGCGAGCGCTTCCATGGCGTTGGCATCCAGGCGCGGGTCGACGCTGTGCACCAACTGGATGCTGTCGACGCTGCCGTCCTTGCGGATGATGGCGTAGAGCACCACGTCTCCGTCCACGTGCTGGGTGCGCAGCTCGGGCGGATATTTCGGATCTACTTTTTTCAGGGGTGCCAGTCCCGTTAATTCGGGCGCGCCGGGTGCAGCATAGACGCCGCTGTTCACCTCATTCAGTTCCGCAAAATTCAGCACCCAGCTCCCGGATGCGCTGGTCATATTCGGCATATTCACGTGCAGGGTGTAAACGCGTTTCGACCTCAGCACTTCCTGGGGAGACAATCCCAATTTCGGAGCGGATTGCGCGGTCCCTACCGCATCCGCGGATAACGATTTCGAGCCCTCGGGCGCGATCCGCTCGCGCGGAACCGGCCGCGTGGGCAACGCATTGCCCGCCGCCCGCGATGCCGGGCCGATGGCTAGTCCTGAAGTCGGACTGGTGTTTGCGCTGTTCCCGCCGCTGATGAAGATACCCTCCGGACCACGGCCGCCTGCGCTACCTGCGGCTTCTCCCCCCGCTCCGTTTCCGTCAGCGCCCCCGCCGGGGGTCCCGGGCTTTGGCCCATCCGGAGAAATCGAAACGCGCGCCGAAAGATTTCCGCTGGGGAGAGCGGGCGGAGGAGCCACAGGCGCGGGCGTGGCCGAAAGCGCTATCAGAGTTTGGGTATCGCCGCTGCGTCCTCCGATGTCTGGAGCCGCTGCGCTGGTATCCGTTTTTTGCGGCGCTGCACGCGGCGCGGACATGGGGTTCACAGGGAGCAGCGGCTTTGGCGGCGCCTGTGAGGAAGAAGCAATGCTGATCGCACCAGCTTGTTTTTCCGGCGCCGAAATTTCCGGCGCGGCGGCATTGGAGGCCGCCAGCGATGCGGGGGGCTTCGGCCGCAGCGACTTCAGCTGATTGGCGCTGAGCTGCAGCTTCGGCCGCTCCGGTTGCGCACCCGCGAGTTGCACGATATTGGGAAGCGCCGGCAAAATTTTAGGCGGTTCCTGCGGCGCCTTTGGCTGGATCAGGGTCTGTCGGGGATGCGTTGGGTGCAGGGGTTCGGACAGAATGGTTTGGCGCGGATGGAAGGCATCGGCCCCGCGTTGGGGCTGCGGCTTCGATGGCTCCTTACGCGTAGCAGCCTTAGGCGCGCGCCTGGCCGGAAGGATTGTCGGAAAATCCTTAGCTGGCCCGTACCAGCCGATTTCCGTCCGGGGCGAATTGGAAACTGTGCGCGCCGCGCGGATATTCCAGATGGGCGGGGGAAACTGGACGAGGAGCGCCTGAAACAGAATAGCGAAGGCGAAGGCAAACCTCGGAAATCGCTCGTCGACCCAGCAATCGCGAAAGTATGCGTCGCCAGCGAATTCCTGGGGCGGCGACGGGCCGCGAACGAGCGCGACCAGGCTGGAGAAGAAGCCGACGAACGTTCCCGTCTTTTCCAGCGCCAACCGCGGAGCAGGCAGCCCCGCCGAAGAGTCGAACGAAATAGCTACATTCGCCCTCTCATGCAAATGCGCGATCTGAAGCAAACGGAATGGCCCCCCGGGGAATTATACGCTAGTCGCCCGGGCTTCAGCCTGCGGGGTTTGGTTGGAGCACGGTCGCCTTCTGCCGCAAGCAAAACCAACGGGCTGAAGCACGTGGCACGAATGGCTTGCCGTTCGCCGCGCGATTTGCAACGATAGGGGCCTCGAGGGCAAACCGGGTTTCCATGCGGCTATTTGCATCCCGGAGAATGTGAGTTGCCATGGATACCTCTTCTACCCCCGTAACAAAATCCGGCCGATTTCCGTTCTGGGCAAGAATTCTGCTCAGTGTTTTTGTCCTGATCCTTCTTGTCGCGATGGCCGTGCCCTATTTCCTGAATGTCGATCGCTACCGTGACACCATCGCCAGCGCCATCGAGAAACAGACCGGGCGGAAAGTCGCGCTAGGCGCGATTCACGCGCGGGTCTTCCCCGAGGCCGGCGTGACCGTTTCGGACCTGCACATCGGCAACCCTCCCGGCTTTCCAGCAGGCGATCTGGTGGGAGCCGACGAAATCGGCGTGAATGTGGCCCTCGCACCGCTGCTGCACGGAACCATCCATGTGAACTCGGTGGATTTGGTGCGCCCGAAGCTGGTTCTCCTTACGAACAGCGCGGGAAAAAATAACTACACCTTCGCGCCCCCCGACCCGGCTGTGACGCCCGCAAAATCCAGCGAGTCCTCCTCCAGCATGACGCTGGACCAAATCGACAGCATCCATCTGACCGGCGCCGAAATCGTGGTGGGCAGCGTCATCAAAGGCACCGTGGCTCCGCTCGCGGATACCAAGGGCATCAATATCACGCTGCATAATTTCGCCGTGAGCCCGATGCGCATGCATGACTGGCAGGCGGAATCGAATCTCTCCAGCGTGACGCTGGCCCTCAGCGGCTGGAAGGACCCCATCGCGTTTCACACCGGCCAATTCACTTTGTCTGGCGGAAAGCTCGACGCGCAATTTGTCGCCGACCTGGCCACCGCCGCCGACATCAAAGGGACCGTGAGCGTGCCCGACTTCGAGCATCCTGTCGTGAATTTTGAGATGAGCGCCTCGCAGCTGGATGTGGACAAATTAATTGACGTTGCGGGCAGCGGACCCGGCATTCCCTCTTCGTCCGGGGGAACTGGTCCTGAATCGGCAGGCTCCGCCGCGTCGGCCAAGGCCTCGGCCAGGACGAAATTGGGTGCGGCTTCATCTCCCAAAGCGACGCCGGCTCCCGCACCTGCGGCCAAGAGCGAACTCATTGCGCGGGGACACTTCAACATCGAAAAGATCACAACGAAGCCCTACGTTGTGGGCCCCGCAAACGTCGAGACTCGCGTGTACACGGATCGTGCGGAGCTGTGGCCGATCTCCGTCGGCATGTACGGCGGCACGCTGCAAATTTCCTCGCGCGTGGACCGCGCGACCGACCCGGCGCGATTCACAGCGAACATACAGTTGCGCAATCTGGATGTCGCCAAGGTGCTCGATGTTTCTCCCTCGGCACGCGGCAAAATGGGAGGCAGGGGCGAGCTTGACCTGCCGCAACTGGGCGGTTCCCTGAGCGCTGCCTGGAAAAAAACGCTCACGGGCACGGGTAAATTTGCCGTGCGTAACGGACATCTGCCGGGCGTCAATCTGGCGGGCGCCGCGGAATCGGTCATGAAAATGGCGGGCGTCGGCGGCGACACGCCATTTACCGTGCTCGAAGGCGACATCAACATCGCCGACCAGCGGGTCACCAGCAAACAGATTCATCTGGATTCTTCCGTCGGCATCGTGGATCTGCGCGGCAGCCTGGGCCTCGACGGCTCGCTCGACTATCAAGGCATGGTGACCGTGAATCCCGCCGCGGCCCTCGGCTCAAGCAAAGTGGGTGGCATCGTCGGAGGGCTGATCGGCAGCCGGGTCGGGAAAATTACCGAGCCGTTCGCGCTCGCCGGAACAATCGAGAGCCCCAAAGTGCGGCCCGGTAACGGCGTGCCGAGTTTTGGCGCGCCGTCTACTGCGTCAGGTTCAGCGCCCGCCGCGCCTTCCGGCCAGCAGCCGTCGGTGCAGGACGATGTGAACGCGCTGAAAAATTTGTTCAAGAAAAAGAATTGAGGGGTTTTAGTAGCGCAGGCTTCAGCCTGTGGGGTTTTGTAAGATCACAGTCGAACTTGCTGCAACCAAAACCCACAGGCTGAAGCCTGCGCTACCTATTC
This sequence comes from Candidatus Acidiferrum sp., assembly GCA_035483715.1. Lineage (GTDB taxonomy): Bacteria > Acidobacteriota > Terriglobia > Acidiferrales > UBA7541 > Palsa-360. The sequence goes on from DATHPN010000047.1 coordinate 28,981, forward strand.
GCCTTCTGCAAGCGTCCTACGCCGCCAGCGAAAGCCTGTAAAAGCTAAGCGCCGCGTCCCCCTGTTCCACAACGCGCGTAAGCTCCAGCTCTCCCACTCGCTCATCGAGCTCGCGCTTCCTCAAGTGCTCCACGATCACGCGCCCCTCCGGCGCGACCAGCGGCGACTCCCCCAGCGCCTCGAGAGCGTTTTCGTATTCGAGATCGGCGGCGTACGGCGGATCGAGAAAAACATATTGCGCATGAACGCGGCGCGCCCCCAGCCGCTCGATCGCGCGCACCGCATCCATGGCGAGAATTTCGGCTTCCGCGCCAATTTCCAGCGAATCCAGATTGCGCCGGATCAGTGCGACGGCGGGCGCATGCTGCTCCACAAAAATCACGTGGCGCGCACCCCGGCTGAGCGCTTCGATGCCGACCGCTCCCGTGCCCGCGTAGAGATCCACAAACACAGCGCCGTCCGCCGCCGTCCCCAAAATATTGAACAGCGTCTCGCGCAAGCGGTCGCTCGTCGGCCGCAGCTTCTGCCCTTTCAAGCTGCGCAGTGTTCTGCTCCGGTATTTTCCCGCGATTACGCGCATAGGGAATCGTGACTGGTGAATGGCGGCCGGTGAATGCTATTTCGATTTCGTCTACTAGCCGGTTCATGAGAGAGCAGTGCCCAAGCAGGAGAAATTTGAGAGCCAAATACTTTCCCGGCATTCGATTTTGCACGCATTGAAGTCTCGCCTCTCAATTCCAAACTCTAAACTGTGGCCCCAGCGCAATCAAAGAATTTCAAATTTAAAATTTCAAATCTCAGATTTCAAAAAGCAGGCGACAAACCCTAGTTTCCAAATCACCAGTCACCCATCACCAGTCACGAGTCACCCGTCACCCATCACCAGTCACTCCTCACCCGACCGACGCGAGCTGGTAGCGGCGCTGCCATTCCACCGGGAGCTGGGCCAACAGGCGCTGGCGCGCGGGGGCGGCTTCGGGAGGTTCAACGAGGGCCAGCGCTTCGCGGCGGGCCAGCTCCAGCAAATCAAAATCGCGGATCGGGTTGGCGATATGGAAGCCGAGTTCGCCGTGCTGGCGGGTGCCGAAAAATTCGCCGGGGCCGCGCAATTTCAAATCGGTTTCGGCGATCTCGAAGCCGTTGGTGGTGCGCACCATGGTTTCAAGGCGCACACGGGCATCGTCTCCGGGATTCTTCGGAGCGATCAGGATACATGTGCCCTTATCTCCGCCGCGCCCGATGCGCCCGCGGAGCTGGTGCAATTGCGAGAGGCCGAAGCGGTTGGCGTGCTCGATGACCATCACGGTCGCGTTGGGAACGTCAACGCCCACTTCAATCACCGTCGTAGCGACCAGGAGATCGATTTCGTGCCGGCGGAATCGCTCCATCACGTCTTCCTTTTCGTCGCTCTTCATACGGCCATGAAGCAGGCCCACGTGCCGGTTGGGAAAAATCTGGCTGCGCAGCCGCTCGAATTCCACGATGGCCGCTTTCAGCGAGCGTTCCGATTCGGCGGATTTCGATTGCTCGATCACCGGATACACGACGTACGCCTGCCGCCCGGCGGCCATTTCGCGCCGCAGAAAATCCCACACGCCCGGCAGATTCCCGTCGGAGGAAACGCGCGTGGCGATCGGCACGCGTCCCGGGGGCATCTGGTCGATCACCGAAATGTCCAGGTCGCCGTAGAGCGTCAGCGAAAGCGTGCGCGGGATAGGCGTGGCCGTCATCACGAGCACATCCGGCGAAGTCCCTTTTTCCATCAGTTCTTTGCGTTGCAGCACGCCGAAGCGGTGCTGCTCGTCCACGACCACCAGGCCCAGCCGGTGAAATTGCACTTGCGGTTCGAGCAGCGCGTGCGTCCCCACCACCAGTTGCGCCTGGCCGGCTCGCAGGCGCTCGAGCGCGGCTTTTTTCTCCGATGCTTTCATTCCACTGATCAGCAGCTCGACCCGGTATCCGGCGCGCGCAAAAATCTTCCCCGCGGCCAGAAAATGCTGAACGGCGAGAATTTCTGTCGGCGCCATCAGCGCGGCCTGGTATCCGTTTTCGATGACGATGGTGGCGGCTTCCAGCGCAACAATTGTTTTTCCGCTGCCCACGTCGCCCTGCAGCAGGCGATTCATCGGCACGCCTCGTTCCAGGTCCGCCGCGATTTCCGCAAGCGCCCGCTTCTGCGCGTCAGTGGGCTTGAAGGGCAGCACGCGCTTGATCGCTTCGCGGATCGCCGGCTCGCGCACGCGAAATGCGATCCCCGCCTGCTGCTGGGCCGACTTCTTCCGCATCGCCACGCTCAACTGGAAAAAGAAAAATTCCTCGAAGATCAGCCGCAGGTGGGCCGGCGAACGAAACGAATTCAGCGCCTCCACCGATTCCGTGGCCGGAGGAAAATGCACGAACCGGATGGCCTCGCGCCGCGAGGGGAATTTGTATCGCGCCAGGATTTCCGCGGGCAGCGGGTCGGGCAGCGAGCCGGAAAATTTTTCGAGCGCCAGATAAACGATGCGCCGCATGGTGCGCGAGCTGATGCCGCCGATGGCTTCGTAGATCGGAACGATGCGGCCGACTTCGGTCGAGTCCGCGTCTCCCTCGCCGAGCAATTCGTATTCCGGATTGATCATCTCGATCCGGCCGGGCCGCATGGCATCCAGCTCCGCCTTCCCGTGAAGAACCAGCCCCTGGCCGGGTTTGAATTTTTTTTCGAGATAGGGGCTGTGAAAAAATTTGCAGGGCAGCGAGCCGGTCTCGTCGCGCACGAGCAGGTGATACATGCCTCCGCGCGTTCGCGTGTAGCGGACCAGGCTGCCGCTGAGGACCTGTACGCGAAGGGTGTAGGCACGCCCCGGCGCGATCTCGCGAATTTTCGCGAAGCGGATGCGGTCCTCGTAGCGGAAAGGCAAGTACCCGAGAAGGTCTTCAAATGTCCTCAGGCCGCGCTTTGCGAGGATTTCCGCGCGGTGCGGGCCTACCCCCTTGAGGTACATCAGTTCAGTTGTAGGCGTCACGGGCATTTCTTGTTTATATCACGCACCAGTAGCGCAGGCTTCAGCCTGTGGTGTTTGGTCCTCGCAAGTACAAAAACCCACAGGCTGAAGCCTGCGCTACTGGCGAACATGTCGGCGCTTGCAATCACTCGCGGCATGGGAAAAGATGGTTCGCTTGTGCCTGCGCCATGGGAGGCGTGCTTGCCGCTGGAACGGCTGGATAGGAATGATGCAAGAGTTCTTCTGATCTGGATTCTTGCAGGCATTCTCGGCGCGGGCGTCGCGTACACATATTTCTTTCGCGCCTTTCCCGAAGCTTCCGTCGAATTCAAGGTGCCGCGCGCGGACGCCCTGGACATCGCCAGGCAATTCGCGACCGCGCAGGGCGCGCAGCTCGGCGGATACGATTCGAGCATCGTTTTCGATTTGGACGATACCGCGAAAACGTACCTCGAGCGTGAGGTAGGCCTCCAACAAGCCAACCAGATGATGGCGGGCGAAGTCCACATCTGGTATTGGCAGGCGCGATTTTTCCGCCCCCTGCAAAAAGAAGAATTCAAAGTGCGCGTAGATCCTGCCGGAAACATCGTCGGGTACGCGCACGAGCTTGAGGAAGCTGCGCCGGGAGCCCGCCTCGAACGCGCCGCGGCGCAGTCCGCCGCCGAATCCTTTCTGCGCGACACGCTGCACGCGGACCTTTCCCAATACGACTACCGTGGGGAGGAAGCGGACTTCAAGGATTTTCCGGCGCGGCGCGACTGGAAATTCTCCTGGGAGCGCCGCGGATTTCGCGCCAAAGATGCGACCTATCGTCTGATCGTCACGCTGGCGGGCGACCGAGTCAGCGGTTACAGCGAATTCTTGAAAGTTCCCGAAGCGTGGATTCGCGACTATGTACACCTGCGTTCGTCCAACAATGTTCTTGAATTTATCGCCCTCATTCCTTACGCCTTTCTGATCGGCGGGTGTCTCTATGTGATCGTTTCCCTGGGGCGCCGCGGCCTGCTCGAATGGCGCACCGGCCTCGCGTTCGGCATTTTCCTTACGGTTCTGTTCTTCCTCATGACCATGAATCAGTGGCCGCTGGACCGCGCGGAATACGATACCAACACGCCCTACTCCAGTTTTTTCTTCAGCCAGGTGGGCCAGGCTGCGTTGTTGAGTGTCGCCAGCGCGCTGCTGGTCGTCCTCGCCGTCGTCCCGGGAGAGCCTCTGTACCGCATCTTTCACCCCGATAAACTCAGGCTGGAAGTCGGACTCCGCCTGCCTGGAATTCGCACCAGGGAATTTTTCCGCGCCAACGTCATCGGCATTTGCCTGGCCGCCGCGCACATCGGCTACATCACTGTTTTCTACATCGTCAGCAGGAAATTGGGAGCTTGGGCCCCGCAGGACCTCAATTACGAAAACGTGGTCAGCACCTACGTGCCCTGGGTCTACCCGCTGACGATCGGGATCTACGCCGCGACCAGCGAGGAGTTTCTGTTCCGCCTGTTCGCCATTCCCTTTTTGCTGCGCGTGACCAAATCCCGCTTGCTGGCCGTGGTTCTTCCGGCCTTTTTCTGGGGTTTCCTACATAGTAATTATCCGCAGGAGCCCGCGTACATTCGCGGTCTCGAAGTCGGACTGATCGGCATCGTCGCCGGGCTGGTCCTGCTGCGCTGGGGAATCTGGGCCACGCTCATCTGGCACTACACTGTGGATGCGTTCCTCATTAGCACATCTTTATTCCGCTCGCACGGCGCGTACCTTCGGCTCTCTGGAGCGGTCGTGGGCGGCGCCGCGCTCATTCCGCTGGCCATCGCCGCCATCTCCTATATTTCGCGTGGAGGATTTACGGCCGACGCGTCGCTGCTGAACAGCGCCCGGCCCCTTGCCGGGCCGCCGATGGACACGGCGCGAATCGAACCGGGCGAAGCAGCGCCGACTGAAATCGCGCAGCCTGCGGCAGTCGACGATATTCAAGTGAGCCACGCCACTATGTCTTCGCGTTCGATGGCCGTCTTGATTGCGTGTGGCGTGCTGGGCATCGCACTCGTGGCCGGAATCAAGCGCGAGACGATCGGGGATTTTGTGCGCTTCCAGATTGATGCCCGGGAAGCCACTGAGCGCGGCAACGAGGATTTGCGCCAGATCAACGTCGATCCGGCGGCCTATCACCACGCCACGACGGTCACTTACACGTTCAACGATTATGCAAATGAATACCTGCGCCGCACGATTGGCATCGCCGCCGCCAACCGCATTTATCGCGACCAGGTTCCCTCCGCCTTCTGGACCATCCGCTATTTACGCGATTCGCAAAAGGAAGAATACTTCGTGTGGTTGAAGCCGGACGGGTCGCTTCACTCGGTGCACCACACGCTCGATGAAAAAGCGCCCGGCGCGAATCTCTCCAAAGAAGATGCTCAGGCGCGCGCCGAAGTATTTTTGCGCGACCAGAAAGGCGTGAACTTCGCGGACTGGAATCTGGTCGAAACACATACCGATAAAAAGCCGGCGAGGACCGATCACACCTTTGAGTGGGAACAAAAAACCGCGCTCGATGCGGACCCGGGCCAGGCCGCCGCGGCGGGCGCGCACATCCGCATGCAGTTGCAGGTGCAGGGCGACGAAGTTTCCGGCTATCGCGTGTTTATCAAAATTCCCGAAACCTGGAGCGACGCGGAAAGCCGTGAAACCCCCGCGCAACTCGCGCAGAAGTACGGCCTCGCTCTCGGAACGGCCATAGCCCTCATCGCGATTATCGTCATTTTTTTGCGCAGCCTGAAAAGTCCGGAGGTGTCGCGTGTGCCATGGCGAGCCCTCGGGAAATTGTCGGTGTGGATGCTGCTGGCGGCGATCGTGATCTACGTAAACCGGATCCCACAGATTCTTCAGAACTACACGACAGCATCGCCGCTGACGATCTTCTACATCACAATGTTCATCTCCCTGATTTTCATTACCTCGATTTATGTGGCAGGGGCGGTCCTCTTGCCGGGACTGGCCTGGTTTTTCCTGGAGCGCGCGTTTGGTCCCGGGCGCATCGCCGCGTGGCGCGAATGGAAGCCCGAATATTTCCGGGACGCATTCTGCGTGGCGCTTTTCGGTTCCGGCGCGGTGTTGGGTCTAACGCGCCTGCCCTTGCTGTTGGCCCGCTGGCCGCTGTTGCGCCACACGTTGCCAGCGCGTGTGCCGGAGAATCTGGACCTGCTCAATCCCGCGGCAGGGGCTCTGGCGTCGGCGATCGCCGCTGGATTTCTTGGCGTGGGAATTCTTGGACTCGCGGCGGGCCTGATCGCCGCTCACGTTCGCGGCAAGTGGATGCGCGCCGGGCTTATGATTCTCTATGCTGTCCTGATGGCCACAAATGTGGCGACGCCCGGCGCGTTTTTCCGCGAGGCCGCGTTCCAACTGTTGCTTGTCGCCGCGCTTTGGTACGGAGTCGCGCACCTCGCGCGATTCAACGTGCTGGGCTACGTCCTGCTCGCCGCGATGCTGACGCTGGTTCCCGGCGCGATTGATTTGCTCGAGCAGCCTAATCCCTACTTGCATGCCAACGGCTACTCCGTCCTGGCGATCGCCATCGCCATCCTTGCGTGGCCGCTTTACCGGTGGCGCAGGCTTCAGCCTGCGGGGGGTAGTTAGGGGTCGGTCGTTCTTGCTGCAACCAAAATCCACAGGCTGAAGCCTGCGCTACTCAAAGCTCACCAATCATGCTTGCTCAGACTTTTTGTTTATTTCTGAACTGGCGGCTGAGAAAATACAGGGCCACTCCTGCTGCGATCACTACGATCCCGATCACTAGTTCATTCGTTGAACCGATTCGCTCTGTGCGATTGCGTGCGAAGGCCGCAATCATCAGGGCCAGCGGCGGCACGCCGAGCGCCACCGCGCCGGCCATTCCGCCGGGGACACGGAACGGGCGCGCGAGGTCCGGCTCGCGTACACGCAGCGCCACCAGCGCCCAAAATTCCAGCAAGATGCTCAAGCCGGTGAGCATCACGTCCAGCAGCAAACTCTTCTCGAAACCGAGGGGAAAGCAAATGGCCCACATAATCGCGCACACCAGAATGGCCACCCACGGAGCGCCCGTGCGCGCATCGCGCCGAGTGAATACACGCGGGAGATAGCCGTCTTCCGCCATTACCAGCGGCAGCCGCGTGAAGGAAAGCATCAGCGCGCCGAACGATCCAATGGCTCCAATGACGCCCGCGAGCGCAATGGCGATGGCCAATGTTTCGCCGCCGATGATTCGCCCGATATCGACCCAGCCGCCCGTCGTCCAGCGGTTCGGATCGATCCCGGTACGCGCGATCGCGCCGACAGGAATCAGGTAGCTGACGACCACCAGCAACACCGCGCCAAACATCGCGCGTGAATACGTGCGCTGCGGCGTTTCGACCTCGCCCGCAATTGTGGATAAATTGTCCCACCCCATGTAATTCCACATGGCGATAAGCACGCCGCCGAGCAGGTCGGCATGCCGCAACGGAACTGGGGCAGCACCCGCGCCGCCCGCAAACTCTCCGCTACCGAGCGCCAGAATCGTGAGCGCGACGAATGGAACCAATAGCGCAACATTCAGCCACACGGAGCCTTCGCCGACCGAGCGCACTCCCAAAACATTCCATGCCGTGCAGAGCGCGATCATGGTGAACCCGAGAATCAGCCCGCGATGCCCCGCAACAAGCCCCGGCGCGAACTGTCCGATGTAGTCGATGCAAAGGTTTGGGTACAGCGCCATTTCAAACACGCTGCCTGCCAGGGTCAGCCAGGTTTCCTGAAATCCCCAGAAGCGGCCCATCCCCCGGCGTACCCAGATGTAGAAGCCGCCTTCTTCGGGGATGGCCGTCGCCAATTCGCTTACCATCAAGGCGGTGGGCAGGCTCCATAGCAGGGGAGTTATTACCAGGATTAGCAATGTCGCTGCATATCCTGTCTTTTGGACGATGTCCTCGAGCCCGTAGGGTCCGCCGGCAACCATGAAGTAGGTCGCCGCGATCATGGGCACCACGGAAATTTTCAAGGCGTTTTTCAGGCCGCCTTTATTTTTGACCCCATTGGGTTTGATCATTTCTGATTTTATTGTGCAGGCTCTTTGTAGCGCAGGTTTCAGCCTGCAGGTTTTGGCCCTTGCAAGGACTAACCCCCCGCAGGCTAAAGCCTACGCCACCAAAACCTTTGCCGAAACGGCGCTAGTCTAATATATTGGGAATGAAACAGTTAGGGCATTCTGCGCTTGAAGAATGCGCCGAAACGGCTGCTCACCTTTCCACGCCTTGGCGCGTCTAATACTCTGTAATGGTCCGAGCACTTCATGCGAGTACGCTTCGATGGCTGCAGAAGAAATGACCATGACCTGGTCCGTTAACGCCTCCGGAGATCCCGTCGAAGGCTCCGCTCCCCTGGGAGTGACGCGGCGCGGGCTGGCGCCGTCCGATGAACGCGCCCTGATCGAACGCGCGCAGGGCGGCGACCGCGATGCGTTCGAAGAACTGGTGCACTGCTACGACCGCGATGTCCTGCGGATTGCCTTGAACATCCTGCATAGGACCGAAGATGCCCGCGACGTCTATCAGGAAGCTTTCCTCAAAATTTATAAAAATCTGCCGCGCTTCCGCTTCGAGTGCAGCTTTTATACCTGGGCTTACCGCATCGTCACTAACGTCTGCCTCGATCATCTGCGCCGCCGAAGCAGCCGCCCGGAAGACCAAGCGCCCGAGCTTGCGTCTAACGGGAATGGGGAAGGCCTGCCGGGAGATTTCTTCGACCGGCAACAGGATCATGCGGCGCTATCTGATCCCGAGCGGCGCATGAGGGGAATCGAAATCGGCCGCCGAATTTCTACGGCTCTCGACGAGCTAACCCCACGCGAGCGCATGGTCTTTGAGATGAAGCATTACCAGGGGCTGAAATTGCGCGCCATCGGAGACGCACTGGGCACCACGGAAGAGACAGTGAAGAATTCACTTTTCCGCGCCACGCGCAAGCTGCGGGCGCAATTGGAAGGACTGCTGTGAGCGAGACGCCAGACACGCGTAAGGCAGGCTTTAGCCTGTCGGGTTTCGGTCTTCGGTCCGGCGATAAAAACGACAGGCTGAAGCCCGCCCCACCAATTCGCTGCGAAGAGATCGAGTCTCTCGCGGTTCTTTATGCCTGCGATGAGCTGGACGCCGGCGCGCGCGCGCAGCTCGATGCGCATCTGGCGCAATGTCCTGGCTGCGCCGCCGTCGTTTTGCGCGAAGGCCGTCTGCAACAGGCGATCGCATCGCTCGACCAGCCCGCCGATTCGCTGGACCGCTCCGGGCTGCTGCTGGCGCAATGCCGCAGCGAACTGGCGGAATCGCTCGACGACCAGAAGACGCGCGCGGAGAGTTCCGCGTGGCATTCGATACTGTCGCCCGTATCGTGGTGGACCGCACTGCGCCATACACTCATCTATCATCCGGCGATGAGCATGACGGTGCTGGTGGTGGCCGGATTCCTCGCGGGCGTCGCGGGGCAAAGACTGCGCGTCGTTCCGCCGCAGGCGGTTCCACCTGGCCTGCCCACATTCTCCGCCCCTACGACGCTTTCGGCTTCGGGTGCTGCGTCGAGCGCGTCCACTTCCTCCAATACATCCGCGCCGCGCCGAGTGACTGACGAGCAACTTCGCCGCGTGGACAGCGCCCACGTGGCCTGGGTGACACCGTCCGGCTCGCAAACTCCTACTGTGCAGGTTGAGTTGATGTCTCCCACGCCGATGAATATTGTCGGCGCACCCGATGATGCGGACGTACAGCGCGCGCTCACTTTTTTGCTCGAGAATGGCCAGCGGTTTGATCCGGACGTGCGCCTCGATTCGCTGGACGTGCTGCGCATGAACGCGGCAGATCCCGACGTGCGCCGCACGCTCTGCGCCGCGGCCCGCCTCGACCCCAATCCCGGCGTGCGCCGGAAGGCGCTGCAGGCGCTGCGGGGATTCGAGCAGGATCCTGCAGTCCGCGATGCCCTTCTGGACGCGCTCGAAAGCGACGCCAGTTCCGGAGTGCGCGTTGACGCCATCCAACTTCTTCTTACCGCGCTGCAATCCGACAGCGAGTCAAGAGTTCCGGGCGGGCAAGACCCGCAAACCCTGGCCGTGCTGCGTGACCGCCTGCACAATGACCCCAGTCCCATCGTTCGCCAACAAAGCGCCGCAGCCCTGCGCAAATTAGGCGAGCAGTAGGTTCAAGTAGGGCAGGCTTCAGCCTGTCGCTTTTGCAAATGGCAGGAAATTGACAAGCGGACGGATGCCAGCGCTTCTCAACCCTCTCAATGGCCACACGTATTAAGTTCAAGTAGTAACCGGCGACATTCGGACAAGGGGATTCATCAGGCTGTAGGCAGGTACCTCAGGTCAGGGTAACTCCCCAGATGTTCTTGTTCGGCTCCAAAGCGAGTACGCCAGCTTGACCGGCTTGCGGCGATCCAATTTCTCCGATCCATACCACCCGGAACTGCGCGGATCGCAAGAGACGTTTCACCTTGATGGTTTCGCCAGGCCAGGTCAAATATCCGATTCCCTCTATGCAAGCTCCGTGCCGGCTAATATCAACAGCGTATGTTCTTTGGACGAAAGGGTTCTTATCGCGATCCACCCCCACTACACTGACCCGAACCTTCTTGGTGATTCGCGATTCCTGCCGGTTGGCTCTCCAGAAGTGAGGAACCGGGCTTTTGAACGCGACGCCCACGCGCAGTTTTCCGTACACGTCCCTCTCAGCATAAGCCACTCGGCACTCCTGCTCTTGCTGGGTCCCTTTGTTTAAAATGAAAATCGTTTCGCCCAGAGCCACTCTGGAGTTAAGCCCCAGTAGCGCGCCGCTAGCGTTCACAAGGAGAGTTGAAGTGTCTTCGTGGAAGGAGCCTTCATCCTTGGACCAACCGTAGACCAGTACAGGCACATGGAGAGAAATGCGTTTGCTCGAGCGCGGCAGAGGCGCCACTCGCTTGACAGCCTTGAGGTCCTTCCGCTGGGACTGCAATTTTGACCACAGGCTCTTTTGACTTCCTTCTACGGGGATTTCCCGCTGCACACCGTGTATGGGACACTCAAAATCCCACTGCATTTCCAGGATTTGTTTTAGGTTTTCCTCCCGGTTTTCCAGCATCAACAGCTCGTCCCGGTCCCCATAGGGACACTTGAGCCGAACGATGTAGTCGGTGGCCATGTCTTCCAGGGCTGACTGATTTCAAGATTACGTGCGTTCGGATCGGAAGCGCCATGGCCAAGTGCGGCGCCCTCATCTTAAAAGTCAATCTATACTCGATAGCGGGAGGGGCGAGGCCGCCCACAACGTCCTTGAACTGAAACGAGAACACCCACCAGGCACCGAGCGAAAATTCGCTCAGAAAAGAGTGCCGATGGAAGGATGGCGACACAGGCGGCTCGGTTCTAAGGAAGACCACTCGACGGCCAAAGGCAACTACAAAACTGACTTGACACTAACCGGCCTTCTCATGGAAGGACTTGGCCATCAGAACTTCGCAATCCCAAATTATGCCTAATTTGCTAGGCAATTAATTGAGTCGAGGGGAGAGGAAGAGTACGATGCGCGAGCCAGACGTTCAAATCGGAAATTCCGGTCCGCAAGGGCGGTGCGTTAACATGGGGCTCATGCTCAATCGCCGAAAGGTTCTGGTGGCCGCGGGCGTAGGCGCCGCAACGATTTCGTTTTCCGAACTGTGCCCGGTGCTTGCGCAGCAAGCGAAACGCGTTCCACAGGAAGTGAGGCCCGAATTGGCCAACGTGAAGGCACTCGTCTTCGATACATTCGGAACAGTTGTGGACTGGCGCAGTTCAGTAATTGCCGAGGGCATGGCTTGGGGCAAGGCAAAAGGCCTGAACGTCAACTGGGTGGACTTCGCCGACCGCTGGCGCCTCGGATACGGACCGGCGATGGACAAGGTGCGCAAAGGAGAGATCCCCTGGACCAGACTCGACGATCTGCATCGCATGATCCTAGATGGCCTGCTTAAGGAATTCAAAATTGAAGGGCTCACCGAAGAAGAAAGAGTTTTGTGGTCTCACGTCTGGCGTCGGCTCAAACCCTGGCCTGACTCGGTCGAGGGACTCACCCGTATAAAAAAGAAATATGTGATCGCGCCGCTGTCGAACGGCAATATCGCTCTAATGACCAACCTGGCCAAATTCGGCGGTTTGCCATGGGACGCTATTCTGGGCGCCGAATTGGCACGGCACTACAAACCGGATCGCGAGGTGTACGTCTCCGCATCCTATTATCTTGATCTGAAGCCGGAAGAAGTGATGATGTGCGCGGCCCACATCTCCGATTTGCAAGCTGCCCGGAGTAGTGGTCTTCGTACGGGATTCATCTATCGACCCGACGAATACGGCAACGGACCCGTCGGGGTGCGGAACAAGGCTAAACCTGGAGATTTCGACTTGGTTTCTGAGAGCATTATCGACATGGCCAAACAAATGGGGGCATAACCGCGGTGGTGGTTTTGCGCCGCCGAATTCAAATTATGCGATGAATTTGGTCCAAGCGGATTGGGGGCCACGTTCCGATAAGACCATTATCGGGATGTTGCCTTGCGCCGAGCAGCGCGGTTTAGAGTTTGAGCAGGCGCTGCGCATTTCCATGCGAAATTTTCGCCATATCTTCCGCGCTGACCGGAAGTGAGTCGAGGAAAGCTCGTCCTGCGGCGTTGGAATCGTACGGATAATCCACGGAGAAGAGCATTCGGTCGGCGCCTACGACCTGCAAGGCGCAAAGGAATGGGGAAAGCGAGAAACATCCGCTCGTGGTGATGTAGAAGTGTTCGTGAAAATACTCGATAACCCTGCGTTTGAGGTGCACGGCGCGCGGGGCCAGGAAAGCGTCGGTGCGAACGATGTAGTAAGGCAGCGCTTCCCCCAGGTGCCCGATAACGATTTTTAGTTTAGGAAAACGGTCGAACAGGCCGGAAATGATCAGGCGCAAACAGTGCATGCCGGCCTCCGCGTGCCACCCCCAGCCGGCGGTGGAAAGCACAAAGCCCAGATTTCCGGGCAATCCACCGTAATACGCTTTCCTCACATCGTCGGGCGGCGGCGCCGGGTGCAGGTAGACCGGAACGTCCAGCGCCTGTGCCGTTTCAAAGAGGGGCGTAAAGCGGAGATGGTCGAGAAACTGCCCGCCGCAGGTTCCGTTCACCAGCGCGCCCTTGAATCCCAATTGCCGGACGCAGCGTTCAAATTCCAGGGCCGCCTTCTCCGGTTCCTGCAGAGCGAGTGTTGCAAAGGCAGCGAAGCGGTCCGGGTGGGCCCGCACGGCAACTGCAAGCTTGTCGTTGGTGTCGCGTGCCAGGGCGGTGGCCATGGCAGGATCCAGCCTGTCCAGGCTCCCCGACAGCGAAAGCACTTGCACCTCAATCCCCGCGGCATCCATATCGGCGATCCGGTCTTTTCCGACATCGAACAATTTGTGCCGTTGGGCCTGCCACATATCGACGATAGGATCGCCGTGCCACACTTTCTCCATAGCTTGTAAATATTCAGGTGTCGAAATGTGCTCTTCCAGCGTAATGGTTCGCATCGTTCGCTCAGGCTCCTCATGCAATATGATTGATGAATCGGCCGCTGGCATTATGCGATAGGTCAGCGCCCAAATACGGGATCACCGCATATCATTCGATTCGAGATTCTTTACGTGGGTGGGGTAAAGTTGAAGAACTCCCACATCTTCGGCGCAGTGGCGGCTGCTCCGGGCAGCCCGGTCACACCGAGACCTTCAAGCATCAGGCGAAGCACGCTCTCATGCTGGTAAACGCTCGTGGATTTATAGCCGCGTTTTGCAAATGGGCTGATAATGACCGCCGCGACGCGGCCCCCGCCGTTTGTGTTATCCGTGCCGGATTCATCGAACACGATAATCAGCAGGCCGTCTTTCTGGAACGGTGCGCTCATAATTAGCGGATTGATGTTTGTCTGCAGCCAACTGTCCGCCATAGTCAAGCTGCAATCGTGGGCGTCGTCGCAGAGATTCGGTGTGATGAAGGAGTAGTTTGGCAGCGTCTTGTTCGCCAGGTCGGTCGCGAGCTGCGCAAACGGCACGATGTTCTGCCGCTGCGCCGTCGTTTGCGCGTCGGTCATATAAGGGAGCGGGGCGTGCCGGGTGGCGAACTCGCCGGAATCATCTCCCACGTACCCCACCGACGGGATGCTCTCGGCATACTGCTTCCACGTCATGCTCGAAGCAATCAGCTCGCGCACCACGTTATCCGCTGAGACTGGAAAGCTTAAGGGCGTCTGGGCGTCATCGTTCGTCAGGATTTGACCGGTGGTCAGCATCAGGTAGTTGCCGATCGACGGGTGCGTATCCGCATAATACTGCGTTGCCAAACCATACTGATTCGCCAGGCCGTTCAGAAAGGGCATTGCGGAGCTTCCGATCACGTCCGAGTAATTCGCGTTCTCCTCAACTAAAATCAAAACATGTCCGAACGGGGCCGTGGAGGAAGGTGACGTGGAAGACGGCATGGTCGTAAGGCCACATCCTGTGCACACAAGCGTGAGAACCGATATCAGATACAGCCACAGAATGCAGTCTTTCTGCAACCCGAAGAAAAAACCGCTCGAGTGTGGGACGGATAATTTGGAAACCCTTCGGAACATAAAGCGCACCAGCTTCCCTTTACTGGAATCCCAATCCAAGCCCCGAGAAACGCGGCATAAAAGAACAATTCCGAATTTGACTCAAATCGGACTCAAAAGCAAATTCCGCACTTCAAAAAGAGGGCTTACCGGTTTAGGCAAATCTCATTTCTTTGGTCTTGGGAGTGTATTTGCGAAAGTGGTATTCACAATGAAGAACCCTCCCCAGTCAGGGTGCGATCTCACGGGCCGCCGGCGGAGAAACGTTGGCTGCGCCTCGAAGCGGATTGAGATATGTCCCCAACACAGCCTCACGGTCCAATTCAACACGTTGTGGTGATCTTCAAAGAGAACCATGGCTTCGATAATTATTTTGGGACTTTTCCCAGCGCGAACGGCACAACCATGGCGCACTCACCGAACCCGCCCCTCCAGGATCCCGACCATCGCCACAAGGCGTGGCTGAATCGGGCGCATGGGGCTGTGCGCGAGCAGTTCCTTGAGTCCGACATTCCCTCCTATTTCGCCTACGCGCGTCAGTTCACCCTGTGCGACAACTACTTTACCGATGTGGCCGGGCCATCCACACCCAACCATTTGATGCTGCTTACTGCGGACTCTCCCATCATTGACAATCCATCTGGCAATCCGGTCTACGATCTCCCGTCCTTGGCCGCCAACCTCGACGCGGCCGGGCTCAATTGGGGCAATTACGGAGGGTACGCATTTGGACTCATCAAAGCTCTGGCCAAACGTCCCCAGCTCCCTTCGACCCAGTTTGCCACAGACGCGAAGGCGGGAAAGCTCCCGGCCGTCTCCTGGGTGTACGGGCCGCACGCGTTCAGCGAACATCCTCCTGACCCGCAAGATCGGGGCGCGAACCCGCCCGTCGGCAATGTCACGAGCGGCATGCAGTGGACTGTGGATCAGGTGAACGCGATCGTGCAGGGAGGTCTCTGGCCGCAGACGGCGATCTTCATCACCTGGGACGATTGGGGCGGTTGGTATGATCACGTGAATCCGCCCGAAGTGGAGAAATGGACCGACGGCACGCAGTTTCGTTACGGTTCGCGCGTCGGTTGCCTGGTGCTCAGCCCTTATGCCAAGGCAGGATACATCTCCAAGGTGCAGCACTCGCACGTCAGCCTGATCAAATTCTGCGAGAACACGTTTGGACTGCCCACCCTCAACGCCCGCGACAAGGCGGCCGATGGTATGTCCGACTGTTTTGATTTCACGCAGAAGCCCGCGCCGGCGCCATCCGTTCAGGGTGGGCAACCGGGATCGCCGCCTCGGCCTCCGCGCGGCAAGAAGGCGCAGCCAAAACCAAAGTCCGGGCGCACGACAAGACCGAAATCGAAAGGCCCGAGATAAGGGGCGCAATCCAGCCGTCGCCCTTTGCGGATTTTTCCAGAGGTGCGGCTTATGAACCCCGGCCGGTTCCCGCTTCCCGCATCGACTTTAGCGCACCACCCCAGGCAATCACCTGGTCCAACATTGCGTGTACCGCCTTTTCGTGGCGTTCGTGTGGTTTGAAAATCGTG
This sequence comes from Candidatus Acidiferrum sp., assembly GCA_035483715.1. Lineage (GTDB taxonomy): Bacteria > Acidobacteriota > Terriglobia > Acidiferrales > UBA7541 > Palsa-360. Next base: position 45,114 of record DATHPN010000047.1, read on the forward strand.
TAGTTCTCAAAGTCCGTTGAGAGCGAAAGCGCCACCTGAGGGCGCACGTCGGCCACCATCAATTCACCCATGACCTGCCTGAGTTGTTCCACGGCGCGCGTTCCACCGGAGCCACCGTACCCGACGAATCCGGCAGCCTTGTTGTTCCACTCTCGAAAGAGAAAGTCGATTGCGTTCTTCAGCGCCCCCGAAGGGCCGTGATTGTATTCGGGAGTCACAAAAATATAGGCATCAAACGAATTGATCATCGCGCTCCAGGCTTTTGTGTGCGCTTTGCTGTACTGGCCCATCGATGGCGGCACCGGCTCATCGAGCAGGGGGAGCTTGAAGTCCTCGATGTCTACGATTTCAAATTCGGCATCCTTGCGGTTTTTGGCAATATCCAACACCCATTTGGAAACGGCCGCGGACTTGCGCCCCGGCCGGGTGCTTCCCACTATGATCGCTACTCTTATCATTCTGTCTCCCTTTCATGGCGTGAACGGATTCCATCAGGATCTGCGAATCGAACCTTCTATTCGTGCGCGAACCGGGTCAGAGACCGCCGCTGCAAAGCTGTCGACGCCGATTTCCATTTTTGCGGCTCCCGTTATCCCGGTCTTATTTGGATGAGCAGGCTGCGTTTCGGTCGCATGCGCCTGCTTTGGGCATAAGGACCGGAAGGACACCCAGGCAGTAGACCCGAACTCATGGCGGATTAGAAGGCGCCAAACTCAAAAAGCTGGTTCGGGCTTCGCCCACTTGGGTGTATGTTATCGGCGGGGCGGGAAGTCAAAAGGGAAATTCTGGCCGGCAGCGGACAATTCAAAGGCGTGCGGGCATTGTGCGCGTTTCGGCTACTCTCGCGAAATGAGGATACGCAGCCCGAAGGGCTAAATAGAGGAGGAACCCCTATGAAAGCGGCGGTTCGAGCGATGGTTATCGGAGCGATGATTTGCGCCGTGGCCGGCATCATCTCATTAACTAATGGGTTTTTTACACA
>DATHPN010000048.1:0-25270 GCA_035483715.1 Candidatus Acidiferrum sp.
AAGGACGCGTCCGGCAGATCCGCGCGCAGGTCGAGGAAACCACCTCGGACTACGACAAGGAAAAGCTGCAGGAGCGCCTCGCCAAGCTGGTCGGCGGCGTTGCGGTCATCAAGGTGGGCGCGGCAACCGAAACCGAGCTGAAGGAAAAGAAGGCTCGCGTTGAAGACGCCATGCACGCCACACGCGCGGCAGTCGAGGAAGGCATCGTTCCCGGAGGCGGCGTGGCGCTGATCCGCTGCATCGCTTCGCTGGATAAGCTCAAGGCAGACCACGACGAGCAGATTGGCGTGAACATCGTCAAGCGCGCTCTCGAGGAGCCCTTGCGCCAGATCGCTCTCAACGCCGGCCACGAAGGCGCAGTCGTCGTCGGCCGCGTTCGCGAGAGCAAGGAAGACAACTTCGGCTTTAACGCGGATACCGGCGAGTTCGGCGACATGGTCAAGGCGGGCGTCATCGACCCGGCCAAGGTCACGCGCCTCGCTCTCCAAAACGCCGCGTCCATCGCCGGCCTGATGCTCACCACCGAAGCGCTGGTGGCCGACATCAAGGAAGAGAACAAGCAAGCCGCAGCCGGCGCCGGTGGTCACGGCGGCCCAGGCGGCGGCATGGGAGGAATGTACTAAATCGAAGGAACAACTCGTAGTTGAAAAGGGCGTCCCGACTCAGTCGAGACGCCCTTTTTGTCTTTCCCTTCGAGTGTGCGGAATGTTTACGATGTGCCGACGTTTCTGGCATCGAGGTTTTGGTAGGACAACCACTGTTGGCTGTCCTCCGATGATCCCGATGAAATTGTGCAACCGCGGGATTGCCCCGCGCATTCGGCTTCGATGAAGCGTCCGTCAAAGACACGCTAGTCCTTGCAGCTTCTACGCGTGCTAAGGCTGACGCTCCCGCGAACTGAGGCCGACGTAGTTCGCCGTGGCAATCGAAACGACAAACAGGAAGATTGCCCCGTCCAGGAACGTACGGTAATCAATCGAGCTGCCCCTTGTTGCAAACGCCAGAAACCGGATGCCAAACATGTTGGTTGCACGCGCCACGAGCGCCAGCACAGCGCACACTGCTCCCAGCCAGTAGCTCAACTTGACGATGTGATTTCCCATTACGTCCTCCTAACACTATAGTTAGACTCAAGGTTCGCGGGGAATGTACTGTGAAAGTACATCTGACACCGCTTGGTGTCAATGCGAAGCGCCTGCGTTGGCAGTGCTTTGTGGAATGGAGTAGACTGCCCCTGTAGAGTCCGCGTGAGAGCTTGAAATAGGCACGATTTTGTAGCGCCCGCCTTCAGGCGGGCATTTTTGAATCATGCAGATGCCCGCCTGATGGCGGGCGCTACAGGAACCGGAACTAACTTCTCAAACAGACTCCGAGGGAGCCCCTATGTCACTTCGCCCGGTGAAACGCCTCATCAAATCCAAACCGACGCGCGACGGCGCGGGAGTGCACTTGCGCCGCGCCTTCGGCTTCAGCAACACCTCCGACTTTGACCCGTTTCTCCTGCTGGACGATTTTCGCAATGACGTTCCGGAAGATTACGCCGCGGGTTTTCCGTGGCATCCGCACCGCGGGATCGAGACCATCACGTACGTCCTCGCCGGAACCGTGGACCACGGCGACAGCATGGGCAATCACGGCTCTATCGCTTCGGGCGACGTCCAGTGGATGACCGCGGGCAGCGGCATCATTCACCAGGAAATGCCCAAAGGCGATCGCGCAGGGCGCATGCACGGCTTTCAACTCTGGGCCAATCTTCCCGGCTCGCTCAAGATGACCGCGCCACGCTACCAGGGCGTGGAAGCGAAGGACATTCCCAACATCACCGACGACGACGGCACGCACGTTCGCCTGGTCTGCGGAAAATTCTGGGGAAAGACCGGCCCCGTGGACGGTGTCGCAGCCGATCCCATATATCTCGATGTGTCCGTGCCTCCCGGCAAAAGAAAAACTCTTCCGGTCGAAACGACGCGGCACGCATTCGCCTACGTGTTTGCCGGCTCGGGAAAATTCTGCAACGCCTCCGATCCTCTTTCGGTGCCGACCGAACCTGTCGGCTGGGCGGACACCACGCCACCCTCGGCGGCCGAGAACCGCACGCTCGTGCTCTTCGACCGAGGCGATGAAGTCATGGTGCAGGCCGGCGACGAAGGCGTGCGCTTCCTACTCGTTTCCGGCAAGCCGCTCCAAGAACCCGTGGCCTGGTACGGCCCCATCGTAATGAACACGCAAGAGCAGCTCCAGAAAGCGTATCAGGAGCTGCAAGAAGGCACGTTCCTGAAAACAGCCAAGTAGCGCAGGCTTCAGCCTGTGGAATTTAATTCTTGCACAAGCCAAACCCCGCAGGCTGAAGCCTACGCTACCGAAACTATGACCGAACCCGAATCTCCCGGCAATTCTGCCAACTGCGCGCGCTGGGTGCCGTGGGACTGGGCCGCCGCTCTCTTCCTCTTCGTGGGAACCTCCGCGGTCGTCCTCTGGCAAAATTCGCGGCTGGCGGTCCTCTGGGACCTCAGTTACATCCTGGAAAACTCCTACCGCATTTCCCTCGGGGATTTTCCCTATCGCGATTTTCCTTTCCCGTATGCCCCCGCGACTTTTCTGGTGCAGTCCTTACTCATCCGGCTAACTGGCCGAGTCTTCTTCCACCACGTGTTGTACTGCGCGATCATGGGCGGCCTCGGGACGGTCCTGACCTGGCGCATCCTGGTCCATCTTTTGCGCGATTCCTTGCCTGCGTTCCGTCTCCCGGCGTTTCTGCTGGCCGCACCGCTCATGGTGCTGGGAATCTACTGCGTGTTCCCGCATCCGTTCTACGATCCGGATTGCACCTTCGCCATTTTGTGCGGGGTCCTGCTGCTGCTGCAACTGGAGCGCAAGGGTTTTCCGCCGCGCCGCGCATTTCTCACGGGAATCGTCCTCGTCGTTCCGCTTTTCGTGAAGCAGAATACCAGTCTCGCGTTTCTCACAGCCACCGCCATAGTCGTCGTCATTCTGATCGTGCTCCACGCCTGGGAAAGGCAACGAGTGTCCGGTTACGCATGGCTCCTGGCCGGGATGGCCGCGGGCCTCGGCGCTGCCATGCTTCTCTTGCAACTCACCGTGGGCTTGCGAAACTATTTCCATTGGACCATGCAATTCGCCGCGTCGCGTCGCCTGCCCCACCTCTCAGAAATGTATGAGCCATTTGAGAATCCGTTGCTGCTGTGGTGGTTCGCGGCGTTTGCGGCCGGCGTGCTATTTCTATGGCTAAACCGCGGCGGCAAACGAATGCTTTCTTGGTTGTGCGTCTCCTTGATGGCGGCGCCGTTCGTATGGGCGGTCCTGTACCTGGTCGTGGATGACGACCCGTCGGAGCGAGCGGAACGTCTCCTCGCCTTGTGGCCCGTTGTGCTGGGTGTATCTCTAATTTTCGCTTTGTGGGACGCGAGACGTGGCCTGAGCGTCGCGCGGCTCCTTCCCTTCATCCTGTTTTCGACAGTGGCAGGGGCATTCGCTTCCCAGCAACTCTGGGGCTCGACTTACGCCATCTGGCCGTTGCTGACGATCCTTCTCGCCGGGATTCTGGCGGAATTGTTCAGGTTCGGGAGAAAGAGGGCAACGGGAGAGATCGAGCTGCTGGCCGGTGTAGCCGCAATCTCGATGCTTGTTTCCGGCGGCTTTTACGTCGCGAGCCACGAGCGGCTGAACTATGCCGACCTATCCACCGGCGAGATGGCTCGATCGGCCCTGCCCTCGCTCGCGGGCCTTTCGGCGCGTGGCCCCTGGATTCCGCAATTCGAGGAACTTGTTCGCTTCGCCGACCGTGAGATTCCCAGGGATCAGGGCGTGCTCATGATTCCCGGAGAAGATCTCTTCTACTACTCGACCGGCAGGCGGCCGCGTTTTCCGGCGCTGCTGTTCGATCACACGGTCAATCCATACAGTCCGGAAGAGATTGTCGAAATCAGCCGGCGCCGGCATATCTGCTGGTTGATTCTTAAAAGAAATCTTCAACGGAACGATGATCCCGTGGAGGACAAAAGCCGGTTGCTTCAACTGTTGCGCGGCGATTTTGCGCCCGCGCAAAGTCTCGCCAACTATGACATTTTCCGGAGGAACGCGGACAGCGCTTGCATGTACATCGCTCCTTCGCAGCCCGGAGAAAATTGAATCCCCTTCGCGGGATGAGTACGCGGCTACTGCGGACAATCGCAGTAGCGCAACGACGCAAATCCCGGCTTGGAATTCTTTCCGCCCCCGTCCAGTGTGAGAATGAAAAACCGGTCGTATTCAGTATGCGCGATGGAAATTGTTTCCGGCCCCCCAAGGGCGCTCAGTATTTTTGGAAGCGTCGCGTCGTGCCAGACGACCAATACACTCTTCGCTTTGCTCGACCGGATTGCCTCGATCAGGTCGTCCGGCTTGCCGATGGGAATGGCCACCGGCTTCAGATGCAGTTTTTCAGCCAGGGGAGCGGCGGTTTGCCGGGTGCGCTGCAAATCCGAAGTGAAAATTTGTTGAATCCGGGCGTCCTCCAGCGTTTTCGCCAGGCATTTCGCGCGCGCCAGGCCCGCTTCACTAGGGGGAGCGTCGGTATCTTCTGAAACTTTGTCCGCGTGGCGCACCAAATAAATGGTCCGCGCCTCCTGTGCCTGCGCTCGCGGCAAGAGCGTCACGAACGCGAGAGCGCAAATATTCCCAATTTTCCAGAATATCTTCATAATCAAGCACCCTTTCCCGTCTTGTATTTTTCAGGCGTCTTCACCGGTACAATCCCCTCAAATTTCACAGGCCTTCCCGCGGATGGCCAATCATATAAGTAATCGGAAGCATACCGCGGGCTGCAAAATGCTCGCCTACTTCCCACTCATATTCGCTTCCCCTGAGTTTTCCGATAATCTCGCGCAGTTCCTGCGGCCGGTAAGTGCGCAGGCACGAAACCACTCCATCGAACAGCACCACGAAGGGAACGACCGGAACCACATACGTCCAAAAAAGCCGCGACCATCGGAACGGACGGATCCAGGGTGTGTAGACGAATGCCAGAAGCGCCCATGGAAACATCAGCCCGATCGCCGAGGGAGCTCGCCTGGTGACTTCAAATATCCCGATGCTTTCGCCGGCATCGACGGCATCTTGCAGCACAGCGCGGGCCTCTTCGGGCGGAAAATGATGATAGGACGAGAAGATCGTTCGAAATCCCTTCAATTCACGAGGAACTTTCAGCGCGTCAACGGAGTCCGCGCAGAATGTGATGTGATTCCTGGACGCGGTACTTACATTCTGGAATGCCCTGAGGTTCGGGAATTTATCGGAAAGCCGGATTCGATTGCTGCTGGCGTCCCCTCCGAGATTTCGACAAAGATCCAGCCAGGGTCCTCCACCGCCGGAACACAAATCAACAATCGACGGGTTGCTCAAAGAGTCCAGCGAGCTTTGCAGCTTTGAGCCGATGGACCCATAAGCCTTCAAAAGAACCTGTCCGCACTGAAGCGCGTCCATAACGTTGTCGCGCAGAAATGAAGGGAACCACGGTTGCTCGTGGATTTCGATGAACTGGATTCGGCGCATGGCAGTTCAGTTGAGTGAGTAGTATCAGAAAATCCCCCGGCCCGACAATCGAATTCAAGACTTCCACGCCGTTCGGCCGCAGGAAGGCATCCGCCTACAGTATTTGAAGAAGCCTCGACTGAAAACCCGGACCGGCGGAAGCCTGTCCGACCGACAATCTTCGCCTTGTATTCGCCTATAGACTGGTGGTATGCTCTCGTCTCCCCCGCCGTACCTAAAAAAGTCAGGAGAAGAACATGCCTATCGCTCAATCGCTCTTACCGGAATTCGATCATGAAATGGCCAACACACGAAAGATGCTGGAACGCGTCCCCGACGGAAAGTTCGATTACAAGCCCCACGATAAATCAATGACGCTCGGACGGCTGGCCGCGCACACCTGCGAGATCCCCTCGTATGCGACCGCAACGCTCCGCGTTGAACGCATGGATTTCACAGGCGAAGAAAAACCCTTCGCGCCGGAAACGCGCAAGGAACTGCTCGAAGCGTTCGACAAGTACGTCGCTGAAGCCAGGGAAATGCTCTCCAAAGCGAAGGACGAAGACCTCATGAAGATTTGGACGCTGACATACAAGGGGAACCAAATCTTCGCCATGCCGCGCGCCGCGGTCCTGCGCAGCATGGTCATGAGCCACCTCATTCACCACCGCTCCCAGCTTGGCGTATATCTGCGTTTGAACAACGTCGAAATTCCCGGCATGTACGGCCCCTCGGCGGATGAAATGAAAATGTTCAACGCGCAGGGCGCGTAGCGTTTTTAGTGGCAATACTTCCGTCGTGTGCTTTTGCCTTTGACTTGGTAGGACGGGCTTCAGCCTGTCGGTTTCGATTTCTTGCATGGCATAAGAAAACCAGACAGGCTGAAGCCCGTCCTACTGAACCACGAAAACGTTGCTCCCAGGCAAAGTGGCTCTTGCCAGCCGTAGAACTGGGGTGTATACGTGCCTTTCAGGAGTCCAGGACCAAGAAACCCCGGCCCGCCGGCGGCGGGATGCAATGGCATATTCGCCGCCCATTTCCTTCAAAAATTTCACTCGAAGAGGAGGTTCTCATGCCACTTTACCTGAGCCAAGTCGCCTATAGCGAAGATGGCTGGAAAGCGCTGGTTTCAAATCCCCAAAACCGACTGGAAGCGATCCGGCCGGTCGTCGATAAACTCGGGGGACGAATCGTCAACGCCTATTTCGCGTTCGGCGATTACGATTTTGTCCTCCTTGCGGAATTCCCGGACAACGTGAGCGCCGCGGCGCTGGCCATCGCCGCCGCAGCCGGAGGTGCGGTCAAGTCGATCAAAACCACGCCGTTGATGGAGGCCTCCGAGGGACTTGAGGCCGTCCGCAAAGCCGCCGCCTCCGGGTATCGCGCCCCCGCCGGCGCACGTCCCGCATCGGCGTAAGCCTATTCAGACAGCCGCAGGATCCTTAAACAGCATCCCCGGCATCCTGGCAACGCCGGGATGCCCTTTTCTTTCAGCAGCTTATCGCGAATTACGACGCTTTTGAGCTAGCACCGGCTCTCTCGCCTGGGTGGGTTGGTAGAGCTGATGTGCAGGCTACCGACATGCGGCGATCGCAAACCCCACACAGGCAAGAGTGCCTGTGCTGCAGTCAAATCAGCCCGACGGCGCCGGGGATCCCGCGTGCTTGCCGCCAAATGCTGGATTCGGTATAGTGACCAGAGTCACGCAAATTCACAGATCACGGCCCAGGAGAAGCCGAATTGTTATGTCCGACGAACCCATCCCGTTTGCCAGCGTAGAAGAAGCCCTCGAAGAAATCCGCCAGGGGCGGCAAATTGTGCTGGTCGACGATGAAGATCGTGAGAACGAAGGCGACCTGACTATGGCGGCTGAAAAAATTACGCCCGAGGCCGTCAACTTCATGGCCAAGAACGGCCGTGGCCTCATTTGCCTGGCGCTGACGGAGGAGCGCTGCGACGATCTGGCCCTGCCGCTGATGACCCCGGTGAACACGTCGAACTACGGAACCGCCTTTACGGAATCGATCGACGCGCGGCGCGGCACGACCACGGGAATCAGCGCCGCCGATCGCGCCATCACCATCCTCACGGCCATCGACTCGGCCACGCGACCAACCGATCTTGCTCGCCCCGGCCATGTTTTTCCCCTGCGCGCGCGAAATGGCGGCGTGCTGGTGCGCGCCGGACAAACCGAAGCATCAGTGGATCTCGCGCGCATCGCTGGCCTCACTCCCGCCGGCGTGATCTGCGAAATCATGAATGACGACGGCACCATGGCGCGCCTGCCGCAACTCGCGGAATTCTGCCGCGCGCACGGCCTGAAACTGCTGACTGTCGCGGAACTGATCCGCTACCGGATGAAGAACGAGCGCTACGTCCGGCGCGTGGCTGAGACGGCGCTGCCGACGCGCTACGGCGATTTCCGCATGATCGTATATGCCTCCGACGTGGACCGCGAGCAGCATATCGCTCTCGTGCGCGGGGATTTGTCCGGGCCGCCGCCGCTCGTGCGTGTGCATTCGCACTGCCTGACCGGCGACGTATTCGCGTCCACGGAATGCGATTGCCACGAAATTATTGAGCGCTCGCTCGAAGCGGTTGTGGCGGAGAACCGCGGCGTGTTCGTCTACCTTCACCACACCGGGCGAGGCTTCGGCATCGACGCCGCCCTGCCCGCTCCGGGTGCGTTGCCGCGCATCCTTTACCACTCGCGCGAGCAGCTGGACGTGGATGTGGCGCGGCAGCGCCTCCTGCAGCACGAAAGCGGCATCGGCGCGCAAATTTTGATCGACCTGGGACTGAAAACTCTGCGCGTCCTCACCAACCACCCCAAAAAAGTAGTCGCGCTAGCCGGCTACGGCCTGACGATCGCCGAGCAGGTCCCTCTGCGAACCGCGTCGCAGAAAAAACGCACACACCAGGCTCTTTAGTAGCGCAGACTTCAGTCTGTGGGTTTCCATTCGTGTGCCCAGCCGGTTCGCGCAAGCCAAGATAAAGTGGAATTCCACAGTCTGAAGTCCGTGGCACAAAAAGCGTCATCTCGCAAAGTACATTAAGTTGCGTTGTTTATTTGCCAAGCCGCAAAGGCCTCTCCAGCCAGGTCACGTCCCAGTAACGCCCAAATTTCCTGCCATTCTCATGAAATATGCCGACCGGATTGAATCCGAATTTCCTGTGAAGCGCGCCGGAAGCTGGGTTCGGCATAGTGTACCCCGCGACGATCCTGTGAATGTCCTCGCCAGCCAACGCATCAAAAAGAGCGCTATAAAGGGCGCTCCCAGTCCCCTTGTGGACTGCGTCCGGCGCGCAGTAGATCGAGGTTTCAACGGTCGAGTCATAGGCCGCCTTGGGACGAAACCTGGTCGTGCCTGCATAGCCCAATATTCCCCCGTCGTTCTCGGCGACGAGCAGGCGATACCGCCCGCTGGAACCGAATTGCTCGAACCATGTGGCTCGGCGTTCGACTGTGTAGGGTTCAATGTCAAATGTGACCGGAGTGTGGATCACGTAGTGATTGTAAATTTCGGTCAGGCGCGGCAAATCAGCTTTGGTGGCTTGTCGAATTTGAAGCGCGCTCATCCCTGGTTCGCTTTCGTCGCCCGCGTCCTCGCTACTTCTTCGCAGGAGGGCTGCTTTTCTGCGCGGGAGACGCCGGTGGCGCGGTTACGGTGACGTATGGGCGCAGCGCGTCGAGCTTTTTTTGGCTGATGCCGCGCACGGCCAGCAAATCTTCGACCCGGTGAAAGCGGCCGCTCTTCTCCCGCAGGTCGATGATTCTTTGCGCTGTGACCGGCCCCACGCCGGGCAATTCCTGAAGTTCCTTCACGTTGGCGAGGTTGAGATCGATGGGCTTCGCGGGCGGATGCTTCTCGGCCAGCGCGGCTGCGCAAAGCGCGAGCAGCGCGAGACCCGAGATCAGAATTGCAATCGTCAAACGCCTTACGTTCATGTAGGCGGCCACCAGTAGCGCATGCTTCAGCCTGTGGGGGTTCGCCCTTTCAAGGACCAAAACCCACAGGCTGAAGCCTGCGCTACTCAAATCCTAAATCCGGTTTCCTTGCGCGTCATACACCTCGGGCGCGCCGAACTGCGCGGCTTGCGATTCAATCTGCGCGCGGTCGCCGACGATCACAATTTGCGCGTGGGCCGAATCGAAATATTTCCGGGCCGCATCGAGCACGTCCGCCGAAGTGAGCTTCAAAATGCGCTCGCGATAAGTCTCCAGATAATCCTCCGGCAGCCTTTCCAGTGTGGACGTGGCCAGCTGCCCGGCGAGGCCATCTTGCGTCGCAAGGCCCAGTGAGAAAACTCCGGTCAGGTAACTGCGCGCGTCGTCCAATTCTTCCTCGCCGACAGGCGTCGAGCGCATGCCATCGATCTCGTAAAAAATTTCGGTGAGCGTGGCGGCCACCACGTCGTTGCGGACCGCCGCTCCGATGCTGAAATATCCGTGCTGGCGCAGGGGATGCGCCCCGCTGCGCGGGCTGTAGGTGTAGCCTTTCTGTTCGCGGATATTCATCACCAGCCGTGAATTGAATGCGCCGCCGTAAATCGAATTCGCCAGCGTAAGACGCAGCCAGTCCGGGTGTTTGCGCGTGATGGCGCGGTTGCCGACCGAGATTTGCGTTTGCACCGATCCCGGCAGATGCACGAGGTACACGCGCCGCCCCGGCAGTTCGGGCAGCGGCGGATCGGGCGCCTCCTCCACGGGCCCGGACGACCAGGAGCCGAACGCTTTTTCAATTTGTGCCAGCATCGTCTGCGGCGAGAAATCTCCCACCATCACCAGCAGCGCGTTTCCCGGCCGGTAGTAATGCTGGTAGAACTCCTTGAGCTGTTCGACGCGGTAGCCCGCCACCTGCTCTTCGGTCGGCGAAATCGTGCCGTATGGGTGCGCGCCAAACAGAACGCGCCGCAGGCGCTCGCTCGCCAGAAAACCGGGCGTGGTGCGCTCGATGCGCAAGCCCTCGATGAGTTGACGCCGCTCGCGTTCGAATTCATCCGCGGGGAAGGAAGCCTGCTGGGCGAGTTCCGAAACGAGCCCCAATAGATCGTTCGAAAACTCCGTGAGGCCTGCGAACGAAATCACGCTGGTGTCCGCTCCAGCGCCCGAAGCAAGATCCGAACCCATCCTGCGCAAGTCTTCCTCGATCTCGCGGCTGGTGCGCCGGGTGGTGCCTGTGCGGGCCACTGTAGCGGTCATGTCAGCCAGGCCGGGCCCTTGCGCATTCGCCACGGCGTTGCCGCTTCGAAAGAAAAGCTCTCCCGTAAATTTCGGGATGGTGTGCGATTCCACAAGAACCACTTCGAGTCCGTTCGAAAGAGTCCTGTGCACGCGTGGCGGCCAGATCACCGGCCGGGCGGGAGTGAGCGGCGGAACCGCCAACGGCGATTCCGAACGAGGCGCGGAAGCCATCAGGCCGCCTCTTTCTTCGCCGGCTGGCGAATGGCGATCGAGCGGCTGTGGCGCGTCAGGAGTTTCTGAGCCACGGACTGCACGGCCTGCGGCGTGACTTCCATGAATCCGCCGAGAACGGTGTTCACTAATTTTGGATTGTCATCAAACAGGGAAAAACATGCAAGAAGATGCATCAGCCCGTATCGCGGGATGTAGGCCCCGTGCCCGCCCTCCAGATTGGAAAAATAATTCGACCGGAATTTCACCTTGATCGGTTCCAGTTCCTCGCCGGTGATTCCCTTTTCCTTCATGTCGTCGATGATTTGATCGTAGGCGGCAAGGGTCTGGTCCACGGAATACTCGGGCTTGTGCAGAATCCGCGTAACCATCAGCGTCGGACCGTTGTAGTCGAACAGGTCGCCGACGGGATAGTGGATGCCTCCCTCGGCGTCGACGGCAATCTGCTGTTCGAGCACCAGGCGGCGATAGACGCGCCCCGCGCGCCCCCCATGCAACGCCTGATCGAGCATGGCCGCGGCGTGCCACTCGGGTGTGAGCCGGCGAGGCGACTGGTAGCCGATAGCCACTCCGGGAAGCGTGCCGAATTTCTCCTCGACCACGCCGCGCCGCTCCTCGATTTGCGGCGGCTCGTCAATGTCAGCGGGCGAAGGCTGCGGCCCCGATGGGATGGAGGCAAAATGACGCTCGGCGAGCTGAATGGCTTCGTCGGTATCAACGTCGCCGAGGATCAGCAGGACGGCGTTCGAGGGAGCGTAATATGTTTTGAAGAATTTTTGGACGTCATCCAGTGTGGCAGCGTCCAGATCGTCGAAATCTCCGTAAAAGTTGTGGGCGTTTGACCAGTTGCGATAAGCAATCGGCGGAAGATCGAGCCAGGGGAAGCCGCCGTAAGGCTGGTTGAGAACATTGACGCGCACTTCCTCTTTCACGACATCGCGCTGGTTGCGCAAATTTTCATCGTCCACCTTGAGCGCGCGCATGCGATCGGCCTCAAGCCACAGGATGCGTTCGAGGGCATTCGAGGGCACCGACTCGTAATAATTGGTGACGTCATAATGCGTCGAGCCGTTCAGCACGCCCCCGGAAGAATTGACCAGCTTGATGTGCACCATTTTCCCGGCGTTGGCCGAGCCTTGAAACATCATGTGCTCGAACAGATGGGCGAAGCCGCTGCGGCCCCGCGGCTCGATGCGAAACCCGATATTGTAATACACGCCCACGGTAGCCACCGGCGCCGCGCGGTCCGGCGAAATGACCACGCGCAGGCCGTTCGGCAGCGTCGTGTTTTCGATTGGAATGTTCAGTTGTGTCAAGTAGCCCCCATGGATGCTGATCATTGACCGCTAAATCCGGCCGACCATTTACCTCATGTAGCGCCCGCCTTCAGGCGGGCATTCTGGAACCAAGAAGGTGCCCGCCTGAAGGCGGGCGCTACACGAGCATAAACCGAGTTATTTCTTTTTCGACGCCGCGGGCGCCCCGAAGATGCGGTCGAGCTGCTTCATCATGGCGCCGGGGTGCGCGGCGAGCACTTTGGCTTTCAAGCGCGAAAGGGTCTTGTAGACCTCCAGATATTCAGGTGCGAAATCCGCAAGGGCCTTGACGTGCCGCTCGACCGTCGAGAAATCGCCCCTCGCCAGGGGGCCGGTCCACGCCGCAAGTGGGCCGACGCGCTCAAAATTATCCAGCGTCTGCCGGGTCAACGGCAACAGCGCGCGCATCGCCTGGCGGCGTTTGAATCCCTGAGTCATCAGCAGGCGCGTGGCCGCTTCCATGAGCGCCAGAACATAAGCGCACGCAAACGATCCAGCCGCATGATACGCCGCCTTGTTTGCTCCCGACAAGCGCACAGCCACGCCGCCCATTTGGTGGGCCATTTTTCTGGCCATGCGCAACGCAGCCGGGCCGCCCTCGATGCCAAAAATACAATTGGCAAGGTCCGGAATATTCTGGTTGGAGAAAGTTTGCATGGGGTGCATCGATCCTGTCGCCGCGCCCAGATCGGCGAGCGGCTGAAGCACCCTGGAATCGAGGGCCCCGCTCGTGTGCAGCACGACTTTCCCGCTCCACTCGCTCCCGCCAAGCTGCGCGAGATTTTTCGCCACGCCTTCAATGGCGCTATCCGGCGTGGTGATCAGAACGACTCGCGAATTCAGGACCTGGTGTGTCGGTCCGCCAAGCGGCTGGCCAGCGCCGATCACACGCACGGCCGCGCGCGCCGTGGAGACGGACCGCCCGGTGACGGCGCCTACCTGCCATCCGAGTTCGTGCAGGCGGCGCCCCAGCGCGCGTCCCACGCGCCCGGCGCCGACGATGGATACAGTCTCCGACATCCGCTGTGTTAGCATTCTATGGGCAGCCAGGAATGAGCTGCGGACAATTTACCTTTGCACACATTCTTAATTGTACTATTTGGTTTAATCGCTTTCTTATGGATTGTTCAGGGTATCCGGGCGGGCTTCGGCATGGCCCGCCTGCCGTGGCTTTCCGACATTGCCCCGATGATCTCCCGGGACGCGCCATCAGTTTCCATCATTTTCGCCGCGCGCGACGAAGCCGAGAAACTACCCGCCGCGCTGGAAACGCTCCTGGCCCAGGATTACCCACGGTTTGAGATCGTTGCCGTGAATGACCGCTCCACGGATCAAACCTCCGCCATCCTACACGAATTTGAACGTTCCAGCCGCAATCTGATGGTCACGGATATTGCCGCCCTGCCGCCAGGCTGGCTGGGCAAGCCGCACGCGCTGGTGACTGGTTCCGAAAAATCGCGCGGCGACTGGTTGGTATTTACTGACGCAGACGTGCATTTCGCGCCGGACGTGCTGAGCCGCGCCGTCGCGCTCGCCGCCGAGCGCAGCTGGGATCATTTGACGCTTCTCACTTCGGTGGAAATGCGCGGCTTCTGGGAGACCGTCGCCATTTCTTATTTTGGTCTCGGGTTTGTTTTCGGTAATGAGCCCTGGCTGGCTTCCAACCCGCGCTCGGCGCGATACGTGGGAGTGGGAGCCTTCCAGATGGTGCGGCGCGCGGCCTACGAAAAATGCGGCGGGCACTCCCGCCTGCGCATGGACGTGATCGAAGACATGAAGCTCGGCAAGCTGATCAAGATGGCCGGCTTCCGGTCCGGCGTAGCCGTCGCGCAAGACATGGTTCACGTGCGCTGGCACAGCGGGGTGCGCAACGTGATTCGCGGCGTCACCAAAAACATGTTTGCAGCGGTCCACTACAATCCGCTCTTTGCAGTTGCCGCAATGCTGCTTTCCGTGACCATGAGCGTCCTGCCGTTTTTCGGGCTGGGATTCGCGTCGGGCTGGGCGCGCGTGTTTGCAGGAATCGCGGCGGGCGCCGCCGTTCTGATTCATGCGGGGATGATTTGGTCGACCTCCGCCTCCCCGCTCTACGGTTTCACGCATCCGCTCGGGGCGCTGCTGTTTTGCTGGATGATCGGCCGATCGGCCATTGCCACGCTCTGGCGAGGCGGCGTGGTCTGGCGCGACACTTTCTATCCGCTGGAGGAGTTGCGCAAAGGGATGGTTTGAAGTAGCGCGAGCTTCAGCTTGCGGGGGTTTGACCTGGCAAGGACCAAACCCCACAGGCTGAAGCCTGCGCTACTTGACAAACCTTCATGTAAATTTCAGGTTTGTTTGTTAATTTATCGGCGCTGAAGCCGTGTTCTTCCGACAAGTTTCGTATCTGGAGGTGAATTCCAATGACAGCTGCTTCTGCACGCCAACGCCGTGTTTGGCTGCTCATCATCGTAGTTCTGGTCGCCGGGAGCTTGAGCATCCCCGCAGTAAGAAACGCGGGATTGAAATCCCTGCGGTCGCTGCGCCTGCAAAAGGTGCAGGCGGTCAACGCGGATTTTTCGCCCTATGTTGACGCCAATGCGAATCCCACGCTGCACCAGATGGTTACGCAGATGATCTCCGATAAGGTCAAGGTCGAGGTAAACGAAGAGGACCATCCGGCCACCGATGTAGCCAGCGCTCGCCAAATGGCGGGATTTGACGTGCGTTTGCTTGGCGTGCGAAAGGACGCGCCGCAAATGGTTGTTGGCGGTGCGCACAAAATCGAGGTCGCCGTGGATCGCGCGCGCCTGCAGGCGATTGCCACAGAGGCGGGACATTCGGAACTGGTTTTGCCCCAGTCCATCGACGGCGCCACCGTCGCGGTGCAGGTCCCGCGTTCGGTTCAACTGCAGTATGGAACCTGCCCCGGCCCGGCCAACGCCAGCCAAGTCGTCGCGGACAATATCACCGGGCCGACGCCGACCACCACTCAATTCAGCGACTGTGTGCGCCTGCGTGAAGGTCCGGCTCCCATCGTCAACGTGCCCGGAGGCCTTGACGTCGGCGGGCTGGCGCAAATTGGGCTGGAGACCGCGGGGATGACGCCGAATCAGGCCAGTGATTTTCTCCACACCATCGACTGGAAGGCGACGCTGACGCTCTCAGTCCCCCGCTCTCTGCGCGCGTATCAAGTGGTGAAGGTGAATGGGACGGATGGCACTCTGCTCAGCATGGCTGGCAGGCGCGGCCCCGGTTACGCCCTCATCTGGACGAAAAATGGAATCGTTTATTCGCTGACCGGATTCGGAGATTCCAGCCAGGCAGTCGAATTGGCCGATTCACTGAAGTGAACAGGAGCTGACACTGTCCCAGCTGGATAACTACGCGATCCGAACACAAAATTTGCGCAAGGTTTTCGGGGACAAAGTCGCGGTGCGCGACTTGACCCTGACTGTGCGCCGGGGCGAGATATTTGGTTTCCTCGGCCCCAATGGAGCGGGCAAAAGCACATCAATCAAAATGCTTCTGGGCCTGGCCAAACCCACCAGCGGCGAGGCGTTTGTGCTGGATGCGCCGTCGGGCGATGTTGAAGTCCGCCGAAGAATCGGGTTCCTGCCGGAAAATTTCCGTTTTTACGAATGGCTCACGCCCGCCGAACTTCTGCACTTGCACGGGCGTCTCTGCGGGGTTCCCGCGAGCAAGCTCTCGCAGCGCATCCCCGCGCTAATCGATCTGGTGGGACTCACTCCTCACATCGATAAACGCCTGCAGAATTTCTCAAAGGGTATGCTCCAGCGCATCGGGCTGGCGCAGGCGCTCGTCCACGAGCCCGAGGTGATTTTTCTGGACGAACCGACGTCCGGGCTCGATCCTCTGGGGCGGCGAACGGTGCGGGATATTATTCGCGCCCAGCGCGACCGGGGAGCCACTGTATTTTTGAATTCGCACCTGCTCAGTGAAATTGAGATTACCTGCGACCAGGTCGTCTTCATCCGCGAAGGACAGGTGGTGACCAGCCGGGACATGCGCGCGCAACAGGAGGAAGCGGTGCGCGTCGAGGTGCGCGCACGAAAGCTTTCCCCGGAATGCGTCTCTGGACTTTCCCGCTGGAGCGACTCGGTGCAAGTTGACGAGGAGCGGCTCACGCTTACCACGCGATCACGCGAGCCTCTTCCCGATATTTTGCGTTTTCTCGTCGGGTCTGGCGCCGAAGTTTACCAGTTCACGCCGCAGCGGTTGTCTCTCGAGGAGCTGTTCATCAGCGTCATGGGCGAGGATCGAGGCTTTTAATGGGCGTGTGGATCATGGCGGGCATCACGTTTCGCGAAGCGGCGCGCAAGAAGATTTTGTGGACTGCGCTGCTCGCCGGCGCCGCGTTCCTTCTGGTGTTCGGAATCGGGTTGCATTTTCAGGTCGGCGATTTTCGCAACTCCGCCGTGCCGCCCTTTTTACGCTACCAGGTCATCAGCGCCATGCTGATGATTGGCCTTTATACGGTCGATCTTCTTGCAGTGGTCATGACCACGCTTACGTCGGTCGATACGATTTCGGGCGAAATCACCTCCGGAACAATTCACGCCATCGCCACCAAACCTCTTGCGCGCTGGCAAATCCTGGTCGGCAAATGGCTGGGCTTTGTGGCCATGGCTGCCGTTTACGTTGCGCTCATGTTCTGGGGCGCGATTGCCGAGGGATATTGGATCGGCGGAGTGATGGCGCAACATCCGGTGCGCGGCTCGCTCCTGGTCTTCCTGGAATGCATTGTCGCGTTGTCGGTCACGTTCATGTTCGGCACCTGGTTTTCGACGCTGACCAGCGGCGTCATCACGCTGGGCTTGCTTGGGGTCGCGTTTCTGGGCGGTTGGCTCGAACAGATGAGCGGGTTCACGGAGGGCTCGCGTCTGGCGATGGTCGGGATTATTTCCAGCCTGGTCATGCCGAGCGAGGCCATCTGGCGCCGCGCCGCATTTGAGATGGAGTCGCCGCTCTCCGGGTCGCTGCAATTCTCGCCTTTCGCGGATATTTCCATTCCCAGCATCGCGATGATTGTTTACGCGAGCGTGTATTTGCTCATCGCGCTGGCCATCGCTGTCTATCATTTTGGCGAACGCGACCTCTGAGGTCTTTGGGGGCGCATGCTTCAGCTTGCGGGGCTAGGGCTTGCGAGGACCAACCCCGCAAGCTGAAGCATGCGCCACTCAAGGCCTTTCCGCACAGAAAGCTCATTCGATCTATCAAACCGATGATCCGGGTCAAGATCGTCGAGTACGTATGAAAAAGGCGGGCTAAGATGCAGCCGTCGGATCAACCGGAGCGGGTTCGGATGCGGCGGAGAAGAAGCCGGAGAGGTCGCGCTGTTTCAGGGTGCGGATGCGGTCGCGCAAGGCGGCGGCGCGCTCGAACTCGAATTTTTTGGCGGCTTCGCGCATTTGGACTTCGAGCTGCGCGAGAACTTCACCGAGTTTTGTTTCGCTGGTGATGTCCGCATCGGCGAAATCCTCGGCGGGCACGGTGACGTAGTCGGCTTCGACGATCGCGGCCAGCTTCATGTCCACGGACTTGGTGATGGACATCGGCGTGATGCCGTTGGCGTCGTTGTACGCGACTTGTTTCGCGCGGCGGCGATTGGTTTCCTCGATGGCCTGGGCCATCGAGCCGGTCATGCGGTCGGCGTAAAGAATCGCGCGGCCTTCGATGTGCCGCGCGCAGCGGCCCATGGTCTGGATGAGCGCGGTCGCGCTGCGCAGGTAGCCTTCCTTGTCGGCGTCGAGAATCGCGACGAGCGACACTTCCGGCAGGTCGAGCCCTTCGCGCAACAGGTTGATGCCAATTAAAACGTCGAACTCCCCGCGGCGCAGGTCGCGCAGGATGCGCACGCGCTCGAGCGTATCGATTTCCGAGTGCATGTAACGGCAACGCACGCCCGTTTCCGTGAAATATTCGGCGAGGTCTTCGGCCATGCGCTTGGTGAGCGTGGTGACGAGGACGCGCTCGCTGCGCTCGGCGCGCACTCGAATCTCCTCGAGCAAATCGTCCACCTGGCCCTTCACCGGGCGCACCTCGATTTGCGGATCCACCAGGCCCGTCGGGCGAATCACCTGCTCGACCACCACGCCCGCCGAACGCGTCAGCTCGTACGGCCCGGGCGTCGCCGAAACGTACAGCACCTGCCCGGTGCGGTGCTCGAATTCCTCGAAATTCAGCGGGCGGTTGTCCAGCGCCGAGGGCATGCGGAAACCGTAGTTCACGAGAGTCTGCTTGCGCGAGCGGTCGCCGTGATACATGGCGTGAAGCTGCGGGACGGTCTGGTGCGATTCGTCGATGAACAGCAAATAATCCTGCGGAAAATAATCCAGAAGCGTGGGCGGAGCTTCTCCGGGCAGGCGGCCAGACATGTGCCGCGAATAATTTTCGATGCCGTGGCAGTAGCCGATGGTGCGCATCATCTCGATGTCAAACATGGTGCGCTGCCACACGCGCTGCGCCTCCGCGTACTTGCCCTGCTTCTCCAGTTCCGGCTTCCACCAGTCGAGTTCCTCGAGGATGGTCTTGATCGCGCGTTCCCTCTGCGCCGCGGGCATCACGTAGTGCGACTTCGGATAGACCGTGAGCCTCGACAAATCGTTCTGTCCGGAACGAACTTCTCCGGTGAGAGGATCGATCTGGCGGATGGCGTCAACCTGCGCGCCCCACAGTTCCACAGCGTAGGCGTTGTCTTCGTACGGCGGATAAATTTCCAGCCGATCGCCGCGCACGCGGAACGTGCCGCGCCGCAAATCCTCCGCGCGCTGGTACTGCATGTCCACGAGTTTTCGGAGGAGCGCTTCGCGCGCGGTGCTCTGCCCCTTCTCAATCATGAGCAGCATGCCGTAATACGCTTCCGGAGAACCGATGCCGTAGATGCAAGATACGGAGGCGACCACGATCACGTCGCGGCGCTCGAAGAGCGAACGCGTCGCGCTCATGCGCAGCTTGTCCAGCTCATCGTTGATCGTGGATTCCTTTTCGATGTAAGTGTCCGAAGCCGGGATGTAGGCTTCCGGCTGGTAGAAATCGTAGTAGCTGACGAAATATTCGACCGCGTTCTGAGGGAAAAAACTCTTGAATTCGCTGTAGAGTTGGGCGGCAAGCGTCTTGTTGTGCGCCAGCACCAGGGCCGGCCGGTTGGCCCGCTCGATTACCTTCGCCGCCGTAAAAGTTTTCCCCGAACCCGTAACGCCAAGCAGGACTTGATGCTTTTCGCCCGCCTCAATGCCGCGCGAAAGTTGCTCGATGGCCTCCGGCTGATCGCCGCGAGGTTCGTAATCGCTCATGAGTTTGAAGTTCATCGCCAATGAACAGCACGGCGCGCTCACCGGGCCGCGCAGAACCATTCATTATACCGCAGTCGGCAGGAGACTGCGGAAGGCACAAGTTGAGGAAAAACGTGCCGAGGGCGTGACGGTTATTCGCCTTGGGGCATCACCATCTCTACCGATCTACCGATTATTCTTGGTTATGCGATTGCGTTTCAGTCGCAATTTCCTCGCAACTTCCGAAGGATGCCGCCTCGGTGCGAACGGTTGAATCCATGTTCAACACTTCCACGGCGTATTTGTAACGCAGTGTTTCCCAATTGATGTTGAATCTGATTCGGATTGGCGTGCGTTCGTCCAGCATGCGCTGATCGCTGATCCAGGACTCCTCATCCCGCTCCAGGTACTCTTCCCCTTTCCAGGGAATTCCCTTGGCGTAACCCCTGACCATGAGGAAATCTTTATCCATGAGGTCTTGGGTTTCATCCGGCAACTTGTTGAGGGTACCGTCAGCAAGCATATGATCCCGGAGATCCTTGCTCTCCCTGAAGGTGAAGAAGCTGTCGATCTTTGGATCATCTTGAAAGCATGCATGGCCACCCGCCATGTAGTCTAATTCACCCGCGGCATGGAGCTCTTTGTAGTAGTCGCGGGCGGCTAGGCTTGCAGGATTCTGCGCCCGCAAGGGAACCAAGCATGAAAAGAGAACAGCGAACAGAGCACTATTAACCTTCGATTTAAGCATCGGCCCACCCTTCCACGCTTAAGTGTGAGGGGGGCACAGGGCCGGGTTAATGGTACTGTGTCGTTTTCTATACTCGGTCTGAAGTACAGGTGCGCGCCCAGCATGAAGTGAATGACGGGCTTGAGGCACACTGCGGGGCGCGTCCGCCAATCAAGTAAGGTTGCAAACGATTTGGTCGGAAATTTTTCCCACAATTATAAATCAGGGCGCCGACCAGAGCAGATCGCCCTTGTCACTGAACATTCGCAGGGACGCGGCACTTGAGGCAAGGTGTTGTCCCGTAGTTTTTGTAATAGTCTTTGACACCCCAAGCTGAATATTAAACCCTTGAGCGTCTGCAAGATTGAGAAAGGGCCCGTCATGCCCCCCATAGAGGACCGCAGGGAGATTTTTTTGTGAATCGCTGAAACTGAGATGATCGCCGACTAAAAGTACCGATTCTCGTTCGCGGTCCGAAATTGATATGCCATCTTTTCCCTTCGCCAAAATGTCCACGCCTGCATTGCCTTGGCCATCGTTGACGTGAAGTTCGCCGCCTTCTGCCCCATCCGTCATGTTCACGCCACCTTTCATGGGGTCCCCTGTGCCGGAAAGGGAGAGACGTGATTTTCCGGTTTCCGCCGAAAGTTGTATGCCTTGCTGTTTATTGCCTGCAGTTTGCCAGGAAGCGTAAGATCCATTCGCGTTGGCCGACAAAGTCAATGAGGGGGCTCCGGTAATGAGGCCGCCCAAGTTTAGATTGGCAGAGTGCTCCGCACCATTTGCGGCGAGCGAAATCAAATCCCGTTCTCCAGTTGCATCATAGAAAGTCAACATTGCCGCCGCGGGCGACTTCGTGGGCTTCAGTCCGAACCAGAGCCGCGCTCGCGTGTGGCCGCTGGCATCCTTCAAAACAAATGCATTCGCCTCCACGATTTTCGTTGCCGGCGATTGGGCCATCACCATGAAAGCCAGGGGAAAAATCAAGAGAGCAAGCGCGACCCTCTTCATAGTCCGGTTCTCACGTTCAACCTTTCCAATCCGTTCCAGTAGTGCTTCGTAGTCAGTGCCTTTGTCGGTCATGACGCCCCTCCCAAGAAAACTAATTTAATTGATTTTGGCTGGTTCAGGAATTGGATAAATCTTGATCTTAAACGGGCCGATAGTCCTAATTGCATGATTGCTTGGAGGATTATGCGGTCAGCACCGGGCTTTGGCAATCCAACCTGGCCGCACCACTTGAAATTCGCGCAACGAGCCACATTCCGAAAACCTGTGCGAGCACAATGGCTCGCGACTGCCGGGCCAAGCTTCGAAAGCGGGCTCGTTTAAAAATCACAGAATCAGTAGGTTGAGTTCACTCGGCTGAATCCCTGGAGGCCTCGTTCGCGGATCAATCGACCGTTCCAGGGCCGTTCGACGGGGGGCGGAGCCTTGGTGAAAGTCACACCCATTTTCGGCATAAAAAGCAGAGAGGATAGATGGTGCTGCATACAAGAGCTTCGGTAGGATTGTCGCATCCTTAGTACAGGATTTCCGGTATTCACACGCGCACCGCTTTATGAATAATTTATGTCGGCTTGTTTACCACGAACACGGTACGGCATTCGCCGCATCGAATGATTCTTCAAGGATGGTCCCCCTATGCGACATGAATACGAAGTATTCGAAAAATTTCAGGATGGCTCGACGCTTTGGCGAGCGTGTGTCTCCGGACGGTACGAGGCGCAGCGAAAAATGCACGAGTTAGCGGAGCGCTCAGAGAACGAATTTTTCTTGATTGACATTCAGGCAGGACGGCATGCGCCGTTGATTCTTCCGCGGGCCAATCTCCGGCCGCTGGTCAAAACTGCGGCAATGCGTTAAGGTCGTGTCTATCGGGGACGCTGGCGTCTGCATTGGATCCCGTAATCAAGCTAAGGCAGATCGAAACTAGATCGAGGGCAGCCTAAAACACATGAAGTCGAACTCACTGAACTTGATCGCAGGACATGAAATCTTGAGTCCTGACGCGACCAAGTTGCTTGAACTTTTGCCGCTGGCCGCGTATGCCGTCCGCGCGCCTGATGGTGTGATTATCTGGTTCAATTCCCGCGCGGCGGATCTCTGGGGCCGTGCTCCCATGATTGGCGACACCGATGAACGTTTTTGCGGTGCGCACAGGCTTCATCATGCCGATGGCTCTTACATGGCGCATAGCGATACCCCGGTGGCACTCGCATTAAGCACGGGCGTCTCGGTGCACGACGAAGAGGTCATCATCGAAAGGCCGGATGGAAGCCGCATTTCGGTTTCGGTGCACATTGATCCGATTCGAAACCAGAAAGGCGCGATTGTTGGCGTCGTGAATTTCTTTCAGGACATCACGGAACGAAAGAGAACGGAACGAGCGAACGGTTTATTGGCGGCCATCGTAGACACCTCGGACGATGCGATCGTCAGCAAGAGCCTCGAGGGCGTGATTACAAGTTGGAACCACGGCGCGGAACGAATATTCGGTTACTCGGCGGAGGAAGCCGTAGGACAGCACATTACCCTGATCATTCCGCACGATCGGAGAAAGGAAGAAACATACATCCTTGAGCGGCTGCGGCGCGGGGAGCGGGTCGAGCATTTCGAAACCGTGCGGGTCACCAAAGAGGGCAAGCTGGTTGATATTTCCGTCGCAATTTCAGTGGTGAAGGATGTCAACGGCCGAGTCATTGGCGCTTCGAAAGTCGCGCGGGATATCACGGAACGAAAGAGGGCTGAGCGAGCACTGGCGGAACGCGGGCTGCTGCTGGACTTGAGCCATGATGCGATCATGGTTCGAGATTGCGCTGACCGTGTTACGTATTGGAACATAGGCGCTTCCGAGCTGTACGGCTATAGCCGCGAAGAGGCAATTGGTCGTGTGACCCATGAACTGTTGCAAACCGAATTCCCCGAGCCGCTGCTACGGATTACCGAAAAACTTCATGACGATAATCGCTGGACCGGTGAACTGATTCACAGACACAAAGATGGCCGTCAAGTGATCGTTGTCAGCCGTTGGGCGCTCGGCCGGGATGACTTCGGTAATCCGAAGTCTGTTCTGGAGACGAACACCGAAATCACGCAACAGAGGCAGAGCGAAAAAGCGCTGCGCGAAAGTGAGGAACGTCTCCGCACTCTCGCCGAAAGCCTCGAAACGATGGTGAGCGATCGGACGCAACAACTGGAACAGCGAAATGCGGAGATTCTGGAGCAGGGGGAACAGCTTCGGGAACTGTCGACTCGTTTAGTTCAGATCCAGGACGAAGAAGGGCGACGAATCGCGCGCGACCTGCACGATAGCGCCGGTCAAATCGTAACAGCAATAAGCCTGAACCTTGCCTGCATGGCTCAACGCGCAGGAAAGTACGCGGAAATCGCCGACGGAATAAAGCAAAGCCAGGAAATGATTCACCAGTTAAGCAACGAGATACGCACTGTCTCTTATTTATTGCATCCTCCGTTGTTGGATGAGGCGGGGTTAACAGGCGCAATTCGTTGGTATGCACAAGGATTGACGGAACGCAGCGGGCTGAAAATCCGCCTGGATATCCCTGGTGATTTCGGAAGACTGCCGGATGATGTGGAAGTGACGATATTCCGTATCGTACAGGAATGTTTGACCAACATTCACCGCCATTCAGGCGCCACAATGGCAACGATCGGGTTGTCGCGCAACTTCGAGAACGTTTTCCTGGAAATCAAGGACGATGGGACGGGAATTCCCGGCAAAAAACTGTCCGAGATCCGAACTCGGCGATCCGGTGTAGGCATTACGGGAATGCGTGAACGCGTCTCCCATTTACGAGGGACTTTCGATATTCAATCGAATGGCAGCGGGACAATCATCTCGGTTACCGTTCCGGTGGCAATGCAAGCCGCCCCCACGGCAGAAATGGCGGAAAGAGCCAAGGCTGGCGACTAGTGCTTTCCCGGCTCGAGCGTTTCGGTGAATTCCCATCGTAGACGAAAATGAAATCGTGCGACCCCTTGTAACCGCACTCCCTTATTCCCGATATTGGTGAAGATTTCCCTGGCGAATTAGAATTGATATTCGCCTGCTTATCCCTTGCCGATTGATCAGCCCGCTTGAGGAATTGGTCTCGCAAGTTTGCGGGGGACAGTGGAAAGTCCTTTGAGGTTCTGAGTTTGTAAGTCTGTGTCCCCTCGAGCAGTCGAGCCAAGTCTTGATCGACGGGAACATCGGAATGTGGCCGGGGAGCATCTCTTCAATAAACTATTTCCCCTGCGAATCGTCCGCAACGAGCGCAACCTGCGAGCGCGACGAGATCGTCCCGGCATAGCGCATGGAAGTGTTGCGGTTGGAAGTAAGCGTCACATCCATTTGTTCCGTTCCGGATTGCGTGACGCTCACGACCATGCCCGAGGCGAGCGAGACGTACAGCAAACTTTGCGCCGAACCGCTCCACTTTCCCGCCGAGGTCACTCCATTCTTGCGGAAATCCGGCGGTGTCGGATCGTGAATCGATTTGGAGCGGACCAGATTTAAATTTGCGAGGATTACGGCGCAATCCGTTGCCAGCTGAGAATTCGCGGCGGAATCCGCGGCCCCGGATGTGGCCGGGACATCGGGATTCGGCGGGTGGCAGGACTCGTTGCGAAGATACTCCGAGTCGGTGCGCCAGACGAATCCGGCGATGGGCAAGGAATCGGCGGGCTGTTCCGAGGACCATGTTTGCCCAACCGAGACGCCACCGGGCGGCGCGCCCACACTGGCGCTGAGTTGCGCAATCCATTCCCGCGCGGATTGCGACGCTTTTTCGGAGTCCACAATTCCCTCGAGGCCTGCGACATATTTCACTTTCCCACCGGCATCGAGCGTGAACTCGACCACCTTGCCTTCCAGTTTGTGGTATTGCTCGATGGTCGCGTCGGCTGCGGGATCGAACGTATCGCTGCGCACGCTGGCGGCGGATTTCTCATACGTGGTCCGCAGGCGGATCCCTCCCGGCGTGCCCGCATCGGTGGGGAGAACTTC
>DATHPN010000049.1:0-3224 GCA_035483715.1 Candidatus Acidiferrum sp.
TGTATGGGTG
The DNA here is from genome assembly GCA_035483715.1 of Candidatus Acidiferrum sp. Classification (GTDB taxonomy): domain Bacteria; phylum Acidobacteriota; class Terriglobia; order Acidiferrales; family UBA7541; genus Palsa-360. The sequence continues at coordinate 11 of DATHPN010000049.1, forward strand.
CCTGAAGCGGGGCACCGCAGAATGGTCAAAAGAAGAGAACGTCACTCACTCGCTCAAACCAGAAGGAGACACCATGAAACCAACGTCACTTGCGGGACTCGTGCTGATCGTTTTAGGAGTGATTGCGCTCGCCTATCAAGGAATTACATACACAACTCAGAAAAAGGTCTTAGACGTGGGACCCATTCAAGCGACCAAGACGGAGCACAAAACGATTCCGTTGCCTCCCATTTTCGGCGGAATCGCTCTGGTTGGTGGGATCATTCTGATGATGGCCGGCGCGAAGGAAGCTTAATAATAATTCCTCGGCGCACCGTAAACCAAATCACTGACCGACGTGTCCGAAACCGACGTTCACTATCCTAAGACAATCCGAATTCGGTGCACCGCCCCATCGTCAATGAGTGGAATGTTGGCCGGCCCAGCTTGCAGTTTTCCGTCGAGTTGAGTGATCGCCACCCCGCGAGTTACACCCGAGGGATTTTCTACTTTGATTTTGTAGACCGCCGAGTGGTATTTGAACTCGATCGAGTAACCGGGCCAGTTTCGAGGAATGCAAGGGTCGATCGAAAGCGTCATCCCGCGCAGACGGAATCCAAGAATCCATTCGATTCCCGTGCGGTAAAGCCAACCGGCCGAACCCGTGTACCACGTCCAGCCGCCACGGCCCACGTGCGGCGCTTCGGCGTAAATATCACCGGCTACTACGTACGGCTCCACCTTGTATTTCTGCACGCCGGCTCGGGAGTTGGTGCGATGGACCGGACTGATCATGCGAAAAAGCTCGGTGGCTTTGTCGCCATCGCTGAGCGCCGCGAATGCGATCGCCATCCACGTGGCCGCATGACTGTACTGCCCGCCATTTTCCCGGATTCCCGGCAGATATCCCTTGATGTAGCCTGGATCATGATCCGGATGGTTGAAGGGCGGCTTTAAAAGCAGAATCAAGCCGTCCTTTGCTCGTACAAGTTGTTTTTCCGCCGCTGCCATTGCGCGGGCCCCGCGGCCAGGCTCCGCAGCGCCGCTCATGATTCCCCACGTTTGTGCGATCGAATCGATTCGGCATTCCGTGTTCTGCGCGGAGCCGAGCGGGGTGCCATCGTCGAAATAGGCGCGCCGGTACCAGTCACCGTCCCATCCTTCGCGTTCGAGCGCCGCTTTCAACGCACTCACATGCAGCCGCCAGACTTCTGCACGCTTGCCCTCGCCGCGCGCATCCGCGATCTTGGCAAACTCCCAAAGAATCGTGTGCAAGAACCAAGCAAGCCACACGCTTTCCCCTTTGCCGTCTTGGCCGACGCGATTCATCCCGTCGTTCCAATCTCCGGTGCCCATCAGTGGGAGACCATGCGCTCCTAACGAAAGGCTGCGATCAAGTGCTCGCGCACAGTGCTCGAACAAAGTGGCCCGAGTATCCGAGATGCGAGGTTCGAAGTACGATTCTTTTTGGCCTTCTGCCAACGTGTCGCCTTCAAGAAAGGGAATCACTTCTTCGAGAACAGCCATGTCGCCCGTGGTCTCGATGAACTGAATCACAGCGTAAGGGAGCCAAAGCAGATCGTCAGACATGCGCGTGCGAATTCCGCGCCCCGAAGGCGGATGCCACCAGTGCTGCACATCGCCTTCGACAAACTGCCTCGATGCCGCGCGCAACAACTGATCGCGAGCCACGCTCCGTTTCGCCACGCCCAGCGCTATTACATCCTGTAGCTGATCGCGGAAACCGTACGCGCCGCTCAATTGATAAAACGCAGCACGCGCCCACACGCGGCAACTAAGTGTTTGGTAAAGCAACCAGCGGTTGAGCATCAGATCCATACCCGGATCGGGCGTATTCACTTGCACCGCCCCCAGCATATCGTCCCAGCGGCGCGTGACATCCAACAACACCTGATCAAGATCGGCGCTGCGACAACGTTTGATCAACTCGCGCGCCTGGTCTCGGTTTTCAGCCTGACCAAGTAAGAAAACAACTTCTGCACGCCCCCCGGGCTTCAACTCTATGATTGTCTGAAGCGCAGCACAGGGATCAAAACCGGCGCCGACCTTTTGCGAAAGTGATGCGCTTCGTTCAAGCGCCGCAGGTCGATCCGGTCCGCCGTTCCGGCCGAAAAACTCGGAACGGTCCGCCGTATAGGACGTCTGCCGGCCGCAAAGGTCCGCAAACGCGACTCGGCCACCAAATTCGCCCGCCCACGCGCTCCGGGCCGTCAACGCGCCGGTCGTCGCATCAATTTCGGTGATGATGTATGGCGCAGTCGCGCTGCGCGAACTTCCCAGTACCCACTCAGCATAAGCGGTGACCGAGAGGCGACGGGCGCGCCCCGAGGTGTTTTCCAAAGTGAGTCGTGAGATTTTAATCGGATCATCCGCGGGCACAAATTGCAGCAACTCATGGGTGAGGCCATGCGATGCATGCTGGAAACGCGTGTATCCCTGGCCGTGCCGGGCCACATACGTGGCCGTATCGTCGCGAATCGGCAGCGCTGTTGGACTCCAAACCTCTCCGGTATTTTCGTCGCGGATGTAAATCGCTTCGCCCGGGGGGTCGATGACGTGATCGTTGGACCAAGGAGTGAGCTGATTTTCGTGGCTATTGATCGCCCACGTAAATCCGGCGCCGGACTCTGACGCAATGAATCCGAAGCCCGGATTTGCAATCACATTGACCCAGGGCTCGGGCGTTCGCAATCCCGCATCGAGTACCGTCACATACTCACGGCCATCTTCGCTGAAGCCACCAAATCCATTGAAAAACTGCAGCCGTTCCCGAGGCGCAGGAATCTCAGCATACTTGCTGGGACGGGTGATCCTAGTCGGCGCAAGGAAACCCGTCTCGCGCACCTGAGCTCTCGAAATCTGCTCCGCGAGCGTGCCGCGGCGGCTCAGGAGCACTACGCGCGCAATCACTTGCAGCTGCGCCCGCGCCGCGGCAGTCAGTAAGTCACCCCGCAACAAAAAAATCTTTCCGCTCGCTGAGCTCGTGTCTGGCGAGAGCCTTAGCTGGCTCCCGCGTACAAGCGCCTCGAGTGAGCCTTGTAATTCCTGCACGTAAGACGCGGCTCTTTCATTGATTATCACCACGTCGGCCGACAGTTGTTTCATGCGCCAGTACTCGTGCGCTCGTAACAATTGTCGTATAAGGTCAAAATCCTCCGTATCGTCAATGCGCGCCAGCACGATCGGCAGGTCCCCTGAGATTCCCTGCGCCCAC
>DATHPN010000050.1:0-21247 GCA_035483715.1 Candidatus Acidiferrum sp.
AAACCATGAATACAAAGAGATTTATTATACTGGCGCTCGGATGCCTGCTGCTTGCCGGCCCGGCCTGCCTCGCCGCTCAACAAGACCAGGAAAGCGTCGCCGACGCGGCTCGCAAGGCTCAGGCGGCGAAAAAGAACGCCCCAAAAGCCAAGCTGACAATTGACGACGACAATCTCGGCACCCTGACCGGGGTCGTCAACGTAGTAGGCCAGGAGCCCGCCCCACCCGAAGACCAAACCAAGAAACCCGCCGCGCCCAAAAATACCGCTGTGGCCAAGGACAAGGACGAAGACTACTGGCGGGACAGATTCGCCGCTGCCAACAAGAAACTTGCGGACGATCAGCGCGAACTCGACATTACACAACGCGAACTCAACCTGAAACAGGAACAGTTTTACACCGACCCTATGGCCTCCCTGAAGCAAGAATATTCCCGTCAGGACATTAATGATTCCAGGACGAAAATTGACGAGCTAACGGCACGGGTCGCGCAAGACAAGACGGATCTTTCCAATCTGGAGGACGAACTGCGACGAGCGGGAGGAGACGCGGGCTGGGCAACTCCATCAACCCAGCCGGCACAGGGGCAGGCGTCGACGGGGCAGTCCGCACCGCAGCAGCCCGCACCGGAACAACCCGCTCCGGCGCCGGCTGCACCGGCGCCGCAACCGTAATTCGCTGAGATCGGCACGGCGATTCTATTCGTGCTCCGGTAATCACCCGATAGCGAACTCCGCACAAGGACGCGCGGCCAACCACTTCGCGGCGTGAAATCGTGATAAAAGAAAATTAATGGAACCCCTTCTTCTGGTCGAAGATAAACCTGAATTGCGCGCCATGCTCAAGAAGGCGCTGGAGCGCGCCGGGCACACGGTGGACGAGGCTCCGGACGGATCCTCCGCCGTCGCGAAAGTTCGCGCGCGCCGCTACGTTCTTGTCCTGACGGATTTGAAACTTCCCGGCTGTTCAGGGCTCGATGTCCTCCGAGAAACCAAGCAAGCCGACCCCACCATTCCCGTCATCCTGATCACCGCGTACGGTTCGGTGGAAGAGGCCGTGACAGCGATGAAGGAAGGCGCCTACGATTTTATCCAAAAGCCCGTGGACCTGGAGCATTTGAATCTGCTGGTGGAGCGCGCCTCACAGCAGCAGGAACTTCTGCGCGAAAATCTCCTGCTGCGCGAGGAATACGCGGAGCGCTACGGCTTCCCGCGAATCGTGGGCGAACACAAGAGCATGCAGGAAGCCACACACCAGGTGCAGCGCGTGGCCGCCACCGATTCCACCGTGTTGCTTCTCGGAAAGAGCGGCACGGGAAAAGAATTGTTTGCGCGAGCGATTCATCATCTGTCCCCCCGGCGGCAGCATGCGTTCGTCGCGCTGAATTGCGCCGCGATCCCCGAAGGGCTCGTTGAAAACGAGTTGTTCGGCCACGAACGCGGCGCGTACACGGGGGCCGGATCGCGCAAAGTCGGCAAAATGGAACTGGCCAACCGCGGCACGATTTTTCTGGACGAAATCGCCGAGCTTCCGATGGGCACGCAAGCAAAACTTTTGCGCGTGCTGGAAGAGCGAAGCTTCGAGCGCGTCGGGGGAACGCAGCTCGTCGACATTGACGTTCGCATTCTGGCGGCCACCAACAAGGATCTTCGCGAAGCCGTGAGCGCCAAAACTTTTCGCGAGGACTTGTACTTTCGCATTGCCGCGGTCCCCATCACCATCCCCGCCCTCAGCGAGCGCGGCGACGATGTCCTCTTGCTGGCGGACCATTTTCTGGAGCGCTTCCGCACCGAATTTCGCAAGCCGAACCTGAAGTTTGCGCCCGGGGCCCTCAACGCTTTGCGAGGCTATTCGTGGCCCGGAAATGTGCGCGAACTTCAGAACACCATCGAACGCGCCGCGATCCTCTCGGACTCCGGGAACATCGAAGCGCCCGACCTGCAGCTTCCCGCGCCTCGTCCGCCCGATGGCGATATGCCCACAGGAATGTTGGCGGATGCATTCGATTGGGGCGGAACGCTACAGGAAGTGGGAACGCGGGCGGTGGCCTACGTGGAACGCTTTAAAATTGAATCCGCGCTTAAATCCTCAAAGTGGAATAAAACGCGCGCCGCGGAACAGCTAGGCGTATCTTACAAAACGTTACTGAACAAAATCCGCCTGCTCGGTTTGGAGAACTAAGTAGCGCAGGCTTCAGCCTGTGGGGTTTGCGCCGAGCAAGGTCGACCTTGCCATGACGAACTAAAACCCACAGGCTGAAGCCTGCGCTACTAAACCCGCCTATTGCTTCCTCGCCGTATGCAGCGTAACAATCCCGCCGGTCCAGCGCGCAAACCGCGCCTCTATATACCCAGTCCGCTCGAGCAGCGCTTGCAGCGCTTCCGGAGACGGAAATTTGCTGACCGAACTCGGAAGATAAGTGTACGCGGAGCCGTTGCCGGAAATCAGCCCGCCAAGCCGCGGAAGCACCCGCCGGAAATAAAAACGGTATAGACTTCCAAATAGTTTCCCGCGTGGGTCGGCAAATTCGAGAATTGCGGCGATGCCTCCCGGCTTCAGCACGCGAAAGATCTCCAGCAGCCCCCTCTCATAGTTGGACAGGTTTCGGAATCCAAACGAGCAGGAAACCAGATCGAAGCTTCCCTCGGCAAACGGCAGTGCCAGCGCGTCCGCCTCGACGATCGTGACACCGGCACCCAGCGCGGCGGCCTTGGCGCGCGCCCGGGCCAGCATTTCCGGAACGAAATCGCATGCCATAATTTCGGCGCCGGCGGGCGCTTCCTTGCGAAAAGCGAAAGCCAGGTCGCCCGTGCCGCAGCACAGATCGAGCACACGGGCGGTCGGATTGTGGAGGATCGCGCTGAATTTCCTGGCCACGCGCCGCCGCCAGACCTTGTCCACATCGAGGGAGAGGAGATGATTCAGGAGGTCGTAGCGCGGCGCGATGCGGGCGAACATTTCCCGGACATGCGCCGCCGCTTCCCTTTCGTCCTGAACGCCTTGGGGCCGCGTGCCGGGAACGCTGCTCTCGGAAGAGGGCCTCATTTGTGGCGGCCCACCCTGGTTTCTGTTGGAACAGCGGTGATGGTGCACTCGCGCAGCACGCGCAGCAGCATTTCTTCGTCGGCTTCGACTCCGCAACGAACCGCACCAATACGCTCCGGCAAGACAAAGCGCAATCGGCCATTGCGGGTTTTCTTGTCTGCCTGCATCGCGGCAATTAATTTGCCCGGAGGAATGGAGGCCCAGGTCGGCAACGGTCCTACGCGCGCGATCATCTTTGCAACTCGCGATTCTTCGCCGGGCAAAAACATTCCCTTTTCAACGGCCAGGCGCGCCGCCGCGATCATTCCCCATCCGACCGCCTCGCCGTGGAGGTACATTTGGTAGCGAGTGACGCTCTCGAGTGCGTGCGCAAAAGTATGTCCGAAATTTAAAATTTCGCGCAAGCCCGATTCGTGCTCGTCCTTGGAAACGACGCGCGCTTTTTGCGCGATGGAACGCTCGATCACGAAAGCGAGAGCGGCGCGTTCCCGCCGCAGTACCTTTTCCAGCTTGCCCTCGAGAAACCGGAAAAGCTTGAGGTCGCCGATCACCCCGTACTTGATGATTTCGTAGATACCCGAGCGGAATTCGCGCGGCGGCAAGCTGCTCAGGAAGATCGGGTCGGCCACCACGCTTTTCGGCGGGTAAAAAGCGCCCACTAGGTTTTTCCCTTCCGGAAGATTTACTCCGGTCTTTCCGCCGATCGCGCTATCGACCTGCGCCACCACGGTTGTGGGAACATGAATTACCCCGATTCCGCGCGCATAGCTGGCCGCAACGAACCCGGCCACGTCCCCGACGACTCCTCCGCCCACGGCCACGATCAGCGACCTTCGGTCCGCGCCCGCGCGAACTAGATCGCGGCAGGCTCGCTCGACGGTCGCAAGATTTTTCGCGGATTCCGCGTCATCAATCAATATCGTTGCGCGATGCGCGCCCGCAAGCAGCCTTTCGACGCGCGCGCCCCAATGCCGCCACACGCGCGGCGACGAAATCGCGAACACCGCGCCGTCTTCCCCGGCACGCGATCCCACGCGAGCCAGCTCCTGCAGCACGCCTCGTCCGCACAGCACACTGTAATTTCCGTTGGATGCCCGAACTGAAATTTTCTTCATCCGCTTTTTTTTCGCCGGCGATTCCTGGTGAACCCTTCTCCAACCTACGAAAAATGTAACACACATGCCGCGCTGCCGAAGGACACTTTGACAATTTAGGACAGGTTTTGGTAGCGCAGGCTTCAGCCTGTGGGTTTTAGTCCGTGCAAGGTCGAACGGCGACAGGCTGGAGCCTGCGCTACCAAACCCATTCCGTTCGCAGTTTTCATGCGCCAGGGTGATGCCGTAAAGTGGAGTGACGTTATTTTCCCGCTCACGAGGAGGATTCGGCAAAAGTGAAGACAATACCCTGGCGAGGAGCCCGCAACGCAGCCGTAGTGCCGCAGGCTTCAGCCTGTGGTTTTTCAAAGCACCAAAGCTCGGCCGACCGGCACTCTCCACAGAATCGAGGAGCCGTGTGAAAATCATCCTCTGGGCTTTAACACTGTCACTCACCTGGACCGCTGTGCTTATTTTCGTCGCGCGCACAGTAGGCCTTCACTCCGCGCCGGGCATGTGGACAGGCGCCGTCGGATTGCCAGGCGTGGTGCTTGCCAACTGGATGCAGGCGCAACTCTTCCACAGGTTCAACCGCTCCCTTGGATATGCGCTTATGTTCCTGATCAATTGGGCTTTCTACTGCAGCGTCCTTCAGGGAATCATTTCGCTCAAAAGAAGAATTTCGTAGCGCAGGCTTCAGCCTGTGGGTTTTAGGCCGCGCAAGGACGAAACCCCGCAGGCTGAAGCCTGCGCTACTTAATTTTCTTTTCCAGTTCCGGGAGGGACTCGATCAAAACGTGGCCTGTAATGGCGAGCGTGCGAGGATCGACCTTGTCGAGGGTGTCCTCCGTGGTATGCCAGTAAGGCACTTCCAAATCGATAATATCCGCCGCCGGGACATCCCGTTTCAAAAACGGAAGGTGGTCATCCTCGATGTCGGAGCGATCATTCACGAATACCTTTCCGTATCCGAGACGCGCCGCCGTGGACCACAGGAGATCAATGAGCCAGGGAGTGGAATTGTTTTCGCGCTTGTAGACAGGATTCGCGGGTCCAACCATATCCACGAGGATCATGGCCTTCACGCGCCGCAAATCACCCGAAAGTGCGAGACTCGCAGCCAATTCTCTGCTCCCAAAAGTATTGTCTGTGTCCGTCCAATTGAAATTGAAATCTTCTTCGCCGTCAAAAAATGCCAGCCAGATGGTCTGCGTGTTTTTTCGCGCGCATAGTAGCCGCGCCAGTTCGAGCAGGACGCCCGTGCTTGAGCCGGCGTCATCGGCGCCGACAAAATCCGGAATCCGCTTGGTGTCGTAATGCGATGTATACAAGAGGATATTGGGATTCGCGGATGGAATTTTCACGAGGATGTTCTTCATGGCCACGTCGCCAACCGGTGTTGAAGGGGCGTGAAAATCCTGCTCTTCGACCGGGCATCCGAAACTCTTCAGCTGGCCAACGATGTATTCCTGCGCGCGGCGAATTCCCTCGGACCCCGCGGGGTGCGGCCCGATGGCCACGAGCTGCTGGACATGCTTGAACGCCCGCGCGCCGTCAAATCCTCCGGTTGTTTCCGCCGCGGGCGCGGGCGGAAATGTTGCTGCCTGGGGAGCGCCTGCCGTCTTCGCATTGCTTTCAGCGGGTGAAGAATGTCCGCACGCCGCGAGGGACACGAACGAAAATGCCGCGAATAGTATCGTTCCTCGTTGCCATGCCCGCATTCGCCGGTTCATTTAGCGCGCCCCTTGATCTGCCACGGCCGCCCGCTTCGCCTTGTTGCGTACGACCAGAGCCGCGACTCCGATCCCCAGGAAATACAGCGCCACCATGGGCGCCATGAAAATGAGCATCGTCAGCGCATCCGGCGTTGGCGTAATGATCGCGGCAACCACCGCGATGATGAGTATCGCGTAGCGCAGATTCTTCCACAGAAACTTGGGCGTCACGATGCCAAACAGCGCCAGAAAGAAAATCAGCACCGGCAATTCAAAAATAACTCCCAGGCCCAGCAATACGATTAGAATAAAATCAAAATATTCGTTGATGCTGATCAGCGGGCGGAACGACCCCTGGAATCCGATCAGAAAATCGAGCATGTACGGCAGCATGACGAAGTAGCCGAACGAAATTCCCGCAACAAAAAGAAATACGGAAGAAAAAATAAATGTGGTCACCGCTTTGCGCTCGTGCTTGTAAAGGCCGGGGGCAATAAACAGCCACACCTGGTACAGGACGACGGGGGCGGCCAGGACCACGCCGATATAAATCCCCAGCTCGATGATCAGATTCAGCGCCCCGGTAGGATTGGTGTAAACGAGCCGGTCATCCAGATTCTGCTTGCGCAGCGCCGCGCGCATCGGAATATCGATAAAGTCAAATACTCGTTTGGAGACGCTGACACCAACCATCGCGCCAACGGCGATTGCCAGCGCGGAATTGATGAGCCGCTTGCGCAAATCCACAAGGTGCTCAAAAAACGACATCTTGCCGCCCGGCTCTTGCTCGGGCGCCGATGGGGAGGGGTCAGACGGCGGCGTTGTCATCAGAAGACTTCTCGTGCGGAGCGCTTACCGCGTCCGCCGGGTTCGCCTGTGGTGCGCCGGAATCAGTGTGGGGCCCAGGGTTCGCCTGGCTTTGAGGTTCGCCCTGCAACTCGGCAGGAGCTGAGGGTGCCGCATCCGGCGTGTCGCGTGGTACCGCGCCCTCCGGCGCCGCCGCGGGCATGGGAACTGGAGTCTGGGCGGCCCGGGCCGCCGTGGCGATTTCCTCCTCGCGGATGCGCGTCTGGCGGTCCATCTCTCGCACTTCATCCTCGAGCGCGTACCGGAAGTCGTTGGTCATTTTTCGAAATTCAGCCGTCGCCTTCCCCAGCATGCGCGCGAGTTCCGGCAGCTTCTGCGGGCCGAAAATAACCAGGGCGATGACGAATAACACGACTAAGTGTGGGAAACTCAACATGGCCAGTGCACTTTGCCTTTTGGATCAAGCGCAGAAAATTCCAGCGGCCGGGAGCCGGCCTAAGCTGCCAAGCCGCCCCCACTTCCCGCGAGCCGCCCTTTGTAACCAGGGATAAACCAAAACAGCCCGCTCTCTTCTAATGCCCCTGAGGAATCATAGTGGACGCGCGAAGGGGTGTCAATTCAGGCTCTATGCTATACTATTCGAGAATGTGCATGGCGACGGGCCATGCCGCAGGAAAGCGAGGGCGAAATGCAGGGAGAGAGGCGTGGTGCGCTGCTGGTCATTGGTGTCCTGGTCGTCTCCGCGGTTCTCGGGGGCATTTATGGCCCGTCGGTGCGCGCAACGCCCACCGATGTAAACAACCTGCAGGACTCCATCAAGTCCTTCACGCGCGTCCTGTCAATTGTCCAGAAAGATTACGCAATCCCTGTGGATACCGATCATGCCATTTATTCTGGAGCCATTCCCGGAATGTTGCGCGTTCTCGATCCCCACTCCAGCTTTTTCGATCCTCGCGCCTATGCCAATCTTCGCGAGGACCAGCGCGGAAGATATTACGGCGTGGGCATGACCATTGTGCCGCGCGATAATTTCACATACGTTCTTTCTCCCATGCCCGCTTCTCCGGCGTATCGAGCAGGCATTCGGCCAGGCGATGTGATCATGGCGGTGGACGGGAAATCCACGGAGGGCCTGAGCAGTTCCGAAGTCGCCGACATGTTGAAGGGCCCCAAGGGCACGGTCGTGCACATTTCGATGAAGCGCGTCGGGTACAACGAAAACCTCAGCTTCACCGTAACGCGCGACGAAATTCCAAAACATTCCGTGGACCTCGATTTTGAAGTCAAGCCCGGCATCGGCTACATCAAGCTTTCCGGATTCAACGAGACCACGGATACCGAGCTGGCCAGCGCGCTGAAGGATCTGGATGCCACCAAGCTGGACGGGATTGTGCTGGACTTGCGCGGAAATCCGGGCGGCTTGCTGAATGAAGCGGTGGCCGTTTCCGACATGTTCCTGGACAAGAATCAGCTGATCGTGTCGCATCACGGGCGGGCCTCCGCGGAGCGGCGCTACATCGCCGTGCGCGGCAATCGCGGCGTCACCATGCCGCTGGTGGTTATCGTCAACGGCGGATCCGCTTCCGCTTCGGAAATCGTGACCGGCTCGATCCAGGATCATGATCGCGGCCTGGTAGTCGGCGAGCAAAGCTTCGGCAAGGGCCTGGTTCAGACCGTGTCCGGCCTGAGCGAAAACACCGGCCTGGCGCTGACAACCGCGCGTTACTACACTCCCAGCGGACGCCTGATTCAGCGCGATTACAAGGATATTTCGCTGTACGACTACCTGTACAATCACAAGAACCCCCCACCCACCGAAGTCAAGCTGACCGACAGTGGGCGCCAGGTAACCGGCGGCGGGGGCATCACTCCGGATGTGGTCGTCGCGCCCGCGAAGCTCGACCCGTTCCAGGAATTGCTCCTGCGGCGCGAAGTTTTCTTCGCCTATCAGGGCGGCGTCGGCGGGTTTACCACCTATTTCCTGGGGACCAAGCCCGAAATTACCAAGGATTTTGTGGCCCGCGACAACGTGATCAAAATGTTCCGTGCGTACCTCGACAAGGAAAAGATTGCTTACACCGAGGACGACATCGCCCAGAATCTCAGCTGGATCAAACGCGAAATCCGCAAGGAAGCGTTCATCTCCATGTTCGGCCTGACCGAAGGCTACAAAGTGGACCTCGAAGACGACGTACAGCTTCAGAAGGCCATCGAGTCCCTGCCGCAAGCCCGCGCGCTGTATGAAAACGCCCGAAAAATCATCGCGCAACGCAACGCGGGAACCGGAATTCAACAGCAATAAGTACCGCTTCATTCACATCCTCGGAAGATTAAGATTCAGCAGGTTTGGAATCCTCGCCGAGCCCTGCTAAAATCGCACCAGTTCGGTGGGCGGCTAGCTCAGCTGGGAGAGCGCATCGTTCGCAACGATGAGGCCGGGGGTTCGAATCCCCTGCCGTCCACCAATTTTCCCGGCCACTCAGTGAAACTCTCAGGCCGCAAATGCATCCCGGCTGCGGCTGGGCTTTCTGGATGAGCAAACTTTTCCATTTCTCGACGGGCCCCCGCTGTTTTTGGTTGTTTTCATTCGCGCTGCTATCCCTTTTCGCCGGTTGCGGAAAGATGCGCAGTTGGTATGCCGACGCACAGACGCAATCCGGCAATCCGCACTCCGTTACCATTGGCTGGGCCGCCAGTAAATCAACCGTTGCGGGGTACAACGTGTACCGCGTGTCCCGCTCGGGAAACACGGTCAAAGTCTCAAAGGGGATCGTTACCGAAACCCGTTACACGGACAGAACGGTTGAGCCCGGCCAGACGTATTCGTACTACGTCAAATCCATTGATTTCAGAGGGATAGAAAGCGGGCCCTCCGACAAAGTTACGGTCACCATCCCGACCACGGTAAGCCCTTCCTCAAATCAGTGATTTTTCACCCCTTTTTGAACTTACCGCCGGAAGACACCTGTACCTCGCGGATCTGGCCAGGGAGGGTGCAAACACGGTAAACTATGTAGATGCCGGTCCGCCTTATTGCGCTCGATATTGACGGGACTCTTCTCGACGAGCGCTCCCACCTGCCCGCGATCAATCGCAACGCGGTTGCGGAAGCGGCCGCGCGGGGAATTGAAATTGCTCTCGTGACGGGGCGGCGATACGACTTTGCCACTCCGATTGCGCGGCAGTTCCCTTGCCTGATTACCATGATTGTCAACAATGGCGCCCTGGTTAAATCCAGCTCCGGGGAAACCCAACTCGTCCACCTGCTCAATCGAGGAAGCGCCGGACGCGTGCTCGACGAGGCCGCCGCCTTTAGCCACCTGGCCTCCGTGTGCTTCAACCGGCCGCGCGAAAACCAGGTTTTTTACGAAAAGATCGACTGGGAAGACCCGCTGCGGCGGGGATATTTCGAACGCAACCGCGAATATCTTGCAGAGATGTCTCCCTTGCGGAATTGCCTGACCGAGGATCCTATTCAAGTGATGTTCACGGGCACCGCGAACGAAGTGCGCGAAGTGGAATCATTTCTCTCGCGCCTGCCGTTTGCGCCGGAGTATTCACTGGCCATGACAGTCTACGACAAGCGCGATTTTGGCCTGGTGGACGTGATTGCCGCAGGGTGCTCCAAGGGCGCTACGCTGGCCGAGTGGGTCCGCCGCCGCGGCTGGTCCCGGGACGACGTCATGGCCATTGGAGACAATCTCAACGACCTGGAAATGCTGCAGTTTGCCGGCCTTCCGGTGGTCATGGGAAACAGCGTGCCGGAGTTGAAATCCCTGGGCTGGCGTGAGACCCTGAGCAACGACCAGGGCGGTGTGGCCGCGGCGATCGAATTGTATGCCTTTGGAGATGCGTGAAGTGAAGCGATTCCCTCTTCGCGGAATGTGGCTGTGCGGCGCGATTCTTGCGCTGGCGGCTCTCGCTCCGCCCGCGCGCGCCGATTATGTGGTGCTGCAATCCGGCCAGCGGATTCATGTGACCGGATACGAACGCAATGGCGACACACTGCGCCTGACGATGACCGGCGGCACATTGGAGATTCCCGCGGACACGGTGGTGCGCGTCGATCCCGAAGATACCTTCCTTCCCGTCAAAGTGAAATTGCTCGAGGTTCCCTTTGCCAATTTCATTTCCGCTTCCGCGCGCGAGCACGGCGTCGCTCCCGAACTCGTAGCCAGCGTGATCGCCGTGGAATCCAACTTCAATCCCAACGCGGTGTCCTGGCGCTCCGCTCGCGGCCTGATGCAATTGATGCCGGAGACAGCGGCGCGATTCGGCGTGACGCGCGTGTTCGATCCCCAGCAAAACATCGAGGCGGGCACGCGATATCTGAAAGAATTACTGATCCGTTATCATGACGACCTAGCGTTGACCCTGGCGGCTTACAACGCCGGCCCCGACCGCGTCGAACAATACCGCTCCGTCCCTCCCTACCGCGAAACACGCGACTACGTCCGCCGCGTGACCGAAAAATTCAGCAAGACTTATGGCGCCTCAAACCATACCGGTGATTTGCAATAGCTTTCAAGTAGAACAGGCTTCACAGTCTACGGAAAAAGTAGTTTATTTTGTCATTCCGAGCGAAGCGAGGAATCTCTCTTCGATTCGGCCTCATGAAAACAAAGAGGGATTCCTCGCTTCGCTTGGAATGACAAAATTCTGGAGGGTTTTTTTCGCAGCCTGTTCAGCTTGTTTGGTTTACCTCTCCGAAATCTTAAGAAAAATCAATAGGCTGAAGCGTGTTCTACTGAGCCGGCGGCACATTCACGACTGGGTTCTGCTGGGGCGGCTGCCCATCGGGGCCATTCGGATTGGGTCCGTTTGGATTGTTCGCGCTCGGATTGGCCCCGTTCGGATTCGTACCGTTCGGAACGGCTGTGGGATTCGCGTTCGGGTTGACAGGCGGCTGGACTGGAAGGGCAATCTGCCCAGTGGGATTCCAGATGAATTCCCACTCCTGGTACGTTTCGCCTCCCAAATAAATCCGCAAGGAAGACTGTTTCATCTTGCTGCCCACGCCGATGATGTTGCCGCCCACGACGGTTCCATTAAACGGCTGCAGTTGGGATTCCAATGGATTGGTCGTCAAGGCAGACCCCGTTTGCTGCCCCGGCTGCCCCGCGCCGGGCGCCTGGTTCGTCCCCAGCGCTTGGTTCGCGCCCGCTAAGGGTCCAGGTGTGGAGAGGGGTTGCAAGCCGCCTCCAAGGGCCGATAATGCGCCGGCCCCTGGGGTGATGAGCGCGTTCTGCAACAAGCTCGTCTGGCGAAGGCTTCCAATCAACTGCCCGTTCGGCCCCACATAAATGAACCGCCAGGAGCCGTCATCCTTGTTCATTGGATCGGTATAAGCCTGGCGAAGAAACCGCACGCCGTTGGTCTGCTTGGTGAGGTCTTCAACCTTGGTCGGATACTTCCCGAATTTCCGGTAATACATACCGATGGCGCGCACATACTGCTGTCCGCGCCAGACCATTTCCGTTTCCTTTTCGCGGCGGCCTTGTGTGAGCAGGTTGGGAGCGGCGGCAGCGGCCGCTATGAGCATGGCTGCCACCATGAAGACCACCATCAGCAGCGTGAATCCCGCTTCAGGACGCCGGCAAGATGTGGAAGTAGCGGGTCTCATCGGGATTAGCCCGTTGGGCTAGGCTCCTCTAATGTCAACGTGGCGCGCCGGCCCGAGGAAACCTCTTCCACATCGGCGGTCGTATTCGTGAGCCGAACGACGCGGAACCTTCCCATGAAGGTGTCTCCTTCACCCGCAATGATGACGTCTTCGTTGTTGGGCGTGGAGAAAAACGCCCTGCGGTGGCTCCCGCCATAATCGCTGACAAAACCAAAATATTTCGCATCCACCGTCAAGGGCGGCGGGCCCGAGGGAACAGGGGGAGCGGCATTCACCTGCGCCTTAGAGGGCGGAGGCGTCGGGGGCGCGGGCAGCGTCGCACTGAATATGCTGCGGTGGACGCCTTTGTATTCGAGCGCCAAGAATCGTTTCAGAATGTCCAGCCGCAATGCCGGATTATCCACGTTGAGCGGCGTGAATTTCGCATCCAGGGAAGCCGGCGGCGGAGAGTCCTCTGCCGGTGAATACTTCGCCCGGTAGAAATTATAGGCGGTGCCGGCTAGAACGGCCAGCAGCACGGCAAGGACGATGGCTTGGGTCCGCTGTGTCATGTGGTCCGGAAGTAGGTCCTAAGCTGCACGTTCAGACGAAGCTTGCCCAGGGTGCTGGAGGCCAGTGCCAGGCTGTCGAGAACGTAGAAATTTTCGGAATGTTCCAGTTTATTCAAGAACTGAACCAGGCTATCGTAATCTCCCTCGACCGCCGTTGTAATATCCACTTCTACCAGGCCTCGGGAGTCGGGCGCATGCTGGTGAAACGAAATCGTGTCCGAGCGCAAGCCCGCGGTACGCGACAAAGCTCCAAGGTCCTCGCTGATGGCGGAATATCCCGCCCCAGAGGGATGAAAATGGGTGGTGAAAAATTCGTCCCACTCTTTCTCGTCGGCAGGCAATTCGGTCCTGAATCTTTCGAGACGCGTATTATCCGCGCGGTATTGTTTCTCGAGCATGGTCAGCCGGTTCAAGTCACCGGGTTGGACATGGTTCGAACTGTTAATCCTCCAGCGAACGCCAATCAGGACGGCATCGGCTATCAGGATGACGGCTAGAATCCCGCGAATCACGTTGTTACGATGTTTGATAATCGGTTTCATTTCAAATCGCCGAATACTGCGCCAGAAGCGAGAGCATCACGCGATCGGCCTGTTCGGCCCGCAGCGGACGCGATTCGCTCAGCAATTCGATGTGGGAAAATTCGGGCGAACCCTCGAGCGCCTTCAGGAATTTCAATTTACTTTCGTCGCTTATGGCGCCCACCTGCACGGTCAGCTGCACGTTATCCCCCGCAAGCTTGGGCTCGATGCTGACCACGCGCACGCCCTCGGGAAGAATCCGTTCGAGGTCCATAAAAATTCTGATCCAGGGGAACGCTCTTTGCTGGATGAGCGCGTTCAAATAGGCCGCGCGCTGCCGGCGCGCCACCGTTTGCGGATTTTCAAAGAACGCGGACAGGTCCTTGCGTTGCTGCTCGAGCTTCCCGATTTGAATCTCCAGAGAATCCTGCCGCGCACGAAGCGCCTTCTCGCTTCGCCAGTCCGAATACGTGCGATAGGAAAAGAAGAACAAGGCCGCAATGGCAATCGTTCCGATCACCGTGGCGCTCAGGGCGAAGCGCCGGTTGCTCTCCAGGGGAGAAGTTGAGAGATTGAGACGAACCTTCATTTCCTGCCGATGCGCCTTCCTTTTCCGCGCGCCTTCATGCGCCGCGATTCAGCGTCCAGCCGATCAAAGCTTCCAGTCCCCGGTCCACGAGCGGCTGTTCGTCCGAGCGGATCCTTCCTTCATTCTCCGCAGCCGTCAGCACCGATTGCACCGGACATCCCAATTCGCGCTCGAACGGTTCCCGAAACTCCGCGATCCGCTCGGACAAGCCTGCCAGTCGGACTTGCGCGATGCCCTCGCTCCAGGAATCCTGATAATAAGCGGCCAGCGGATAAATTTCATCCAGTAACGCTTGCGGCGTCACCTGCCGGGAGTCCGTGGGCAATGTGATGCAGCGGTATCCGCAGAGCATGCCTTCGCGAACGATCGCGGTAGTGAGGCTCGTGCCTGCCACGCGGGCCAGCAGAGATGGCCTCCCATCGGGCAACAGCGGCACGACGGCCAGCGTCGAACTCATCACCACGCCCGGAGACATCCCCACCGACTCTACCAGCGTTTCATATTCGCGAACAATGCGCAGCCGCGCCAATCCCGTGACGATATCCACTCCGTCCCCGCGGGGAGACTGGCGCATGTAGGAGATTACGGTTTCTTCCGCCTCAAACGGAACGCTCTTTTTCAGGCGCCACCGCAGGATCGGAATGGCTTCCTCCGGTTTCCTCGGGAATACATCGAAGTGCAGCACAAAAATACGAATCACCGAGTCCGGCAGCAACAGCGCGACATCCTCGTTCTTGGCCCGCAGGCGTGAAAAAACGCGGCCCACGGCAGCCCGCACCTCCGCGGCATCGACCAGGTTCGCTTCCACCGGCGTGGGAAATATGGCCCCTGGCGGAAGCGCTTCGACGGCAAAGCCGTCCAGTCCCATGCCCCCGCGCGTCCAGCGCGCCGCGGCCACATAATCCGCGGCGATTTCACAGGCGATCAGCGGGTGAGGAATGGAATCAAGCCAGCGCGCCAGACGGCGCACAAATCCGCTCTGATAAATTCCCTGCCGGATGCTGTCGGTCCTACTCAATGAAGGTCACCTTATTGATTTCCTTAAGCGTGGTGACGCCTGTCCGCACTTTCGCCAGCGCGGAGTCGCGCAAAAAGGTCATGCCTTCCTCGCCGGCCGCCCTCTTGATCTCCGATGTGGGGCGGCGGTCGATGATCATCTCGCGAATATGGTCGGACAAATCCAGCAGTTCGGAAATGGCGCTGCGCCCGCGGAATCCCGTGCCCGAGCATTCCAGGCACCCCGCGCCCTCCACAAATTGCACCGCGCCCCACTCCGCCGGGTCCAGGCCGGAGGCCTGCAGCACTTCCGGCGAATAGCGTACGGCCTTTTTGCAATGCACGCAAACCACGCGCACCAGGCGTTGGGCCAGAATACAATTCAGGGCCGACACGAAGTTGTACGGCTCGACGCCCATATTGATGAATCGGCCGATGACGTCCGTTACGTTATTCGCGTGCACAGTGGTGAACACCAGATGTCCGGTGAGCGCCGACTGGATGGCGATTTGCGCCGTTTCGTTATCACGAATTTCTCCGACCATGATTTTATCCGGGTCGTGCCGCAGAATGGAACGCAATCCGCGCGCGAACGTGAGACCCTTCTTTTCATTCACGGGAATCTGCGTAATTCCCCGGACCTGGTATTCCACGGGATCTTCAATGGTGATGATTTTATCTTCGTCGGTTTTGATTTCGTTGATGGCGGCGTACAGCGTGGTCGTCTTTCCCGACCCGGTCGGGCCGGTGACGAGGACCATGCCGTAGGGCTCGCGGATGTAGCGGCGAAATTTCCACATTTCTTCGTCGGAAAATCCCACCACGTCCAGGCTCAGGTTTTGAAATTTTTCCGAGAGCGTTTCCTTGTCCAGAACGCGCAGAACCGCGTCTTCCCCGTGGATGGACGGCATGATGGAAACGCGGAAATCGACAAAGCGGCCCTTGTAGCGGACCCGGAAGCGCCCATCCTGCGGCACGCGGCGCTCGGCAATATCCAGTTCGCTCATGACCTTGATGCGCGAAATAATCGTGGAAAGCCAGTCCTTGGAAATCGGCGCCATGGCGTGAACCAGCACGCCGTCAATCCGGTATTTGACGGCCACTTCGATGTCCCGGGCCTCGATGTGAATGTCGGAGGCGCGACGTTCGAGCGCCGTAAAAATTACCGTATCCACCAGGCGAACCACCGGGCTGACCGCGGAATCCTGCTGCGTCAGGCTGTCGGCGGAGATGTTCGAATCGCCTTCTTCATCCTCTTCCACCACCGTCAGCGTGAAGGCTTCGGTGGCCTGGTCCAGAACCCGCTGGGATTGCTCGGTGCGCTTCAAAAGATCGCTGATTTGCGTGGGCGTAGCGACCTTCAGGACCAATTTCTTGCCCAGCAGGAGCGGCAGTTCGTCGCTCAGCAGGACCTGGCTAGGATCGGCCACTGCAATCACCAGAGACGCGCCCTGAGCCTCCATCGGCACGAAGTTGAATCGGAACATCAATTCGGCAGGAATGCTGCGAAACAGCTCCGGATCGATTCTTTGTTCGAACAAATCGACGAACGCGCAGCGGTATCGCTCCGCCAGACGCCGCGATTTCTCGCGCTCGCCCTGCGGATCCGATGCTGTCGCTAATGTTTGGTCGGTTGTGCTCATAGCTTTCTATCCCTACCCCTGGCCGCCGACTGACAACGAGAACATCGGCAAGTACAGCGCGACCAGGATAAACGCTATCAAAATGGCCATAAAAATCAGGATGGCCGGCTCGATCAGGGCCACTAAATTCGTCAAATGCGTGTTCACATCGTCCTCATAAAATTCCGCGACGCTGGCTAGCATGGGCGAAAGAGATCCGCTGGCTTCCCCCACTTCGATCATTTCCAGGGCCAAATCAGGCACCAGCCCGGTTGAAGAAAGGCTGTTGTGCAGCGACTGCCCTTCCCGGACGAGTTGTGCGCCGTGGGTGACCGCGCCCGAAATCAGGCGGCTGCCAATCGCTCCCCCCGCGGTTTCCATGGCCTGCACCAGCGGCGTGCCACCGGCGAGCAGCGTCGACAGCGTGCGGCAAAACTGGGCGAACTGAAATTTTGTAATCGTTTCTCCGATGAGAGGCAGGCGCATCCTCACCCGCTCCATGGCCATCCCACCCTGATCGGATTGGGACCACGCAAACGCAACCGCCGCTACAAAAAAGAACAATCCGATTGCGGACAACAAGTACGGCCGGTAGGTGACTGTGACGGCGATCAGGATGCGAGTCGCCTGAGGCAACGCGACATTCAGGTCGGCGTAGAGGCCCGCAAACTTGGGAATCACCGAGCTGACCAGATAGGTCACGATGCCCGCCGCCGCAGTAATCAGAATAATGGGATAGATCAGCGTGGCGATGAGCTTTTTCCGGAACCCTGTCGTCACCCTCTGGTAGGTGATGTAATACTCGAGGACACCCGACAGATTGCCGCTTTTCTCTCCCGCAAGCACAGACACGGTGTAGACCTTCGGAAACACGCCCTGCTGTTCCAGCGCGTCGGACAGCGTGGTGCCCTCCCGGACCAGCCGGCGAACCTCGCCGAGAACGGGCCGAAGCCGCTCGGCGGCCGCTCGGTCGGAAAGCAGGTCCAACGCCTTCAGAATGGGGATTCCCGCCTTGATCAGGGTGTTGAATTGCTGGTTAAAGACAAGGAAGTCATTCCCATCGACCGATTTCTGGCGCCGCCGGCCAAACAGCTGGCCCAGTCGTCCGGCTCGCGGCCGGACATTGTAAACGAAGAGGCCGCGGTCGGAAAGTTTCTGGCGCGCCTCCGTGATAGATTCCGCGGGCTCCACGTGCAAAAAAACTTTTCCGCTGCCGTCGGCCACTTTACAGAGAAACTCAGCCATCCCGTGAGTGTACCTCAACCGCTATAGATGCAGAAAGCCGGCCCCGCGGCAGCGTGCACTGGGCGATAACTCCACGATCCGGCCAGCCGTACAAATATAACTGCTTGCCGCCTGGAAATACATTTCTCAATTATGAGTCCCGTGTAAATTCCAGGTCAACATGGCTCAGCCAAAGGCCCAACGGAATTCGACTCTTGCCTTGCCTGAGCCATATTGAATACAATTCGCCGCCTGTTCATACGTTCGCATCCGGGCCGGCTAAGGTAAACTTCGAATTTGCACGGCGTCTCAGATTTTGAAATTGATTCCCCACGCGCGAGCTGGAGACGATACTCTCCGGTTCGATTACGCGGCGCCCCAGGCTGTTTCTCATCCCAGTGAGCCGGACGGGGCGCCGCTTCATTTTTATATGCTTGAAATTTTCAGATATCTGATGGACTTGGAAAAGAACGGAAAGGACGTCCCTAGGAAGGCGGCTCGGTCAGAGCTGTCCGGGTTTTGTCGCGGGAAGAGTAGACGGCGACAAGGCCGCCCGGCAGCGAGACATCTGGCGCTGGGTAAGGGCGTCCCCCGGCTCCAGAGCGAGCGCGGCTTCAAACTGTTGGTCGGCGTTCACGCAATCACCGTTTGAGGCCAGCACGATCCCGTAGATCGTATGGTTTTGCGCCGAGTAAGGATTCAGATTCACTGCCAGGCGCAGATTTTCCTGAGCTTCCTTCACGCGATGTTGCCTCAGCTCGATCTGTCCCAAAAACAAGTAGGGGTCCGCCAGTTCGGGAGCGAGTTGCTTGGCCTCCAACATGTACGATTCCGCTTTCTGGTACTCACCCCTGCCGTAGTACAAACGCCCTAAATTTAACGGGAAATGAAAATCGGTGGGATCTTTCTGATACCCCGTTTCGAGGAGAGCGCGGGCGCCCTCGATGTCCCCGCGACCCATCAATTCCATGCTCAGGTTATTCATGGCATTTTCATTCAAGGGGGCAATTTGGTGGGCCCTTGTAAACAATGCGTAATCGCTTCTCCAGAAATACACCGTCCAGCCGGTGAAGGAAGCGAGAAGAACGGCGAGAGCCAACCCGGCCACGACAACGTGCGTGGGCTGTCCGAAAAGCCCCAGCCGCGTTTCCGCGGCGCGCTCGATGATCAGAGCAATGAGCAACGCCGCTCCAATGCTGGGAACGTAGAAATACCGGTCATGAACAAGCTCGTTATGCCAGAAAACAAAAGTATCCAGGGCCGGCAAAAGAGGGATCACAATCCATGCGGCAGCGTTATCCACTGCCTTCGTGCCTAAGCGTTTTCGTGAGATCCAGGCGGCCGCTCCCAGACCAATGAGAATCAACGCGGGGAAAATCACGTGCCCAAAATTCAATTTTGGTTGATAGAACAGATCGTAGTATTCGGAGAATCCAAATGGAAGGAACCAGTGCTTGACGTAGAAAAGTAGAATCGATGGAAGCGTCGAGAGCCACGCCAGAGGAGACACGGACTCCAAAGAATGTCCAAGGCCGGACAAAACCTTGTCCCGCGCGAGCAAATAAAGGAGCGCGACGGGAAGAAACCAGACTGCGTAAGTCATTGCCCTGAGAAACCGCCCGCCATAGCCCGGACTGCTTTCGTTTTCCGGCGGACGATAGCCAATCCAAGCATGCACAAAAACCAGAGCCGGCAGAACAATTGCCGTCTCCTTGCTGAGAAGGGCTAATGCATATAGCGCACAAGACAGTGACATCCATAGTCCCTTCGACCCTTCCAGGGATTGCAGATACGCCCAGAACGCCAACAGGAAAAAAACCGCAAACAGAGAATCGGGCGTGCCAGAGACCCAGGCCACCACTTCGTGGTGGATCGGATGAACGCCGAAAATCAGCGCCGTTAGCCAGGCCGTCGTGAATTGCCCGGTCATTTTTCGCACCACAAGATACGTAAGCCAAGTGACCAGGAGATGCAATCCTATGGCAAACAAATGCCATCCCAGCGGGCGTACCGCAAACAGCGCGTAATTCATCCTCAGGAAAATAAGGAAGATTGGGCGGTAATAGTTGGCGACGGCCGAGGGCGCCATCTGCTTCCATAACGAACTGACGAAGTACTGTGGAGCGTAGTGCCAGGCCCTCAGGAAAGGGTTATTGACGATCACGGGAAAGTCGTCGTGAACGAAATCGAACCGGATTGTTCCCACGTAGGTGAGCGCCGTAATAAGAAGCAGGATCCTGACGATATACTTCTCGCGCAGCACTGCAACCCGCGAATCTTCCGTCATTGCGGTAATTTCCGTGGACATATTCACCATTCGTAAATTTCTACTGAAAGTCTAGCATCGGGATCGGGCGGATGGCGCAGAATACGCGGGGGGAACCGTCAATCAGTTAGTACCGGATAAGAGCACGTGTCCAACCTTAGCTGGGAGGCCCGGACAACGCTGCGCCATCCACAATGGCAACTCCGGAGGGCACTTGAAAGCGGAATAGATCGCCTGCCAGAGGAACGTCCGACTGCCAGTTGCCAAAGCGATATTCCAACTCAATTCCGCCCGGCTGGCGAATCTCGATGCGGGCAAGTTCTCCTGTAGCCGTATCGAGTTCCAGAAGAACGTCCGCGTAATTATCCCCCTCCGAAGCGCCCTTGGCTTCCTTAGGAACGCAGCGAAGGACGGCGTGGCCGGCAGGGATTCCTTTTTGTTCGACCACATCGATCCGGCTGCAGAGGCGCGATAAATCCGCCTTCCCGGTCAAGAGAGCGAGCGGTGTGCGCCAATCGGAACTCTCCTTGACGGGAGCCTTCGTCACCGTATGGTCATAGGGAACGTAAAACCAGGTGGTCTTTCCATCGACCAGAAAAAGTTTTTTTTCCGGCGAGTCATATTCCCAGCGCATTTGTCCCGGCCGGCGAAAGTAGACCGTGCCGGACTCGATCCTGGCCTGCCTTTGCCCCTCGCTGTAGCGTTCCAGGAAGACCGCCTGCAGCGTGCGTGGCTGCCGGTAGTGCTGCTCGAGCAGTCGCGCAAAAGATTTTGCCGGATCGGGCGCTTGCTGCGAAGCCGATTCCGATGAACTCGCCACGGCCAAAGCCGCGGCGGCCAAAACCAGTGAGGCAAACAACGTTCTGGTACGAAAATTCACAACTGAATTATAGCAGGAAGCTGCGGCCAACTCGGGAATCCGGGTCTGGAAAACACGGATAAATCGCAGCTCTTAATGATGCGGGGGAAAAAGGCCTTGGCCTTTCTCCCCCCATGCAAGCAACTTCCAAATGTTACTGGCCGATCGGAGTCGTATCGGCGTTTCCGATGGACGGGATCTTGCCGTCCGAGGTCTGGTAAATCACACCACTCTGGTCGGTCATGAAATACCGCTGACCGGTGGAGCTGGACTGCGGATAGGCCAGAATTGTGTACTGTGTGACCGGCGTGGCGGCAACCGGAGCGTAGCTGAAA
>DATHPN010000051.1:0-89464 GCA_035483715.1 Candidatus Acidiferrum sp.
GAAAGGTCTGGAAATCTTGTGTGAAATAGCGCCGTCGGTTCCGGACGTTGTTCGGGGAGATTTCAACCGGGTCCGCCAGGTGGTGATTAACCTCGTCGGGAACGCCATTAAATTCACGGCGCAGGGCGAAGTGATGTTGAAGATTCACGTCGAAGCCGAGGAGGGCGAGGACCGAATCCTGCATTTCACGGTATCGGACACGGGGATTGGAATTCCCGCCGAGAAGCAGGCATTAATTTTTCAGCCTTTTTCGCAGGCGGATGCCTCGACGACGCGAAAATATGGCGGAACGGGTCTGGGATTGACGATCTCGAAACGCCTTGTGAGTTTGATGGGCGGAACCATGTGGGTAGAAAGCCAAGCAGGGCGCGGGGCCCATTTTCACTTCACCGCCCGGCTTAAGAAGTCAGAAAAACCGGTGGCAGCCGGAACGATTGCCCCAACTCTGTCATTGCAGGGCGTGAAAGCTCTAATTGTGGATGATAACCATACCAACCGGCGTGTTCTGGAGGGAATGATGAGGCGCTGGGAAATGAAGACAGCCTCCGTGGAAGATGGAGAAGAAGCGCTACTGCAACTTACTGCAGCCCACAACACCGGAGATCCGATTGCGCTGGTCCTGACCGACATGCACATGCCGAAGATAGACGGTTTTACATTCATAGAACGAATCCGGCAACAGCGCGAATTGTCGACGGCCATCATCATGATGCTCACTTCGGCGGGCCATCGAGGGGATGGGGCCCGCTGCCATGAGCTTGGGGTGGCCGCATATCTGTTGAAGCCGGTGCGGCAATCCGAGTTACGCGAGGCGATTGTGCGAGTGCTGGGAGCCCCGGCACAAGAAGGCGTAATTCCACTGGTCACGCGGTACTCGTTGCAGGATTCTCGCGTTTTCCCAACCGTCTTGTCGGTGCTGGTGGTGGAGGACAATACCGTGAATCAACTCCTCGCGACCCGATTGCTGGAAAAGCGCGGACATCGCGTGGTCATGACCGCGAACGGCCGTGAGGCGCTGCAAGCGCTCGCAAAAGACAAGTTCGACCTCGTCTTGATGGACGTGCAAATGCCGGAGATGGACGGACTTCAGGCGACCCGTTTGCTCCGCGAGAGGGAAAAGGAGAAACAGGATGGATTCCGCCAGCCCGTCATCGCCCTGACCGCCCACGCCATGAAAGGCGATCAGGAGCGCTGCATCGCGGCCGGGATGGACGGCTACCTCACCAAGCCGATCCTGGCGCCGGAGCTTGACGCGATTCTGGAAACTTTTGTGACTCGGCGGGCTTCCGAGACGAAAACGCCCGAGGTCGTCGAGTTAAGGAAATGAACAGGCAGGGGGCGGCGAGGACTGAGGAGAGACTAGGAAGGGGGTGGGCCGCCATGCGGTTTCCTGCCGTGCCCGCAAGAGGGACGCGATTCGCCGCGGCGTGTGCACCCGCAAGCCGGACCCTACCAAACTGTAGCTACATTCATTTAGTTCGCGCGGGCTATGTGCATGAATTTGTGATCCTTCCGGGCTTTTTCTGCCGCCCACCGACGTTTGTCAATGAAGTAACCTTGCGTTGAAAGTTTGCGCAAGCCATCGAGTATTCCCCTTGCTTGGCCGAAGGTTAAAGTGCAAAAATTAGAATAGAGTCTGGTGGAAGATTTACGTTCCACGGCCTGGCGGGTATCGCGCCGGGGAGTTCACATGAAAGATCCAAAAAAACAAGAAAACCGCGGGGACGTGTCGGCCAGCAACAAGGCTGCGACAGAGGTCATGGAACGGCGATCGGCCCCTCGTCAGCATTTCGTTGCCGATGTGCAGGTCATCGAGGTCGCGTCGGGGGTCAGGCTCTCAGCTCGTGTTTGCGATCTGGTACTGCAGGGATGCTATGTCGATACGCTAAGACCATTCCCGGTTGGGACGCTGGTCCGCATTCGATTGCAGAAAGGCGATACAACCATTGAGCCGAGTGGCAAGGTGGTGTATCAGTCGCCCGGCCTGGGAATGGGGATTGCCTTCCACGACCTGACGCCGGAAAGCCAAGCCGCACTAGAGAAGTGGGTTTCAGGAGCGCCCGGACCGCATGGCACGATAGAGACATTCATGTCCTCGATGGAGCGTGACCTGCCCCCTGCATTGCTGCGGCTGCCCTCGAATGAATTGGTTGAACTGATCCAACTACTGGTAAAGAAGGGCATCTTGACCAAGCCCGAAGCGGTTAAGCTGCTGAAGTTGCCGTTGGACGAATAGCAGAGCAGTTTCCCTCCGGTTAATTTCACTCGCCACGTCTCGCGCGTTGTAAGAGCCTCATCGCTTCAGAATCTGAATGAGATTGCTGTAATCATCGGTCCAGGGGCGGATGGCCCGCACAGAGCCGGCTTGCCCAACATCTCCGCGCCCTGCCGCATGGGACTGCGGGAGATTGTCTCCTTCTGAAACCAGAACCCATTCGCTGGCAGAGGTTGCCCGCCCATCCCCTACGGAATGAACCGGAATTGCATGAAGACCAAGGCGTCTCGCCGCTGCGAACACTGCAGGCGTCAAGTCGAGATAGCTATTGGTAATGTGAATGGCCAGAATTCCGGATGGTTTTTTTAAATGACTCAAGTAAACTCCAAACGCTTCCAGAGTTAAAAGGTGCACGGGAATGGCATCTCCGCTGAACGCATCAATCACTAAAACGTCAAAATCCTGCTGCTGATGCTGCTCTAATTCTTTTTCGAGGGAGAGGCGGGCGTCTCCCGGAATCACTTCGATTCGCGCAGAGGAATCGCTTAGAAAGGTAAAGTATCGCCGATCGCTGGCAATGCGAATGACCTCGGGATTGATTTCATAGAAACGAAAAGTGTCACCCGGCTTACCATAGGCGGCAATCGTGCCAACCCCGAGCCCCACAACTCCGATTCGAAGATTTGAGTGAAGAGACGAGGCCAGCGCTTCTGCTTGAAGCATTGCGAGTCCAACACCGCTTGCGGGGCCATAATAAACCGTCGGTGTTTTGCGATCATCCACCGCGCGTAGCTGGCATCCGTGTACGATGCGGCCATGCCTTTCGCAATAGGCAGCCCGGGCTGGATCGTCCATGTTCTGCGGCACAACCGTAAGAACTCCATAAAAGCTTCGAGAAACTGATATGGCATTGGCGACATGTGCAAAAGCCGTGCCGCCAAGCACACTAGCAGCCATGAACAACGCCACCCCACAGTACACCGGAATGGCCTTGGCCCGAGCCGCAGGCGAGCCTTTCCTGTTCCGATTGCCGAGCACGTACGCCAGTAAAATCAGGGCAACCAGGGCCGAAAGGTGGGCGCCTGGTTTATTGGACTGGGTGATCGTGAGCGTCGAACTCTCTGGAAGCAACGACGCCACGGCGACGACCAAAACAGGCGTTCCAAGCTTGCTGTGGTAGAGCCATGACTCCTTGTCTCGAATCAGAATGATGAGAAGCAAAAGAGCCGCCAGCCACAACCCCATCTGATATTCCCAGAATCCCTTGAAGATGTGAGGCGCCACCAGTGCGACGAAAATTCCCCCGAGCGCTCCACCTGCCGCAATCGTCAGATAAAATGAAGTCAGATAGCGTGGCGGCGGCTTGGAGTGCGCGAGTTCACCATTGCACACCATGCAGGTGACAAAAAGGGCCGCCGCGTAGATCGCGATCTGGGCCAATAGGCTTCCCACTACGCCGTCGTACAAGACAAAACAGGCGGCCCACATTGCCGCTCCGAATGCCAGATGAAACCAATTTCGCGAGTACCAGCGCTCGTGCTCGAAACAAATCACAAACGTGATCAGGTAAATCCCGAGCGGCAGAATCCAAAGCAACGGCACGACGCCGATGTCCTGGCAGATTTGGTTCGTCGTGGCCAGGAACAAGATTGAAGCGCACGCGGAGAGGCTCAACCATAAGAGATAGCTGCCCTTGCCGGGCTGCTCGACCTCGTTGCCTCCGGCGGAAATGTCCGGTTGCAAGACTTCTCTTGCTTGCCTGCTCGCCCGCAACGCGTTATAGACGCAGCTCGCGGCAAACACAAAATACGCAATGGACCAGAGCCACGCTTGCGATTTCACGGTCAAAAGAGTTTCGAGAAGCGCCGGGAATGCCAACAGTGAGAGGAAAGAACCCAGGTTCGAAAGCGAATACAGCCGGTAGGGTGAACCGTCTCCGTAAACTCTCCAGTACCACGATTGCAGCAGCGGCCCGGTAGTTGAGAGGACAAAGAAAGGCAAACCGACGCTGATGCCGAGCACCCACACGATCTGCGCGACCGGAGAACCGTCGCCATGCGGCTTCCAGCCGGGACCAGGGGTGATTGGGGAACCCCAGATCACCGCCAAATATCCCAGCAAGAGCAATGAAGTCAACACCACGGCGCAGTGGAGCAACGTTTGCGCAGGAGCCTTCAGGCGGCTGCCAAGCCAATGCGCATACGCATAGCCTCCGAGCAGCAGCACTTGAAAAAACAGCATGCAGGTGGTCCACACGGCCGCAGCCCCGCCAAACCAAGGCAGAATGTACTTGCCAAGTAACAGTTGAACCCAGAACAGAAGGAAAGCGCTTAGAAAAATTGTGATTCCAAATGAGGTCCTGCGAGGTTGTGGGCTCACGGCCACAGTTCAGCGTAACAAACTATCTATTCTGCTTCACCAATGGATCGCATTGTGGTTCCTCTCGAACACTCCAGGGAACGCTTCACATAGCTGCCTTGGGAAACGAACGTGTTCCGCTTATTTTGAAGACCGCGTAGTGTAGCTGAAACCCGCATACGCCAGGTAAGCCCCGATGAGAAGCAGGAAGGCGGCGTAAAAGCTCGGATGCTGATCAAAGCCAAGCCCCGTGATGAAGATCCGAGATTCCGTCTCTGGCGATAGGATCAATAAAAGTGCGCCTTTGATCAGGCTTGCCCAACCGAAGAGCGTCACGAGAACCGGCAGGGCGCCGCCGGACCACACGTTATGCGCCAGAACGATGGCCAGCCCGGCGGTAATTCCGAGCAGCCCAGCGATGTAGAGCAGCGGAGGGTCTCGAAGGATCGCCTTCATAATTTCTACGGTCGCTTGCGCGTGCGCGAAAATAGAGATCGAGATAGCGATGCAGTAGAGCCCGAGAAGCTTGGCAAGAAACGATGTACGGGGCGGCGTGATTTCCTCCACTACGAATCAAACCAGCCAAATTTCGAAATCAGCGCGAACTTGCCATACTTGGCTCTGACATGTGCATCGTACGCTTCTCCAGCCCTCGACTCAATGAAACGCCATTTGGGTGAAGCGGATGCCAAGGACATCGCGCGAAGGCCAAGCTCAGGCAGTCTTGGCAAAACCGTAAAGAGTGGCGGGGTTTTCGACGAGAATGCGATGGCGCGTCGCTTCGCTCGGCGCCCATTGCGAGAGCAAGTCGAACAGTATGGCGTCGTCCGGCTTGTTGGTTTCGGTCGGGTGCGGCCAGTTGCTCCCCCACACCATGCGCTCCGGTGCGGCCTGCACATAGGCCTGGGCGACCTTGCTCACATCGGCGTACGCCGGCGGGCCGTCCTTGGTATTGTCAAACGTCACCGAAAGCTTGACCCAGGTGCGGCCTTTATCGACCAGCTTGCGAATGAGAGGATAGGCCGGGTGTTTCATACCCATGGGCTGCGGGATGTGCCCCATATGATCGAATACGATGATCGAAGGAAGACGCATCCACAAATCCTCGGCCGCGACGATCTGGTCGGCGTCCATATTGATTTGAACGTGCCAGCCAAGCGAGTTGATGCGTTTTGAAAGGGGTTCGATCATTTCCAGCGTGGTCACCGCAGCGGCGACGGGGGCGGACAGGGAGAACCGGATTCCGCGAATTCCGCCGCGCGCCAATTTTTCTAGCTCAGCATCGGTAATGTCAGGGTGAATGACCGCAACGCCTCGGGCATTAGCTCCCAGTTGCGCTATGGCGTCGAGGGTGACGCGGTTGTCGGTGGCGTAAGGCCGCGGCGTTACGATCACGTCCCGCGTCGTGCCGATCCGTTTCTGAAGCAAGCGGTAGTCCGCCAAAGTTGAGTTTGGTTCCGCTCCGCTCTTCGGGGCGGGAAACCTGGCGGTATCGTAAATGTGATGGTGGCAATCGCAGGCGAGCGGCGGGGCTTTGAGCTTGGGCAATTCGGTGCCGGTCGAATTGGGCACCGCAACTTGCGCGTGACTGACGCGCGCATCGAAAAGTCCTGCCGCGCCGAAAGCCGCAAGGCTGGCCCCATGGAGAAGTGTGCGCCGTCCGATCTTGCGCTCGCTCATCGCGTTACCCCCTGTGAGATTGGGGAGTTCTCTTCTACCGCCCGTCCTCGCGCCGGATTCTTTGTAATCCGTGATTCACGATTCGGCCCAATTTCTGAGGCATCGTACGCTTCTACCACTCCAGCCGCAACGAATTTGCAACCGCAGCACGCCTTGACGTGGAGGCGCCGCCGGGCAAGTCCTGAATAAAATTCTTGCCGCCAAATGAACTTGTAACCTGTTCGCAGTTTCCCTGAGTGCAGCAAACTCTGCGCCAGTCTACAATGCCGGGGCCATGAAATTGTCGAGGACTGTCCGGGTACTGCTGGCGCTGGCTTCCGGCGCTGCGCTGGCGATGGCCTATCCGGCCTTTAATATCCCACTTCTGGGATGGATCGCGCCGGCGCTGTTGATCGTCGCGGTCCTGGGCGAGCGGCCGGGATTCGCATTCCTTTTGGGATGGTTGCAGGGCGCGGCGTATTTCGGACTGAGCTTGCCGTGGTTTTACACCGTGATGCGGCAGTACGGGCCTCTTCCAGTGATTCAGGCGGGAGCCGTATTCGCGCTGGTCATCGTGGCGACGTCGCTGTTTCACGGGGCCTTCGCCGCGGCGATTGCCTGGCTCGGAAAATCCGCGCCGGAGAGGGCCTGCCTCGCGGCGCCGTTTGTCTGGGTATCGATGGAATTTGCGATGGCGCATTTGCCCGCCATCGGATTTCCCTGGAATCTGCTGGGATATGTGGCGGCGGGAAATCTGGTATTCGTGCAACTGACGGCGATCACCGGTATTTTTGGCCTCTCGCTGCTGGTCGCGTCTTACAGCGCGCTGGCGGCCTGGACATTTCTGCAAATGTCGAGGGGCAAGCAGGCCGGCTCGCCGGTGTGGATTGGCGCCAATGCCGCGTTGATCGTGATTGCTCTCGCGGGCCCTCGCTTTGTTCCGCAGGTTCGCGGCGATCGCGTTGCTCATTTGGTGCAAACGAACTTTCCCGTGTCTAACGGCTATCCTTCGAATTGGATGCAGGTTCACCTGGCGGATATGGATCAGCTGGAACAGATCAGCATCTCGGCAGCGCAAAAAAATCCCGGCATCGTGGTGTGGCCGGAAGTTCCCGCCCCGTTTTCCCTGCAGGATGGAAATTTTCTTGCGCGCGCGCAGCGCATCGCACGCGGCGCCGGCAGCGGCTTTTTAGTAGGCGTGATTGATTGGAAGCCGCTGGCCGGCGGCGGTCTCGGCGCGAACAATAGCGCCGTTCTCCTCGGTCCGAATGGCGCGCAGGAATTCATCTACGACAAAATTCATCTCGTGCCCTTTAGCGAATATGTGCCGTGGAGAAAATGGCTCTTCTTTGCCAGAGATTTGACAGGGCTCATCGGCGATTTTCAACACGGCTCGCAATACAAAGTGGGAAACCTTTCCGGCGGCCCGTTCAGCGTCTACATTTGCTACGAAGCGATTTTCCCGAATGAAGTCCGCCGCTTCACGCTCGCCGGCGCGCAACTCTTCGTGAATATCTCGGACGACGGCTGGTTCGGAGGGTCAGGCGCCCCGGCACAGCATCTGGCCATGGCGCGTGTGCGAGCGGTGGAGAACCGGCGCTGGCTGCTGCGCGACACGAACGACGGAATCACAGTTTCCGTGGATCCTTACGGCCGCATCGCGGCGCGACTGCCCGAGCATATTCGCGGAGAGTTGGATGCTCCGTACGCGTTTCGCGCGGGCCTGACGCCGTATGCGCGCTGGGGCGACTGGCTGGCCTGGCTGTGCGTTCTCGTCTCGCTCATGTTAGTGTTAATGGCTGCGCGCGAAGCGTTTGCGCGCAAGACTTCTTAACATTCATTGAACGGGCGGGACACCACACTATGATGATTGAAGATTTACAGCGGCAGCAGGAAGAACTCGTCAAGCGCATCGAACTTGTGCGGAGCTATCTTTGACGTTGCCCGCAGCCGCGAAACCATAGCCTCCTTGGAAAAGAAAATCTCGCAGCCGGATTTTTGGCAGGATCAGGAACAAGCCCAGAAAGTCATGCAGCAGCGCAAGGCGGCGGAAGCAGTCCTGTCCTCGAACACGAAGCTGGCCACCATGGCCAGCGATATCGACACGTATTTTCATATGGCCGAGGAAGAGAAAGACTCGGCGCAGCGCGACACGCTGCTGAAGGAAATCGAGCGCGAAATGGCCGCTGCCGAAACCTACGTTTCGGAACTCGAAACCGTCACGCTGCTGTCCGGAGAAAACGACCGCCTCAACGCCATCATGACCATCAAGCCCGGCGCGGGCGGAATGGAATCGCAGGATTGGGCGGAAATGCTGCTGCGCATGTATCTGCGCTGGGCGGAGAAAAAAGGATTTACCGCGACGGTCATGGATCTGACGCCCGGCGAAGGCGCGGGTTTGAAATCCGCGACGGTCCGCGTCGAAGGCGAGAACGCTTTTGGTTTCCTCTCCACCGAGAGCGGCGTGCACCGCCTGATCCGGATTTCCCCATTCGATCAGGCCGCGCGGCGCCACACTTCCTTTGCCTCCGTGTTCGTCATTCCGGAAATCGATGACGAGATCGAGATCGTGGTGAAGCCCGAGGAAGTGCGCATCGACACGTTTCGGGCCGGCGGCGCGGGCGGCCAGAATGTGAACAAAGTGGAAACCGCCGTGCGCATCACGCACCTGGCGAGCGGCATCGTCGTGCAATGCCAGAACGAGCGAAGCCAGCATAAAAACCGCGAACTGGCCATGAAGTGGCTTCGTTCGCGGCTCTATGAATTGGAAATCGAAAAGCGCCAGGCAGAAACTCGCAAGCTGGACGACACCAAGCGGGACATCAGCTTCGGCAGCCAGATCCGCACCTACACGCTCCAGCCCTACCGCCTGGTCAAGGATCACCGCACGAAATTTGAAATGGGCGACGTCGATCGCGTGCTCGACGGCGATCTGGATCCATTCATACGCAATTTTTTGCTGGCAAGGAGAAAAGGCACGGTGGAAAGCGCGGCTGACGCCGCCGAAGATTCTTAGCGCACGCAGTGGAAGCCTGGGAACGCCGATCTCCCGATTGGCGCGGCGCAATGCGCCAATGTGGAGATTCGCGTTCCCGGCGCAGTACAACCTCGCAAACTTGCTATTGAGTGCCGCCCTGATACGTTTGGACCCAATTCGTTGACACGCTCGGGGTCGCATGTTAGCGTCGATTTGGACTAAAACAGTCTCCCGCGCGTGAAAATGATCGCCTGTTCCATGCGGATTTTTTCAGAAGAGGTGCTGGCTTGAGCGAGAAAAATCGCAATTTTCTGTTTACATCGGAGTCGGTGACCGAGGGTCACCCGGACAAGATTGCCGACCAGATTTCCGACGCGGTTCTGGACGCGGTGCTGACGAAAGACCCGGCGGGTCGCGTGGCCTGCGAGACCCTGGTGACCACCGGATTGGTCATGGTGGCGGGCGAAATTACCACCAAGGCGGTCCTGGACTATTCCGACATTGCTCGCGACGTGGTGCGCGACGTCGGCTACACGCGCGCCGAGTACGGCTTCGACTCCGAAACGTGCGCCGTCATTTCTTCGCTCAAGCGCCAGTCTCCCGATATCGCCATGGGCGTGGACACTGGCGGAGCGGGCGATCAGGGCCTGATGTTCGGCTTTGCCTGCGATGAAACGGAAGAGTTGATGCCGCTGCCGATTACGTTGGCTCACAAACTCGTGCAGAGGCTTTCCGAGGTTCGCCGCAAGGGAGTCGTCGACTTTTTCCGGCCGGACGGCAAATCGCAGGTAACGGTCGAATATCATGGAGATCGCCCGGTGCGCGTGGACACGGTCGTGATCTCGACGCAGCACGGCGATTCCGTTTCCAACGTGGACCTGCAAAATGCCGTGCGGGATGAAGTGATTCGCAAAGTGGTTCCCGCCGCGCTGATGGACCAAAACACGAAATTCCACATCAATCCGACGGGGCGATTTGTCGTCGGCGGGCCGATGGGCGACGCGGGTCTGACGGGCCGCAAGATTATTGTCGACACCTATGGCGGCTACAGCCGGCACGGCGGCGGCGCTTTTTCCGGCAAGGACCCGTCGAAAGTCGATCGCTCGGCGTGCTATATGGCGCGGCACGTGGCCAAGAATCTGGTGGCTGCGGGAGTGGCGCGCAAGGTGGAAGTGCAGCTGGCCTATGCAATCGGAGTCCCCGACCCTGTTTCCGTGATGGCGGATACTTTCGGCACCGGCGCGATCCCGGATGACAAGATTACCGAACTGATCCGCGGCGCGTTCAAACTTACACCGCGCGGAATTATTGAATCGCTCAATCTGCGGCGGCCCATCTACCGGGCGACGGCTTCGTTCGGGCATTTTGGGCGCTCCGGGCCGGGCTTTACGTGGGAGCTGACGGACAAAGCGGACGCGATTCGCATCCAGGCTGGGCTGAGCGGCAAAGAAGTCGCCGTACGCCGCTGAATTTTGTAGCACAGCCACACCTGGCTGTGCGCCTTTGTTAACCGCTGCAAAAACCGCATAGCCAGGAGTGGCTGTGCTACCTGAGGGACAGGAGAGATTCGCGTGACAAAGAGTTTGCAGAGTACGGCGGGCGATGTTCGGGATATGGCCCTTGCGGAACAGGGCAAACGAAAAATCGAATGGGCCAACCAGCAAATGCCCGTTCTGCAGTTGATCCGCAAGCGATTCATCAAGGAGCAGCCGCTCAAGGGCGTGCGCCTTTCCCTGTGCCTGCACGTGACCAGCGAAACGGCGAATCTGGCCATCACGCTGCGCGACGGCGGCGCCGATCTGGTTTTGTGCGCCTCCAATCCGCTTTCGACGCAGGATGAAGTTGCCGCCTCGCTCATCAAGGACTTTTCGATTCCCACCTATGCCATCAAAGGCGAAGACAACGCCACCTACTACGCGCATCTGAACGCCTGCGTGGATCACAAGCCGCAGATGACCATGGATGACGGCGCGGACCTGGTGACTTTGCTCCTCACCAAGCACAAGCATCTCGTGGCCGACGTCATCGGCGGAACGGAAGAGACCACTACCGGCGTGATCCGCTTGCGCGCCATGGCCAAAGACGGAACGCTGAAGTATCCCGTGATCGCCGTGAATGACGCCGAGACCAAGCATTTCTTCGACAACCGCTACGGCACGGGACAATCCACGATTGACGGAATCATTCGCTCGACGAACCTCCTGATCGCCGGCCTGAAAGTTGTTGTGGCGGGATATGGCTGGTGCGGCAAGGGAGTGGCCATGCGCGCCAAGGGACTGGGCGCCGACGTGATTGTCACCGAAGTCAACGCGGTGCGGGCCATCGAAGCCGTGATGGATGGATTCCGCGTGATGCCCATGGCGGAGGCCGCGAAGATCGGCGATATTTTCGTCACCGTGACGGGAAACAAGTCCGTTCTGGCACACGAGGCGTTTGAACGCATGAAGGACGGAGCAGTGATCTGCAACTCCGGGCACTTCAACGTAGAGATCGACATCCCGGCGCTGGAGAAAATGTCCAACGGCAAGCGCATCGCGCGCCCGTTCGTCGAGGAATACTCGACCAAGGATGGCCGCCGGATTTATCTTCTGGGCGAAGGCCGCCTCATCAACCTGGCTGCCGCGGAGGGACACCCCGCCGCCGTGATGGACATGAGCTTTGCCAACCAGGCGCTTTCGGCCGAATACATGTTGAAGCACGCGGCGGAATTGAAACCGCAAGTGTACGTCGTGCCCGAGGCCATCGACCGCCAGATCGCCAAGCTCAAGCTCGAATCGATGGGCGTGCAAATGGACAAGCTCACGCCAGAGCAGGAACTGTATCTCGCGTCGTGGTCCGAAGGCACATAAGGTTTTCTCAGATTTTCTCTGTGCCCTCTGTGTTAAAGGTTTTTG
This sequence comes from Candidatus Acidiferrum sp., assembly GCA_035483715.1. Classification (GTDB taxonomy): domain Bacteria; phylum Acidobacteriota; class Terriglobia; order Acidiferrales; family UBA7541; genus Palsa-360. The sequence goes on from DATHPN010000051.1 coordinate 12,104, forward strand.
ACTTTGTATTTCTGAATCCATGATGCGGGACTTCGCCAACTGGGCGCTGGAGACCGCGAAATTGCGCGGCGCAACCTACGCCGATGCCCGCGTCATGGACATCCGCCTCCGCGATCTCTCCACAAAAAACGGCCAGGTCGGGACGCTCGCCGAATCGGAGTCCTACGGCATCGGCATTCGAGTGATCGCTCAGGGATCGTGGGGTTTCGCTTCCACCGACCGCCTGACGCGTGAGGGCATCGCCGCCTGCGCCGCCGAGGCCGTGGCCATCGCGAAGGCGTCAGCGCTCGCCAAGCGGCATGACGTCGAAATGGTGCCGGTCGAGGCCTATCAGGACACCTGGCAGAACCCGTACATCAAAGACCCGTTTCAAATCTCCATCGAGCGGCAACTGGACTTGCTGCTGGCTGCCGACCGTGAAATGTCGCGCGTCAAGGGCGTCACGGTGGCGGAAACTTCCATGGCCTTTCGCCGCATCGAACAATTTTTTGCTTCCTCCATCGGCTCGGCAATCCATCAAATTAAGATGCAGTCAGGCGCGGGAATCGTGGCCACGTCGTTTGCCGGAAACGAAATTCAGAAGCGGTCATATCCGAACAGCTTCGGCGGGCAGCACCAGCTGGCAGGATATGAACTCGTCGAATCTCTTGACCTGGTGGGCAATGCGCTGCGCATCGCCGTGGAGGCGGTCGCGCTGCATTCGGCGGCGCAATCTCCCGAAGGCTTGAAGACGATCATTCTGGACAGCTCGCAGCTGGGCCTGCAGATTCACGAATCCATCGGCCATCCGATCGAGCTCGACCGCGTGCTGGGCATGGAAGCCAATTTCGCGGGCATGAGCTTTCTGACCACCGAGAAACTGGGCAAGTTGCGATATGGTTCCGATATTGTCAATGTAGTAGCGGACGCGCGGCTCGAACACGGGCCGGGCCTCGGCACGTTCGGCTACGACGACGAAGGCGTGCCCGCGCAGTGCACGCCGATCATCTCGGGCGGGCTCTTCACTGGCTACTTGTCCAATCGCGAGACGGCCGTTTCCATCGGACTGAAAAGCTCGGGCGGCACCATGCGCACGGAATCGTGGAACCGGCTGCCGATTATCCGCATGACCAACATCAGCATTCTTCCCGGCAAGTGGCGGTACAAAGATTTGATCGCCGACACCGATGACGCGATTTTGATGGAGACCAATCGTTCCTGGTCCATCGACGACCGCCGCTACCATTTCCAGTTTTCCACGGAAATTGCCTGGGAGATCAAGGGCGGGAAGAAATCCCGGATGCTGAAAAATCCCAGTTACAGCGGAATCACCACGGAGTTCTGGAACAGCTGCGACGCCATTTGCTCGCGCGAGCACTGGACGCTGTGGGGCACGCCCAATTGCGGCAAGGGCCAGCCGCAGCAGACCATGGGCACAGGCCACGGCGCGTCGCCCGCGCGCTTCCGAAACATAAAGGTCGGCGCCGCATTTGCAAAATCGTAAGTGGCGCAGGCTTCAGCCTGTGGGGTTCGGTTAGAAGGACATCGCGCCTCGCCGGGACCAACCCCCACAGGCTGAAGCCTGTGCCACTCACCCCGGCTTCGCGCGTAAAGGGGATTTGTGATCCATCCTTCTCGAAAATTGTCGAAAAAGATGCGCGTTTCAACGAACCGCAGAAGTATTCCGGCCGTGGCCGGCTTGCATCTGCTCTCCGACGCTGAGATGCGGCACATTGCGGAGAGAATCTTCAAATTCAGCGACGCGGACGAAACTGAGGTCGAGGTCGGCGCGGTCACGGACGCGCTGACGCGTTTCGCCAACAATACGATTCATCAAAACGTTGCCGAGCAGGTGCTCGCCGTTTCGGTGCGGACCGTGCTCGACGGCCGCACGGCGCGCGCAACCACCAACAAGACCGACGACGATTCGCTGCGGCGCGTGGTCGAAACCTCGAAGTCGCTGGCGCGCAGCCAGCCGCGCAATCCCGATCTGCTGCCGATGCCCGGCGCGCAAAAAAATTTCAAAGTCGCGCGCTATTTTGAGAATACCGCCCACGCCACGCCGGCCGACCGCGCCCGCGCCGTCGCCCGCGTCACGGAAATGGCTGAGAAGAACAAGCAAACGGCCGCCGGAATTTTTTCGACGGGCGTTGCGCAATCGGCGATTGCCAACACCAGGGGCCTATTTGCTTCGCATCGCCAGACGCGCGCCGAATTTTCGATCACCATTCTCGAATCCGACTCCTCCGGCTGGGCCAAGGCCAATTCGCCCGACCTGACTCGAATCGATCCCGCGGCCATGGCCAGCAGCGCGGGCGAAAAATCAGCCGCCTCGCGCAATCCGAGCGAAGCCGCGCCCGGGCGCTGGACGGTGATTCTCGAACCCTCTGCGGTGCTCGATCTTGTCGGTTTCCTTTTCTACGATTTTGCGGGCACGGCGATTTTGGACCAGCGGTCGTGCTTTACGAAGCGCATGGGCAAACGCGTCCTCGGCGAAAACATCACTCTGCACGATGACGCCTATCACCCTCTGCAGTCCGGCGCGCCCTTTGACGGCGAAGGGATTCCGCGCCAGAAAATACTGCTGGTGGACAAAGGCGTCCCCATCAATCTCGTATATTCGCGCGCCACGGCCAAAAAAATGAAGGCCAGGCCCACCGGCCATGGCTTGTCCTTGCCCAACGATATGGGCGAGGCGCCCATGAACCTGGTTTTCGGCGGCGGGAAATCGTCCGTGGACGAAATGGTGCGCTCCACCGAGCGCGGCATCCTGGTCACGCGGCTTTGGTATATTCGTGAAGTGGATCCTTACGAAAAAGTGCTCACCGGCATGACGCGCGATGGGACGTTCTTGGTTCAAGACGGAAAGGTCGCCGGCGGCATTCGAAATTTCCGGTTCAATCAGGGGATATTGGAAATGCTTTCGAACGTTGAGATGATGGGCCCCGCGGTTCGCGCCGCCGGGGAAGAATCATTCGAAATGGTCGTCCCGCCGATGATGGTGCGCGATTTCCACTTTTCCGAGGTCACAAAGTTCTAGCGATTTTATTGGTCGTGCCCCTTGACGGCTTTCTGCTCCAGCGATTCTCCTCCGTGCAGCAAGCGGTCCTCGCAGGAGATAAATTCTTCGAGGGTCCAATCCGGGTGGTACCTGTAAATTGTGCGTCCCGTCCAGGGCTTGGTGAACGCCTTGGGGTCGTCGAACGTCCAGTCGATCTGCAGCCGGTCGTGATTCACGCGCCGAAAGCGCCCCGTGACGTGCAAGGCGTCACTGTGGGGATGGCCTTGCCGGTCGAGCCAGGTGATGTCCTTCAGGCCGGTCGTTTCGACCACCAGCGTGTCTCCATCCCACTTGCCCACGGATTGGCCCATGTAGGTAGGATCGGGGTCCTCGGGAAGTTTTCGTCCATCCGTCCAAATGTGGCTCACGGCGTAGTCTTTTTCGAACAGGATGAGCACGCGGTCACGGAGCTGCACGATCTCGAAGGGAAAAACTTCCGTCATGAGGCGGGGCATTCCGGTCGGAAAACAACTTGCGATGGTTGGGTCCAGGTCCACTCGTCCGTTGGTGATGCTGGGCTGCCCTGGGTCATCGGTCTTGTTCGCCTTCCATTTTGCCGCTGCCCAAGGCTGGAAGGAAGGATCTTCCTTCGGGTTAAAAGACGCGGCATTTTCCGTGATATTTGCCCAGACTCCGGTTAGGTCCGGAGCGTGGACAGCGGTCTTGGTCTTTTTTGTTTCCGGATGCCCAGTGGTCTGAGCGCGGATAGGGGACGAGAAGGCTAGTACCGTCAGCGTCGCAAAAATGGGATAGATCAATCGATTTCGCATGGCGAAACTCCTTGCCTTCTTCATAAACGGAGTCATGAACACACACGATGTGAAGCCCTCCGCCTGCCGGTGGGAGCCGCACCGAAAAATCTCATTATTGACATTCCGAGCGAACCGAGGAATCCCTCATGTCCTGCAATACACCGGCGGAGAGATTCCTCGCTTCTCTCGGAATGACAATCCTGAAAATCTTTTCGGCAGCCTCGGGCGCCACTCCTCAATTTTGAATCGCTGGAGTCAGCACGCGGCCGTCGGGCCATGTGATTTTGCTGAAATTAATATAGTTGCCGCCGCCTTTGACGCGGTGGCCGACCAGGGTGATCTGGTCCCCAACCTTGACGGTATTTTTGTTCCAACCCTGGCGTGACAACGTGTTTGGGCTGTTCGTTTCGGCAATCCATTTTTCGACTTTCCCCGATTCGTCGGTGACGTCGATATGGATCAGCGCGTGGGGATTGGTCCACTCGAATTCCGTCACGGTCCCCTTCACGGTGGCGGTGGACGTGACGTCGTAATTCGACCTGCCGTGGTGCGCGGGCACCGGCCCGGAAACCAGGAGAATACCAACGGCCACGATGACCGCAGCCAGCAGCTTGTTTTTCATGTGAGCACCCTCTGGGATTTCCACCCTACCCTTGTGCAGAACCTTATGCCAGCCGCCCGTTGGTGTCAATGTTAGTCCGCTATGGATGTGTATGGCTTTCCTGCTGCTTCATCCGAACGCTACGATCCTCCGTAACATCCAAGTAGTGGTACATTCGAGGAAAGGCACATGGACCGGCGCAGATTCATTTCGATTGCGGGAGGCGCAGGGCTGGGGATTCTGCTGCCCTATGCCTTGTACCGTTCGCTGGCGTATGGATTTGGCGCGAGTTACGTCAACGTCAAGGGCTACGAGAAATATGGCCCGGAGGCGGCGCTGCGGGCGATTGCGCCAGTGGACCAGTTTTACATCACATCGTCGCACGGCGAGCCTGCGGTGGACGTCAACAAGTGGTCGCTGACGATCGACGGGCTGGTCACGGACCCGCTGCACTTTGACTATGACGACGTTCGAAAGCTGGCGCCGTATGAGACGACGCTCACCCTCGAATGTATTTCGAATGAAATTGCGGGCGGGCTGATCGACACGGCCAACTGGCGCGGGACGCTGCTGCGGCCTTTGCTGGAACGCGCCGGGCTCAAGCCGAATGCGAAGTACGCGATCCTGTACGCCGCGGAAGGGTACACGACGGGCCATACGATCGAACGCTTGATGCGCCCAGCGAATTTCCTGGCCTACGATATGGACGGCGAGCCGCTGACGCGCATCCACGGGTTTCCGCTGCGCGTGCTCATGCCCGGCATTTACGGCATGAAGACGCCGAAATGGCTGACGCGCATCGAGCTGGTCGATAAGAGCCATCTGGGCTACTGGGAATGGATGGGATGGTCGGACACAGGCGAGCGGCAGTTGCAATCGGTGATCGACGATCCGCACGAGGCGGCGCAGATCGCGGGGCAAAGTTTTGTGGTGACGGGATGGGCGGTCACGAATGAAGTGGGCGTCGCGAAAGTGGAAATCTCGACCGACGGCGGCGCCACCTGGAATCCCTGCCAGATTTTCAGCAATCCGATGCCGTCGCAGGTGTGGGCATTCTGGCGCTACGTGTGGGCCAATCCGCAGAGCGGCAAGCACGAGATTCAAGTGCGCGCCACCGATGTGAACGGCAAGCTGCAGACGTCCTCCCGCTCAGGCGAATGGCCGGACGGGGCGACGGGGTATCACACGGTGACGGTGAATGTGGCGTGAGGGGAGTGAATCGTCACCCGTGGTCCGTGGCATGTGAATCGTATAGACCATAGATGGTTGCTGGTTTGCGGGTTTTGAACAACGGACGCCGACGTCGTTGGAGAAAACGTGTAATGTGCTGCGGTCCTAGCTGAAAACTGTAAATCCGCTTCCATGTGGACTGTCTCTCTTCACACTCTTAACTCATTGTTTTTCAATGCGTGAATGTCACGGCTGAGGCGGCAACACACAAAGACTTGTGCCGCAACCCACAGAGGGACTATTTATGAGATTGCACCTCCCTGGATCTATTGAGGCCAAACACTACAGCTTTTCACGTGTGGCACGCGGAATTGGCAACAAATGGCGCGGAACTTTGTTCAGGGTTCGGATATCTAAATGAGTGGAGGGGGCCAATGAAACTACGAGGGATTGGACTTGCCGTCCTCGTTTGCCTGGCGGCCATACCTGCTTCCGCGAACAGCTGGTCAGGATTTTTGGTTGATTCGAGCTGCTACGAGGCCGAAGAACGCAGTGTAAATCCAAACTATACATTCAATCACGCCTACCGAGACACGGGCTTGGAAATCCAGATTTGCACTCCAAGCGCAAAAACGAAATCCTTCTCCCTTGTGGAACATGGCGGATTTGGGTTCAGGTTAGACCCAGTTGGGAATGCAAGAGCCGCCGAAATTGTCCATTAGGCCGGTAAGAAACGATTGGTGGAAGTCACCGTGACCGGGGAAATGAGCAAACACGCAATTGAGGTCGGTTCGATTTCACTGGCTAAATAGCACGTCAGCAAAGAACCAGTCCGCCCGCTTGGCACGATTGGAAAATTGCCGCGCCGCCTTTACTTTGCGGCCGCGGCGAAAGTAAGGCTGTTCACAGCCTTCGCGATTACGTTTTCCTGAACCTGGATCAAGTCCGAATCCGCCCAAGTCATTCCCAGCAGTGTGTAGGCATCGCTTCCATTGAGAAGAGTCAAAAGAATGACGGACCAATCGCGCCCGTCAACGCTTCCGCGCGAGCGTTGCTCGATGGCTGGAAAACCGGCGACGGACAAGCGGCGCGTGGAAATCAGGCGGTAATTTTCGTATACCTCCCGCAGTGCTTTTTCCGTCGCAGCCGAGTGCGCCTCGAGGGAATCTTTTGCCTGCTCGCGCCCTATGACCAGCAGCGTCGTCTGATCGTAGGTTCCGAGCGCGGCGACGGCGTCAGGCAGTGCCTTGCGCGCCGCCGGGATCAAATCCCAACTGGGCGGCCTGTACATCTGGAATCCGTAGGTGAGGTTCACGTACTGGTTGCCGCGAATTTCGTCGCGAATCACTGGCGGCGCGGGTGCCGGTGGCGGTGCCGGAGGCGCCACGGGGGGAGCAGGCTCGGCGGCGGCCGCGTTCTTTATCCTGGGTGCGGCCACCTCAGGCTTAATGGCAGCGCTGGCGGAGGCGCTTCCGCTGGCGGGTGCGCGCATGGGCGCAGCTGCAATGGCCTCAGGCGTGGGACTCGGAGGGGCAGCAGGCTCCTTGGCGACCGCGGGAACTACGCTTGGATTTGCGGGAGGCTGCGAGGGGGCTGCGTTGGCCTTGGGTTTTTGGTCGGATTCCTTCTTTGCCGCGGTGATGCTGATGTCCGCGACCTTGTCCTTTTGGATGAGGGCGAATCCGTAAGAGGTCTCGACGCGGAACGAATCGTTTTCAAAGCCCACAATCGTGCCGATAATCTTGGTGCCGTCTTTCAACCGAATTTCGTCGGCTCGCGCCACGCCCGCTGGGATGAGCAACGACAGCAGGCCCAGGCCAAGGATTGACTTGCCTTGCATGATTTCTAGTATGGCAAAGCCGGGAATCGATCAGCAAGCCTCGACCGCTGGGAAGTTTCCGGGGCGTCACGGGCGGCCAGGAACAGTGAGATTTAAAATTTCAAATTTGAAATTTCAGATTTCAAACCTCGGCATGCTCAGGGTTTCGAGACCTCGGCCGGCCAAATCTTAGATGATCTGCAATCTCGAATCTCAAATTTTAAATTTCCAATCTGAAGTCTCCAACCTCGAATCTCCAATTTTCAATCTCCAACCTCAAATCTCCAGCATCCAGCCTCTAGTACGCTGTCCAGACTCCGGCGGCGAATTTCTTTACGGTGTTGAAACCAAGTTTTTCATAGAGTCGAACGGCGCGCTCGTTCCCCGAAGTGACCGTGAGCGAAACCGTCGTAAAGTTCCGCACGCGGAGCGCCTGCAGGGACGCTTCCATGAGACGGCGCCCCAGGCCGCGGCCCTGGTATCCGGGCATGGCGCAGATTTGAGTGGTGTGGCCGACGCCATCGGAAACGCGCGAATTCAGGATCACGCCGACCAGGTGATTGGCGTGCGGAGCGCGCAACACGAAAGAAGCCTCGGGCTGGAATTGTCCGCAGCCGGGCAGGATGATGATGTTTTTCAGGAAACGCAGCGCGCCGGATTCGCTGCGGTATTGATCGTTGATTTCCCCATCCACGTGGTTGGCATACGCAAGCTGGATCAGCCGAGCGCAGGGCTCGAAATACCGGTGGTCCCAGCGCTCAAGGATCAATCCCGCGCCGGGTCCCTCCCGGATGAGCCCCGGAATAATGTCCAGCGCCTCTTCCGTATTTGCAGCGAGTGGCGCGATCATGAACTGCCTCATGTACAGGCGGAAGCCGTATTCGGTCAGGACCGGGTCGAGTTGATACCCGAATGGAATGAGCTGCGCTTCCACGCGTTCAAGCTTCGGAATGCCGCTCAGCGTGGTCAGCGTGTCCGTCAGAAGCTGACGGCTCAATTCCTGCTGGGAATAGCGGGGAGAGACGAACAACCCGCCAACCAATCCCTTGTGATCTTCGAGCACGTAGAATGCGTATCCGACGGGGCGGCCGTTTTCCAGGATGGCGGAGCCGGTGAGGGACCGCGCGTCGATGAACTTCTTGATCAGCTCCGTCGAGGCGCGGTAATCCCAGCGCAGCTCTTCCCGCCACTGCTGCGACTCTTCGGCGAGCAATGGCTCGAGCTGCCAGGAGGACAACTGGCGCAGATCGACAATCTGCATGGATCCGATACCCGTCCTTTGGCTCGCAGCGTGCACAATCATTTTTATCATATTATTCAGTGGCGGAGCCGGATGTACTTGCGAAACATGGAGTGGATCGGGTATCCGTGGCGCGCTGCCAATTGTGCTACCATGCGCGTGCCGAGCGGAACGTATTTCACCCAGCGAACGGATCGACCGGCTGGGCGGGACTTCGCTCCAGGGCACGAATCCGAGCGCATGGGTTTCATTTCTGAAATTCGACATCCGACGACGTGGTACACGCAGCTCGCCATTGCCATTTTGGCTCTGGTAATTTTTGCCTTGCTCGCCGCTGGGACTGTTTCAGGATATTTGGTTTACCGCATGCTTTCGCCTGCGCGGAGCCACTCTGAAATCGATCTAAAGAATTTCCCCGGCCATCCCGAAATACTCGATTTCACAGTGATCGGCGAAGGGCCGCGCGACGGTTGGTTTTTCCCCGGCTTGAAAACCGCGCCCACCATCGTTTTGTGCCCGGCCTATGAATCAAGCCGCGGGGAACTACTCACGTTAGCCGCGGCCTTGCAGGACCAGCAGTACAACGTCCTGGCTTTTGATTTTTCAGCGCATGGATCGGCGGGAGGGCGCTCCTCGCTGGGGTTGAGGGAGGTTGCGGAGTTGCGGGCGGCCATGAATGCGGTGGCCAACCGTGGCGACGTGGACGTGAACCGGTTCGGCCTGTGGGGCGTGAACCTGGGGGCATACGTGGCCCTCGCGGAAGCCACGGGCGACCCTCGGGTACGCGCCATTGTCGCGGAGTCTCCCTATGGCCACCCGAAGGAAATGGTCGCGCTGCAGGTCAGTCGATCCGGACTTGGATCGCTTCCCTTAGTCACCGGAATGTCGCAGATGATTTTTGGCTGGCTCAACCGGCCATACCGGAATGTGCCGCCGTTGAATACGCAAATGGCAAAGCTTTCGGGTGTCGCACAGCTCTATCTCGAATCGCCGGACGACCCTGTGCTCGCCGCGTCGACCGCCGACCTGTTCCGGCTCTCCTTGCCCCCGCATGAACTCGTTATGCTGCAGCACGGAAACTTTGCCGGCATGCTGGACGAAGAGAAGCGCAATTACGAAAACAGAATCGTGAGTTTCTTCCTGGTGAATATGCCGCCGTCGGGCGGGCTCTAACAACAGTCCGCGATTCTCATCGTTAAATGGGGATCGCCGGTGAAGAAGTTTGTCGACCCCGGCGATCCCGCCCCATCTGTTCAGGGAAGATTTTCCAAAGTTTGATCCCCATTCCCTGAAAGGAACCAAACGGAAAATCCTTTCATTTATTCTTCGTCGCCATCCTGGCCGTCGAGTGGTGTAATGGTGCCGAAGAGGCCATCAGTTTCATTGTTGGGTCCGGCCGTGAAGAACAAGGTGTCGGCTCCCCCGGCGGTCCCATCGTTCCCAAAAGTGAGCGACCAGATTCCATCAATGAACATGAGCGTATTGTCTTTTTGTCTCACAAAGTCTTCGAACTTGTAGGTGAAACCGTTGAATGCGGCGATCCAGCCGCTGCGGAAATTGCCGACAAGGATCGTGTTGCTGTACTCGCCGAAATCGCGGGTGGTCCACACCACGCCCCACGGTGCGTTCATCCAGTCGCCATGCTCGAGGTGCCCGACGTGTTTGCCATTAGGAGTGAAGATCTCGACATAGCCAAGGCCATCGCCACCGACGGGATCGTGTCTTGGCGCATCCTGCTTGGCGTAGGTGACGAAAAGGGTGCCACCGATGTTTTGTATATTGAAGGGCGCGAAACCTTCCGGGACGCGGTCATCATCGCAGTCACGGTGGCCTTCACGGTCGCAATCCCCGTCCGCCTTGAACGCATCATCACCCAGGTGCACGCGCTTAAAGTTGGTGTCGTAGACTTCGACTTTTCCGGAACGGAAATTCGTGACATATAGGAATTTGTGGCCGTGGATCTCGCCGGAGGTTGCGCCCTTGTAAACGGCGCCGTTCGCCGAGCCGTTATCGGAATTGTCCACTTCGAGCACCGCGTCAAGCCCTCCGGCCCAGCCGGCGATGGTTCCGTCTTCCGTCGCGAAGATGAAATGCGCAGATTTGCCCGTTTTTAGAATAAAATCCGTGGGGCTGCCGTTGAAAACAACCCCAGTCGGCGCAGATTGCGCATTTGGCTCGAATCCGGGGGGAGGTACGGTGATGAAATCATTGGGGGGATTAATGAGGATGGGCGTTCCCGTTCCATCATACAGCGTGGAAGTGCCGGAGTTGTTGTTGGAGACCCACCAAGGACTTCCGGCGCTGCGCGTGAGTCCCCAGGGATTTTTCAAGTTGGGATCGACCGTGACGGCTTTTTCTGTTGTAAGGTCTGAGACCAGGTTCGTCTGCTGATAGTGCTGTGCATAGGTCAGAGCAGGAAGCGCGAGCAGGAGAAAGCTGGGTAACAAGAGCGACTTCGAGAACCTACCGCCAAACCTCATATCTTCACCTCATTCGTTTAAGTGTCGAAATCCGGACCCAGGTATGGAGAAGGCTCGAGGGCTGGGCCGATCTTCGAGATTGCCGGGAAAGAGATAGCAAGAATCCGCGGTCATTGTTGTCACGTCTAGGTTTAAAATTTGTCAAAGAATTGTGTTGGACAGATTGGAGCGCGATTAAAGGTGGAGAATCTTTATGTTTAGGAGACGCAACACTAAGTCGGAAAGGGAATGCCATGCCTTTAGCCATTCTTCATTGTATTGGCGTTTCGACAATGGAGCTTTGTACACGCTAACCCACACATTTAAAAGCCCGACAACTTGCAGGCACGCAGGCAGGAACAATCACTTTCCGGGAGATTTTTGCAGCGACAGGTCGACAAGAGAGACCCTTTCGGCGGGATCAAGGGGCGTATACAGCTTATTCCGCATGATGTTGTCGAATTGCGGGGATCGAGCAAGTTGCTCCAGCCCTTGCTTGCCGGAGAAAATAAATCTGACCTCGGTCTTTTGAGGCATCCACTCCGGCAAGGCCTTTTGGAAGTAGTAATCCAATCCATACTCATAAGAACGCGGCAAATGAAATACGGCGACCCTATCCTGTATCGTGGGATAGCCGGCAATAAATCCCAACGTATTGTGGCGAACGGAAATGAATTCATCCAGGCTTGGCAAGACAAAAATGTTCGCGAGCAACAGGAGAATCACAGTTGTGCAAGCAAGGACGCTGACCGCGCTATTCCATTTACGATAAATCGCGAATCCAACTACGAGCCCGCCGCCTACCAGCGATGCAGCAAGGCCCAGAAGGAATCCTCGCTGAGGAGTTTGATCAAAGCTGAGCACTAAGTCGAAAATCGAGTTACGTTTCGCATACACAATTCCAATCAAGAAAGGAAACACAATTCCCACGCAGGCTAATGCTAGTCGGATTCCTTTCGCATTTTGGCCGGTCTGTCGCACGAAGCTTCTGGCAAGCAAAAGGACGGCGGGCGGTATCGCAGGAAGGATGTACCCCGGCAACTTGGATTGCGAAAGACTAAAGAATAGCGGCGTAAAAAGTGACCAGGAGGCTATGAAAAGTGCCGGCGAATTCATTCTTGTTTCGGAACGAAAACTTTGGGATGCACCCAGGAGCGAAGTCATGAGCAGTGGCAGCCATGGAAGAATTCCCAGGAGAAAAATCGGGCCGAAGAACCAGAACGGCTGGGGGTGCTCAAACATCGGGGTCAGATAGCGCTCGAAATTGTGCTGCCAGATGAAGACGCGGAGAAAATCCGGATTGCGCAGGGCGCAGAGGGCGTACCAGGGCAGCGAGGTTACGCAAAATACCGCGATGATCAAGGGGTGCAGGAAGCGAAATGGGGCGCGCCACTGGCGGGAGAGGGCCGCCCATAGAAGGGTTGCTCCCCCAGCGAGAATTACTGCAGCCGGACCTTTCGCCAGCACGGCGGCGCCGAGAAAAAATCCGAAGGCGATCCGAAGAATCGGCCCCGGCAAGGGCTTCTGCAAGATTTCGACGGCGACCGCCATTGCGGCAGTCAAGAGGCCTGCGAACAGCATATCCGGACTGGCGGCGCGCGAGAACCCGATCATCGCAACCGACGTGGGCAGCATCAGAAGCGAGTACCAAGCCGCCCCCAGGCCGTAAGAACGAAGAGCGGTCCACGCCACTGCGACGACCGCAAGCAGTGCGGCCAGAGCGGACGGCAACCTGGCGGCGAATTCACTGACGCCGAAGAGGCGCATGGCGATTCCGGCAGTCCAGTAATACAGCACCGGCTTTTCAAACCACGGCGTGCCCCACAGCCGCGGCGTAATCCAATCGTGCGTCTCGGCCATGGCGCGGGCGATCGCCGCGTAGCGAGGCTCGTCGGGGCCTACCAGGCCCAGCGCGCCCAAGCCGCTGAACAGGCACACGTAAAGGAGCAAAAGAACAAGTGGAATGCCCCAGAGTGGAATCTGAAAGCTGCCTTCTTCAACGGCGCGAGAGCGGATTGGAGCTGTGGAGTTCAAACGGTTGAGTCTAGCATTGAGGCAGTCGTTTTCAGTAGGACGGGCTTCAGCCTGTCAGGTTTTAATTTTCGTTGTGGCGTGGAAGAGCAGACAGGCTGAAGCCCGTCCTACTATAATCCCGGGGTGCGAGAACGCCTGGAATTTGCAGCGGTGTGGCTGCTACTCAAGATGATTGGGGCGATGCCGCGTCCCCTGGCGAGATTTGCCGGCGCCCGCACGGCGACGGTTCTCTTTTGGATGCGGCCGGGTCTTCGTAGCGCCGCGTTACAAAATTTGAAGCTGGCGTTTCCCGAGTGGAGCAAGAAGCAGCGCCGCGCCGCCGTTCGCGGCATGGTTCGGCAATTGGGATGGATGGCGGCGGAATTCGCCCGCTTTCCCAGCTACACAAAAAATAACATCGAGCGCATCGTGCTGCTGGACGGCTTCGAGAATTTCGCTTCGGCGCAGGCACAAGGCAAGGGAGTGCTCTTTCTGACCGGGCATATGAGCGCCTGGGAACTGGCTCCCTACGCGCAGGCGCTTTTCGGCAATCCGCTGCATTTTCTGGTGCGGCCCATTGACAATCCGCGCGTCGACGCGCTGATCACGAAATACCGATGTTTGAGCGGGAATCAGCCCATCGAAAAGAATCAATCGGCGCGCGCCGTGTTGAAGGCTTTGGCGGCGAACGGCACGGTGGGAATCCTGGCCGACAACAATACCCAGCCAGCCGAGGGCGTGTTCGTCGATTTTTTCGGCATCCCAGCATGCACCACGGCCGGCCTCGCGCGTTTCGCGCTGCATACCGGCGCGGCGGTCGTGCCGGGATTTCTCCATTGGGACAATGCTCTTCGGAAATACCGGCTCAGTTTTGAACCTCGAGTCGAACTCATTCGTACGGGCGACGACGCGGCAGACATTCGCGAAAACACCGAACGGTTTACGCAGGTGATTGAAAATTACGTGCGGCGCTATCCCGACCAGTGGCTTTGGGTGCATCGCCGCTGGAAAACGCGCCCGCCGGGCGATCCGCCAATCTACAAGTAGCCGCGCTTGCCGCGCAGAAATAGTCACGGAATCAAGAAGACTATGCCTTGGGAAGGTAAACCGCACATGACACGCACAGCGAAAGAACTGGCTGAATTTCTGGGCTGCACGCTGGAGGGTGACGGCTCGGCACAGGTGTCCGGAGTGGCTTCGCCGGCATCCGCCGGCGCCGAAGATCTGATCTATGTGGAATCGGTGCGCCATCTGGATCGGGCCGCGGCTTCCCGTGCGAGATGCGTGGCGATTACGCCCGGCCTTTCCATGCCGGGAAAAGTTTTGCTCCGTTCAACGAACCCCAAGCTGGCATTCGCGCGCGCCGCTACCTGGTTGCTCCCCCCGGTCGCAATAGCGCAGGGAATTCATTCTACCGCCGTAATTGCGCCATCGGCTCAGCTCGCTCCCGGCGCCGCGGTGGGACCCTACGCCGTGATCGAGGAGAATGTGCGGGTAGGCGCGGGCACGGAAATCGGGGCGTACTGTTACCTGGGCCCGGGTGCGCAACTCGGCGAAGGGTGCCGCCTCTATCCACGGGTGACGTTATACGCCGGCGCACGGCTTGCGAACCGCGTGATTCTGCATTCGGGCGTGGTGATTGGTTCGGACGGCTTTGGTTACGTTGCCGAGGTGGGGAAACGGCGAAAATTTCCACAGGTCGGCGATATCGAAATTCAGGATGACGTCGAAATTGGCGCAAATACGACGATTGATCGCGGCTCCCTCGACTGCACGCAAATCGGGGCTGGCACAAAACTGGACAACCTCGTCCACATCGCGCACAACGTAAGCATAGGGGAAAACACTGTCATAGCGGCGCAGACGGGGATTTCAGGGTCGTCATCGGTGGGAAAAAATGTGGCGATCGGCGGTCAAGTAGGGATTGCAGATCATTGCGAAATCCAAGATGGCGCCGTGATTGGGGCGCAAGCGGGAATCCCCACCGGGAAGATCGTACGCAGCGGGCAGGTCGTGTGGGGCACTCCGGCACGGGTCCTTGATAAATTTAAGAAACAATATGCCTGGTTTAGCCGCCTTCCGGAGTTAGCCGAGCGAATCAAAAAGCTTGAGGGTCGCCTCCTCACAAAAGGCAATTGACGGGCATGGGGCATTGAAACCAAAGGATCTATCAATTGGATGAACACGAGCTACAATCCCTGTTGACCCGCGTCCCAAGACCGAAGATAATACGAACGGGGCAAGCTAGGTACTGGTGCTTGGGATCGGGCTGGTACATCTAACCGGGGAGTCCGAAGTATCCCAAGCCACATCTTTCGACGAACTGAGGGCCTACGGTTTGGTGTATTCAAATGAACCCCGTCCAATAAAACGGCATCAAAGATTTGGTGAGGTTTGGGCGTAATCCATGGCATTAGGGACACGCATTCAGTTTG
Organism: Candidatus Acidiferrum sp.; assembly: GCA_035483715.1. Lineage (GTDB taxonomy): Bacteria > Acidobacteriota > Terriglobia > Acidiferrales > UBA7541 > Palsa-360. The sequence continues at coordinate 27,633 of DATHPN010000051.1, forward strand.
AGCAACCGGGCGAGGCTCGGTCCACCGGCGTACTCTCGGTGCTGTCTGAGCGTCTCTCCGACACGATCGACCGCGGAGTGAATTATCTCCTTTCATTGCAGGCATCTGAAGGCTACTGGATGGGGGAACTCGAAGCCGATACGACCCTCGAATCCGATTATATTTTCTACCTTCAAGTCATTAATAAGGCCAACCCGGACCGCATCGCCAAGCTGGCTAACTACGTTCGGCGGCGGCAATTAGAAGATGGCGGTTGGAATATTTACTTCGGCGGGCCTTCCGAACTGAATGCCACAATCAAAGCTTACGTGGCGTTGCGGCTGGCGGGGGACGCACCCGAATGCGATTACCTGCAGAGAGCAGCGAAGCGTGTACATGAACTCGGGGGCCTCGAATCTGCAAATTCTTATACGCGGCTCTATTTGGCGCTGGTCGGAGCAGTCGGGTGGGATATGGTTCCGGCGATCCCTCCGGAGCTGATGCTGCTGCCGAATTGGTTCGCGATTAATATTTATGAGATGTCGTCCTGGACGCGCGGAATCGTGATCCCGCTGACGATTCTGTATGCGCATAAGCCACTTTTCAGCGTTCACGGCGGAATTTGCGTGGACGAACTGTATCGCGATCCCACGCGGAAAGCCCTTGGGCTGAGCTGGGATAAAGAACTGTTCAGCTGGCGAAACTTCTTCCTGGCCCTGGATCGCGGCCTGAAGTTGTACGAACGCGTGCCGTGGAAACCTTTACGTCAGCGAGCGCTTCGCCAGGCGCAGGAATGGTTGTTCGAGCATTTGGAGCGCAGCGAAGGGCTGGCGGCGATTTATCCCGCCATGATGAACGCTATTTTTGCGCTGGTTGCGCTGGGCCATTCGCCTGACGACCCGCTGACCGCAAGGGAAATCGACGAATTCTCGCGCTTTGAGATCGAGGAGGGCGACACCATCCGGGTGGCGCCCTGCGTTTCGCCCGTTTGGGATACCGCAATTGCAATGGTGGCGCTTGAAGAGTCGGGGTTGCCGCCGGATCATCCGGCGCTCGTCGAGGCGGCCAGCTGGCTGCTGAAACATCAAATTAGCGGGTCTGGCGACTGGATGCTGAAGACTCCTGGTGTGATGCCGGGGGGCTGGGCTTTTGAGTTCCGCAATGATTTCTACCCGGACGTGGATGATACAGCTTTTGTGTTGATGGCGCTGCAGCGCGTGGATTATCCCGACAAAGGCCGCATGGAAGCCGCTGTCCGCCGCGGCCTGGCCTGGCTGCTGGCGATGCAGAACGACGACGGAGGCTGGGGCGCGTTCGACCACAACAATGACCGCCGCTTCCTGTGCCAGATTCCATTCGCCGATCACAACGCCATGATCGATCCCTCGACGGCGGATGTGACTGCGCGCGTCGTGGAATGCCTGGGGCGGTATGGATGGCCCGCGACGCATCCGGTGATCGCTCGGGCGGTAAGATTTCTGCTGAAAGATCAGATCAGTGAAGGGCCGTGGTTCGGACGCTGGGGCGTAAATTATGTGTATGGGACCAGCGGGGTGCTGCGCGCGCTCGAAACCGTCGCTCTAACGGCGCGGGACTACTGCCAACGCGCAGTGGGATGGCTCCGCTCGGTGCAAAATTCCGACGGCGGATTTGGCGAATCCATCGCTTCCTATTATGACCCGGAGCTCAAAGGCAAGGGCGCCAGTACGGCTTCTCAAACAGCCTGGGGACTGATTGGATTGTTGGCGGCAACGGATGGCGGCGACCCGGCGATTACACGCGCCGTGAATCATCTGGTGGAACAGCAGCAGGCTGATGGTTCCTGGGCCGAAAAGGAATTTACGGGCACCGGATTTCCGTGTGTGTTTTACCTGAAATATCATCTGTACCGGAATTATTTTCCTTTGTACGCGCTGGCGCGGTACCGGAACACAGTAAGCCGGATCACACAGTACTGCGGATTGCTGGTGCGGCCGCAGGATTTTGACCGGCAGAAGGCCAGGAGAGTGAATTGAGATATCCCCTAAAGATGACCGCGAATCTCGCGAAGTACGTGGCCGGGCAGCGCTTTCGCGGCGCTAAAAAATTTCCGATGGTGATGATGCTGGAGCCACTGCACGCCTGCAACCTCACCTGCACGGGCTGCGGGCGCATCCGTGAGTACAAATCAACTATCAACGAAATTATGACGGTGGAGCAATGCCTCGCGGCGTCGGACGAGTGCGGGGCGCCCATCGTTTCGATTTGCGGCGGCGAACCGATGATCTATCCGGAAATCGGCAAACTCGCCAAGGGAATTCTGGACCGCGGGCGGCACATCATTCTTTGCACCAACGGCATGTTCATCCGCAAACGGCTGCACGAATTCAAACCGGTCTCGAGTTTTTTCTTCAACGTGCACCTGGACGGGTTGGAGAGAACGCACGATCTTTGCGTCGAGCGCGACGGCGTGTTTCGCGAAGCCATCGAAGGAATCAAGGCCGCCAAGGCCGCGGGCTTCCTGGTCTGCTCCAATACCACGATTTATAAAGAGACGGACCTGAACGAAATTGCCGACCTGTATTCCTATCTGGACACGCTGGGCGTGGACGGGTACATGCTCTCGCCCGCGTATGGTTACACCGCCGTTCAGACCACGGATATCTTCATGACGCGCGAGGATATTCGCGAGAAATTCCGCGAGGCCGTTGCGCTGCTGGACAAATTCAATCTGATGGTTTCGCCGATCTACCTCGATTTTCTGCGGGGCGAACGCGAGCTGGAATGCACGGCCTGGGGCACGCCGACGTTCAATCCGCGCGGCTGGAAGGGCCCCTGCTACGTCATCACCGACAATCACTATGCGAGCTACCGCGAATTGATCGACCAGACACCCTGGGAAAAATACGGCCCCGGGAATGACCCGCGATGCGCCAACTGCATGATGCACGTGGGATTTGAAACGACGCCGGTGCTGGGCGCAAAACGCCAGCTGGGCGACACCTGGAAAATGCTGAAGTGGCAATTTGGGGGACATATGGGGGGGAACCCGAATCGTGGCGCGTCCAACAACGACACTCCGACGAACGGGCATTCCGGTGGAGGTTCGACGTTGATGCCTCCGCCTCCGGCGAGCACGGATTTGATATCATCGGACGGAAGATTGCGAGTGTTATGAAAACGCTGGTCACGGGAGCGACCGGCTTTCTCGGGAGCCACGTCGCCCGCGCACTGGCGGGACGCGGGGAGAGCGTGCGGGTGCTGGTGCGCCCGACGAGCGATCTCCGTGCGCTGGAAGGGCTGAATGCGGAGCGCTTCACGGGCGATTTGAGGGACCGCGCATCGCTTGAGCGCGCGCTCGAGGGCGTGCAGGGCGTTTTTCACGTTGCCGCGGATTACCGGCTTTGGGCCCGCGATCCACGGGAAATCCGCGAATCGAATTTAACCGGCACGCAAAACCTGCTCGATGCCGCTCGGAGGGCGGGCGTCGAGAAATTCGTCTATACGAGCACGGTCGCAACCATCGCAGTCACGCGCGAGGGCAGATTGCCGACCGAAGAGACGCAATCCTCGCTGGACGAAATGATCGGATACTATAAACGCTCGAAATACGAGGCCGAGCATTGCGCCTTGCGCGCTGCGGAATCAGGCCAGCCGGTGGTGATCGTCAATCCGACGACTCCCGTGGGGCCTGGAGATTGGAAGCCCACCCCGACGGGAAAAATCATCGTGGATTTCCTGAACGGGCGCATGCCCGGTTACGTGGATACGGGATTGAACTTTGTTCCCGTCGAAGATTGCGCGCAGGGGCATTTGCTGGCTGCCGAGCGCGGACGAGTGGGGGAGCGCTACATTTTGGGAGGGAGCAATTTATCGCTGAAACAAATGCTGGACATGCTGGCCACGGCGAGCGGGCGCCCCGCGCCGCGATGGAAAATTCCGTATGTATTGGCCTATGCTGCTGGATGCGTGAATGCAGGGGTCTCACGCCTTCTTGGCCGCGAACCGCAGATTCCGTTGGAAGGCGTGCGCATGGCGCGTCACAAAATGTTTGTGGACGCATCCAAGGCCGAACGCGAGCTGGGATTTGCGTCCGGACCGATAGAAGCCGCGTTGGAGCGCGCGGCTGCATGGTACGAATCGAATGGTTACGTTGCCGCAGGGCGCGCACCGGCAGTCGCCGGCGTGCGCGCGGCTTAAATGGGTGTCAGGGGTCATGAAAATATTAGTTACATTCGCGGTGCGAGCGGAATTTGCGCCGTGGCGGCGTCGCAGGAGTTTCTTGCGATTGCCCGGGGACTTGCCGGTGTTTGAAGCCATGTTCGGAGACGCACGGGTTCGGGCAATTCTCACCGGCATGGGACAGGACCACGCATTGGACGCGGCGAAGAAGTCTCTCGCCTACAAGCCCGATATCTGCATTTCGACCGGGCTGGCAGGGTCACTGCGAAGCGAGTATCGCCCGGGAGACATCCTGGCCGCGCGGCTGGTCAGTGAAGTACGAGAACCGGTCGCCGTCGCCAGCCACCGTGAGTTGCTCTCGACCGCGGTGGATTGCGGGGCGCGACAAATTGAGCGGCTGACGACTTCGAGGACGCTCGTTGCGCGGGCCGAACAGAAATGGGAACTGAGGAGCCAGGCGGAAGCGGTGGATATGGAGAGCTACACGATCCTTGCGGAAGCGGCCCGCTGCGGCGTGCCGGCCGTCGCCATACGAGCGATCAGCGACACTGCGGACTTTAATATGCCTTACGATTTCGAGCGGGCCTGCGACGCCCGGGGCCAGATTCGCCCGATGGGAGTTTTCTTGCAGGTATTGCGGAAGCCGTCCGGATTGCCGGACCTTTTGAAATTAACTCACGATTCTCGGTATGCGTCCCGCCGTCTGGCGGACTTCCTGGACGCATTTGCGGGAACACTGGCCGATCGTCTGATTCCCATCGAGCAGGATACGGTGGCGGCAATATGAGCCAGTCGGGAATCATACTAGAAAATTCGCGAGCGGCGCAGGAAGTCCCGTCCACGATGCGTGCCGCGGTTTACCGGGGCAAGGGAAGAGTGGTCGTGGAAACCGTTCCCGTGCCGGCGATCGCAGCGGGGGAAGTATTGATCCGGGTAGCGGCGTGCGGAATTTGCGGCACGGACTTGAAAAAAATTGAGCACGGATTTGTCGCGGCCCCTCAAATCTTCGGGCACGAAGTTTCCGGAACCGTCGCCGCGGTCGGCGCGGGCGTCAGCAGGTGGAAGCTGGGCGACCGGGTCATGAGTTTTCATCACGTTCCCTGCGGATCCTGTTTCTATTGCGACCGGCGGTTGTTTTCGCAATGTCCCAGTTACAAGAAAGTCGGCCTGACTGCAGGTTTTGATCCCAACGGCGGCGGATTCGCCCAGTACGTACGTGCCCTGCCATGGGTTGCCGAGCGCGGGATGGTGGGCATCCCGGACGATATCAGCTTTGACGAAGCCTCGTTTATCGAGCCCGTGAACACGTGCATCAAGGCGGTGGAAAAGGCGCGCGTGGCCGCGGGGGAGACAGCGGTGGTCATGGGATTGGGGCCGATCGGGCTGCTTCTGGCGATGCTGTCGAAACTGGAGGGCGCGACCGTGATAGGCAGCGATCCCATGCCGGAGCGACGCGCCAAGAGCGTGTCGCTCGGCGTCGATTTGGCCGTGGACCCGCGCGAAGGACGGCTGGCGGAAGAAATCGGTTCGCGCACACAAGGACGCGGCGCGGACGTGGTGCTGGTTGCCGTGCCGATTCCCGCGGCGCTGACGGACGCGCTGAGCCTGGTAAGACCCGGGGGGCGCGTGCTCCTGTTCGCGCAGAATGATCCGCTCATGAAGATCGAGTTTCCGGCGGCGGCAGTCGGCGTCGAAGAAAAGGAAATATTGGGCAGCTATAGCGCCGCCATCGACCGCGCTGGCGAGGCCGCGACGCTGATCTTTTCGCACCGGTTGCCCGTGAACAAATTGATCTCGCATCGTTTTTCATTGGAAGATATGGACAGGGCCCTGCAGTTGGCGGCCCGTCCGGTAGGGAATTCTCTAAAAGTGGTGATTCATCCTTGAATAGAAATGAACATAACGGCCGAAAAAACGGCCACATGACCGCTGCCGTTTTATATGGAAGCGAGAATCTGAAGATTGAGAGTGTGGACATCCCCAGGCTGGCCGCGGATGAGGCGCTGATCCGCGTCAAAGTGGCCCTGACGTGCGGGACGGATCTGAAAGTCTGGAAGCGGGGATATCACGCGCGCATGATTACGCCGCCGGCGGTATTCGGGCACGAGCTTGCCGGCATCGTCGAAACGCTGGGATCGGATGTGAATGGCGGCTTGAAGGTTGGCGCGCGTGTGGTTCCCTCGAATTCGGCGCCGTGCAACGTTTGTCTTTTTTGCCGGAAGGGGCAGAGCAATCTTTGCGAGGACTTGCTGTTCAACAACGGAGCCTACGCGGAATATATCCGCATTCCGGGGCGGATCGTCCGGCAGAACATGCTGGTGATTCCGGAACACGTTTCGTTTCAGGATGCGGCCATGGTCGAGCCGCTGGCCTGCGTGCTTCGCGGAATCGATGAAACCGGGATTCAGCCGGGTGACACAACCGTGGTAATTGGTTGCGGACCGATCGGATTGAAATTTATCCGCTTGTTGTCGGGCCGCGGAGTGAGAGTGATCGCCCTCGGCAAGCGGCCGAGCCAGATTCGCGCGGCGGAACGCTTTGGCGCGCGCGCGGCGTTCATCGCGCCGGACCTGAGCGACCCGGCGAAAGCGGTCCGGGAACTGACAGAGGGCGGACGCGGCGCCGACTCGGTGATCGAGGCGGTGGGCACGGCGCAGACATGGGAATGGGCGCTGCAAATGGTGCGCCGTGGCGGCACTGTTAACCTGTTCGGAGGCTGCCCACGTGGTACGCAAGTGGCCGTGGATCCGAATGCGCTGCACTATTCGGAGATCACCATCAAGTCCACCTTCCATCACACGCCGCGGTTCATTCGTGAAGCTCTCGAAAGCGTGGCGCGAGGCGAAATCCGCTCGAGCGATTTCGTGAATGCGGAAATTCCGCTCACCGATCTTCCGAAGATGTTCGAGCACATGAAATATCGCAACGGGGAAATGAAAGTCGCGGTGATTCCCTAAGTAGCGCGGGCTTTAGCCTGCGGGTTTTATATTTTACCTATGCGAAAATCCACAGGCTGAAGCCTGCGCTACTGGCCTCCGGTCAGCATCATGCAAATACCCGCTGAACTCGAAATTACACGGGGGCTTCCGCCGGCCGGATGCACGGTCGCGGAGGCCGAGCGCTACACCCGCAGGCTGGCCACGCATCATTACGAAAATTTCAATGTGGTTTCCTGGCTGCTGCCTCGCCGGCTGCACCAGCATTTTTACAATTTGTACGCCTACTGCCGCTGGGCTGATGACCTGGGAGACGAAATTTCTGATCCGTTAAAAGCCCTAGCGCTTCTCGACGAGTGGGACCTGGAACTGCGCGATTGCTACGCGGGCAAGCCTTCGCACCCGGTTTTCATCGCGCTGCACGAAACGATTTCCGCGCTGGATATCCCCAGCGATCCCTTTTCCGATTTGCTCATTGCTTTTCGCCACGATCAGACCGCGAAACGGTACGCGACGTGGGATGATGTATTTCATTACTGCCGCTACTCGGCGAATCCAGTGGGCCGCCTGGTCCTTTATTTGTGCGGTTATCGCGATGCGGAGCGGCAGCGGCTTTCCGACGCGACGTGCACGGCGCTGCAACTGGCGAATTTCTGGCAGGACGTTACTCGCGACCTTGAGAAAGGGCGCATCTACATTCCACTGGAGGCGCTGACGGCGCACGGCCTCACGGAGGATGACATCGTCGGGCGCCGGTTTGATGCGCGGTATGTTTCGCTGATGAAAGAACTCGTCGCGCGGACGCGGCAATTGTTTGCGGAAGGAATGCCGCTCGCTCAGAGTGTCGATTCCAGCTTACGTGTGGATATTGAAATGTTCAGCCGCGGCGGGCTCGCGGTGCTCGATGCCATCGAAGCGATCGGATACAACACGCTCGAACAACGGCCCTCGGTCCCGAAATCGAAACAGGTTTCCTTGTTGATGCGCGCGCTTGTATTGCGGGTGTTTTCATCCGCGCAGCCTTCCGTCCCCATTGTTCCCGCGGCTCCCGCGTCGCAAGGGAAGTTGTCCATTGTCGAGGGCGGCTGCATGACTCCAAGCAATCCGGGCAATTCAACGAATCGTCAAGAGAATGGAGTTGGCGTCGAGTACTCGTATCGGGAATGCCGGCGAATCGCGCGCATGTCGGCCAGCAATTTCTATTACGCGTTTTTCATGCTGCCCGAAGTCAAACGTGACGCGCTTTGCGCGTTGTACGCCTTCATGCGCCTTATTGACGACGTTTCGGACACCGTCGGCAGTGCCGCGGACAAGCAGCGCGGCCTTGCCGACTGGCGCGCCGCGCTCGACGACGCTGTCGCCGGCGATGTTTCAAGCCATCCGATTCTCCCAGCGTTCGCGGACACGATCATGCGTTTCCGGATTCCTGTGCGCTACTTCCATGATTTGATTTCCGGCGCTGAAATGGATTTAACCGTCGGCGAGTACGCCACATTCGACCGCTTGCGTGAATACTGCTACCGCGTGGCCGGAACCGTGGGCCTCACGTGCCTGCACGTGTTTGGATTCGACGATCCGCACGCGCCGGACCTTGCGGAAAAGCTGGGCATCGCGTTTCAGTTGACCAATATCATTCGCGACGTGCGCGGCGATTACGAGATGGGCCGCGCGTATCTGCCGCTCGAAGACCTTGCGCAATTCGGTGTGCGTCGCGAGGCGCTTACGGGCGGTCCGCTCACGCCCGAAATGCGGGGCTTGCTCGAATTTGAGGCAGCCCGCACCTGGAATTTCTACCGCGAGGGCGTGGAACTCATCCCGCTGGTTCATGCCGACGCGCGCGCCGCGCTCTGGGCGCTGGCGCGGATTTACAGCAGTCTGCTGCGCCGCATCGAATCGCGCGGGTATGATGTTTTCTCCGAACGTGTGCGGCTGAGCGCTCCCGAAAAAACCGGGATCCTGTTGCGCGCGCGGCTGGGCTGGTACTCCCAAAATAATGTCCTCGAAGAGCGTGATCGTGATCGACGGCGGGCTGGCCGGGCTTTCCTCGGCCGTCGCGCTGGCTGAAGCCGGCTTCCGCGTGCGTTTGCTCGAAAAACGGCCTCACCTGGGAGGCCGCGCGGCGTCTTACGTGTTGCCCGACGGCGAGCACGTCGACAATTGCCAGCACGTTACGCTGGGGTGCTGCACCAATCTTGACGATTTCTATCGCCGCGTGGGCGCCGCAAATCAGATCCGGTATTTTGACCGGCTGCTGTTTGCCGCGCCGGATGGGCGGCGCGGCGTCATTGCTTCCGTGGCGTTGCCGCCGCCGCTGCACATGGCTCCATCCTTCGCGCTTTTTCCGCTGCTCGGCTGGGCGGATAAACGCGCCATCGCGCTGGCGCTGCTTGCAATTGCTCGTAGCGGAGGGCGGCCCGCGGACCTTTCTGACGATGGCGCGCGAGAAAACATAACGATGCTGGCATGGCTGCAAAAGCATCGCCAGACCGACCGCGCGATTCGCCGCTTCTGGGAAGTGATATTGGTCAGCGCCCTCGATGAAGAGCTCGATCGCATCGACGCGCGCTACGGAATCGACGTGTTCTGGAAAGCGTTTCTTTCCACGCGCGGCGGTTACCGCGTCGGCATTCCGCGCGTTCCTCTCGGCGAACTATACGAAGGTTGCCGCAAGGCGCTTGCCGGTCGGGGCGGGGAAGTTCAGCTGCGCGCAGGAGTGCGGGGATTTCTTGTGATGGATGGCCGCGTCGATGGAGTGCAGAGGGAAGACGGCTCGGTGGAGACGGCGGATTATTATCTTGCGGCGGTTCCGCAGGACATCTTGCCAGAACTCTTGCCTGCGGAAGTCGTGGAGCGCGAGCCCGTGTTTTTAAACCTGCGCAACTTGCGCGCCTCGCCGATCACAGGAGTGCATATATGGTTCGATCGAAGCGTGATGAGCGAACCGTTCCTCACGCTTCTGGACAGCACGACGCAGTGGGTGTTCAACAAGACGCTGCTCTACGGCGGCGGCGCAACAGATGGCGGGCAATATTTGCAGCTGGTCATCAGCGCGTCGTATAGCCTGGCTTCGCGCTCGCGCCAGGAAATTATCGCGCTGTGTCTCGACGAATTGCGCCAGGTGTTGCCGGCAACCCGGGAAGCCACGCTCGTGAAGGGAACCGTCATCAAGGAAATGTCCGCGACGTTTTCTCCGGCGCCCGGTTCGGACTGGTGGCGCCCCGGGCAAAAAAGCCCGCTTTCGGGATTATTTCTCGCAGGGGACTGGACATTGACCGGCTGGCCGTCCACAATGGAGGGAGCCGTCCGCAGCGGTTACTTGGCCGCCGAAGCAATTCTCTCAGATGCCGGAACGCCACGGAAATTATTGCAACCGGATTTGCGCGCGGAGGGATTGGCGCGTGTGTGGGGCCGCAGGGATGAAGCGACGGTCCGCAAACGGTTTTGACCCGCAAGATTCGATTATTCACATGTTCGCTTAATATTCGGCCTGCATTTTCTGATTCAGGGTATGATTGAGCATCCCCCCGGAGGTTTACTTGGACCGGAAGTATAAACACAGGGGCTACCAGAGTGCCGACGAGCCCCAAAAAAAAGATAAACGTCAGCACCACGAAGGCCATCCACGGCAGGAGCAGATCGGACCGCGGACCCCGCGGATGGTTGGAACGATCACCCGCGCGCGCTGTTCGAATTGCGGCGCCGTGCTGAAGCCGGGCTTCGACCCGAAAGGGAAGTGCCCTCGTTGCGCTTTCGAACTGCATTGCTGCAAGCAGTGCGCTTACTTTGACACCGCCGCGCGCTTTGAGTGCATGAAGCCCATTCCGGAGCGGATCGCGCGGAAAGATCAAGGCAACGAGTGCACGTTCTACGAATTTCGCACCACCATCGAGAAAGATACGGCGCCCTCGGCTCCTCCGTCGGGTCCCGCAGCTTCGCCGGAACGCGTTTCACGTCCTCACGACGCGCGCCAGGCGTTTGAAGACCTCTTCAAGAAATAGCGGCGAAGTTTCGTTTCCAGTGGCTTTGGGAAGCTCCATTGATCACCAGCGAACCTGGAATTTGCAACCTCCGGTACGAATTGTTATTCTGAAATTGCCTATGCGCTTGCGGATCAAGCCGCGAATCGCAACCCCCCTCCACAATCTGCCCGGAAAGGTTCTGCCATGAAACTGACCGTTCGCAATGCTCACGAAGAGTGGCGCGAGCCCGTCGAGAAAGAAACGCATCGGCAAGCCGCGAAGCTGGACAAGCTGCTCAAACGGTACTCTCCGGATCTGGTGGTACTGCACGCGGATATCGAGAAGCATTCGCGAAAGGAAAGCTACACGTTCACCGTCAACCTTTCGCTTCCCACGGGCACGCTGCACGCCAAAGGCGAAGGTTATGACGTGCTTGCCAGCGTGAAGGTGGCGTTCGCCGAACTCTGCGCGCAGTGCAAAAAACATCAGGCCCTTTTGCGCAAGGACTATGAGTGGAAACGAAAACGCCCGCGCGCCCGGCTGCTGGCCTGAACTCCGCGACTTTCGGATTTCTCGCACCTCGCTCGGTGCGCGCTGGTATCGTACGGGGTGGCATGAGGAATTGACACGACGATTGCAGACTGGCAAAAAACTAAGCGACGAACCATGCTGTTTGCTTCTGCTTATGAAAAGCCGATCCAGCGTCCACCGACACCCACGCCGGACCACAACAGGATCGAAATGACGGCCACCACTTTGCTCCAAACGGGCCTCAAGCGCGTCTCGCCTGCCAGGATTACTTTGCGTTGAATCGTAAACGTAAAAAGGATGGCCAGAAAGAGCGATGTCATCTTGAACCAGAAAGCCTCATGGTAATAGCACTTTACAGCTTCGGACAAGAACAGCAGGCTGCCCGTCATCACCATAAGCAGCAGGCTGCCGATCAGCCAGGGTTGCGCATCGCGCGCAAGCTGCGCAGTGGGCTGGCGCCGCAATCCGAGACCCAGCAGGCGTAGATCGACGGTCAATACCGCTCCGCCGATGACTCCAAGGCCGAGGAGGTGGATCGCCTCGATCACGGGGAACAACCAGGACGAGCGCCGGATGGTGTCGCCGATTCCCGACTGTTCGCACCACTGAAAGAAAGCCAGGAGCGACATCAGTGCTCCCCCGATTGGTTGTTGGCCACGCAACTGGTGAGGAAATTGATGATCGGGCGCTGCGGCTGGTGATCGCAGTCGAACCAGTTATAGGCAATCATTCTTCCCGAGAGGACGATGCACACCCACAGGACAAGAGAAAGGGCGCCGGCAACTCTGGCCGCCCTCGGCGGCGCGTTCGCCACATCCCACGTGTTGATGCGGCGATAAACGCCCGAGTGAAAAATCCAGACGTTGATGCCGGCCAGCCACAGCAGAATCATTTTGGTTCGGAAGAAAATATTCTGATAAGTTCGCACAGGGATCGCGGTAAAAAGCAGCGTTCCGCTAATGACCATGACCACGAACCCCAGCACGGTCCACGGGAGCAGGCGCCTGGAAACTTCCGATACCGGCACGCTTCGCATCGTCCAACCAAGCAAGCGCAGATCGAACATGACCGTCAGGCCGAAGAAGAGACACAGCGTCCACACGTGAACCGATTCGATCAAGTCATACGCATAGCGCGATTCGTGAAGGCCCACGCTCCACGAAGAATCTCCCAGGCGACTGAAAAAAGCAAGAAGAGAGCCCCCAATTCCCTGCGCGGCGCCACTCTGCAAAGATGCCGCTGAATACAGAGGAATCTGAGGCCCGGCGTTTCCCCAGGCTGGAGCCGCGGTGCGCGCGGTCGCTTGGCAGCAGAGCGCCAGGACCAAACAACATAGGGACGCTAGCAAACGAGGTTGCACTTGGAACCCAGGTCGTTCACAGTGATTTCCATCTTTCGCATTTCAATTGCCAAGCGGCCCCGGCAAACCGAGCGTGGATGTAGGGAGCTGAATTAGCATCATCGCCGCGCGCGTGAGATGAAACGCAGTCTCGGCTATTTTTTCTGGTCTGGCGGCAGCTCGTACGGAGCGCCGGTTCCGGACGAGCCGAGAAACAACTTGCGGCCGTCAGGGAAAGTAAGATCCCTGCCGTTGGCGCGATGCGACCCATCTTTCGCCTGGTAGCCATCGACCACGACTTCGGTTCCCGGCAGCAAGGACTCCTTGGTGAAGCCGCGCCGGAAAAGCACGTTCGGAGTGCCCGCTTCGATAGCCCAGTTTTCCACGGTGCCGTCGGGCTTTTTCACATCGATGTGCAACCAGGTATGGGGGTTGATCCATTCCATTTTCGTGACCGTCCCCTTGAAGCTTACCGATTTATTCGCGTCGAATTCCGCCGCAAACGCGTGGTGCGCCGATACGCGCGCAGCTCCTCCGCAGATTGCGAGACCCGCGATGACGACGAGTGTTCCAAGCTTCATTCGCATCGACTCCAGCCTCCTGCCGCGTATAGAACCATGATGGACGCCTCAGCCCGCGGCGGCTCGACGATCCCGGCTTGGGATCAGCAGCGCCCGCTTATATTACTTGCCGCCATACCAATCATAAAAGCGGTCACCCGCGGGAACCTTGCGAGTGATATCGATGGCCATCGTTTCGCCTTCCCAGTGCTTCACCAGTGGTTGCTTGCGAAGACCTCCGTACATGAACTCCTCGACGAACTCATTGCAGCGAAACTCGAGAAGCTGCATATTCGGCTCCACGCGGCGATAGAGCGGCATGGCGATCCGCCACGGCCGAGTAAAGACCTTGGGATCTTCGATGGTCACTTCGTATTGAATGATGTCGGGCGACATCAACGTGAAGCGCTCGACCAGGTGCAATGCGTCGCTATGGAAATTGCCGGCGCGATCGAACCAACTCCGGTCGTTGAAATTGGTCACGTCCACGACGAGAGTGTCTCCCTCCCAGTGTCCAACGGAGTGGCCCATCCAGGTATCGTCCGGCGGCCCGGCTACTTTGTCGAAATGAATCGTGCGCGCGGTGTTTGAGAATTCGTAAGCCATGTGAATCTTGTCCGTGCTCTGCGTAATCTGAAAAGGAAATGCCATGTACATGGCGCGCGGAATGCCCGGCAAATAACACTTCAGCTCGGGGTCGCGATCAATCCAGTGTTCCGCGTTCTCTTTTTTTATCAGCAGGGCTTCGGGTTTATAGGGGATCTGGCCGTCACCCTGCACAACGCCGAGCGATCCGGGTACGGCGCCTGCCGCGCCGAGCGCGAGAACCGGGGCGGCCGGCACGCGCGAGTAATCATAAGGAAAAATGCCCGGCTGTGTGACGGCGCCGGGGAGCGCCGCATGCGCCTGCAAATCCCAGTTGGCTTCGTTATTGGCTTGCCAGATGCCGCTGAAGTTCGGCTCGCCGCCGATGCGAGCCGGCCGGGCGACCGCCGATGCGGCTGGCGTCTGGCCCGACGTCCGCGTGATGAACACCGAAATGGCGGCACTGACAACGGCCGCAGCGAAGGCGACCGTGAACATCGAGCGTGAGAATCGGCCGCGCATGTGGGTCTCCTTTTACCTCGGCAATCGACATTACTGCAATGGATCGTCTTCAACGCCCACAAAATCTGTGGCGTTGTCGCTCTTGGCCGGGTCAGGGCCTCGCCCCTCCGCAAAGGCGCGGTCTGCCATCCGCGCGGAGAGCATCAACGACGGCAGCGCATAGTTGCCTTCCTGGCAGCGAGGCTCGTAATAAATCTTGTTCTCCTGCTCGCTTTGTTTGGTGAACACTTGCATCGCTGTCCAGGGCCGCGTCCAGACCGTGGGATCCTCGATCGTCACGGTGTACTCCAGCGTGCTCGGACCGGTCCGCGTCCAGCGTTCCACCAGGTGCAATTTTTCGCGCGAGCCCTGAAAATCGGTCTTCGGGCTGAAATTTGTTACGTCGATCACCAGCGTATGGCCTTCCCAGTGGCCGCGAGAATCGCCGTACCACTGGCGGATGTTGGCCGGCAGGTGCGGGCTTCCGTTCATGACAATATTGCGCTGCCAGCCTTGCCCCTGGCCGACATCGTAGAACATGGAGATGCCGCCAGGAGTCTGCACAATTCGGCGGAAACTTCCGCCGTAGGCTGTACCAAACTCGGGCAGGCCGCCGGTCAAGCACCGGTCCATTAATGAGCCATCATCCGGACCATTATGGCGATTCATGCGCGCGGTATTGTAGCGGGGAGGAAGTTCCGAAAATCGTGTCGAGGGCGTCGGATCGTACTTGCCACCGCTGCATGCGACGGACTCGTTTTTGCATGTGTCCGTCGATTGCAACAGAGCCAAACGAAATGCTTTCTCCGCGGCCGCCCGCTGCTGAGCTTCCGGCGTCAGCGGAGGAATCCTCCCGTTGGGCGGATCCACAATCAAGGAAGTGCGCGTGCCGGTGTGCTTCATCATCATGAATACGGAGTTGTATGCGCCGGCAACGTCGAGTTCGGTTCCGCGCTCGACGCGCTTGTCACGGCCGAGGAGCGCGGCTCGTTCTTTATCCAATTCGGCACGCTGCGCCTCGGTGAAAAATTCCTGATTGGCGTACTTGGGAGACCTCTGCAACGGCGTATCCGACTCGTCGGTCCAGATACCTTGCAGATCGGGTTCACCCCAAGGTGTCTTCAGAGCCGCATCCGATGTCTGCTGCGCGACGGTCACCTGCGCCGGTCTGAAGAGAATAAGCGCGGACGCGATGACGGCCGCGACGCCAATGGATGTGAGGGGTCGATTGCGCATGAGACACCTCCCGTTGCTGCCGAAATAACCGAGGAAACTTCCAGAAATCTTACGCGGTTTCGCAACCGCCGAATGGCGCCATTATGGTCAAACAACCATGCCAGTGTCCAGAGGATTGCGTTTCGAGCAGCGAGCGGGGAGGATCCGCCGCCCGTTGTCAAAAATTACGCGGAGAGGGCGCAGTTGACGTAACGCTGGGATCTCGCTAACTTACGCCAACGACGACCCACAAGGAGCCTCCGAACATGCGAAGACGATTCCATCTTTCGACTGCTTTGATTGCGAGCGCCGCGATGGGCGTTGTGTTTTATTTGGCCGCGATTCGGATGACTGGTCAGGCAGATGCCACGAAGCAGGCGACCCAGCCCGCGCGGGCTTCGGATCGACATCCCAACCTGAATGGCATCTGGCAGGCGACCACGACCGCAAATTGGGACCTGCTGGCGCATTCGATGCGCCCGGCAGTAGCGCAGCCCGGCGTATACTCCGATGTTCCGGTGCTCGCGGCGCCTGTCGTCGCTTTGGGTTCGGTTGGCGGTGTGCCCCCCGGCCCCGGTGTTGTGGACGGCGACCTGATTCCATACAAGCCCGAAGCTGCCGCGAAAAAGAAAGAGAATGCCGAACACTGGCTCGACCGCGACCCGGAAGTCCGCTGCTATATGCCGGGAATTCCGCGGGCGATGTATATGCCTTATCCCTTTCAGATCACGCAAGGCACGAACAAGATCGAGATGTCGTTCGAATTCAACGGCGCGAGCCGCACCATTCACCTCGATCCCGTGGACCCGCCGCCGGCCGACACCTGGATGGGCCATTCGGTGGGCCGCTGGGAAGGCAATACGCTAGTCGTAGACGTGAGCCATTTCAACGACCGGACCTGGTTTTCGCGTTCCGGAGATTTCCACAGCGATGCGTTGCACGTGGTCGAGCGCTTTACGCCTGTCAATTCTTCGTTGCGGCCGGACGCGCTGCGATACGACGTGACCATCGAGGATCCCAATGTTTTCACGCGCCCCTGGAAGATGAGCATGGTCCTGTATCGTCAACTGGAAGGCAACGCGCAGCTGATGGAGTACAAGTGCGTCGAACTGGTGGAGGAAACTTTCCTGGGCCATCTGCGCAAGAAACAACTGGTGAAGCACTGGGAGGGCGAAACGATCGTGATCGACGTCACGCGCAGGGTTCCCGCCGGCGACAAACTTTATGAACGTTAGCGAGCGCGGGGGAAAATAATCGGAGCCTTGCAGATCGAAAAGGCGCCGCGCAAGAAGCGACCCACACTCTAGGGAAGCAACCGGAAAAGGATCATTGGTCGCCGGCGCCTCCCGTGGCGTTGTCCTCGAGCGCCGGATCGGGACCCTTTCCCTCAGCGAACGCTTTTTCCGCGGCGCGTGTATTCACGAGCATGCCGAGCATTCCGTAATTGCCCTCGTGACACCCACCTTCGTAGACCATGTTCGGCTTATCGGCGTTCTTGCGTAATTCCTGCACGAAGGTGAAGGGCTTGACCCAGGTGGTCGGGTCCTCGGCGGTAATCGTGATCCGCAGGGTTGCGGGATCGACGCGCTGGTAGCGCTCGATGAGATGGAGATTTTCGCGCGAGCCGCGAAAATAGGTCTCTTCGCTGAAGTTGGTGACGTCCACCACCAGTGTATTGCCTTCCCAGCGCGCGATGGAATCGCCCCAGTATTGGCGAATATTCTTCGGCAGATGCGGGCGATTGGTGATGGGAATTACGCGATTGAATCCGGTGCCCTGACCGATGTCATAGTAGATATCAATGGAATCGGCGCTCTCGACGATGCGCATCACGCCGCCGAAATTTCCGAACGGTCTACCGTCCGGCGTCAACAGTCCCGCCGGGAGAATCACGGGAAGGCTGTTCAGCAGACAACGTTCGACGCTGCTGCGGTCCTCGGGACCGTCCGCGCGGTTCATGCGATCGATGTTGTAGTCGGGAGGAGGTTCGCTCCGCAGCGGCGAGATTGGTCCGGGTTTGCCGCCGGAGGTGCCCTGCAGGAGCGCCGCGAGGTACTCGCGTTTCTTGTTGATCCTCTCTTCTGCTTCCGGGGTCAGGGCCGGCACCCTCCCATCGGGCGGATCAATGATCATGGACGTGCGGCGGCCCACTTCATTGGGCTTGTCACCGAACCAATGCTCGTTGTATGCGCGAGCGACGTCTTTTTCCGTGCCGCGGATGTCCTTGCCGTTGATTTCCCGACTGTCCCGGCCGGGCAACTCATCGCGTTGGAGGAGATCGTCTTGAGCTTTCTTGTATTCGGCATCGGTCATGAATTCCCGATTGCCAAATTCCTTGCGCCGCTCGAACGGGACTACGGTCGTGTTACTCCATGTGCCTTGGAGGTCGGGGGCGCCCCACGGGGTCTTGGGGACAGGTTGTGCCGCGGGAGCGCCTGATTTCGGCGACGAGTCACTCGCAACGGTTTGGGCGGTCACTCTGGTGCTCGTCAAGCCGGCGGCAAGGACGGTAATGGCGCCCAATGCGGTCAGAAACGCGAAGGAATGAGTTCTGATTCCCACCGGAGATCTCCTCCACGTAGATGCATACCTAGACGCAGGCGATGGTATCACTCTCGTGATAGCCTGCAAGTGGTTTGGAAGTCCCACATGATCGATCGAGGTTCTGCCTACTGGCACACGCTTGGGTGTATACTCACCGCCGGTCGGGTGGATTTATATGAGAACCCGGCTGTTGCGTTATACCGGCCCACCCTGGTTTCCTCAGTGATCATTTTCCGACGAGAGAGGGGGAACAAACATGGCATTGAAAATTACGAATCGCGTGGTGGATGGAGTGGTTGTGCTGGCGTTGGACGGCCGCATTGTGCTGGGAGAAGAGACGATTGCGCTTCGCGAAAGTGTGAAGACCTTCCTTGCCGAGGGCCAAAAGAATCTCATCCTGGACCTGAAAAATGTCACGTCGATTGACAGCTCGGGCCTGGGCACGCTTGTCGCCGTGCATTCCAGCGCGAAATCGGTAGGAGCTTCGCTTCGGCTCTGCAACCTCGGGTCCCGGCTTAACGAGTTGCTGCAGATCACAAAACTCTATACTGTCTTTGAAGTTTCTGACACTGAAGCAGAAGCAGTGCGCGCCATGGCGAAAACGGCTACCGCGGATTGACGCTGGGGATGAAAAGGCACGACGCAGATTTCAAAGGGTCCCGGTGAGTTTGTTTGGCTAAATTGTATTCTTGATTTGGGTCGGCTAGGAGGAGAATTGAGCCGCGGTCGTGTTGAACGACCGCGTAGCCAATTCATCCAGAGGGCGCTTGCGCAGTTCTTTGTTGAGGACTTCGATGCCAATCGGGCCGCGGTATCCCGCCTTCCAGAGGTGATCGAGGAAACCCCGAATATCGAACTCGCCTTCGCCGCAGAGCATTCTGTGATTGATGGTGTCTTCGTGCAGGCTCCAGGGAGCAGTGAAAGTGCCGTCGTTGAGTTCGACGGCGAAGAAATATTCCAAGGGGAAGCTGGAGATCTCCTCGTAAGGGATGCCGAGCTTTACGATGTGCCAGAGGTCGAAAATGATTCCGCCATTTTTCTGGCCGGCGCCCTTGAGCATTGCCAGAGTGTCCTGAAGGGTGTCGATCATGGCGAACGGCATGAGCTCATAGACAACTTTAGTGCCATGCGCGGCGGCGTCTTGGCAAAGAGCGGCGAAGGAGTCGATCACCTGGGGCAGGGGAGTGTCCGTATGGAAGAAGTCGCCAACTTTAATGTGCCTTGCGCCCAAAGCCTGGGCGGCGCTCAACAGGTCTTGTTTGACAAGATCTGACTGCTTCTTTCTTTCGCCAGTAAGAAACCAATCCCCCAGAAACTCGACCTCAATGTGTTTCATGCCGTTATCGTCGAGGATGCGTTTGATTTCAGTCAGGGGCCGGCGCTTGAGCGTGTGGAGCAGGTCGGCGTGCCAGATACCGAAGCCGCGAAAACCCGCTTTGGCGCATGCTTCGACGCGATCCTTGAAATCGAAGATGCTATATTCGTGATCAGTGTGTGGCTCGGCGCCACCCGCCAGGGTCCAATACGAAGCGATCAGTTCGACGTTGTTCTTCATAATGAGTGCTCAGTTTCGTCAGCCATTCAGGACTTTCCCTGCTTAAGTTCCACCGTAAGCAGGTGTACTTCTGAAGTGCCAACATTTTCGATGGAATGCGGGGGCAGCGGTCCCACCCATTCGACGGCCGGCGTTTTTGGGGGCGCCCCGGCGCTGCGCGAATCGAACAGGACTCGACCCTCGCCGTCTCGGCGGATGAAATCGCTGGTGCTGCGTACATAGATGACGCTGGGCCAGCGATGGGTATGCACGGGAACAAAGTCGCCCGGGTGGATGATCACTTCGAGGTAGCGCACAAGATCGTTTTCAAACAAATTCCTGTGGAAGGCGGGAGCGGCAATCATGGCGTCCAGTTCAACCGGCCAAGGCCACGGTTGTTGCACGCCGGATTCTATTCCCATACTCTCGCTCCCTTCCGGCGCTCAAATGGCGATCCGATCCTCCGGAACTTTACACGAATTCGAGTGGACAGGAAGTAAAAACTGTTGGCCTGACCGGGTCCATCTTTCTCGTCTGCGAGGCCTCGGAATACGCTGAGCTCCCGCACCGGGCACATTGAAAGGGCCAGACAGGCTCAGGGAGTGCGCAATTCGTGTTATTGTTTTTCGAAATTCGAATCCCGCGCGCGGAAAACAATATTCCGCCGAGGGGGATAACCGATGGACGAACTAGTTTCCCTTAACCGGCGAGAGTTGCTAAAAACCACAACCGGACTGCTGACGGGATGGGTGGTCGCAGGAAGCCCCCTGGTGCTGATCGCACCAGGGCGAGCGTGGGCTGTGGATCTTACTATTCTCACGAGCTCTGAAGGTGCCACGCTCATGAGTTTGGCGCGGACGATTGCTCCGCACGACAAACTGGATGACGCCGCCTATGCGCTGGTGATCCAAGCGATTGACAGCGATGCCGCGAAAGACGCCGGCACGCACAAAATGATCCAGGAAGGCGTGGCTGCACTCGGGGCCGATTTTTCCGCGGCCTTGGAGACTGAGCGGATCTCGGCGCTAAAAAAGATAGAATCCTCAGTGTTCTTCCAGGCGATGCGCCTGAAAACTCTGCAGGTCCTTTATTCCAGCCCGATCGCTTATGCCTATTTTGGTTATGAGGGTGAGGTGTACTCCAAAGGCGGTTATTTGTTTCGTGGGTTCAACGATTTACGCTGGTTGCCGGAAGTTCCGGCCGAGGACAGTGGTCCGCTCCCGGAAAGAGCATAACCAGCAGGAAGGAGAAGCATGGCCCGCATCGCCCTCCAAGACGAAAGTGCTGTCGTCATCATCGGATCGGGCGCCGGTGGCGGCACGCTGGCCCACGAACTAACGACACGCGGAATGAAGGTAGTGGTTCTGGAAGCCGGCAAACGGCAGACGACGTCGAGCTTTTCCCAAGTACCCGGTGCCGCTTTTCTCCAACTGACCTGGCTTGATCCTCGCACACAGAGCGGGGATTGGGGCGTGGCAAAGAATTTTCCCACGCTTCCTGTGTGGCACTGCAAAACCGTGGGCGGAACGACGGTTCACTGGACCGCGGCCACGCCACGCTTTGAACCGTGGGAATTGCGGGCACGAACTATTTACGGCAAGATCCCCGGCTCTTCGCTGATCGACTGGCCGATTTCTTACGACGAGTTGAAGCCGTACTACTTGCTGGCGGAGCGCCGGCTTGGAGTGACGCGCCGGAATGGAGTACCGGGCCTGCCCGCGTCCAACAATTTCAAAGTGATGTACGCAGGCGCGAAAAAGCTGGGCTACAAGCGCGTGCACACGGGCCACATGGCGATCAATTCACGCCCCTTCGACGGCCGCGGCAGTTGCATCCAGCAGGGCTTTTGCGCGCAGGGGTGCAAGATGGGCGCGAAGTGGAGCACGCTGTACACCTCGATCCCGCGCGCCGAAGCCACCGGGAACCTCGATCTGCGCGTCGAATGCACGGCCACGCGAATCGAGCACGGCGCCGAGGGGCGCGTCAATGCAGTGGTCTACCGCGATGCTCAGGGACGCGAGCAGAGGCAGAAGGCGCGCGTCGTTTGCGTGGCGGGTAACGGCATCGAAACGCCGCGACTCTTGTTGCTTTCGGACTCTTCGAAATTTCCTCACGGGCTGGCCAATTCCGCGGGCCAGGTGGGAAGGAACTACTGCCACCAGATCATTGGATTTGTCTGGGGAATTTTCGACAAACCGGTATCTTCCTGGCGCGGCGCGACGCTTGCGGGAGTGGTCGAGGATGAAGTAAGAAACGATCCGAGCCGCGGATTCGTGGGAGGGTATCGAATGGAACTATGTACGCTCGATCTGCCGACTTTCCCGCTCGTGGGCCTGCCGTATGGATGGGGTCGCGATTTCGCGTCGACCCTCGAGAACTATCGGAATATGGCGGGGATGCTGATTAATGGCGAGGACATGCCGCGCGCGGAAAACCGTATTACGCTGAATCACGACGTCAAGGATTCCTTCGGTTTGCCGGTCGCGAACGTCCACGTCGATGAACATCCAAACGACCAGGCTATGCGCAAGCATGCACAGACACAGATGTCCCGAATGTACGAAGCGGTCGGGGCCAAGCGGGTGGTGCTCGGTCCGGTCCCGCCTGCGACGCACAACACTTGCAGCGCCCGCATGAGCGCTGACGCGAGTGAAGGCGTCGCCAACGCAAGGGGACAGACGCACGACATCAAGAATCTTTTTATTTCCGACGGCAGCGCCTTGCCCACAGCCGGCTCAGCCAATCCCACTCTGACAATCGTGGCCCTGGCGCTGCGACAAGCGGAATACATCAGCCGCGAGATGAAGGCGCATAGGATTTAAGCTTCCCTGAGCGCGGCGTTGGCACGTGATCAACTTGCTGAGGCAAAGCGCTGCGAAGACACGGCGAGTAGTAGCTCAGCGAGTTCTTCCGGCCGGTCGAGCATTACGTCATGGCCGCAATCGATGGTGATTGTCTTCCAGCCACTTGTTTTTGCCTTTTCGTAGAACTGAAGAAAGGGTGAGGGAGACCAGTCGCTAGCCATGATGTAAGTAATATTTTTGATCTGGTTGATCGCTCCCGTCAGATGCAGCGGTTGTTCAAACGTGGCCATCGATTGCCAGGTGGCTTGGAGGTTTACCCAATCGCGGTCCCTGAGATTGACGTTGAATTCTTCCGCAGGAATCGGCGGCAGTTTCCAGCCCTCTCCCACTTCATTTACACGCGCCAGGCGTTTCTTTCTCACATCCGGCGGAATCATGTCGTTCAAGCACTTGCCATTCTCCAGAACGAAAGCATCAAGATAAACCAGCGCGCCAATTTGTCCCGGAACTCGATCAGCCACTCCACTCACGACGCAGCCGCCGTAGGAATGGCCGCACAGGATTACATCCGAAAGTTCCTCCCAACGAATCAGATTCGTTACGTCGGTGATATGCGTGTCGAGATTCACGCTTGGTGAGGACAAGTGGCTTCGGTCAGCAACTCCGGTAAGCGTCGGCGTGAACACCTCGTGGCCTCGCGCCTGAAGCAACCGGCGAACTCGTTTCCAGATCCAACTCCCGCGCCAGGCGCCGTGAACCAGAACGTAAGTGGACACGATTGACCTCCCCGGTCAAGAACTCATCTCGAATTTCATGCTCCTCTACTCTTTGAGCTGAGTACGGATTTCACAGCTTCGATAATTTTTTCCTCGTTGGGTAGCACGTACTTTTCAAGCGGCTCGCTATAAGGGATCGAAGTGTCGAGCGCCGTGACCATCTTGACCGGCGCCTTCAAAAATTGGAGGCCGCGTTCGGCAACCTCGCCGGCGATGATCGCGCCGACGGAAGCATGGCGCGTTGCCTGATCCACGACCACCAGCCGTCCGGTTTTTTTCACCGAGTTGACAATGGTCTCTATATCCAGAGGCTCGATCGTGCGCGGGTCAATCACTTCCACGCTGATCCCTTTTTCCGCCAGCGCTTCCGCCGCAGCGAGCGACTTCGATACCATCCAGCCGGTGGCCACCACGGTGACGTCGCTGCCCGCGCGCTTCACATCCGCTACGCCGAACGGAACGACGTAATCGCCATCCGGCACCGGCCCCTTATCCAGCATTTGCATGTAATGATGAAGATAGATTACTGAATTGTCATCACGGATCGCCGCAGCCATGAGTCCTTTGGCGTCAGCGGCGCACGACGGCATCGCCACTTTCAAGCCCGGCACCCCCATCATGGTGTGATAGATGCAATTGGAATGCTGCCCGGCCCAGCCCGCGGCAAAGCCGTAACCGGCCTTGAAAACGACCGGAACTTTCACTTGCCCGCCGGACATATAGCGCAGGCGCGGCGCCTCGTTGAGCACCTGGCCCATGGCCACGAGCATGAATTCGCTCATCCACAACTCGACGACCGGGCGCAAGCCGGTCATGGCCGCGCCGATGGCAATCCCCAACTCGGCGGTCTCCGAGATCGGCGTAATGCGGACGCGATTCTTGCCGAACATGCGGACCATGGGATCGCGATCCGTCATTCCCAGATTCTGGCCGTAGAAGATGACGTCGGAATCGCGCTTCATCTCTTCGGTAATTGCGGTGGCCATTGCTTCGGCATACATCATTTCACGCGGCATGAGCGCTCCCTTTTCTATGCGAACACAAACTTCTGGGCTTCTTCAGGGGCCGGGAAGGGACTTGCAAGAGCAAACTGCACGGCATCTTCCAATTCCGCGCGGACGGAGTCCTCAATGCGTTTTGCGTCCTGCTCGGACAAGATTCCACGGTTCCTCAATTTCTTGCGAAACATCTGGATCGGATCCTTGGCCCTCGCGGCGGAGTACTCCTTTTTCTTGCCGTAAGTTTCGATGGCTTCGTGCTTCGGAAACTGCGTAGGCACCGGAGGGATAGTAATGGCGTTGCCGTGGGCGCTGAAACGGTAGAACTTCGATTCAATCAAACTCGGCCCCTGGCCGGCCCTGGCGCGCTTCACTGCTTTGCCGACGACTTCATGGACTTTGAGCACGTCGGTTCCATCGACAGTGACGCCCGGGATGCTGAAAGCCTTGGCCTTCTGGGAGAGCGGGTCACCCGCCACGCTGTTGGCGTCCTCGAGACTGACGTGAGTGTAGGCCTGGTACTCGTTGTTCTCGAGGATGTAAACGATCGGAAGTTTCCAGACTGCGGCCATATTAAGGGATTCGAAGAAAACTCCCTGTTTGCTGGCGCCATCGCCGAAGAAGCAGTAAATCACTTGTCCGGTCTTTTTCACTTGCGCCGTCAGTGCGGCGCCAGTGGCGTGCGCGATGGCCTGCCCGATAATGCCCGAGGTTCCCGGAAAGTGGTGCGCCGGGTCGGCAAGATGCATCGAGCCGCCAAACCCCTGGCACAGGCCGTCTTTGCGGCCATAAATCTCCGCCATCATTTTCTTCACGGAGGTCCCCAGAACGATGGGATAGCCATGGCAGCGGTAACTGGGCATGGCCAGGTCGTTCTCTTGCCGTGTCGCCAGTGCTCCAACGATGGAGCCCTCGGCGCCGTCGGCAAGATGCGTGTGGCCGCGGATCACACCGGGATGCTCAACGAACGTCCGCTTGACGCGCTCTTCGAACTCGCGGATGCGTACCATCTGCGTGTACATCCAGATCAGCCGTTCTTTCCCAAGCTTTCCTGTCAGTTTCTTCGGCACCGCTGCCTCCTTACGGATTCAGACCTTTGGCACAGCATCTCCCGGCTCGCCGATATGGCAGAGCGTTTCTCCCACCGGAACTTCTGAATCTTCCCTGGCAACAATATCCAGCAATACGCCCTCCACTGGCGAGTCAAGTTCGTAATTTACCTTGTCGGTTTGCAGCTCAACGATCGGTTCCCCCCGCCGCACTTTCTGCCCCTTCCGCTTGAGCCACTTCACGACAATCACCTTGGTGGTTGGAATCCCTCCGGTTTTCGGAACTCTGAGCGTCGTTACGATGTCAGACTCCTGCCTTTGTGATCTTTCTCTATGCGGTTGCACCGTGACACGCGCTCGCGGGAGGCCATAGTTTTCCAGGACGTTCTTCTCAGTTATGGACGGGGTTCCGGCGAGGAACAAAATATCTCCATTTGCCCCTGGAGGCAATTGACGAATTTAAACGGGCATCGACAAGCTTGTTGATCGACGCTTGACACGAAATCATAATTCGCAGATAAGGGATTCAAATCGATAGCACTCATTTTGAATGCGCTTCCCGTTCTGAATGATCAAGGAGGGGCGCGCTGATTCATCTGGAAAGGAACGCGATTGATAAAACCTCTCTCAAGCGACAGGATGAGTCTCTTACCGAGATTGTCCGCGCTTGGTCTTAGCATCGTCATTTCTTCTGCTTTGAGCTGCGGAACTCAATCCAAACAGTCGCCGCAAGCAACAAATAAACAATCGGGAATCGTGAATGCGGCGGTAAACGGCGCACGAATTATCAGCGCTGACAAAGAGCCGGGAAACTGGATGAGCTATGGGAGAACGTACAGCGAGGAGCGCTTCAGTCCATTGAAGCAAATCAACGATCAGAATGTGGCGAAGCTGGGGCTGGCCTGGTATTTCGATTTAGATACCCGCCGCGGTCAAGAGGCGACGCCGCTCGTCATTGACGGCGTCATGTATTTCACTTCGGCTTGGAGCAAAGTTTTCGCGCTGAGGGCGGCGACGGGAGAAAAGCTCTGGTCATTCGACCCGAAAGTGGAACCAGGTTGGGCGGTCAACGCCTGCTGCGACGTAGTGAACCGCGGGGTGGCGGCATGGAACGGCAAAGTATTTGTGGGAACGCTGGACGGCAGACTGATCGCTCTGGATGCCGCGTCGGGCAATAAAGTTTGGGAGGCGCAAACCACGGACCCGAGCAAGCGATACACGATTACAGGAGCGCCCCGAGCGATCAAAGGAAAAGTGATCATCGGAAACGGCGGCGCGGAAATGGGCGTGCGCGGCTACGTCTCGGCCTACGACACCGAGACTGGAAAATTAGTCTGGCGCTTCTTCACCGTGCCGGGTGATCCCTCCCAGCCATTTGAAAATCCGATCCTTGAGAGGGCGTCGAAGACTTGGACGGGCGAGTGGTGGAAGAACGGAGGAGGCGGCACGGTTTGGGACTCGATGGCCTATGATCCGCAATTGAATTTGTTGTACATCGGGACAGGAAACGGAGATCCGTGGCCGCGCAAAATCCGCAATCCGCGGAAGGAAGATAACCTGTTTACGTCCTCGATCGTGGCCCTCAATCCGGACACGGGCGAATACGTTTGGCATTATCAGGAGAACCCCGGGGATGAGTGGGACTACGATTCAGACGAGCAGATCATCCTTGCCGATTTGAATTTCAACGGCCAGCTCTCTCATGTTTTACTGCATGCTCCCAAGAACGGATTTTTCTACGTGCTGGATCGAGCGACCGGCAAACTGCTGTCCGCGAAGCCTTTTACACGTGTGACCTGGGCGACTGGCATCGACGCGCAAACCGGGCGTCCCATCGAATCTTCTGGTGCGGAATATGAAGCGGGCCGGGATGCGGCCCTTGTCACTCCGGGCCCGGGAGGAGCGCATACCTGGCAGCCCATGTCTTACGATCCAGAAACAGGGCTGGCCTATTTTCCGGTGCTCGAGGCCGGATTCCCTTACAAAACGGCGGAACACTTCAGTCATAATTCAATGGCCTGGAACAACGGCATTGACCTTGTCGCGGCAGGCTTGCCGCAGGATCCAAAGATCAAGAAGATAGTTCTTGAAAGTATTCGAGGTCATCTCACTGCCTGGGATCCGGTTGCGCAAAGAGAAGTCTGGCGCGCGGAGCGGCCGGGCCCATGGAATGGCGGGGCATTGTCGACAGCCGGCAACCTGGTGTTTGAAGGCACCGGGTACGGGCGTTTTGAGGCTTTCCGCGCAACGTCGGGAGAAAAACTTTGGTCCGCGCCGACGGAAAGTGGTGTAACCGCAGGGCCCATCGCCTACACCGTGAATGGAGAGGAGTACATCGCAGTCTTGGTGGGATGGGGCGGCGTGCTGCCCTTGGTCGCCGGAGAAGTTGCCCTGCAATCCCCGCGGATTCCAAATATTTCTCGGATGCTGGTATTCAAGTCAGGCGGCAATGTAAGTCTGCCGCCGGTCCCAGAGGAACAGCCACAAGCATTCACCCCGCCGCAGGAAACCCCCAGAGCGGCTACAGTGAAAAAAGGGGAGGCATTGTATCAACGCTACTGCGGAGCCTGCCATGGCGATGTCGCCGTAAGCGGGGGTGTGTTGCCCGACCTTCGGTACTCGAAAATGCTCGCCAACGACCAATGGCTGAATATCGTAACCAACGGCGCGTTCAGCTCAGCAGGGATGGTTTCGTTCGCGACGGAACTGACGCGGGACGATACGCGAGCGATTCGTTCCTACGTGATCTTTCGCGCGAACCAAAGTCTTGCGGAAAGAAACCCAGGGAAGAGTTATTAACTTTTGGATCGCCGACAATCCGACCTAAGGGAAGGAGTACAATTGGAAGTGCCTGGGCGAACCTCGATTATTATAGGCGTTAGCGGAATCGATGGTAATTCCGTCTTTTGACGCTCGGAGGTTTTATGATTGGGCGCACATTGTTCTGTTTGCTCGTGAGTGCCACATTGCTTGTGGTACCGTCTGCCCTCTCCGGCAAGGCCGAAACAGCCCGAGTCACGATCACTGGAGGCGGACTCGCCAGCCCGATTCAAATCACTGACGCAAAGGTTCTTGAACTAAGCCATGCGTGGGGCGGAGAGTTTCTGGATGCCTCCAGGCCGCCTCTGTCGCAGGCCCCGAACGTAGACAGCCCGTATGAAGTGACCTTCTATTCCTGGATTGCCGACAATGACATACGCAAGACCTGCGTCTTTTTCTACTCCCCTGGTTCCGCGGCGGCGCCGGGGATCATCTACCTGCCGAGGCAAGGCCCGGTTTGGTGGCTGAATTCCGGGACTATCGTCCGCGAGGGGCGAGATGGAAAATGGAGCTATGCTTCCCCCGAGTGGGAGGCACTGATCAAGCCCTTTATCGCCAGAGCCGCGTCAGGGCGCGGTCTAGCCGCCGCATCCACATCGGAGATTGTAGTCGACAAATGGACAAAGCCACTTCCGGGATGGCTATTTGTTCTCGATCCGCGGTCCGATCCCACTAACCCGGGCTCTCGCGTGTGGCTGGTCGATCCGGAGAGATCGATGATAGTCGGAAGCGTTGGCGCTGGTTACGACCCCGACTTCGTTCTTTCACCTGACGGAAACCGCCTTTACATCGCTTCGGGAGAACGTGAATCAGGTGAACTGGCTTTGATTGACACGGCAACCGGGAAAATTCGCCACATTCCGTTCCCGAATCGCGAGTTATATCACCCCTGGTATCAAGGCCTGCCGCCATTTTCAGAAATGGCGTTGACTCCCGATGGCCGCGCCCTCTGGATTTCCAGCCAGCATGTTTTCTCGCCGGACAGGATCGAGACCCGACTCTCGGTTTTCGGTACACATGGTGAAAAGTTTCTGAATACATCAGTCGAGGTCGACAACTGTGACTGGGGTGATTTCGTCGCCTCGCCGGCGACGAACGATCTTGAATTTTGGTGCGGGTCCTTCACAAATACCGACCTCGTCCGTTTCGTTCGGCTTGATGCAAGCAACAAGGTGTCCAGTAGCTCTGTCGACCTGCCGATGCCGAGGGGATGTGGCGGGCTGGCCGAGGCTATTCCATTGCCTGGCGGCAACAAGATGGCTATCGTTCGCACGGACGGAGCTGTTTACGAGATGGACGTAGCGACGCAGAAATTCAGCCCTGCCTTCGCCTCGGGCGCGTGCGGTGAGTTGGCTGTGGCCGGTATAGAATCGCCTGGGGCGGCACATGGCGCAAAACTCTATCTTGGCTACGGAGGCATTGCTCCCAACGGGATGTCGTCGGCCAGTGAGCTTCGCGTCTTCGATGTCGCAACATGGGCAGAGTCCGGGCGCGCCAAAACCAGCGTTCCGTTCTGGAGTGCGGTGGCTAGCCAGGATGGGGAGTACATTTTTGCCACGGCCCCCGAGCAGCATGGCATTGTGGTCCTTGATGCGGACTCGCTTCGGGAGAAGCGGGTTATCCCCGTAGGGAATACGCCATCCCTTGCCATCGTTGCGCCCAATTCCACGCCGTGAAATCATAGACACAAGCGCGAATTAGGTGTTTGGTTTTCCCCAATTCTTTTGGATTGAGTCGCCGAGCAGCTCAACGCGTCGTTCCGACGCCAATTGAGCACCTACGGGCGATTGCGCGCAGCCCGAGAGGCCTATTGCAAATCTCAATCGGAGAACTTCTTTAATCTTGCGCAGGGAGAATCTCCTGGCCAGCAAGGTCATCAGTCTCATCCCGCGTTCAAGTTCCTCCGAATTCCCCAGTCAATGCACGTCCCTGCTCATTCCGGTCCAGTACGGAGCACGCAACAACTTCCGATCGATTTTTCCTGCCGGGGTTTTGGGAATCTCAGCGACGAATTCGACTGTCTTCGGGGACTTCACGCCGCCAAGCCTGGCCCTGCAATGATCGAGCACTGAGTCTTCTATTAGCGACTGTCCTTTCCTGAGGACAATCATTGCCTTGACCGCCTCTCCCCATTTCTCATCCGGGACTCCGATGACGGCGCATTCAAAGACTTCCGGCAGAGACATGATCGCTGCTTCCACTTCCGCGGAAAAAACGTTGAAGCCTCCGGTGATGATCATGTCTTTCTTGCGATCGACGATATAAAAGAAGCCGTCCCCGTCCTGATAGCCCACATCTCCCGTGTGGTGCCACCCAAATTTCCGAATCTCCTCAGTGGCCTCTGGAAGATTGTGATAACCGGGAGTCACGAGCGACCCGCGAGCTACAATTTCTGCAGTCTGATTCGGCGGCATCAAATGGCCCTCATCGTCCATGATCGCCAGGCGAACGCCGTACGTGGCTCTGCCACAGCTTCGCAGCCGCTCGGGATGGTCACCGGCTGCCGCGGCAGCCACCGTCTTCTGGTCCAGCCAGGTCAGCAGCATGGGTGCTTCAGTCTGCCCATAACATTGACAAATGCAGGGACCAAACATCTCGACTCCCTGCCTCACACGGTCGGGCGAAACCGGGGAAGCGGCCAGAAGCAGAACGCGCAGGCTGGTGTATTTAAAATCGCGAACGCGCGGATGATCGAGCAAGGCGTAAAACGCCGTTGGGGGAACAAAAAGATGACTGACTCGAAATCGCTCGATATTTTGTAAAACCTCCCCGGCGTCGAACCGGGGCATGACGACATTCGTGGCACCAAGGGTAAACATTGCGAACGAGACCACTCCCGCGGCGTGGGAAAGCGGCGCGGTGCTTAGGCACACGGGGTCGATTCCCTCGCAGCGCCAATAGCGCCCAGCCATCTCCGTGAACGTTGCCCAGGGCACCGTTGTTACCCGCACGCCCTTCGCCGGGCCGGTCGTGCCGCCCGTGGGAACCAGGCCCACCAACCGGTCCGAGTTCCCCAATGGGTCTCCCCAATCCACTTCCTCTAGAGACTTGTTCCGAGCCATAAATTGTTCCAGGGAAAGATCGCCGAGAGCTGAAGCATCGATGCAGATCAGATTCCGCAGAGAGGGCACAAGCTTCCGGATTTGTTCCACCTGCTCCTCGAAGCTGCTGTGATAGAAGAGCCAGCGAACCTCCGCATACTTCATGAACTCGATATTCGCTTCGATGGCGTTCCGGTAATTGATGGGGACCCAGGCGCCACCGGCGCGCATGATGCCGAGCATGCAGACGAGTACTCGCGCGTCGTTCAAAGAGTAGATCGCAACGCGGTCCTCGGCCTGCAGCCCGTTCGCACGCATCGCCGTGGCGAGAATCTGTGTGGCGTCGCGCAATTGCGCATAACTGTAGGCGATGCCCCCGTCCGTGAGAGCTGTTCGTCCTGCGGAATCTTCCGCAGCTTTGTCAAAATAATCGATCGCCCGCATCGGGTGGCTTCGCCGGTTTTGTGAATCCCTTCATTGCGACACAACAGGCGCCTATCTCCATACTTCGTTTGCGACTTCCACCACCAGCCGCAGCTTCGCCATTTGCTCTTCTTCCGTCATGCGGTTGCCTTCTGTCGAGCTGGCAAATCCGCACTGGGGGCTAAGCGAGAGCTGGTCGAGGCTGATATACCTGGCGGCCTCGTCGATCCGGCGCTTCAGCAGGTCTTTGGGCTCGAGCGCAGGGAGTTTGCTCGATACAAGACCCAGAACGACCGTCTTGTGCTTCGGCACGAACCGCAACGGCTCAAACGTACCGGCGCGGGCCGTTTCATATTCGAGGAAATATGAATCGACATTGATTTTGTTGAAGAGCACCTCTGCAATGGGATCGTACCCGCCTTCGGTGAACCAGCCGCTTTGATTATTGCCGCGGCAGAGATGCATAGCCAAGTGGAGGCCGGGCGGGCGGTTGGCAAACGCGCGGTTTATGATTTCAGGATAGAGATCATTGAGCAGATACCGCGGATCATCTCCACGAGCTTTCACCATGTTCTGAAACTTTTCGTTGCATAACGTGGCCATGGGCGGATCGTCGACCTGCAGGTACCGACAACCGGCGTCATAGAGCGACTTCATTTCCTTCTGGTAGGCGTCAACGATGTCCGCCCAGAACAGATCCATATCCGGATAAGCATTCTTGGGAATGGCCACACTTCCGGACGTGAAATGCAAAATGATCGGCGAAGGAACCGTCACTTTCGGCGTTCGTTTGGTGATGGATTGAAGAAAGCGGAAGTGATCTGCGTAAATCGGCGCGCTCCAGCGCATGCGCGACACAACCTGGGCCCACGGAACGGGGATCTTGCGGCCCTCGTGGTCGACGAAGAAAGCCGCCGAGCTTTCCATCCGCACTTCCACTCCACCCAATCCTCGCACGAAGAAGTCCGTATAAAAATCCTCGCGGCGAAATTCGCCGTCGGTGATCGACTGCAATCCAACCTGCTCTTGCAGGGCAACGACCCTGCGAATCGCCGCGTCCTCGAGGCCTTGCAGCTCTTGAGCTGTGATTTTTCCCGCTGCGCAGTCCTGGCGGGCCTTCTTGAGCGCCGCTGGCCGCAGCAGGCTGCCTACCTGGTCGGCGCGAAACGGGGGATCATGTGGGGCAACCGTCGGCATGGAAGCCTCTCTTGGTACCTGAATTTTTCTTTTTGGCCGTTTGATGATCCGCTCATTGGTCCTCCAAAGCAATTAATTCTCGTCCGAAGGTCAGGACTCCCCAGGATTCGTGTTGAGACGCTCAGGGTTTGCTCCGGGACATTCGAGGAGTCAGCCCAAGCGGGATTCTGTTTATGCACTGCCCTTGCGCAAGCCCAACAACTCCATCGCGTTCTCCTTCAAGATCAGCGGGCGTACCTCGTCTCGGATGCCGATCTTCTCAAAATCGGACAGCCACCGGTCTGGCGTAATTAATGGGTAATCGGAACCAAACAGTACCTTTTTCTTCAAAAGGGTATTTGCATACTGCACCAGGGTCGGCGAGAAATACTTTGGCGACCAGCCGGAGAGGTCGATGTACACCTGAGGCTTATGCAGGCAGATGGAAATGGCTTCGTCCTGCCAGGGAAAAGACGGGTGCGCCATGATGATGGGCATATCCGGAAAATCAACGGCGACATCATCGATGGGCATCGGGTTTCCATACTTCAGCCGCACGCCGCCGCCACCGCGCATGCCCGAGCCAATTCCGCTATGCCCGGTGTGAAAGACTACGGGGAGGCGCGCTTCCGCGAACACCTCGTAAAGCGGATAGGCGATCGGGTCATTCGGGGAAAACTGCTGAATAGGTGGATGCAGCTTCAGACCGTGAATCTTGCCCGTGGCAAGCAGTCTGCGGGCTTCCTCGACACCCTGTTTGCCGCGGTTCGGATTAATGCTGGCGAAGGCAATCGCGATGTCCGAATTCTCGGCAGCGAATTCCGCGACACTTTCATTCGAAACCGGTGGCCTGCCAGTCAGGCCCTCATCCACTGCGAACACTACGCAAGCGATCTTGCGCGACCGGTAGTAGTCAGCCAGGGCGCGCCGGTCGTGCGATATGCCACTATCCCCAAAGTACTTCTTCGCGGCCCGATCCGTCGCGGATTCTTCGCCGCTATGCTCAATGTGCACGTGAACGTCGATGGCGGCGATCGAATCCACGTCAATGGAACCCTTGCTCATGGTCCTCCTTCCCGCTCCTCCCGCACCAAATGACTGTGGTTGCCGACGCGGAACCACTGCGTTGTTGATCGCGTGTATGTATACATTCTGTATGCATCATGTCAAGACCGCAGCATCCTTTACAGTTCAGACCTGGTACTTGTCCCATGGTGTCGGGCAGAATAACGAAGGTGGAGCCGGCAAATGGAGTTACCTGCGCGACCGCCTCCCGAACTGCGCGTTTCAGGCCTCGAGCAATTGCTTGCGTTCAATGGAATTGATAACATCCCGGATGACCGAGGGCGTCCGCAACGGTGAGCCTGCCGAAATCGATTGCGGATTCGTTTCTTCGCCCCTGCTCCTACGCGCCTCCGGTCGATTTGAATGCCACGTCTCCGGATGTGAATCGGGAGCTGAGTTAGATTGCATACAAAATGGCCGGCAAGAACTCAAGAGTTATCGTAAAAATTCGCGAGATGATCCTGCAAGGCTGGCTCCCGCCTGGTGAGCGCGTCAGGGAGGTCGAGTTGGCAGGCAAGCTCGGGGTCTCCAGAACCCCTGTTCGAGAATCCTTGCCGACACTAGCGCAGGAAGGGCTGCTCACCCAGCTCGACACCGGCGGTTTCGTTGTACGAGCTTTCACGCCCCAGGAGATTATGGACGCGATCGATGTCAGGGGCGTCCTGGAAGGCCTTGCGGCCCGAATGCTCGCGGAGCAAGGACCGCCGCGCCGGCTTTTACATTCTCTGCACGAGTGCCTCCGAGAAGGCGACGAGATTTTTGCCAAAGGGCATCTGGTTCAATCGGACGAAGCCCGTTACGGCGACATGAACAAGCAATTTCATTCCCTCATTGTCCAGGGAGCCGGGAGCAAGGTAGTTGCCGAAGCGATTGAGCGCAATGGGGGGATACCCTTCGCAGCCGCACATGCCATTGCATTCGATCGGGTTGACCTGCCACGGATGTACGAGTCGTTGAAATACTACCACCGCCAGCATCATGCGATCGTTCAGGCCCTCGAGAACGGCGAAGGGGCCAGGGTGGCCGCGTTGATGTTCGAGCACGCCTCGGGAGCGAAGGAAAGCATCAATATGACGCGCGCTTTGTTGCGAGCTGGCGCGGCGAATGCAGAGAGCCTGCCTTCCGATCAAACCAACGGAAACATCCCGTAAGGCTGAACGTCTCTCGCGAAAAGCGCTTTCGTTCGCCATTGTGTCCAACTCAATCTTCGAGGGGCGCGATTTCACGGGCTAGATTCTGAATTTGGCGACGCAGCGAGCCTGCGCCCATTTCGCGTTCACCGCTCCGAAAACTCCGATCCTCGCGCAACCTTGAGCATTGGAAACAGCGCTGTTGACAATCGTCCACAGGAATGAAGACAATACGCTCAGCATTCAGTATACTGAACATCGGACGCCTCTCGAATGAGATTAGGTCCCGTTCCATGGGCGGCGTTCTCAGATGGGACAATGGCTGCGGACGAATTAGACCCAGGTGCTGCTGACATGATCGAAATGGCAACCACTTCCACGAACATCGCCGGGACGCTGCGCGGCTATTCCATCGAGGTGAATCCGAACGAGCCTAAGGCCGTAGATGCAGCGCTCTCCCGTCTCGATCCGGGTACTGAAGTGTTCCTGACTTGGATACCCGGCGCAAATCCAATGGATCTCATCGGGCCTGCGGCGAAGTTGCGGCGCGCAGGTCTGTTTCCGGTACCGCATGTTGGCGCGCGTCACATCGAGAGTGCCGATCAGCTCGAGCGGCTCGCGGCGCGTCTCGTGAGTGACGCGGGCGTTGACCGTGTTCTCATCATAGGCGGTGATCGCGCCAAGCCGGCGGGGCCCTATGACTGCAGCCTGGCCGTGATGCAAACAGAAATTTTTCAGAAGTCGGGAATCGTCCGTATGGCCGTCGCTGGCTTCCCTGAAGGCAACCCCAACATTTCCGAAAGCGCTCTGAATCAGGCCCTGGACTCAAAATTAATGTACGCGCACCGTGCCGGGCTGAAGCTGTCGATTGTTACGCAATTCTGCTTCGAAGCGGAACCAATCGTCGAATGGCTGTGCCGAATTCGAGCCAAAGGGATCGACCTACCCATCAAAGTTGGCCTTGCGGGGCCGGCGGGATTCCTTACGCTGGCGCGCTACGCGGTGCGGTGCGGAATCGGCAACTCTTTGCGTGTGCTGACCGAAAAACCGTCTTTCGCGAAACTTCTGGTGGAGAAGGGCCCGGAGGCCATCATTCGGGGCTTCCCCTGTGCAGAAGAAGAGGGGAACACAACAGCTTTGCCTTTCGACATCGCTGGCTTGCATTTCTATGTCTTTGGCGGGTTCAATAAGACCGTCGACTGGATCAATGCCGCGCGCGCTCAGTAATTCGGTCTTCGCTCAGGGCTGAGCTGCACGCCAGCCTTTGGCATACGTTTCCCGTACAACCTTGGAATACGGAACGGGGCTGACGATGGCGCGTATCTCAGTCTGTTTGTGGCGTTCAACCGTCGTCTTCCGCGATCCGCCGCCTCCTTCACCCCACACGATCTTGACTTCGGCGCCTACCTCAATGTCGGGATCCACCACGCCGAGCGACAGCATCGCTCGCTCATTGCAGCTGTAGCCGCTGAACATGGAAAAGCCGACACTTTTTCCGGCGTTCAGCACTTGGTCATAGGATGCGGAAGCATAATTGGATAGAGGCAAGTCGATGTACTTGTATGGCTCGCCTGGTTCAAACATGGATGCCATCACTTTGACTACATCCCCTGCGCTCCAGGCAAACGTCACCTTTTTGCGCTGAGGTTTCCCAGCCATTTTCTCGAGGGCTTCTCTTCCGATGAATTCGTGATCAAACTTGATGAAGGGCCCGTAACCCAGAGCGTACGGCGACATATAATAGTCTTCGATATTACCGGAATCGAAACTGCCTCCGAGCGAACCGGTGCCTTCATAACTCGCCGCCGGTAACCACTGCCGGTAGGCTTTCATTTTTTCGCCAGTATAGATCGCTGGAAGAGGCGAAGGAATCCATCCGGACTCCAGAGTGTTCGTTGCGTAGGCCCTGGCGCCAACTTCACGTAGGCCCAGGTCCTTTCCGGCATCAACGATGGCTGACCGAATTTCTTCGCGCTCCTCGTACGGCCCCCAAACCTCCAGCCCGGGCGCACCGGCCATACCGTGCCGCAGCGCGCGAACCTTGCGCCCGGCGATGTTAATGAAACCCATGTGGAAGAATTTAATTTCTGGAACCGGCCCGCCGTTCAGTTTCTCAAGGATCTGCGGAGCGTTGGGGCCCTGAATCTGATAACGGTAACATGTACGAACGACCGCTTTCCCCCGCGGATTTGAGGGCGATCGATCGTCTTTTTCGACCCTAACATTGTAACCGCCTGCCTCACCATGGAACTGGATCCAATTGGCAACCGGCGCGCGTCCGACGAAAACCAGGCGGTTCTCTTCAAGGTGAAAGAGGATGCCGTCGCCAATGACGTAGCCGGCATAACTGCACGGCGAGAATTGTTTTGCGCGATTGACGGGGAAATTCGCAAAACTATTGGTAGCGAGAGCCGAAAACAATTTGAGCGCGTCGGGGCCTTCCACATAAATGTTCACCATGTGATGAGACTGGTCGAACAGGACAGCGGTATCCCGCCAGGCGCGCTGCTCGTCATGCCAATTGGAGTATTCGGCGGGCACAACCGGATACACGTAGGCGCCGACCTGCGAATCGCGCAACATGGTCACCGGATTTCCAACGGCTTGTAGCAGATCTTCTAAACTTTTTCCTCTCATCGCAGCTCTCCTCGCGGCGCAAATCCTTGATCGCTAAGAGCGAACTGGGTCGCGTGTGGTAACGCGCGGAATGTGGTTCAGCATACGGAACGCATGGGGATTTTGCAATACCTTCTAAGAGAGTCAAGCACGAATGTAATTGTCTGCCCTCGGTAAATAGGTTCTCGCCAAAAGGAATGGATCTGGAGGCATCTGCAGCAGCCTGCATTGCGTACTCTCATTTTTCTCCCTGGAAATTCACATCAAGCGCGTTTTGCTCGAACATTTGAGTTGCCGGGTCGCAAGCGGATGAACGTGCGGTCGAGCGGGGCGCGGCTTTC
This sequence comes from Candidatus Acidiferrum sp., assembly GCA_035483715.1. Classification (GTDB taxonomy): domain Bacteria; phylum Acidobacteriota; class Terriglobia; order Acidiferrales; family UBA7541; genus Palsa-360. Next base: position 65,716 of record DATHPN010000051.1, read on the forward strand.
CTGGTTATTCAGATGGACGAATTTCCTTAAGAGGCGAAGGAAAATGCTTTTTTCTTTCTTGTTCAAGGCTTGCAGCAGGCGGCGGCTCAACACATACGCATTTGGAACAAGCCGCTTCACGAGCGCGGTCCCCTCTGGCGTGAGCTGAAGCAGGCGGTAGCGCTTGCTTTTCATAGGCATCATCCGCCTGACGAGGCCACGCTCTTCGAGGCGCACCGCCAGATCCGCGGCCGTCGAGGTATCCAGGGCGCACAAGCTTGCCAGCGTGACCTGGTCAATGCCGGGGTGATCCTGAAGAACGCGCAAGACACAATACTGGATTGGCGTTACGCCGTTGCGCATGGTCGAGTGGAACATGGACACTGCGATCTGTTGAGCACGGCGAATCAGGTGGCCGGGCTCATCGTAGACGTCAATGAACATTGCGTCGTCGCGTTTGGCGGCACGGTTCGAGGAAGCTCTGACGCGACGATTCACGGTTTCTCCATGGGGCCAATATCCTGAGAGACGCTCTGCTTTCATTTCAAAGAGGAGCTTAGCACAGCCCTTGCGGCGGCGTCTTTCATGCATTAAGCTTCGGGCATTGAGTACACTTAACGACCGACGAGCCGTACTTGACGCGCCCTTGCGACCTGTACGATTCTTCTCGCCCGACGTTGAACTGACCCCTCGGCCTGACGGTTCTTTCATCATGCGATCCGTCGAGCCGCTGACGAATTACGACAACCGGATCGGCGACTGGCTGGATCGCTGGGCACGGGAAGCCCCGGACCGCGACTTCCTCATCGAACAGACCGCCGAAGGCGAGCGGAAGATTTGCTATAGCGAAGCTCGCGAGGAAGCACTGGCGCTGGCCGAGAATCTGCTCAAGTACGGACTTGGCGCAGATCGGCCGCTCGCTCTACTTGCCGCCAACGGGATCGACCATGCGCTGATCATGCTCGCAGCGCTTTACGTCGGTATTCCAGTCGCCCCGATCGCGCCTGCTTATGCGCTCCAGACCGCAGATTTTTCCAAGCTTTCGCACAGTTTCGATCTCCTCACACCGGGTCTGGTGGTCGTTGATGATGGCGCGCTGTATTGGCAGGCAATCGAACAGGCCCTTGCGCCCGGCGTTCCCGCAGCCGCTCTGCGCAATGCCTCGGCGTCATCGAACATGATTCCTCTGACATCCTTGCGCGGCGACGGTAGCCGCCGTGATTTTGTAATGGCTGCGGCAGCCCGCGTCGGCCGAGATACAATTGCCAAATACTTATTCACCTCCGGCTCCACCGGTATGCCGAAGGCAGTCATCAATACGCATGGCATGCTCTGTGCCAACGCCCAGATGAAGCGGCAGGTGGCGCCCGTTCTTGCCGATGAGCCGCCGGTAATGGTGGACTGGGCTCCCTGGAATCACACCGCGGGTGGAAACAGCAACTTCAACATCATTCTATGCAATGGGGGCACGCTCTACATCGATCCCGGTAAACCCACGCCCGCGCTCTTCGGATCGAGCGTCGAGTTGCTGCGCCGAATATCGCCGACGATTTACTTCAACGTCCCGCGGGGTTATGAGCTGTTGATCCCTCACCTCGATGCCGATCGCGAATTGCGCGAACATTTTTTCCGGAGGCTCAAATTCCTTTGGTACGCGGCGGCTTCGATGCTGCCGGCGACCTGGTATGCCTTGGAAAAATTGGCAGTCGAAAGCGTTGGTCAGAGGATTTTAACGGTCACCGGCCTCGGCATGACCGAAACGAGCCCAATTGCGCTCTTCGGAAACGCGCATGCGAACGGTCCCGGCGTCGTCGGCATTCCGGTGGCCGGACTGGACCTCAAGCTCGTACCCCACGATGACAGCTTTGAAGTCGGCTATCGTGGCCCGAACGTCACGCCCGGTTATTGGCGCGATTCTGCGGCCACCAAGCTGGCGTTCGATGAGGACGGTTTCTTCCGCTCCGGCGACCTCCTGAGTTTTATTGACCCGCGACGTCCCCGAGCCGGCCTGCGCTTCGATGGCCGGATCATGGAAGATTTCAAGCTGACTTCCGGCACGAAAGTGAGCGCAGGCAAATTGCGCCTTGACGCGCTCGATGCCATGCGGCCACTCGCCACAGACGTCGTAGTCGTGGGCGCAGACCGCAATGATGTGCGTATTCTTGTTTTTCCTGACTGGGAGTTGTGCGCCGCGACCGCTGGTCTGGATCGTGCCGCTTCACAGGCACAGATCGCCTCAAACAAGGCTCTGAGAGCGGCTTTGCAGGACCGGTTGGAACAACTCGCCGCGATGGGAACGGGGAGTTCCAATCGGGTCGTCGCAGCTTTACTCGTGGAGTCCCCGCCATCTCATGCGGCGGGAGAGTTGACCGAGAAGGGAACAGTCAACAGTCGCGCGCTTCAACGGAATCGCCCTGAGCTCCTCGATATTCTCTTCGACGAACGGGACGAAAGGGTTCTGCGAATCCATCTTCGCGATTCGCGGCGTCCACTACGTTAACCAGTCAGGGACGACGGTATGCGCCAGCAGTTGGCAGTTTGAGACAGCCGATCGGATCAAACGCGCTCACCGCGGAGATTCAACTCTTCTTGGCTCTCGGTCGCACAGCGTTGCCTTTTCACGCGTCAAAGATTTACGCGAAAGCGTTCGAGAACTCCATCCGGGATGCAACGTGAGCGTCGCAATGGGATTTGCAATCAGAATTGGCACAGGCGCGCCAATGTACACAGATGCATGCAAAATTATGCTTGACAACTGTTAGGCGACCCGGTAAACGTGCCTGCATCAGGGTGTTTTCCTAGATCGATTTCTAGCTGTCGCGGCCACGACTCGTACCAAAAAAAGAGGTGAAAACATGGCTCGACGTTCTTGTGCGGTAGCGATCGTCGTAGTTCTGCTTCTTGCGATTGTGTCGGCCCCTTTGTTCGCCCAAGTTGGCGCGACCGGCGCCACCTTGATCGGCACCGTAAAAGACGCCACTGGCGGCGCCGTCGTCAAGGCGGCTGTTACACTTCGTGATACGGGCACCAACCGCGCTTACACTGCTACCACCAATGAAAGCGGCCTCTACATCCTCGCGAGCGTCCCGCCCGGGAACTACGATTTGACGGTGGAAGCCTCCGGCTTTTCCAAGTCCGTCCAGACCGGGATTGAATTGACCGTCGGCCAGACGGCGAACGCCGACGTTTCTCTGAAAGTCGCCTCCGGCGAGCAAAATGTGATAGTGACCACCGAGACGCCGGTAATCGAGACGACCAAGACGGAAATCAGCCAGGTCGTTCAGCCGCAGCAGATCCAATCTCTGCCAATTAGCGGGCGGCTGTTCACCGATTTCGCCCTGCTCACGCCCGGCGTGGCCACCAGCCGCACCAGCCTGGGAACCACTTTCACGGATTTTGAAACGACACAAATTTCCTTTGGCGGCATGCGCTCGTTCAGCAACGAAATCATGGTGGACGGCGCCGATTTCATCAGCATGCACACGGGCGTGCAGCGCGTAACTCCCCCGCAGGAGTCGGTACAGGAATTTCGCGTGGTGAACAACAGTTTCGGCTCCGAGTACGGCCGTGCCGCGGGCGGGATCGTGAATATCGTGACCAAGGGCGGCACCAACACCCTTCATGGTTCCTTGTACGAGTATTTCCAAAACAGCGCGATGGATGCGCGCGGGATGCTGCAACCGGCCCCGCTGCCACACGAGTTGCGGCAAAATTCCTTTGGCGGAACCTTGGGCGGACCGATCCAGAAAGACAAGACCTTTTTCTTCCTAAATTACGAGGGCAAGCGGCGCGCAGAGTCGCCGACCTACCCCCCGGACTTGGTCAATAGCCTCCAAGCCATCGACGATGCGAAGGCTCTGATGGGCCTTGCGCCGGAGGGCTGCAGCGCTGGCCTGAGCGCTTGCACGGGTTCCAACGTCGGTTACATCGATGGTTTCTTGAAGACGGACAATGACGACACGGGCTTCGCCAGGATCGACCACCAGATCGGCGCCAACAGCCATCTGGGGATTCGCTACAACGTGGGCGACACGCGCGCCAACGGCGAACTGGTCGGCCAGACCCTCGACGGCGGCGGCATCGGCGTCCCGAGCGGCGGCCGCGACCTCCGCATTCGCGATCAATCCGTGTTTGGAACGTTGGATACGACCTTGAGGCCCAACTTGATCAACAGCGCGCTCGTGCAATGGGGCCGCAGGCATTACAACTTCCCGGGCGCCACAGGGCAGCCTGATTTCAGCATTACCAACGACCTTGAACTGGGCCACAACTTCGGGACGGATGACCAGAAGTACGAGAGCCGTATTCAATTTACCGACTCGCTCTCCTGGATCAAGGGCAACCACGTTGTGAAATTCGGTTTCGACGGAAACTACATTTGGGATTCAGACACATTCCCGGGATTTACCCCGGTCCGGGCAATCATTCCTAGTTCGCCGGGGCTGGGCTGCTTCGCAGCTTTCGCCCTATACTACAACGCTAACTTTTCAGCCAACCCCAACCCGACCCCACCGGCCGACGTTAACCCTGCAGGCTGTCCCGTTCCTCAAGATAATGGCGTTGTGTTCACTTACGCCGGTACTCCGCTCCCAACGAGTCCCACGGCTTGCTCTGCCACGCCGTGCGCGCCGCTCGTCACGGTCGCCGGCGGCAATCCGCTGAACACTTCGACCTGGGCCAACGCGTTTCCGCCGTCACTTTTTGGAAACTACACCCATGAGATCAATCACGGATACTGGGCCGGTTTCATTCAGGACAGCTGGCGTGTCACTCCCAAACTGACCCTGAATTACGGCCTGCGCTGGGATTTTGAGTCAGGCCTCTCCCAGTATGTGAATAACTATTACCGTGGATGGCAACCGAGGGTAGGGTTGGCTTATTCGCCGGACAATAAAACGGTCGTTCGAGCCGGGTTTGGCATGTTTTATGACCGTTATGACATGACCTTCTTCTTTGTCCCGAATACCCAGAAGGTCGTTGCAGGGTATCTGTGCGGAAATAATGCGCCTGCATCGATCGCCAGTGTCTGCCAAGCCGCGGGCATACTTCCACAAAATCTCACGGGTATTGAGTCCAATCAAGGGCAAGCTGGCCAAGGCTACCAACTCTTCGGATTCCCAGCACCGCCGACCCCTTCCAACCCATTGGGCGCGGCGGGGCTCGCGGCGAGCATTATCTCTACCGGCGGTTATGACAAGGTCGACAACGGCTTAGTTTCGATGGCCGGCACTTGCTTCACAACCGGCGCCTGTGGAGTCGGCTCCGGAGGTATGGAACAAAATAGCAAGCTGCCCTACGCCGTGCAGGGAAGCTTGGAAATCGACCGCCAGTTTGGCAAAGGTTTCTCGCTCGGTCTTAGTTACTTGTTTGTTGGAGCGCACCATTTGGTTCGAGGCAACAATATCAACATCCCTTGCCCGGTTGGCACAACGAAGTCAGGTACACCAACTGACCCCTTGCCAGAGTGGGTGCCCGGACTTGTAAACGCCGACGGTTCTATGTCTCCGTGTGCGGGCACTCCCACACTCGGTTCAGGAGCCATAGCAGGATTAGGTCCGTTCTTTGCGGGCGCCCTCGGCTCTGGCTTGCAAACGCTAAGCGCGGGACTCATGGACTATAACAACGACATAGCCAATGCGGTGTATCACGGCCTTTCAGTTACTGGAATAGAGAGGCTTGGCAAATATTTCACGATGACCGCCAACTACACCTATTCGCACACGATTGATAACGGCAACTTCACCACGTTCATCAACCTCCCGGTGAACCAGTTCGATTACAAAGCGGAGCGCGCCAACTCCAACCAGGACCTGCGCCATCGCTTCGTAACCAACTTCACATTGACGGCGCCGGTCACGGGCTGGTTCCGGAATTTCGCGTTGAGCGGCATTGTTACCCTGGAAACAGGACGGCCGTTCACACTTTTCTACGGGAACGATACGCTAGGAGACATCGCGGGAGTAGCAACGGACCGCGTGGGTGGCGCCCCGCTCACGCCGCAGTGTTCATCCGTCGATCAGTGCAGCACGATGATTCCCAGAAATACATATTACGGCGATTCGCTGCGGACTTTGGATTTGCGAGTGTCCCGCGCCTTCAAATTACATGAAAACCGCCAGGTCGAATTGAGCGTGGACGCTTTCAACTTATTCAATCGCCCGAACGTCGATGAAGTGACTTCGGTGTACGGTTCACCCGTCTTCTGCGGGACGACGCCCACCATACCTAGCCGCTATAAGGACGCAACGACAATTGCCATCGAGCAGGGGGCAGCATCCACGGCTTGTCCAGTTGGCCCTATCCAGGCGGTTCCAGGCGTTCCCCAGGCTGGAACACTCGCCCCCACTCCCGGCGGCGCTTCCGGTGGGGTGCTCTTTATTCCATTCCAACCGAATTCCAGTTTCGGCTTGCCCCGGACGATGTTCAATGCACGGCAGCTGCAAATTGCGGCAAAATTTACTTTCTGAAACCGGCACCCTCACATGAGACACCAGCGCGCCACCGCGGTGACGCGAGTCTTGTTATGAAGATCCTCGTTGCGACGGCAGACCGTCGATCATCTGTGCCTTGCCACAATTTCGCCCTAGCGCAAAAGACCAGAAATCACAGATATTTGCGTGAAAAGAATGATCGTGGCGATTGGATTTAGACCGCCAGCGTTCTGGTTGCGAACCAGAAGGTCGAGAGGTTGAGTCACTTTACTGCCCGGGTCGGCTAGTGCCAATGGCCGTTAGCTACGAGGTGATTTACACTAACTCGGCCGGGATGGCAGAAAAGGTTGTCAATAGAGAAGGCCACTAGAATTGCAAGGAGCAATCGTCCCCGCCGCACGATCATGCCGAAACTCAACACCAAGCCTGAGGCGCTCGACGTCGATTTCCAGAAATCGGCGATCGTCATCGTGGACATGCAGAATGCTTTCGCGAGCAAGGGCGGGCTGCTCGACATTGCGGGGGTGGACCTGGCGGATGCGCCGCGCGTCGTGCGGATAATTCGGGACGTCATCGGCGCCGCGCGATCGCACGGAATGCCAGTGGTCTATCTGCGCATGGCCTACAAGCCGGACTTGAGCGACGCAGGCGGCGCGCAATCTCCTAATTATTACAAAGAGCTGGCGATGCACACCATGCGGACCCGGCCGGAATATAAGGGAAAACTTCTCATCGAAGGAACCAGGGATGCGGCTATTGTGGACGATCTCGCGCCACAGTCCGCGGATCTGGTTATTACCAAGACGCGCTACAGCGGATTTGCCGGAACGACGCTCGATTCGCAATTGCGCGTTCGCGGCATTCAATTTCTTTTTTTTGCGGGGATCGCTGCGAACGTGTGCGTCGAATCCACATTGCGCGACGCCTATTTCCTCGACTATTGGCCGATCCTGATTTCGGACGGAACAATGCCTGCAGGCGGACCAGGCATTTTTGAGGCAACGCTGTTCAACGTGGAATCCTTTTTCGGGTGGACCGTGACTTCGGATGAACTGCGCGCGCACTTCAAAGCTTCGACCGGTTGAGGATCTCATGTGGACGGCAGACATCGACGTTGGGGGAACGCTGACCGACGGATTGTTTACGAGCGGCGACGAAGTAGTGTGCGTAAAGGTGGATACGACGCCGCACGACTTGACGGTCTGTTTGTTTGACTGCCTCAACCAGGCTGCGGAGAAGACGGGTTTTTCGGATGCGGTTGCCTTTCTCGAGAATGTCGACCTGATTCGGTGGTCCACCACGATTACCTCGAACGTTCTCGCCGAACTGCGCGGTCCGCGAATCGGATTGCTTGTCACGCAAGGGCACGAACAAAATCTCTACGGCAGGAGCGGCCGGAGCGCCATTCTAGGCCGGCTGGTAAATGATCATGACGTCATCGGCATCAACGGCTCCGCACAGGACACCGAAATCATGAATGCCGCGCGCGCGCTTCTGGAAAGCGGCGTGCGCCGGATCTGCATCAGTCTGAATAATTCTCACCGTAATCCCGAACGCGAGATCGCGTTCAAGCACGTTATCGACCAGCAGTATCCGGACCATTTCCTCGGATCCGTCCCGGTGCTCGCCGGAAGCGAGATCTCCAAGAGCGCCGATGACCGCACGCGCACGTACTGCGCGGCGATCAATGCCTACACGCACGGCGCGCTCGCGGCCACGTTGTTCAAGGCGGAGGACGAGCTTCGCGAGACTTCGATGTACGCGGGAACTTTTCTCGTCAGCCACATTAATGGCGGCTTTGCAGGAATTGCCAAGACCAAGGCGATCGACACGATTGAATCCGGGCCGGTTCTCGGAATTCTCGGAAGCGCGCATCTGGCGAAGCTCTACGGCCTGAAAGACGTGATTGCCATGGATATCGGCGGCACAACGGCGAAGATCAGTGTTCTCTCAAACGGAGAGCCGATCTATCGTAAGCCCTCGGACCTTTTCAGCATTCCGCTAGAGCTCGCGCTGCCATATTTGCGCTCGATGGCGCTCGGAGGAGGCAGCATCGTTAAGCCGCTCGATGGCGCGAAGGGAGCGGAAGTGCAGCTCGGTCCCGAAAGCATGGGCTCATTTCCAGGGCCCGCGTGCTACGGCCTGGGCGGAGACCAAGCGACCCTTACGGACGCATTCATCGCCGCGGGCCTGATCAACCCGGATTATTTTCTGGGTGGGACGAAGCCGATTGATCGCGACCTCGCGCAGAAGGAGATTGAGACTCATGTTGCACAGCCGCTGCATCTCTCGGCGGAAGCGGCGTGCAAGATGATTATCGACCGCGCGTGTGAATCCGTCGCGAACCTGATTGCCGGCGCGCAGACGGAACTGCAGCGGGATCTGTCGCGCAACACGCTCTTCGCGTACGGCGGGAACGGCGGCCTTTTCGCTGCGGGCGTGGCCGAAAAAGCGGGGCTGGATTCCGTACTGGTCTTCTCGCTCGGCCCGCTGTTCAGCGCGTTCGGCTCATCTGTTTCGGATATTTGCCACGTATACGAGCGATCGATTCCGGAACCCGATATTTCCGAGGCAAGCGCCGCCTGGCTCCGGCAATTTTTCGAAGAAATCGAATCGGAAAGTGTTAAAGACTTGCTTGGAGAGGGAATTCGTCCCGATGATCTGACCTACGCGATCGAATTTGAAGTCGCAGGCGGCAGCGGACATTCCGTAACGCTGGCTTGCCCCGAATCTGCGCTGCGAAGCGCGGCGGCTTTGCAGGCAGCGCTCTCCTCTGCTTCGGCAACGAGCGGCGATACGCGCACTGGCGACACTTCTCTCGAGATGCTGCGCGTTCGCGTGAAGAAAGGGATGCCGAAGGCGCGGCTCGTCGGTCGAGCGCTTCAGGGCGCCGATGCCTCGCAAGCTCAAATCGGGACTCGCAAGGTCTGGTGGGGAAGCCGCGCCGGTGAAGCCCGGGTGTATCGCTGGGAGTCGTTGCATCCCGGCAATCGGGTGGCGGGTTGCGCGGTGTTAGAGGGCGTGAATACGACTTATTTTCTTCCCGACGGCTGGACGATGACCATCGATCCTTACGGCAACGGGAAAATGACGCGAGCTTGAAAGTAGCACGCACTCAATAACGCGGCGCGAATGGGAGCTGACGATGTCGCCTGAAACTCAAAACCGCCTTCGAGTGACCGAGTATCTCGACCTGGACCTCGACCGCGAACAATGGATGTGCAATCGCTGCGGGCGCTCGCTCGGTTCGGTGCGGGAAAATTACAAGAAGGGCTGCCTGGTTCACGACCGTGACCCGCGCGAAATCCATCCGACGATTGTTCCGGGGTCGTTCAATTTTTCTCCCGATCCGCTGTGGGTTCGCATCGTGGAGTTTTATTGTCCGGGTTGTGGCACGCAGATTGAAACCGAATACTTGCCGCCGGGCCATCCGATCACACACGACATCGAAATTGACGTGGAACAGCTCAAGGAACGGTTGCGCACGGGAGAACTTGTCTTCCGCGGCCAGCGGCTCGAGGTCATGGAATGAACTCCATCGACATCGATGTCGGCGGAACTTTTACCGACCTCGTCCTCAATTTCGACGGCAAGGCGCTGATTAAGAAAGTGCCAACGACGCCCTATGACCTCTCCGTTTGCTTCTCTCGCGTGATCGAAGAGGGGGCCGGCGCGATCGGAAAGAAGATGGAAGAGCTTTTGCCGGCGATCGACGTGATCCGCTATTCGACGACGATTGCGATGAACCGGCTGATCGAACGAAAAGGCCCGCGTCTCGCGTTGATTACGACGGAAGGCCACGAAGACGTCGTTCTCATTGGCCGGGGAGCGCAATGGATTGACGGAACGCGCGTGGCCGAGCGCCGGAATCTGGCGATCCAAAAGAAGCCGGACCCGCTCATCCCGCGCGACATGATCGTCGGCATCAAGGAACGTGTGGATTCGCGCGGCACAGTGATTCGCCCGCTCGATGAGAATGACGTTCGGGAGAAAGTTCGGCACCTCGTAAATCGTGGCGCGCGGGGTTTCGTCGTGTCGCTGCTGTGGGGTTTTCTGAACCCGGTGCACGAGCGCCGTGTCAAGGAAATCATCCGCGACGAATATAAGGAATATCACATCGGTTATCTTCCGGTCATACTTGCAGGGCAGGTGAACGGCAAGCTCGGCGAATACGAACGCACGCTCGCCGCGATCCTCGATGCGTATCTGCAGCGCTCGATGCAGATTGAGCTCTCCGCAATGTGGGACAAACTGCGCGAGCGTGGCTACCGGAAGCCGTTGCTGATGATTCAAAGTTCCGGCGGCGTGGCCGAAGTGTTTCGCACCACCGCGAGCCGGACGTTCAATAGCGGGCCTGTGTCCGGCCTGATGGGCGCGCACCACGTGGCAAAGTCGCTGGGCTACCAAAACGTGGTCATGACTGATATGGGCGGTACGAGCTTCGACGTGGGACTCGTCGTCAAGGACAGCGTGCGCAGCTACGATTTCCGCCCGATCATCGACCGTTGGATGGTAGGAATCACGATGATCAAGACGCTCTCGATCGGTGCGGGCGGCGGGTCGATCGCATCCATCAACAGGCTGCTTCAGAATCGCGTGCAAGTCGGCCCAAGAAGTGCGGGCTCGATGCCGGGTCCGGCATGCTTCAGTCTCGGCGGGTCCGAGCCGACCGTAACGGACGCAGACGTCGTACTTGGCTACATCAATCCCGATTACTACTACGGCGGCCGAATGCGCCTGGACAAGAATCGCTCGATTCAGGCCATCCGCGAAAAAATTGCGAAGCCGCTGGGCGTGAGCGTTGAACAAGGCGCCGAACTGATTCGGAAAATCGTCAATGGCAATATGGCTTCGGCGATCATGAAAGAAGTTCATCTTCGAGGCTACAGCCCGGAAGATTTCATCCTCTTCATCGCCGGCGGGGCCGGCGCCACGCATGCCGAGGGATTCAAGGGCGATATCCGCAAGGCCGTGACGTTTCCGTTTTCGCCGGTGTTTTGTGCGTACGGGTCGTCCACGATGGACATCATGCACGTCTATGAGACTTCGAAGAAGCTCACGTTGATGTCTCCTGGGAGCCAGCAACTCTCGGAAGACTTTGCCACGTTCAATCGCACGGTCGGGAACCTGTTGGAACAGGCTCAGAAGGACCTTCTCGGCGATGGCCTCGACCCGCTGAGAGCGGCATTCGTTCTCGAACTCGATATGCTCTACGGCGGCCAGTTCCATGTGAAGCGCGCACTCTCTCCGAGGATGTCTCTGCACTCCATGGAGGACGTCCGGGCGGTCTGTGACGCTTTCAACAAAGAATTCAGCGAAGCGTTCAGCCCATTCGTGGTAAATCCCGAGGGCGGCATTTTCGTGGAGAGTTTTATTCTGAAAGCCATCGTGGCGACGCCGAAAGTGTACCTGCCAAAAATGCCGCTTGAGAAAAGCGATCCATCCTCGGCGCGCAAGGGCGAGCGGGGCGTTTATTGGCCGCAGGCGCAAGGTTTTTGTGCCACGCCGATTTTCACCCAGGAATCCCTGCGCCCGGGTAACGTGGTCGAAGGCCCGGCGGTCATCGAAGGCGAATACACAACGATCGTGGTACCCCCCGCGATGATGTTCTCGATTGACGCGCAGGGACTTGGAATTCTGGAAGAATCAAATCGCGGTTAAGATTGAGGGAACAACATGCCGATCCCCAAACTGGCGGAAAAACTCGAATGGCTGAAGCCCGCGCCTACCACCGGTCATGAAAAAGAATGCGCCGCGAAAGTTCGGCAGGGCGATTACGAGATCGGCGTCCAGATCACAAATGACATTCTCGACGAAGCGATGGAAATCTTCGTGCGCTCCTCGCGGAGCTATTTTGGCGTATCCGGCGATTCCATGGTCGCGATCTTCACCGCGAACGGCGACCTGATCAACGCCTCCTGCGGCACCTATCTCCACGCCATCATTCAGCCGATCGTTATCAAGTTCATTCAGAAATATTATAAGGACAACCCCGGCATTCGCGACGGCGACATCTGGTACACAAACGACGCTCTCTACGGCGGCATCCACAATCCGGACCAGGTCGCGCTCATGCCGGTCTTTCATAAAGGACAATTGATCGCCTGGGCGTCGGCGGCTTTGCACACTACCGAAACGGGCGCAATCGAGCCCGGGGGCATGCCCGTAAGCGCAAAATCGCGCTTCGAGGAGGGACTCAATTTGCCGCCGATCAAGATCGGCGAAAACTTCGAGCTGCGCAACGATTTCCTGGAGTTTTACTCGGTCTATGGCCTTCGGGCGCCGGCCATGTTCATCTCCGATTTACGCGCTCGTTGCACGACGGCGGACCGCGTACGCGTGCGTTTGCTCGAGCTGGCCGACAAGCGCGGGCAGGATTTTGTCGTCGGCCTGCTGCGCCGGATGTGCGAAACGGCGGAAGAAGGCGCGCGCAAGAAAATCCGGGCGCTGCCGGACGGGAAATTCCGCGCGGTCGTCTTTAACGACGCGATTGGATGGACGCCGGCGCTGGTCCGCGCCTGCTACCTCACGCTGACCAAACAGGGCGATCGGCTGATTTTCGATTTTCAAGGCACTTCGCCTGAAAATCCGTCCTCCTACAATGTGCATCCGCAAGCCGTCGTCGGGCATATCGCCAATTTCTTTTACGAGTATTTGTTTCACGACCTGCCAATTTGCAGTACCACATTCGCGCCGATCGATTTCGTATTTCCGGAAGGCATTATTTTGAATCCGGACAAGCTGGCCGCGACGAGCTGCTGCGTGTTCATCGGCATGCAGACGCGCTGCGCGACGCACAATGCATTCGCGAAGATGGCATTTTCGAGCGGGAGTCTTTGGCAGCAAATCGCGGCGGCGCCTGGAAGCCAGCACACCTCGCAAATTTGCGCCGGGCTTTCGCAATGGAAGCTTGCGGTGGCTGACGTGCTCTCTTTCTCGCTCAACACGATGGGCCAGGGCGGGCGCGCGGCTACCGACGGAATGGACGCCTACGGGTTTGCGTGGTGCGCTTTTGGACGCGCTCCCGACTCCGAGCAAGTCGAAAGCGAGCTGCCCATTACGGTCACGCTTTCGCAGCATTGGAAAGATTCCTGTGGCCATGGGCTGCATCGCGGCGGCTCGGGCGGCGTGCAACAATGGATGATTCACAAAATGCCGGAACTCGTCTCGATGTGCATGGGCAACGGCACGAAGGTGCCGCTCGGCCAACCGCTTTTCGGCGGCTACGCGTCGGCGCCAGTTCCGGGCATCAGCGTGCGAAAGGCGGACCTGCTCGAATCGATGCGCAACGGTGACTCGAGCGTGACGCTCGATCTTCGAACGATTCTCGAAAAGGGCGCAATCCATGGCGAATGGAATTACGAGCTCGTCGCGCGCACGCCGAAAGTCTATGAAGAGGGCGATCTGCTGTTTGGTTTCAGCGGCGGCGGGCCGGGCTACGGCGATCCGCTTGAGCGCGACCCGCACGAGATTCTCGAAGATCTTCGCAAGAACATCATTTCGGATTGGACGGCACAGAACATCTATCGCATCGCATACGACCCCGAGCGGCGCAAGCTTGACGCCGAGAAAACGAGCGAGCAGCGCGACGCGGAGCGCCAACTGCGGCTCAAGCGGGGAAAATCGTACGACGAATTCGAACGCGAATGGAACAAGCTAACCCCGCCAAAGGAAATCCTTCAGTGGTATGGTTCCTGGCCCGACGCGAAGTCGACCGGACCTGTTTTCCGGCCTTGAATTGACGATGGCGGAGACATTCAATCCTCGGCAGGCGGTCAAAGGGCTATTGCAAGGGATCGCGCCGCCGCGCGCGCTTTTTCTGCCGATCGTGTTTTCGCTCGGCGCGCGAATCGAGAATCTTCCGCTCCGCAATTTCCTTTCGAATCCCACAAAGATTTCTAACGCGTTGCGACAGATCCGCACGCACTTGCGCTCGGACGGGGTGACCTGCTATTTCGATCCGTTTCTCGAAGCCGAAGCGCTGGGCGGTGTGCTCGATTGGGACGTGCAGGGACAGCAGGCCTCATTGCGATGGCCGCGGCCTGGCAAGGCCGGCGATTTGCCTGGCGGGCTTCGCTCACCAGATGAAGCAGTAAAAAGTGGGCGGGTTCCGGTTGCCGTTGAAGTCATTGCGCGGCTAAAATCCCTCGTCAGTGGTCCATCTTTGTTGACGATTGGCGTAACGGGGCCGTTTACGCTGGCCGCGCTTCTTACTCAGACGAATGCTACGAATGGAAATCTCGAACGGGACTCAGATGCTGCCGCGATGGTTCTCGCCAGTGAGGCGACTGCAGCCGTCGCTCGCGCGTTTGTTGAAGCTGGAGCCGAGGTAATATTCGTCCACGAGCAGGTTCTGCCGTCACTCACGGCAGAATCCGTTGCGGAGTGGAACGCTCGCCTCGTGACGACGATCAATATTGTTCGTTTCTATGAGGCGCTCCCTATTCTCTTGCTGACCTGCCGGGACGCAACGGCTGCGAACAGTAGTGTGATCGCCGGGCAGGCATGGGATTGTGTTGTATGTGCCGAGACGCGCTCCACGTCGCCCAGCGGGCTCGGATTGTACGCCGCGCTCGGGCCTTCGAGACTGGGCATCGCGCTGCCCCCGGCTGTTTTCGAATCAGGCGACACAAATGCGGAGGGCGCGGCGCGGCCAGTCTCGCCCGCGATTCTTCAACTGCATCCGGCCGTCATCACGACGGCCGGTGACGTGCCAGCGAGCGTTGATTTGAAGCAATTGAACAAGCTGTTTGGGGAACTGTGTAGTTGATGCCGCCTTGTGCCACGCACAACCGCGGAAGCGCCCCGCGGATTTGAGTCAGCATGCTCAGGAGCAAATAACCGGAACAAAACGCGGATCCGGGTCGTAGTTTAAATTTGATTGCGCTCACGGCTCAAAAGTAAAAGCGAATGGGATATGCGCGGAAAGTGCGTATTCCGGAAGTTTCAAATTTATTTCCCTTGCCTGATGAAGTCGATGATCTCTTGGCCAAGCTGATCGTCCGCGGTATTGAGCGACAAGGTTGTCGATTGGTGATTGTGACCGGCGAGGCGAAGAAATCGAGGACACATTGAGCGCGCCGCACACATTTTCGCGAAGAGTTCCGCACTGTACACGTCAAGAAAAGGGTTATCGAATCCGGCGATTACAATAAAGGTAGGCAGCGGCGACCGGGCGCCGAAATTCACGGGCGATCGCTCGGCGTAAAGACTGGTGTCCTTTCCAAAGTACTCCTCCACGCGCTGTCCATTGGGGTCGTCCGCGCGATTGTCGGCTTTGAGCCGCCCGCTGATCAACACGACGCCCGAAACTCCCGGTCCTGCGGCGCCGTGGATTTTGGGATTGAACGCCCAGGTCGCGACGTGCAAAGCGCCCGTCGACCGCCCGACCATATAAATACTCTGGGGATCGCCCCCAAAGCGCCTCGCGTGCTCCTTGATCCAAACGACGACGCTCCCCATATCTTGGGCTGCCGCCGGATACACGTACTTTGGGGCAAGCCGGTAATTGGCATTGATGCCCAGGAACTCGTGGCGCGCAAAATAGTAGAGGACATTAGCGTGGACCTCTTTGTTCTCGTTCTTGTCTCCCGACGTGAGCGCGCCGCCATGGACAAACACAACGACGGGAAGATCCTTCGCGCCCCGCGGTTGGTACACGTCGAGAGTCTGCTGCGGGTCGGTGCCGTATGCCTGGTCGGGTGTGACAGAAACTCCGTCTTTTGGCCCCGAGGCAAGCAGAGGAGTGAATAATTCAATCGTTTCCGGACCATATTTGCGGATGTTGCTTTGATAGAGGGGATTGATCTCCGCCAGCTTCTTCTGAATTGACTCCGGAAGCCGGGAAACCTGCGCGAGCGCGGGCTTGGCGGCGAGTACCAGGGCGAGACTCGCAACAAATATTGTTTGCTGTTTCAACATGGGGCTACCCCACTTACCTTGCTCCTCCGCTCACGTCCGAACACACATGCTCGCCCAATCAGGGATCCATCGCGGATTTTTTTCGAATATATCGAAGTCGCGCAGCAACAGATTACCTCCGAGGCGGATTCCAAATGGAACGAAAGCTCCTAAGAGCCGACCGAGCATCCCGACAATGAATTTTTGACTAAGGGCGAGTCTTTTTTTTCGCTATGGCTTTACCGCTACTCCCAACATCTCGAAATGTGCGCCGCCCAAGAGCGGCCCGGATCCCAAGAACGCCCTTGGAGGAAGTTGCTTCGAAAAGTAAGTGAGGTAAAGGGCGTTGAATTTGTTGTACAGGGAAAGGTCCGGACAGTGCACCTGAACCATAACTACATCGTCCGTGGTCATTCCGCCTTTGGTTAAGGCAGTCTTGAAGCTGTCGAGCAGAAATCTGATCTCCTGTTCTGGATCCTGCGGTATAACCCCGCTTTTTGGGTCAATGCCAGTCCGGCCGGCAATATACAAGGTGTTGCCCACAAGCGCCGCATCGCTGTATGGAACCGGCAGGCCCTGCTTCTCCAACGACGGGTTGCTGGCCTTAAAAAGTCGCCGCGCCGGCGGGTTCTGTGCAGTTCCCGATAACGCTGCGCCCATGAAGAATCCGATCAGCAAAAAAAGTGATTTGCCTTTCATCCTGCGTTCTCCTGTTGGAAAAGATTTGGACTCCTGATTCGTGCATCCTACGCTACTGCGGACCTCGACGCAACGAACCGACGGCCGAGTCCTTCCATAAGGAGGCCTTGGAAGCACAAATCGAATCTGGAGCATCTTTTTGGTAAGGAAATCCCTCGCTTCAAGCCAGATTGGCAGGGGATGACGGATCCCAGGTCACATTTCGATAAACCCTTTTCCCATGTACTCTCGATGCAGACCTTCACATGCATCCCGCAATGGTATGAGCGTGCCAGCGCGCGTGACTTCCTGGATGCCGATGCCATTGCGGTTGCACAAACATGCGAGTATGTGTGCGGAAGCCGCCACACGTTTTTCTCAAGGGCGGTACAGATAACGGCACCCTAGCCGGCCGTGCAGCAAGTTCCAAAGAAGTTGCGGGTTTGGTTGGTCCGGGCCAGAAGGCCGTCGCGCGATTTCTCGATCTGGCGCCGGAGTTGGGGCAGGTCAACGCCCACCAGTTTGCCTTGCCACTTCATGACTTTGCCAGCGACGAATACGTGTTCGACGTTGCTCGTATCCATCAGCGTCACAACCGTACCCGGCACGTTATTCAGCGGGAAGCTATTGATCCGCTCGGTCCCTAATAGAATGATGTCGGCTTCCTTGCCTGGCGCTAGCGTGCCGACCTTACGATCCAAGTGGGCAACGCGAGCGCCTGCGATGGTGGCGAACTCGATGACATCGCGGCAAGTCACCAGTGGAGGCAGGCTCTGTTCACCGGCGAGCGCGCGTTCGTTGATTAGCGCTCGCTGAAGCGTGAAGGCCGTGCGCATGATCGAGAACATGTCCGCCGTCATGTTGCACTCGACATCCACGCTCAAGCTCGGCCGGATGCCGTGATCGAGCGCCGCCTGGATGGGAGGCATTCCGTGCCGCATTTGCATCTCGATGGCCGGGGCGATCGAGACTTTGCCGCCTGTATCCGCGATTGTCTTCCACAGGGTTTCGTTACCGGACCGTGTGCAATGGATGTATTCATTGTCCGGTCCCATAAGTCCCGCCTGGGCCAGCGGCTCCAAAGTGCTCATGTTAACGATGTGTGAAACGATGGGCGCCCCCACCGAACGCGCCAACTTCCATCGGTCGGCATTGGTTTCATCGCCCAGGGCCAGCGTCAGCAACTGGTCATCGGACGAAAAATACTGTTTCCGCAACCGAACGATGTCCTGAGGATATTGGCTCTTGGACCCTGGGCCAGTGGAGTAGGCAAAGAGAGCCCGGCGCCCAGACTCCCGAAGGCCTGCAATGCAGGCGTCGGTATGTTCGGGAGTAAGGGAAACCTGCGATGTATCAACTGTCGTGGTAACGCCCGCGCTCATCTGGCTGAGCGATGCCACTAGCTCGGCGAGACGCGCATCCTCCGGTAAATAGGCGGGAGCGAAGGTGCCGAGGATCATTCCCTGGTAAGTTCTCGCGGCATCTCCGGCGACACCCAGCAAACCATCGGAGAGAATGCTGCGCAGAGGGGTCTCAAACTGATGGTGGTGCGTGTCGATGAATCCCGGCATCACGATCATCCCCGTCGCATTCACAATCAGGGCGTGAGCTGGAGCCGAGACGTTTGGACCGACCGCTATGATTTTCTTTCCCTGAATCAGCACGTCGGCCTTCTCGAAATCGCTTACTTGGCTATCCATGGTTAGGACAATGCCGTCTTTCAACAGGATCGCACGGCCGTTCGCGTTCCTTAGGTTTTCCAGGGTCACCGGAGACGCGGCGCTTTGCTGGGCGGCGGCCTGTCCTGACAGCCATTGGGCTGCAGCGACACCGGCGACGAGTCTCACGCTCCCTTTCAGAAAGCCGCGACGGGAGTTACGGTCGGACTTCTCAACGCGTTCCTTTTTGGGTTTCATCGTGGCCCTCCCTTTTTCTGCCACAATACACGGGTATTTGCATGCCGAGTCAAAGGGCAGCTTACATCCATTAGTCAAATACTCCCTCAAACTTTTGCTGGTTGCCGCTCTGCGCTTAATTGCAGGCGCGAAATTCGGCTCGGAATCAGCACCCTCCCACGCTCAGTACTGGGACCGACACCGCGCGAATGATTGCGTAACCATGGGTTCTCGTGCAGCCGCCATAGGGACGGCACCCGGTAACCAGCAAGTCCGCTTTGGTCTGCTTCACAGCCTGGCCTAGCACCTTGGGTGCGTCACCACTACCGATAATTACATCTGCCTTCACACCCGTCTCGCGTTGGAGTTCTGCCACATGTTGATAGGCGTCGGCGAAAAGCGCATCCTTCCAACCTGCATTGCCGTAGCTGCCGCCCGGCCCCAAAAATCCACGCTGGAAGTTACCTCGGCAAGTGTAAGGTGAGCGCCAAATTCAGTGGCAATGCGCTCGGCCCACAACACCGTCCTGCGGCTATGCGGTCTGAAATCCACCGCGCATCGGACATTGCGGATCGCAAATTTGTTCGCTGGCAGTTCTTCAACGTAGGCGCTGGTCCAAACTGGGCACTCGGTCCCGGACACTGAACCCAGAAGAAACTGGTCGAACGTGAAGCCGCAAGGCGGCATCATGATCAGGTCAGCTTTTTCCTGCTGAGCCATTGCCACGATTGTCTGGGCTGGATCGCCCTTCACCAGAACCCTCTGAATGGTGAGACCATCAAGCTCCGGGCCGAGAGTCTGGTCCATGCTTTCCTGGGCTGTTCTAACGATCTCCTGGAGCAAATCCCAAGCGGCCAGATCGGCGCTGGCCTCCGGCCCGCCAGCGTTTTGACTCGCCGGTATCACGACATGAAGCATTACCAGTTCCGAGTGGAAATGGTGCGCAAGTGTGGCCGCCTGATGAATCACTCGCAGCGACACATGTGGGAAATCAACCGGCAGAAGGATCTTTTTAAAATTCTGCATCCAGCACCAGCCGATGAAGCAAATTGCCTTTGACTATTTTGCGAGGCACGATTCCAGATTACGTACAAATAAATTGTAAAACCCACCGGCCATATGAGCCGGCCGCCACAATCAAGTCAAAGGCGATTTAGTCGGCTGTCCGTTGCATCGCTGGATTGACTATCCGCATTCAAATTTTAGTTTCATGGCGCTTTGCTAGCAAGTTGCGCCGGCGATGGGAGCTGCGAGACATCCCAACCTCCGCCGAGCGCTTCGATTAATCCTCCACTGGCTGTCATTGGTTGTATTCGAAGATAGACCGCAGTTTCCCGGTTTGAGAGCAACGAGGTATGCCCTGTAATCACATTCAACTAAGGGTCGATTCCTAATCTGTAGCGATCGTCCGCGAGACCGATGCTTCTTCCCGATGATTTGACCGCAGCATCCTGATATTCAATTTCGTTCGACAAGATGCGCAGCGACCCCAGGTTGTCTTCCACCTGCTGAAACGCAGTCAACACCGCCTGCCGGTAGTTGGCCACCGCTTGATCGTACTGCGCGCGGAACTGCTCGACGGTGGCCCGGCGCAAGCCGGCATCAAAAATAATTTCCGAGGCTGCCGGACCAAGCGAGAAAAAGCGACTTGGCCATGCGAACCAGGTCGCGATCGAACTGCTCTCGAGTCCCGCGGCAGCGCTGAGCGTAACGGTCGGAAAGTAAGCGGCTCTGGCAACGCCAATCTGAGCGTTGGCTTGCCCGACCAGGCGCTCTGCAGCGGCAATGTCGGTACGCCGCTCGAGAAGCTGGGACGGAATTCCGAAGGGAATCGCTAGTGGATTTGACTTGAGCGGTTCGACCGGAATGGAAAAGGTCGAAGCCGGTTGGCCGGTTAGCATGGCGATGATGCAATACGGTCATTGAAAATTACTTCTTAACAAATTTCAATAATGCCTGGCCTGCTACTTCTGCTACGTAAACGGCCCCGCTGGAATCGACGGCCACCCAATGCGGGGCATTGAGGCCCTCAACCCGATCCAATATCTTGCCATCTTTCGTTCCGATCGATAGCCGGTTTTCGGGGGCGCCGGCAACCACATAAAGCATGTCGTCCTTGGTGATAAATATTGCGGCAGGCGCTCCAAACTGCGCCATTTGATCCAGATATTTCCCGTCCTGATCGAACACCTGGATGCGCTTGTTGGCACGGTCGGCTACGTAAATTCGCCCTTCCGAATCCATAGCAATGTTGTGGGGAACGTTCATCTCACCCGGCCCCGTACCCTTCGTGCCCCAGCACTTGATAAACTTGCCGTCTTTGGAAAACTTCACAACACGCGTATTGGTACTTTCGCCGTCTGAGACGAAGATGTCCCCGTTCTTGCCGATTACCACATCGCTCGGACCGTTCAATGCGTCCGTGGAGTCATTGTCGCCGGCGACGCCCTTCTTGCCGAGAGTCATCAAAAGTTCTCCATCAGGGCTGTACTTGAATACCTGATCCCCTGTTTTGTCGGTGATCCAGATAAAACCGTCGCGGAGAACACGAAGTCCGTGTGCCGACATAAAAGTGTGTTCACCCCATGACCTTAGAAACTTGCCATGCGGGTCTATAACCATGATCATCGACGACATTGCACCAGCCTTTTCTCCCGGCTCAGACCGCTTGAACGCATAGATCGTGCCGTGCGAATCGATGTCCACAGCGGACATCACGCCCCATTGCATGCCTGGCGGTAGTTGAGCCCAATTTTCAACGAGCTGATATTTCTCGTCTGCCGCTCGAACCTTCGAGGGGCGCACTGTTGCCACCGCCAAAATCGCTATGAGCACCATCGCCAAAGCTAGAACTTGTTTGTTTAATTCGCGCTGCATAAGAACCTCCTTGAATGTTCGTAATGCCAAGCCATCGCATTCGCCTTGAAAATGCAGTTGCCGAGCAAGAAATCAGAACCCGCCGGGTAACTTGTTGTCGGGGCCCTATGCCTGCGGACCATTGCGTTCCCGGAGTGCCATCTCCGCTGCGCTCAACACCTGCAACCGGTCAACAACTTCGTCAGCGCCCCGGTTGCATTCCGCAAGCCTTATAGGCTGCAGCAGCCTCTGGCGAAGAGAGATAACTTAAGAGCGCTTTGGCGGCCTCGGGTGATTTCGCATGCGCGGAAACGAAACCCACAAGTGATGTAGGGGTTGAAATATCTTTTGGTAGTTGCCCCACCACTTCCACTCCCGGGTCATTGATTTCGCTGGCAAAGCTCACCGCAAAATCAATGTCGCCGTTGGTAAGCAAATGCATCAAGCTGACGCCTTTGATGCGCTTGACCTTTGGTTTCATCTCCTCGAAGATGCCGAGCTTCGTTAGCGTCTGGTCGAAGCTGACCCCGGCAGCGCCTCCCATTCCGCCTGCCCCATCCGGATAAGAAATTGATTTCGCGGCCAGCAACAAATGTTTGACCGCATCAGGCGTCGAAATATCGGGCTTGGGGTCGCCCTTCCGCATCACGACGACAATGGGAACGGTGGCCAGCGGCGTCTCACTGCTGGTGACGACGTTGCCGGAGTCGATCACGTCCTGGTAGGGTGGCTGCACAATTGGCACATCGAAAGGCTCCCCGTGAACGACTTGCTGGTGCGTTGCTCCGCCGGAGCCGATCGTCACCTTGACTGGGTGACCGGTCTTGTGTTCGAAGTCTGGTGCCATCCGATCTGTTGCGCACCTCATGCCGCCGGGCGCCACAAGACTGACCTCTTGCGCGCGGGCGGGACTCGCATTGAATATAGCGAGGGCGATTACGGCGGACAAAATTAAATGTTTCACTGTTCTCTCCTTCAATTGGGCGGTTATCCGAGTTGATATAATCGATCCTGACTATACATCAAGCTTCGCAAGCACCATCGCACAAACTATTGCCACTTCGAAGAGGGCGGACACTCTCCCCTTCCCCGAGCAAGACTCGGGGAAGGGGAGAATGAAATCTTAGAAACTGAGCTTGAGCGCCAACTGAATCTGCCGGGAAGTTGTACTTGTACTGTCAATCAGACCGGCGCCGTTGACTGGATTTCCCACAACGTCAAAGATGACGTTATTGTCTACCGGGGGATTTAAGTTGATCCGATTGGTGCAATTGAAACACTCCATGCGGAACTGCAAGTTAGAAGCTTCTGAAAGCTTCTTGATGGGAATGTTTTTGAACAATGAAAAATCAAGAGAAACCAGTCCCGGACCAATGAGTGAATTCCGCCCCGCATCGCCGTATTGCGTGCTCGGGTTAGGAGGCGTGAAACAAGCTACATCGATGTATTGGTTGGCATTGCCGGGGTTCACGCCGGTCGCGCAGCCCGGCCCGGAAATCCGGTCAGGGTGCTGTTGAGTTTTCAAAGCATGCAGCGGATCTCCGTCCATGAGCACAGTGAACGGCCTGCCGTTTTCTATTGTCAGGATGCCCCCGGCCTGCCAGTTGCCCAGGACCGCTTTCAGGGGTGCCGCGAAGGATTTAGCTGTTGGGATGTTCCAGAGGTAATCCACCGTGATGTTGTTTCGCACATCGGTATCTGCCAACGAGCGCCTGCAGGCCTCGCAGAACCACAGCAGGCCTGTAACTGAATTCGTATACTGATCGGCAGCCACCGCGCCCGAGCCAATATCAATATTTTTGGCCCAGGTGTAATTGCCTTGAATCTGGAAGCCATGACTCATGGTCTTTCTAACCTGAACCTGCATGGCATGATACGAGTACCAGCCGTTCCATTGCGCATACGACAGCCGCCCTGTGTTGGGATCGGGTCGAGTCGTGCTACCGCCATTGCACACATTGATCGTACTGCCCTGAAAAGTAGCGGTCGGCGTAAAGCCCCCGGGACAAG
>DATHPN010000052.1:0-46153 GCA_035483715.1 Candidatus Acidiferrum sp.
TTGGCGCAAATGAAGCTGGAAACGGTTCGATCCAATGGAGCTTATACGCTGTCTGGCGGCGAGAGACGCCGGCTGGAGATCGCGCGGTCGCTGGTGCTCGAGCCTGCCTTCATTCTGTTGGATGAGCCTTTTTCGGGGATCGACCCATTGACGGTGGTGGATATCCAGAAGATTATCAGCGAATTGAGCCGCGAGGGAATCGGCGTCCTGGTTACTGACCACCAGGTGCGCGAAACCCTGAGCGTGACCAATCGCGCCTACATCGTACAGAATGGCAAAGTTCTTGCCGCTGGGACTCCGGCCGAGCTGAGCGCAAATAGCGAAGTCCGCCGAGTATACCTCGGAGATCATTTCCGTTTGAATTGACGCCTATGAGCTGGCTGCAGCCAAAACTTCACCTCCGGGTCGCGCAGAAGCAGATCCTTACGCCGGGCCTGGTCCAGATGGTGAGCGTGCTGGCGCTGAATCGTCTCGAGCTGCGGGAGATGATCAATCAGGAAATGATCGAGAATCCGGTGCTGGAGGAATTGTCCGAAGAAAGCGTCACCCCCGAAGACTACAGCGACGAAACCTTCCTGAAAGCCGAAACCGAAAAAATTCCCGAAAAAGAAGCCCCTAATCCTTTCGAGGAATTCGATGTGGCCTCGTTTTTCAACCAGTATCTCGATAGCGGCGGCGGCAATCCGGAGCGCGGCGAGCAGGAAGTGATCGAGCGGCCGTCGTTTGACAAGTTCCTTTCCTCGGCGCAGGGGCTGACCGAGCATCTGGCGTGGCAAATGAGCGTGACGGTTTGCAACGACGTGGTGCGCGAGATCGCCGAAGCGATCATCGGAAATCTTGATGAGAACGGGTATCTCAGCGCGTCGCTCGAAGAAATTTCGCAAAACGGAAAGTACTCGATGGAAGACGTCGAGGAAGCTCTGGCGGTGGTGCAGGAATTTGATCCTCTCGGCGTGGCTGCGCGCAACCTGCGCGAGTGCCTGCTGACGCAGCTGCGCACGCTGGACGGGCAGAATGCGCTGGCCATGCAGATTGTTTCCGAATGTTTGCCGAAGCGGCCCCTGGCGGCGAGCGAAGCCGAGGAGCTGAACCCGGAAACCCCCCTGGCGCGGCTCTTGCAGGCGAACCAGTTGAAAGAAATTGCGCGTGCCCTGAACCGCCCCGTGGAACTCGTGAAGCGCGCCGTGGACGTGATCAAGAAGCTCGATCCGCGGCCCGGGCTGCGCTACAACAAAACGCAGCCGCGGCTGGTCGAACCGGATGTGTATTTCCGCAAGGTGGACGACCAGTGGCAAGTGTTCATGAACGACGACGACGTTCCGCAGCTGCGGCTCTCTCCCGTGTATCGCCGCCTGCTGGCTCGCGACGCGGCCGACCGTGAAGTCCGCAATTACGTGAAGGAACGCGTGACGGCGGCGATGCAATTGATGAAAAGCATCGAGCAGCGCAAGCACACCATCCTGCGGGTTTGCCAGATCATCATTCAGCGCCAATTTGAGTACCTGGACCACGGCGCCGACCACCTGAAGCCCATGATGATCAAGGAAGTGGCCGAGGAAGTGGGCGTGCATCCGTCCACGGTCAGCCGCGCGGTGTCGAGCAAGTACGCGCACACGCCGCAGGGAGTCCTGGAGTTGCGGTCGTTTTTTTCGGAATCGGTCAACGGGCCGGAAGGCAGCAACATGTCGCTGCAGACCCTGAAGCGCCTCGTGAAAAAAATGATCGACGAAGAGGACACCGCCCACCCGCTCACCGACGACTTGATTGCCAAGAAACTGGACGACGCCGGAATTCACGTCACCCGGCGAACCGTCGCGAAATACCGCGAAGACCTCCGCATTCCCAGCACCCACCAGCGCCGGGTCAAGGCGTAGGCCGGCCCGCGTGAAGCGCCGAACCGCGCGAGACGCCCGGCAACTGGTGGTTCTTACCGGCCTCAGCGGCTCGGGCAAGAGCACCGTTCTCAAAACCTTTGAGGATCTCGGATTTTACTGTGTTGATAATCTTCCCGTCGCTCTGATTCCCACGTTCAGTGAATTGCACATGCAGGCCGGAGGAGAAATTCAGCGGGCGGCGCTGCTGGTGGACGCGCGCGAGGGCGGCCAGCTTGAACAATTGCCCGCCCTGCTGCGGCAATTACGCGATGAGAATCCGGCGACGCTGGTCTTTATCGAAGCGACGGAGGACGCCCTGCTGCGCCGGTTCAGCGAGACGCGACGGCCGCACCCGCTCGGACATGACCGCCCGGTGCTGGAGGGCCTGCGCCGCGAGCGCGTGTTGATGGAGCCGATCCGCAAGCTGGCCGACGTGGTCATCGACACGACCAAATTCAACGTGCACGAATTGCGGCAGTTCATCATCCGCCGCTTCCAGAAAACAGACCGGCGTCCGATGATGGTTTCCCTGGTGAGCTTCGGATACCGGTACGGGCTTCCGGCCGACGCCGACCTGGTGTTCGACGTGCGCTTTCTTCCGAATCCGCACTTTATTCCGAAGCTGCGCAAATATTCGGGGCGCGATCCGCGCGTGGCGCGATATATCCGCTCATTTCCTCAAACCGGAGAATTTTTGCGGCGCGTGGAAGGCTTGCTGACTTATTTGATCCCGCACTATATCCGGGAAGGGAAAAGCTATCTGACGATTGCCTTCGGCTGCACGGGCGGACGGCACCGTTCGGTGATGCTGGCGGAGGCGGTGCGCAAGACGCTACACAAACAGGGATATGCCTCCAAAGTCGTGCATCGCGACCTGGCCAAGTAGGGAAGGGTTGTAGCGCTCGCCTTCAGGCGAGCCTGTGCTGGAATCCAGAGTGCCCGCTTGAAGGCGGGCGCTACACGAGAACGATCGCCACGGCATCCGGGTGGGGACAATGGCAGCGCGCGGCGGCTTGACAAAAGAGCGGGCGATTCGTAGCGTAACAAAGCCCGCATCCATCGTGCATCTCACAGGGGATC
The DNA here is from genome assembly GCA_035483715.1 of Candidatus Acidiferrum sp. Taxonomy (GTDB): domain Bacteria; phylum Acidobacteriota; class Terriglobia; order Acidiferrales; family UBA7541; genus Palsa-360. Next base: position 2,955 of record DATHPN010000052.1, read on the forward strand.
AGAAATTTCTTTGACGAAGCGAGAAGAACTCGTCCGGTTACTGCGCTACGTGATGCCGTACAAGATACGGCTCGCTGTGGGGATCGTGTGCCTATCCGTGGTGGGGCTGTCGGAAGGGTTGATTGCGCTCATGATCGCCCCGATCTTTGACCGCGTCCTCAATCCTCAAGCGCCCGATTCCAGGCTCCTCTTGATCAAGAATCCCCTTACGCACGAATCGATTTACTTGAACTCTTTTCTCCCCTCTCAGATCCATAGTGTTGGAACGCTTTTCTCTATAGCCATTCTGGTTTTGTTTATCGGCAAGGGCGTCGCGGAATTTCTGGGCAATTTGCTGGTGCAAAATGCAGGCATCGCGGGCGTAACCGACCTCAGAAATCAGGTGTATGCAAAGTTGATCCGGCAGCCCATCGGCTTCTTCCAGGACAATCCGACCGGCCGTCTGTTATCCACGGTCATCAATGATGTCGAGCGCGTACGCAGCACGATTTCGGAGTACATGGCCCTTGGTTTCCGGCACGTCTTCACGTTGTTTTTTTTACTGGCCGTGCTGCTGGCCACCAGCTGGAAAATGACGCTCGGCTCGATGGTTCTGCTGCCCATGGTCGTTTGGCCGGTCAGGACGCTGGGCAAACGCATCCGCCGCTCCACGGAGAAAATTCAGGCAGGACTTGGAGAGCTGTCGCAGATTTTGGAAGAGACGGTCAGCGGGAACCGTGTGGTGAAGGCATTCGGGATGGAGGATTTTGAAATCGGAAAATTTCGAGATGCGGCGCGACGCCTGCTTCGTGAAAACATGCGGTGGATTCGTTCCGTCGTGGTGACTTCGCCAATCATGGATTTGCTCGGCGCAGTGGTGATCGTACTGCTACTGATGTATGCGCGCGGTCAAGTCAAGGCGGGAGCCATGACCGGGCCGATTTTCCTAACGTTCGTCTACGCGCTCTTCAAGTCTTATGAACCCGTGAAGGGGCTGGGCGCCGTTTATCAGCAATTCGAGCTGGCGTTCGGAGCGACCGCGAAAGTTTTTGAATACATTGGCCGCGCGGGAGAGCCGACAGCGGAATCGGGGATGCCTGCGCTTGCGCCCGTTTCTCGTAGCGTGGAATTCGATCGAGTGAGCTTTGGCTACGATCCGGAGCTTCCCATCCTGCGTGATATTTCCCTGCAGGCGCGCGCCGGCGAAGTCATCGCCATTGTGGGCTCGAGCGGAGCGGGGAAGACTACGCTGGTGAATCTTTTGCCGCGATTTTACCCCGTAACGTCGGGCTCTCTGCGCATTGATGGAGTAGACGTGCGGGAAGTCACGCTGCGCTCCTTGCGGGAACAGATGGCCATCGTGACGCAGGAAACCATTCTGTTCAACGACACGGTCTGGAACAATATCTGTTATGGGCGGCCAGGCCTGCCGAAAGATCGCGTGGAAACCGCGGCACAAGCGGCTCTGGCGCACGACTTCATCCTGGAATTGCCGCAAGGCTACCAGACCATGCTCGGTGACCGCGGGCAGCGCCTCAGCGGCGGACAGCGGCAGCGCATCGCCATCGCCCGGGCGATCCTTAAGGACTCGCCCATCCTGATTCTGGATGAGGCCACCTCCGAGCTGGATTCCGAATCGGAAATGCTGGTGCAGCGCGCTCTTTCGAACCTGATGATGGACCGCACCGCGTTCGTCATCGCGCACCGCCTTTCGACCATCCGGCGCGCGGACAAGATCATCGTGATCGAAAACGGCACGATCGCGGAAACGGGCACGCATCAGGAACTTCTGGCAAGAGCCGGAATCTACGCGCGCCTGTACGAAATACAGTTCGCGGACTTGGAAGACGCGGCGACTCCCGCACCAAAGGCAAATCGATGAAAGCCACTGCGGCACCCACGGGAATTTATTCGATGACCGGCTTCGCGCAGGCGCGCGTCGAGCGCGATGGAAGCTCTGTGCGGATCAACGTGCGAAGCGTGAACCACAGATTCCTGGACCTCCATCTTCGGATGCCGGATGGATTTGAAGTGTTCGAACCGCGCATCCGGGCCGCCATTCGAAACCGGCTGCGGCGCGGCCATGTGGATGTGAACATTTACTACGAGCCGGTTGGGCCCGGCGCGATTGAAGTCAATCAGGAACTGGTGGATTCCTACATGAAAGCCGTGGAGCGGCTGCGCAAGCAGTTCCACGTAAAAACCGAGCCGGACCTGGTCGGACTGTTCCGGCTTCCGGGCGTGGTTGCGGCGCCGGGGGCGGCCGACGAATTGCAGAGCGAGGAAAAGCAGGAGCAGTTGGCCGAGCAACTGGAGGTCTGCCTGGAGCAAGCGCTGAAGAAGCTGGAAGTCATGCGGCGGTCCGAAGGGCAGGCGCTGACCGACGAGATGCAAGGAATCCTGGAGCTGATCGCCGCAAGGATTGCGGAGATCGAGGCGCTTTCGGAGCGCGTGCGTCCCGCGATCGCGCAGCGGCTGGCGGAACGCCTGGAAGAGCTTTTGAAGGGCGTGCAGATCGATCCCATTCGCCTCGCGCAAGAGGCTGCGCTCTTGGCCGAACGCAGCGACGTCAGCGAGGAACTGGCCCGGCTGCGGAGCCACGTCGAACAGTTCCGGAAATTGCTCGTCGGAACGGGCGAGGCGGGAAAGAAGCTCGATTTTCTTCTGCAGGAAATGCAACGGGAAGCGAATACTCTGCTGTCCAAGACCCCGGGCGTGGAGTCGGAGGGCCTGGCGATTACCGGCCTGGCGCTGGAAGTGAAATCCGACATTGAGAAGCTGCGGGAACAGGCGCAGAACGTCGAATGACGCTGGCACAGGCACAGCAGCCTCTGGTGTTCATCGTTTCCGGACCTTCGGGGTCGGGAAAATCCACGCTGGTGCAAAAAATGCTGGAAGTGCCGGGCACGATGTTTTCCGTTTCTTGCACCACACGGCCTCCCCGCACCACGGAAAGCGCCGGGAAATGGTATGATTTTATTTCCGAGGAGGAATTCGATCGCAGGGTCCGCGCCGGGGAGTTTCTGGAGCACGCGCGCGTTTTTGGAAAGCACCAGTACGGCACCCCGCGCCGTTGGCTCGACGAGGCGAAACGCAAGGGGCTGGATCTGGTGCTGGAAATTGACGTGCAGGGCGCGGAACAGGTAAAACAAAAGCTGCCCGACGCGGTGGCCATCTTCATTCTCCCGCCCGCAAAGGAAGAGCTGGAACGGCGTTTGCGGGCGCGAGGGCAGGATACAGAAGAGGCGATCAAACGCAGGCTGGAACGGGCGCGGCAGGAAATTCAGCGGTACGCGGAGTATGATTTTCTGGTGGTGAACGACGATGTGGAGCGCGCCGGCCGGGAAATTCAGGCGATCACGGTCGCCGCGCGGTGTCTTCGCAGTTGTTTGAGCGAGCGCGCACGCAAAATACTGGAATCTTTTGGAGGATAACGATCTCATGACGGCCGAGAGTCAGGCACCGGATAGCAAATTTGCATTTGTGGTGGTGGCGGCGCGAAGAGCGAGGCAGTTGATGATGGGAGCGTCGCCACTGGTGGCAAACCCGCGCTCGCACAAGTCCACTCGCGTGGCGATTGAGGAGCTGGGAGCGGGGGTGCTCGAATATCAGCTCCCTGAAATCCCCGGCGATTTGCTGGACAAGGATGGGAAGCGGCGCAAGGAGTAGCGCGCCGAAACGTTTATGCGCGTGGCACTCGGTGTTTCCGGCGGAGTGGCCGCCTACAAGGCGGCGGAACTGGTGCGCAAGCTCCAGCAGGAAGATATTGAAGTGCAAGTGGTGATGACCAGGAGCGCGCAGGAATTCATCACGCCCCTCACGTTCGCAGCGCTTACCGGAAAAAAAGTAATCACCGAAATGTTTGGCGAGGAATCCGCCGGTGCGAATGTGGAAAGCGCCATCGAGCATATTGCCGTGGCCCAGCGGATCGACCTGCTGGTGGTGGCGCCGGCGACCGCGAATGTAATCGCAAAAATGGCTCGGGGCGTCGCGGACGATTTTCTGACCACGTTGTATCTCGCGACGACCGCGCCCGTGATCGTTGCTCCGGCCATGAACGTCAACATGTGGGAGCACGCGGCGACGCAGGAGAATGTCGAGGCGCTGCGGGCGCGCGGGGTTCACGTCGTGCCGCCTGAAGAAGGTTATCTGGCTTGTGGAATGACCGGTGCGGGACGGCTCGCGAGCGTCGATGCTATCGCCGAGGCAGTGCGCACATGCCTCGGAATCGCACACGACTTGCAGGAAGAAACGATCATTGTAACGGCCGGGCCCACTTGCGAGGATTTGGACCCGGTGCGATTTCTGACCAATCGTTCTTCCGGCAAAATGGGCTATGCGCTGGCGCAAGCCGCGGCCAGGAGAGGCGCGAGCGTAATTTTGGTTAGCGGGCCGACGAGGCTCGATCCGCCTCAGGGCGTGCAATTTGTTTCCGTGCGCACCACCGAGCAGATGCACCGCGCGGTGCTCGAACATTTTCCGCGCGCGACCGCGCTGATCATGGCGGCGGCCGTGGCGGATTACCGGCCCGTGGCGCCGCAGACAAAAAAGCTGAAGCGCGTGAACGGGCGCTTGAATTTGGAACTGGAATCCACGCTGGACATTCTCGCCGATGTAGCGCTCGGCAAGGGCGATCGCTTGCTCATCGGCTTCGCCGCGGAGACGGAAAACGTGGCGGCGCATGCGCGGGCCAAGCTGGATTCCAAGCAAGCCGACTTGATCGTCGCCAATGACGTGACCGCCGAGGGGGCCGGGTTCGATCACGATACGAACGTCATCACCCTGTATTTCCGAGACGGAAGCGAGAAGGCCTACGCGCGCATGCCCAAGATTGACGTGGCGCACCGCATCCTCGATCAATTGCGCGCTCTGCGTCAAATGATGGGGCAAGCCGCCGCAACGCAACGCGCGCGCTGATCTGCAAATGGATTATTCCCCCACGCAAACACCCCGCGAAAAGCTGGAAGCCTGGCTGCGCTATTACGACGACCTGAATCTCGGTGTGTTTTACACCGACCGGAGAACCATGGGAAAACGCCCGAGCACACGAGTGGAGCAAATCGCTCCTGCCGCAATACCTGTTATGCGGACGCCGATGGCCGGCGTGACGCAGTCGAAGATTGCGCCGCCTGTTTCCATGCTCCCCGTCGTGAATGAGACTTCGCTGTTCGAGGTCCTGGACCGCGTCGAGGGCGACACGCTCGAGCGGATTCGCGAGGACCTCGGCGAATGCACGCGCTGCAAGCTCCACGAGCATCGGAACAAGATTGTATTCGGCGCGGGAAATTCGCGCGCCGAACTCGTGTTTGTCGGGGAAGGGCCCGGCCACGATGAAGATGTGCAAGGGCTGCCGTTTGTGGGCCGCGCCGGAAAACTCCTGACGCAGATGATCGAAGCCATGGGCCTCACGCGCGAACAGGTTTACATCTGCAACGTGGTGAAATGCCGTCCGCCGGAAAACCGCAAGCCTGAGGACGACGAAGTCGCGACGTGTTCGCCCTATTTGTTTCGGCAATTGGACGTGATCGCTCCAAAGGCGATTGTCTGCCTGGGCCTGACGGCCGCACAGGCGCTCTTGAAAACTAAAGACTCCATCTCGCGATTTCGCGGCGAATGGTTTGATTATCGGGGCACGAAGCTGCTGGCCACGTACCATCCGGCCTATTTGCTGCGCAACCCCAATGCGAAAGGCGAAGTCTGGAAGGACTTGCAAAAAGTGATGGCGCATCTCGGCTTGCAGCCGAAGAAAACTTCGCGGTAATTTTGTAGCGCCGGCGTCTCGCCGGCGGTTTTTCTCCTTTCCACACGCGACGAAAAACGCCGGCGGGACGCCGGCGCCACGAAATTCAACCGCCTTCGGCAGGCTGGCCTCGCAATGCTCACTTGAGTTTCTGCTGCTACACTACTTCTCCGAGATGTCTTCCACTTATTGCGAAGTAGCGCTCCCGGTTCCGCTGCGCTCTTTGTTCACTTATGAGATTCCGCAGCGCCTCACCGGATCGGTCACGGCTGGCAGCCGCGTCCTCGTGCCGTTTCGCAATCGCGCGATGACTGGCGTGGTGGTGGAGGCGTCCGTCCGCCGGCCGGATCCTGCGCGCGTCAAAAATGTAAGGGAAATTGTCGAAGTGCTTGATGCGATTCCGGCGCTGCCACCGAAACTCATGGAATTGGGCCGCTGGGTGGGCGGCTACTATGTGGCGCCGCTCGGAGAAGTTTTTCGAGCGATGCTGCCGCCGCAGATCGATTTGCGGCATGAGCGCGAATATCTGGTGACCGATGCGGGCCGCGCGCGCCGGGCTGAACTCGATGCCGGGGGGAACCGAAGCGAATCCGAGGTCGCGGAGCTGGCGCTGCTTTCGCTGATGGAAATCGAAGGGCGGCCGGTGCGCGCGGACCGCTTGCGCAAGCTGCCGGGCGGCGAAGCGGCGGCGGAACGATTGCAGCGGCGCAGGCAGCTGGAAGCGCGTGAAGTCGCCGTGCGGCGCGAGGCGCGCGTGCAGAAAATTGTGGCGTGGAACGCGGCTTACCCTGGGCTGGCGTCTTCGGCCGATGTCAGCGCCACGCTTCCCGAAAAAGAAGCGCGTGTCTTTCATGTTTTGGCGGAGGAACGCGGCCCTTTGCCGGTCGCGCAGCTCGCAAAACTTGCCCTCGTTTCGCGGCCGCTCGTCGAGCGCATGATCCGCCAGGAAAAACTGAAATCCTGGGAAGAGCCGCTGGCCATCGAGGAAGATTTGTTCGATGCCGATTACACGCCGCCCTCGAATATTCTGAATGAGGATCAGGAACGGGAGTTGGGGGTCATTCGCGGCTGGCTCGACGCGGGCGTTTTTACCGCGGGACTTCTCTATGGCGTCACCGGCAGCGGGAAGACGGAAGTGTATCTCGGCGCGGTCGAAGCGGCGCTCGCGCGGAACAAGACCGCGCTGATTCTGGTTCCGGAGATCGCGCTTACGCTTTGGTGCGGAAGATTGTTTCGCGCGCGGTTCAGCACGGGCGTCGCGGTGCTGCACAGCGCGCTGCCGGAAGTGGAACGCGCGCGCGAGTGGTGGCGCGTGCGCCGCGGCGAAGCGCGCGTGGTGGTGGGAACGCGCTCGGCCGTTTTCGCGCCGCTCGAAAATCTGGGGCTGATTGTCGTGGATGAGGAGCAGGAGGCCAGTTACAAGCAGGAAGAAACCCCGCGCTATCATGGGCGGGATGTGGCCGTGGTGCGCGCAAAACTCGAAGGGGCGGTCGCGCTGCTTGGTTCGGCGACGCCGTCGCTGGAAAGTTTTCAGAATGCGCGGTCGGGGAAATATCATCTTTTGCAGCTGGATTCGCGCGTGGAAAACCGCCCGCTCGCGCCGGTGGAAATCGTAGATCTACGCGAGGATTTCAAGACCACGCATCGAGCCGGGCCGATCTCCTCGAAGCTCGGCGAAGCCATCGCCGCGCGCCTCGCCGGGGGAACGCAGTCCCTGATCCTCATCAATCGCCGCGGTTATTCGTGGTTCGTGATTTGCCGGTCGTGCGGAGCCGGCGTGCAGTGTGAAAACTGCAGCATTTCGCTGACGTATCACAAGCAGCGCGGGCGGCTGGAATGCCATTACTGCGGATTCTCGCGGCGCGTGCCGGAGAGTTGCCCGAAGTGCAATTCCGAGCACGTTTATTTTTTCGGCGCGGGTGCGGAACAGCTGGAAGAAAAACTGCGCGAGAAATTTCCCGGGGCCAGGGTTGCGCGGCTGGACCGCGACTCGGTGCGCACGAAGCGCGCGTACCAGCAGGTGCTGGGCGACTTCGCGACGGGTAAAATCGATATCCTGGTGGGCACGCAGATGGTCGCCAAAGGTCACGATTTTCAGCGGGTCACGCTCGTGGGCGTGGTTTCCGCAGACACGCAACTCAGCCTGCCCGACTTCCGCGCGGCCGAGCGCACGTTTCAATTGCTGACGCAAGTCGCGGGCCGCGCCGGCCGCGGCAACTTGCCGGGAGAGGTGCTCGTAGAGACATACTATCCGGAGCACTACGCGATTCAGCTGGCAGCGCGGCAGGACTACCTCACTTTTTTTGAGAAGGAGGTGCAATTCCGGCGCTTACTGCACTATCCGCCGTTCACGGCGCTGGCGAGCATTCTGGTGCGCGACACGAAAATCGAAAACGCCATCCGCTGGTCGCGCCAGCTCTCCGCGTTTCTGGCTCCTCATGCATCGCGAGGCGTGAAAGTGCTGGGGCCGGCCGCGGCGCCGCTGGCGCGGCTGAAGCGCGAGTATCGCTTCCAATTTTTGTTGAAAGCGCCGAGGCGCGCGCAACTGACGCGCGCACTCTCGGAATTGTTGGCGTTCAGCGAAGAAAAGGAAATTCCGCAGAAAGCTGTGCTGGTGGATGTGGATCCGCTGAGTTTGTTTTGAGGAATTAAGTAGCTCAGGCTTCAGCCTGTGGGTTTGGACCTTGCAAGGACGAAAACCCACAGGCTGAAGCCTGCGCTACTTACGCTACTCAGTAGCCCTTTAATTTCCACGAATCATCACTGGCATGGGCATGAAACACAGGATGAACATGAGGACCGCAAAGGCGGCCCACAGCATCCGCGTGCGATCGAGCGTCTCCCAGCGATTGAGCAACGGCGGGTGGCGGAAGCCAATCGCCAGCAGCAGAACGGACCACATGATCCACCCGTACCAGAAAATAAAACCGAGAGGAATCAGCAGCAGCGCGACGGCCAGCGTGATTTTTTTGTGGTACTTGCCGGCCACCGAGTACAGGATGTGGCCACCGTCGAGCTGTCCGGCCGGAAGCAGGTTCAGCGCCGTCGCGAATAAGCCCACCCAGGCCGCTTGTCCGACGGGATGAAGGAGCAGGTTTTGCAGGCTTACGCCTGGCCGCAGGGCAGCAACGAGAAAGCGCATGACCAGAGGGTGCCCAAACACGGTCGGGGTACTGGCTACCGAAAACGGCACGACCCGCGAATAGAAAATCGCAATGGCCAGAGCCGGAACCGCGAACAGGAACCCTATCACCGGTCCGGCAAGACCCACGTCAAAGAGAGCTTTCCGATTGGAAATTGGAGAGCGAATGCGAATGAACGCCCCAAGCGTCCCAATCAGCGTGGGCGCTGGAATGAAATAGGGGTAGCTTGCCGAAATTCCATAATAGCGGCAGGCAAAAAAATGTCCCAATTCGTGCGCCAACAGAATGCCAATCAGCGTGAAAGCGAAAGGGACGCCGGACAGCAAAAGTTGCGGGTGCGCCAGCAACGCAGCAAAGTTGGAAAAGAGATCATTAATATTGGGCGTTCGCCCGGACGCATAGGAAGAAGCGAATTGCGTTCCCACCGCCAGGGTGGAAATCAAGGTCAGCACGAAAAGCAGAATTGCGATTGCCAACGACCTGCGCTGCCTGCGAGCTTCCAGATTTTCCCAGTACGGATTGGGAGGCAGATCCCAGGCGGTCACCACCGGAGTGAGGGTTTCTGAGGGAGTGGATTCGAATTCGCTTCGATCAGCCATAAAGTATTGGATGCGCCAGCGCTGTCAGTGGGCCAGGTTGGTATGGCACAGGCGCGCACGCGGGCTCGACAACCTCTGCAAACTTCCGGCGGTCCGCCCGCGCGGGAGAAAGTTCTGCAACGCTACGCCGGAATTTTCAGCAGTTTGCTCATGTTACCGCCGAGAATCGCCTCGCGCTCGTTATCGCTCAGCCCCGGCGTGTTCATAACATGATCGACCGGGTGTACCTCCCACGCGAAGGGATAATCGCTGCCCAGGCCGATCTGGCTCGTTCCAACGACGGCGATAAGATGGCGCAGCCCTTCCGGAGTGAAAACCATGCCATCAAAGTAGAGCTGCTTCAAGTATTCGCTCGGCCGTTTCTGAAGAGTTTTTGAACACCGGGTAGGAAGAGTCAGGCAACCCTGGTCCATGCGACCACTATAGGATGGCAGGTAGCCGCCACCATGAGCGGCGCAAATCTTCAAGTTGGGAAACCGGTCCAGCGTCCCTTCAAAGATCAGGTGCGAGAGAAAGATAGTGGTCTCCAGGGGATTGCCGATCACATTTTCGAGGAAGCCGTTTCCTTGCACGCGGGAAACGACTCCGGTGGCCACTGCGCTGTCTTGCGGGTGCATGAAGACCAGCGCCTGCATCTCTTCGGCTTTGGCCCAGAACGGATCGAATTTGGGGGAAGATAGCTCCTGGCCTTCCACAGTCCCGCCAATCGCCGCGCCGCGCATTCCCAGGTGCTTGATTGCGTCTTCCATCTGTTGCGCCGCGAGTTCCGGAAACTGCATCGCGACGGACGCGAGCGCCACAAAGCGGTCCGGTTGAGCCGCGCACAACTCGGCCAGTTTTTGATTCTGCATGTCGATCAATCGCTGGGCCAAATCCCGATTGGCGGAGTACCAGAACGCGTTGATGCTGACCACCTGGACGTCGATTCCCATTTCGTCCATGGTTTGCAGGCGCTCGGGGCCGAGTGAGTGCGGATTCGTGCCAGAGCGCGTCGGGCCGCCAGCCGCGAGTTTCTCGAGCGGGGTGCCCTTTAAGAGTTCGGCGGCTTCCGGCAAAGCGATGTGACTGTGCACATCCACGGTCTTGATGCGGCGCTGGCCGATATGGATTTCCCGCCGCTTGACGGCGCCCCCTTGCGGCATTGACGCCTGGGCCAGCAAATCAGGCGCACCGCCTCCGGAGAAAAACATCCCGGCGGATACTCCCGCCGCGTCCTTCAGGAATTGCCTGCGATTGCGCATTGTATTTCTCCCGTTCAAAACGGCTGAGGCGGCTGCGGAAAAACTAAATTAGTGTCATTCCGAGGCACGCTGCGTGCCGAAGAATCTCTCTTTTCTTGAGTCTAAACCAAAGAGGGATTCCTCGCTTTGCTCAGAATGACAACGCGAGGGACTTTTTCCGCAAGCTATGGAGCAACGATGAAAATTGAACCAAACAATCCAAACGTACGATTTGTGCGTTTCGATTTGCGACCGAGCGATAACATAAGCCGGGGATCATGGGATTGCAAGGTCTGGTTGAGTTTTGAAATTGCGGAATCTCGGGACGCGGGACCCCAGCGAGATTTCAACGCGCGCGTGTCCGAACGAAATAACAACTGCCACTTTTGAAATGTTCGGCGGGAAAACTCAATCGCTAGCGGCGAGTTCAGAGCGTTTGCAGTTCCTTGCCGGGTTTGAAACGCACGGCTTTGCCGGGCGGAATGCTGACTTCCTGGCCGGTGCGCGGATTGCGGCCAATGCCGGTTTTGCGCGGGCGCACATTGAAGACGCCGAAGCGGCGCAATTCAATTCGCTCGCCTTTGCCGAGAGCGTTTTTCATGGCTTCGAAGACGGTTTCGACGGCCTGCTCCGCCTTGGTCCGGCTCACACCGGTCTTATTTACTACTGCATTCACGATATCGAGCTTAATCACACCAGCCTCCTGCTATTCAACGGCAAGCTATGCTAGACATGCAGTTGCGGGTTGTCAAGCTGGACGCGCTCGGGTAAGATGCGCGTCTTTGCAAGGTCGCGCAGGAGGCCTGGATGTCGGTAAAGCCGGATCGTTGGATACGCAAGATGGCGCTGGAACAAAAGATGATCGAGCCGTTTGAGGACCGCCAGGTCCGCGAAGGCGTCATCAGTTATGGAGTGTCCAGCTACGGCTACGACATCCGCGTGGCCGATGAATTCCGCATTTTTACGAACGTGAACTCCACCATTGTCGACCCGAAGCATTTTGATTCGAGGTCGCTCGTCGAGTTCAAGGGAGCCGTTTGCCTCATTCCACCGAACTCGTTCGCGCTGGGGCGGTCGGTGGAATATTTCCGCATCCCGCGCAATGTCCTGACCATTTGCCTGGGGAAATCGACGTACGCGCGCTGCGGGATTATCGTGAACGTGACGCCCTTCGAGCCGGAATGGGAGGGATTCGTCACGCTTGAAATCAGCAATACCACTCCGCTTCCCGCGAAAATCTACGCGAACGAAGGCCTGTGCCAGGTTCTCTTCTTCGAATCCGACGAGGAATGCGAGATTTCCTACAAGGACAAAAAAGGGAAGTACCAGGCGCAGCAGGGCATTGTGCTCCCGCGACTCTAAATGTTATTCACCCAACAATCCACATTGGCGAAACATTCGCGTTCGACTCAGAATGGAAAGTCAGTTTTTCGTGGCGCCGGCGTCTCGCCGGCGGTTTTTCTGCATTCCTCACAGCGCAAGAACGCCGGCGGGACGCCGGCGCCACACCACCTCCCATCCTAATTGCGCGGTATTGCTTCTAGATTCTTTGGGAAGACATTCGTATCCAGAACAATCGAAAAACAAATCCAACGAGCGGCTAAGCCTTTGCGGGCTCGACGTTGCCGGTTTCGTCCTTGGCGAGGCTCAGGGGGAAGCCGCGGCTGCGCCAGCCCTCGTAGCCCTCCGAAAGCGGGCGGATTTGCGTGATTCCTTTGCTGCGCAGCAGGAGCGCCAGGCGGGCGGCGGTCGCTTCATTCGGGCACGCGCAAAATAAAACAATCTCGCGGTCCCGGGGGATGACTTCGTACGCTTCCTCGAGCTCCGCGGCATCGATGTGCAGCGCGCCGGGTATCGTCTCCGGATTTGCATCGAAGTCCAGCGAGTGGCGCAGGTCCACCACTAGAATATCCTCGCCCGCATCTATTTTTCCTTTCAGCTCTTCGGGGGTGATTCGGGCGATCTTCAGTTTGCGCAGGAACTTTTGGCGATTGTAGAATTTCCAGAGAATATATCCGGTGAAGGCCGCCAGCAGCAGCACAACCAACCATTTCCCGAGGAAAGCGGCGCTGGCTGCGACGCGTTCCAGTTCGCCGCTGAACAAGAAGCCTGAAATCGCAAAAGAACCCACCCAGGCGAGGGTCCCCATAATGTCGAAAAGCAGGAACCGCCGCCATCCCATCTTGATGATGCCCGCGAGAGGCGCGGCCATCGCGTTCAAGCCCGGAATAAATTTGGCGCCCAGCAGAACGCGCGGGCCGTTGCGCGCAAAGCTGACCTGCGTCCTGCGAACGCAGGAGTCGGGTTCGAGCGAAATCCGGCAAATCCACTGCAGGACGCGCACGCCCTTCAGCCGGCCGATCTCGTACCACATCGAATCGCTGGCCACCGCGCCGAACACCGCGAATGCAACGGCCAGCCCCAGATTCATTCGGTGCATTCCCGAAAGCGCGCCCGCGGCCAGAAGCAATGGCGCTGAAGGAACCGGAAGGCCCGCCTGTTCGACAAAGACCCAGGCGAACACCAGCATGTAACCATGCCGGATGACGAATTGGAGCATCTCGGTCATTTCATTTCTTTGGAACCCGCGATCGGAGCCGGACGGCCCCAGCCGCCTTTGGACCTGAGCCTATATCTTCGAACAAATTTGGCCGGATGGGCAAGTCCCATCCGGCCAAAGCACCGAGCCTCGCAAGATCGGATGATGCATCCTTCGATGGCTCAAGCTGTGGGTGCCAACTGGATCAACTCCGCATCGATCGTGATCTTGACTTCGTCACCGACAACGACTCCTCCCGCCTCGGTCAGGGCATTCCAAACGAGCCCGAAATCTTTGCGATTGATCTTTGCCGAAGCCGTTACGCCGGCTCGGGTATTGCCCCAGGGATCCTTCACGGAAGGAGTGGGACCATCGACATCGAAAGTGACTTGCTTCGTTACCCCACGGATTGTCAGATCGCCGGTCAGCTTGAAAGCCTCAGCTCCAAGAGGCTCGACTCGCTTGGACCGAAACGTAAGAGTCGGATAATTTGCAACGTCAAAAAAGTCGGGGCTGCGAAGATGCTCGTCGCGCTGGGCCTCGCGCGTGTTCAGGGAGCCGGCTTCAATCGTTACCTCGACCGTGGACTTCGCCAGGTCGGCCGGATTGATCTGCGCGCTTCCGGTCAGCTTGGTGAATTCCCCCCGGACGTTCGAAATCATCAGGTGCCGGACGCTGAAGTGCGCGGCCGAATGTGCGGGATCGATCTGCCACTGGGTGGGCTGAGTACCCTGCGATGCTGCGGTGACGGCTGTGTTCATTTTCGTTCCTCCTTAGGTGGTTTTCCTCTTTTTTGAATGACATAGGCCCTAAAAAAATCAATCGGAACATTGCTCCTCTTCCAGGCGCTCCCGGGCGCGGTCCAGCAAGTTCGACAGTTGGCGGAGCTGCTTTGCGGGAAGGTGGCGCAACTGGCGGCGGTGCAATTCGCGCACGGGCCTGTCCAGCCCTTCCAGCAGGCGGAGCCCCTCCGCGGTGATGCGAGTCCTGACCACGCGGCGATCCTGCGCTTCCCGAGCGCGCTCGATCAGCCCGCGGGATTCCATGCGATCCAGCAGGCGAGTAATATCCGGATCGCGAGAAATGAGCCGGCCGCCCACCTCGCTGCAGGCCAGGCCTTTATCTCCCGCGCCTCTTAAGATGCGCAGGGTGTTGTATTGGGTTCCGGAAAGGTTGTAGGGCTTGAGCAAGGCCTCGGCGCCGCGGGCCAGGGCATCGGCGGCGCGCATCAGGCTGACGAAGACCTGGGCTTCGAGTCCGGCCTGGGAATCGCGTTTCAGTTTGGGAGTTCGTTGCATGGGCAAACGATACTCGTTATAACGACTATTGTCAAGAGGAATATTTCCGCGGATTTCTCCAGCCTCCGCGCCCTCCCGGCATCCCTCGTGTCGAGGGCTCACCTTTTGAAGGGCCAGCCGTCGAACTCAGAGGACACCAAGGGGCAAGGAGAAAACTGGAGAGAGTGCTTGGAGTTACGGCTTTTGCGTGGGGCGAATGTGCACTTCGCTGATGAAGCTTCCCGCGGCTTGCGTCACCAGGGCGGCCACCGCGTGCGCGACGTCGTCCGCCTGGAGTTTCTTGGAGGAGCTTTTGCCGCCGGGTCCGGGAAATTCCGTGGCCACCGAGCCCGGGCAGATCGCGCTCACGCGGATGCCGTACCCGCGCAGATCCTCGGCCATGCAGCCGGTGAGGCCCATGAGGCCCCATTTCGACGCGCAGTAAATGGCGCCGTTGGCGAAGGTGTTTTTTCCCGCGAGCGAGCTGATGTTGATGATATGGCCTGTCCGGCGGCGGATCATTTCCGGAGCAACAGCGCGGCACAAGAGGAACACCGACTTCAAGTTTGTATCCATCACAGCGTCCCAGTCGGCTTCCCGGAATTCATGGAAGGGCCCAAAAACGCCGGTCCCGGCGTTGTTCACGAGGATGTCGATGGGGCCCAATTCCTGATGGGTCTTGTCAACCAGCGAAGAAATTTGGTCCCCGTGCGCGACGTCCGCGCGAACGGCGTGCGTCTCGATTCCTTCGCGGCGAAGGCTGGCTGCCGATTGGTCGAGCGTGGCCTGATCCCGCCCGCAAATCGACACGCGCGCGCCCATTCGTCCCAGGCGGCGCGCGATGGCATAGCCGATTCCCCGGCTGGCGCCCGTGACGAGCGCGACCTTTGCTGCAAGAGCAACTTCCAAAGGCATTGGGTCTCCTTTAATGGCGGGAGTAATGATATTCTTGGCCCAGGCTTCCTTGGTCCGGAATTTGTCATCATAACATCAGCGCTCGCGAGGTCGGATACGACACGTCCCGGGCCAAAAGCGACTCCGGTTTGGAAGCCAGAGGGAATCGCTTGCGCCGTTCAGTGGGATTCCCTATAATCCGGTAGCTTTGGGCCGGCAGACACTCTTGCGTACAGTTCTTGCCATCGAATTTTTTGAATATTGCCGAGGAGGCTGGAAGCCGATGATACGAAAGTGGATTGTGACAGGCGCCGGTCTGTTATGGATCGCGCTGGCAATGGGATCTGGCGCGGGGAATTTGTGGGCCGCACCGGGGGCGCCACAAGATCAGGCCAAGCCTGGTTACACCCTGCCGGAATACAACGCGTACAAGGCAGCTGACGCGGAGCAGAATCCTCAGCAAAAAATCAAAATGCTCGATGATTTTGTGAAAACCTACAGCAACTCCACGCTGATGCCGTACATCTATCGCGACTATTACTCGACGTATATGGCGCTGAAGAATTTCGCGCAGTCCGTCGAGTATGCCGACCGGATGATCGCGCTCGGAGACAAGATTGACGCCCAGGGACGTCTGGAAGCGTATTACACCCGGGCCCAGGCGTTTTATCTGGGGATATCCGACAAGGCGTTGCAAACTCCGGACGCGCTGACCAAGGCCCGAGATGCTTCCCTCGCCGGTCTCAAGGCTCTGGAGGATCTGAAGAAGCCGGACAACGTGCCGGCGGACCAGTTCGAGACGCAAAAGAAGGGCGTCAAGGTTCTGTTTAACGCAGTTGCCGCGCTGGCATCCACAAGCATGAAGGATAACGCCGCGGCCGCCGGATATTACAAGACGGTTTTGTCCATCACCCCCGATGATCCCGTTACTCACTACCGTCTCGGCATTGTGTATCTGCAGATGACTCCGCCCATGGGGACGGATGGCTTCTGGGAACTGGCCCGCGCAATCAATTTGAAGATCCCGAACGATGCGCAAGTTCGGGCCTACTTGAAAAACCAAATCATTCGTTACCAGCAGCCCGCCTGCGACAAGCTTGTGGACGATCAGATGAACGAACTCCTCACGCTTTCAGCCAGCACCTCGGACAAGCCTGCCACGTTGAATGTTCCAAGCGCCGCCGACCTGCAGAAGGCGCGCGATGACACGGCGAATTTCATTCCCGCCCTGACGGCCGGAGGCGATGCGGGCAAGGCCATGTGGCTTGCCAGTTGCGGCCTGGAGTATCCGGACGTCGGAGTCCGCGTGATGGAACCGCCCGTGGTGGAAGGCGATACCGTGACGCTGAAAGTATTCCGCGGCGCCACGCCGGAAGAAATCGAGGCGGCCACAATGGCTAATATGACCGTCAAGATTGATGGGCAGCCGGAGGCCAAGCGCCTGGAGAAAGACGCAGTGGTTCGATTTACCGGCACCTTGACCGGATATACGCAAAATCCATTCATGCTGACGTGGGACAAGGCCAAGATCAACATGGAAGACTTGCCGGAGGAGAAGGGGCCAGCGAAGAAAGGTCCTGCCAAGAAAGCTCCCGCGAAGAAGGCTCCCGCAGGAAACTAACCTTCGAGCACATCGAAAGAACGAATGGCCCCGGAAAATTTCCGGGGCCATTTTTTTGCAACCCACACATGCAATTCCAATTGAATCTGAAGGACTAATTCTGGGTGAGCCGACGGACTAATTCTGTGGGAGCCCATGTGTCGCCGCTAACGGGCTTGATTGTGGCGGTTTCCCTCTTCTCCTCCTCGACCTGGTCGAGGCGGGCTATGTTCTTCTGTCCCTTCGGGACTCGCGGAAATATGAAATTGCTCCACACCGTCGGGAGAACCAGCGCTCGAAGCTATTTTTTAGAAGGGGATGCGGCGCACAAGTCAAAGATTCCAAAATCTCAAATTTGAAATTTCAAATTTGAGATCAAAACCCGACACCAAACCCCAAAACCAAAAACCAGAATCTAAAACCTAAAATCCAAAATCCAAAATCAGATGTCACTCAGCGTGGCCATTTCCTGCCGCCGAATCACCAGTCACCAGTCCCTAATCACCAGTCACCGGTGCCGGCGCTGCCGATGGTCCAGCTTATAGAGATCGATTTTGCGGCTGAGCGTATTGCGGTGAATTCCAAGCAAACGCGCCGCGCGCGATTGGTTGCCGTGAAAACGTTCCAGCACGCGCTTGATGAATTTCTTTTCAAATTCGTTGACTGCTTCGTCGAACTGGATCCCGCGATCCACCATTTGGCCAACCAGCGTTTCCAATTGCTCCTTCACCGTAGCACGCTCCGCACGAGAGTTGTTCGCCGCCAGAGGATTCCGGCAGCGCGCCTAGCTAAGTTCGTAGCCCGTCAGTTGCCAGTACGCTTCCCTGTATTTTTCGCGGGTTGCGGCAACAACTTCGGGGGGTAGCTGCGGGCCGGGTGGCTGCTTATTCCACCCGATCCGTTCGAGGTAGTCGCGCACGTATTGCTTGTCGTAAGAGGGCTGGGCGCGGCCGGGCTGGTAACCGTCCGCAGGCCAGAAACGAGAAGAGTCGGGGGTCAAGGCCTCGTCGATCCAGATCAAATTTTCTCCCACGAGGCCAAATTCGAATTTCGTGTCCGCCAGAATGATTCCGCGGGGCTCGGCATACGCGGCGGCACGCCGGTAAATTTCCAGGCTTATGGCGCGGACTTTTTCGGCAAGCTCTCCCCCAATGCGCGAGACTGCGTCGTCGAAGGAGATGTTTTCATCGTGGCCCGCGGTGGCCTTGGTCGAAGGGGTGAAAATGGCTTCCGGCAGGCGTTCGGATTCGCGAAGCCCCGGCGGCAGGGCGATGCCGCAGATCTTGCCGGAGGAGAGATAATCCTTCCACCCCGAGCCTGACAGGTAACCGCGCACGACGCATTCGATCGGCAGAGGATTCGTCCGCCGGCAAAGCATGGCGCGGCCTTCAAGCTGGGCGCTGTAGGACGCCAGTTCGGCAGGGAATTCCGTCGCAGTGACGATGTGATTGGGGACGACGTCGCGCAGCAGGTGAAACCAGAACAGTGAGAGCTGCGTCAGCACGCGGCCCTTGTCCGGGATCGGCGTGGGCAATACGACGTCAAACGCGGACAGGCGGTCCGTGGCGATAAGCAGCAATTGCCCGCCGACTTCGTACAAATCACGCACTTTCCCCCGATTCAGAAAGTGAATACCGGGGAGATTTGTTTCCCAGACGACTGTATTTAATTTTGGAGAAGCCAAAAGCAGTCTACCTCTTCAGAGAGGCGGACATTCTAGCGTAAGGTTCGGCGATGTCAACGGAGAAGAAAAACGAAAAGTGGAAAACTTTTTTAGAAGAGAGAAATGAAAGTGGTGTGCAAAGTTTTTCACTTCCCATGGAAGCTTCGGGGGCTCGGAATGCGCTTCACGGGCGATGGACAAATGCCTTTAACACAGAGAACACAGAGAAAACAGGAGGAGAAGACTCTTCCTGTTATTTTTCGGCGCCACGGCAGGATATCACGCGGCGTTCGTCGCGGCTTGCGCGGCGGCGGGCTCGTCCCAGCGAACCGACACGAGCTTGGACACGCCCGGTTCCTGCATCGTCACGCCGTACAGGACCGAGGCCATTTCCATCGTTTTTCGGTTGTGGGTCACCACGATGAACTGCGTGCCCGCGCTCATTTCGGAGACGAGTTTGGTGAAGCGCCCGACGTTGGCTTCATCGAGCGGGGCATCCACTTCGTCCAGGATGCAGAATGGGCTCGGCTGATAGCGGAAAATGGCGATCAGCAGCGCCAGTGCCGTCATGGCTTTTTCTCCGCCCGAGAGCAGCAACACGTTTTGCAGGCGCTTGCCCGGCGGCTGCGCGACCACGTCGATGCCCGGTTCGCCGGAGCTGTCCGGTTCGGACAATCTCATCTCGCCGGTCCCGCCGCCGAAGAGTGTGTGGAAGGCGGTCGCGAACTGTTGATTGATGATCGTAAAGGCTTCCTCGAATTTCTGTTTACACACTTGATCGAGTTCCGTGATGGCCTGCTGTGTGTCCGTGATCGATTGCAGGAGGTCGGCGCGCTCGCGGCCCAGGAAATCGAAGCGCTGCTCGCATTCGTTGTATTCCTCGAGGGCCATCATGTTGATCGGGCCCATGGACTCAATGCGCATTTTCAGTTCGTGGTACTGAGCGTCGGAAGACCGCAACTCCTCGCCCGTCAATAGGGCGGGGAATTCCGCGATCAGATCTTCCGGCTGAGCGTTCAATTCCTCGACGCACGATTGCCGCAGGTGCTCGCGTTCGGACTCATTGAGCGCGCGCTCGATCTCGAGCTTGCTGCGCTCCTCGCGGAAATCGCCAAGCTTTTGGCGGGCCATGCGCAGGGAGTCGTCCACCTGCGCGGAACGCACGCGCGTGGCGTCAAACTCCCGCTCCATCTCGGCGCCGCGCGCTTCGAGGCGCACCTTCTCCGCTTGAAGTGATTCAACCTGCCGGTGATGCTCCGCGGTCTGCGCCGCAAGTTGCTCTTGTTCCTGCACCAGCGAATCGTGCTGCAGGGCCAATGCCGAACGCCGCGCGGTTATTTCCTGAATTTCGTGGGCCATGCGCGCCGCAATGGTCTCCGCACTGGCCAGGCGTTCCGCAAGCGCGGCCATCTCTTCGCGGCGAGAGGCCAGGTCTTCCTGCCTGGCCTGCGCGGTTTGCCGCAAGGTGATTTGCTGCTCCATGGCCTCGGCAATTTCCTGTTCCGCTCCCGCTCGGGCGCTGGAAACCTCGCCGCGCCGGTGTTGTGCAGCCTCAGCGCGACGCTGGGCCGTGGTGGCGCCGTTGCGCAAACGGGCGAGCTCGGATTGGCAGTCGCTCAGTTCGATTCCGAGGCGCACCATGTCGCCGCGCGCCTGATCACGCTGCAAGGTGGCGGCCACCGAGAGTTTTTCCGATTCGACGTGCTGCGCCGCGGCTTGCTCGAGGGTTACTTCGCTGGCGTGCAGCTCTTCTTCCAGGTGCTGCAGCGCCGCCTGCGCTTCCGACGCGGCGCGCTCGAGTCGCAACACTTCCGAGTCCAGCGAGCGCAATTCGCGTTTCATGCCCAGAGGGCCTGTCTCCGACGGGCGGCCGCCGCTGACGACGCGGCCCTGATAGGTGGTGCCGTCGGGCGTCACGAAGGAATACACGGGATTCTCGCGCGCCAGCCGCTCGGCCACTGCGGATTCCTTCACCAGGAACGCCGATTGCAAACGCGGCAGAAATTGCTTTGCAGCAGGACCCAGCGGGTCGCGAAACTCCACCAGGCGGTCAAGCCGCGAAACGGTTTCGCGTTCGATCTCGAAGGGTACGATGGGCTCGTTCGGCTGCAAATTCAATTTGCGCAGCGAATCCACGAAAAAGGTGGCGCGGCCGCCCACTTCATCGCGCAGCATGGCAATGCCCGCGCGCGCCACATCAAAGGTTTCCACGACAACGTACTCCAATTCGTCGCGCAGAAATTGTTCGATGGCGTTTTCGTATTCCTGCCCGACCTCGGCATAGTCCGCAAGCACTCCCACGGCGCGGAAGCCCGCGGATTCCTCGGCGCCCTGGCTCGAAGCGAATAATTTCTGGACCGCATCCGCAGTGTAGGAGCGCTCATTTAAAATCTGCTCGACAGAAGCGCGGCGCGCCCGGCCGCTGGCGAGCGCGTCGCGTGAGGCGCCGGCCTGCGCGGCCGCTTCGCGCTGCTGTAGGCGTAGGTCACCGATGCGCGCCTGTGCCGTCCGCACCATTTCTTCCAGCCTGCGCGTGCGCTCCAGGACAGATTGCCAGTGCAAATCGGCGGCTTGCGCGCGGTCGCGATGATGCAGGGACTCCTCAAGCAACTGCTGTTCCTGGCGCTCGGAGCGCGCGACGCTCTCGACGTGATGCGCGAGCGTCTGCTCGGCCTGCGCCTGATCCCCGTGCAGGCGCGTCAATTCGTCGCCGAGTTCAGCGGCCGCGCGCCGCAGCGAGGCGATGCGATCTTCGACAGAATCGTGAGCGCCTGAAATTTCAGCGGTGGCCGCCGCCAGGCTCGCCAGGATCGCTTCCACTCGCGCGACCTCGCCCCGGATTGCTGTGACCGACTCGCCGTGCGCTGTGGCGCGGGCCTCGACCTGCGCGGCCTGCGCTGCGCCCTGCTCAATTTCGACCGCCAATTGCTGCAGCCGCCCGGTCAATTCCGCGGTGCGCTGCCGGTTGAAGAGGATGCGATTCTCGCTACGATCGAGTTCCAGCGCCGTTTGACCGAGAATATTCTGGTGCTGCCGCAGTTCGCCTTCCAGTTCGTAGGTGCGCGATGAGAGCCGCTCCTGTTCTGCTTCCCATTGATTCACGGACTGCGCTTCCTGGGATTCCTGCTGCGAGATTCCTCCCACGAGCCTTGCCAAACGATCTGCCTCAAGGTCGAGTTCCTTGGCTTTGCTCGCCAGAACCTGGCGCAGCAAGCCGCGCATTTGCTCGCGAATTTCCGCGTATCGGCGGGCCTTGGAAGCCTGCCGCTTCAGGGAGGCAAGCTGTTTCTCCACTTCGACGTAGATATCGTTCACGCGGGAAAGATTCACTTTGGAGGATTCGAGCTTTGCTTCCGAGAGACGCCGCTTGGTTTTGAATTTCGTGATTCCGGCGGCTTCTTCGATGATGGCGCGGCGGTCGGTGGGCTTGGAACTGAGAATCTGGCCAATGCGGCCCTGTTCGATGATCGCGTAGGAGTCCGGGCCGAGCCCGATCCCCATGAACAAATCCTGAATATCGCGCAATCGGGCCACGCGGCCATTGATGAGGTACTCGCTCTGCCCCGAACGATACAGGCGCCGCCCCACCACGACTTCGCCGGGCTTCAAATGCATCGCATGTTTTTCCGCTGCGGTCGCGCTCTTCTTTTTCAGAAAGGCCGGCTCCGTTGAGCCGTCGCCTTCCGCGAGTGCGTCTTGGGGCGCATCGCTGCTGGCAGGATCTGAATTCTCAGCGCATTTCTGTGTGCCCTCTGCGCTCTCTGTGTCGAGAGATTTTCCGTCGGCGCCGTAAACGCTGTCAGGTACGCCGACAGGCCCAGGCGCGGCCGTGTCACCCTGCTGAGGACCCAGCACAAACTCCGCCGCCTCCACAAGTTCAGGGTCAACCAGAGTCAGCGTGACTTCCGCGAGGCCTAGCGGCGGCCGCTTGGCCGTCCCGTTGAAAATGCAGTCGGACATGCGCTCGGCGCGAAGCGATTTGTGGCTCTGCTCGCCCAGGACCCAGGAAATCGCGTCGACGATATTGGATTTTCCACACCCATTTGGCCCGATGATGCATGTGAGTCCGGCACCGCTGAAAGTAATATGCGTCTTTTCGCAGAAAGATTTGAAGCCCACGAGCTCGACTTTGCGCAGTTTAAGCAAGATTTCCCCTTTATGGCCTCCGCCGTCTATGCGCTGGGTGGTCGGCCCCAAGGAATTCGCCTGGACCAAGCCCAATATATGCATGTCGGCAGAAACGTATTCCGCTTACTCGGGAGGGTTCGAGCCGCGACAAAATCGCTGAAGGGTCGTTTAACAGTGGCCCAGCCGCCTGGCGCTACGATGGCGGTTACGGGAAAATAAATTAGCATGCGTCGCGCTCGAAGTAAAGCCGCAAGCGCTCATCTGTCAACTATGGGTAACACAAGTGAGGAGATTGAACGGCAGGGAAGGGCAAAATCGAGCGCCAAAGCCGGCCCAATCATTCGATTTCGCCCCCCTGAGTTACTTCGGAGCGTTCCTCTGCTACTGCGATGTGGCCGACTGTTCCGAGACAGTTAAAGCTACGAGTTGGCCGCTTGCGTCGGGCTGATAATCGACGCTTGCGGTCGTTCCGGCGCTTACATGGCCTTGCACCGTCGTGTTCTTATCAACGACAAACCGCATGGGGTGCTTATCGTTGCCCTGATTTACTTCGATCGAAAATGCTTTGCCCCCGGTTTCGACTTGAGTCACTTTGCCTGTTACCGACTGCACTTTGGGTGCCTGCTGGTCCGATTTAGAATTTTGGTATGGTGGGTGAGCCTGAGTGGACACGGCCAGCAAGAAACCCGCAAGCGAAGCAAAAAGCAGAATCTTTCGAATCATGGGTATTTTCCTCCTGGGATATGGGAGGGCATGGCCATACGAGCACACTGAGGCCCACTCAATGAAAAAGTGTTGACGAAGTCCGGAAGTGTCTCAGAGTGAGGCAATTGCAAAAATTGGGCGCGTCTGGATCCACAAAAACCTCGGTCAAGAGGTGAAGTTTTTTCCAGTGTGCTGTCGATTGTTTCTAAAGTGAATAGGGTAGGAGCCGCCTCGAATTCAATGTCGTGGGAATAATCAAGAGGATTCGTGGCAAGGCTTTCAATCAACCAGGCGCATTTACCTGGGTACAATGTGGTTCGCCACTCGTTTCTGGTATAGGCTATATTTGCGCCACGGACGGGGGAGGTTTCTCGATGTTATTCGACTTCAAGGAAATCCCGGGCAAGGAATGTTACAAGCTGCTGGTTTCCACGGTGACGCCACGGCCGATCGCATGGGTGGTGAGCCAGGACGCCAGGGGCGTGCTCAATGCGGCGCCGTTTTCGTTCTTCAACGTGTTTTCAGGCGAGCCGGCTGTCGTCGTGATTGGCATCGGCAATCGCAAGCCGGGGCAAGCCAAGGACAGCCGCGCGAATATTCGCGAAACCGGCGAGTTCGTGGTGAATCTGGTCTCCGAAGACAATGCCGAGGCAATGAATGTCACCGGGATAGAATTCGATTCCAGCGTGAACGAAATGGAACAGGCTGGCTTGACGCCCGCGCCTTCCACGCTTGTGAAGCCACCGCGCATTGCGGAGAGCCCCGTCGCGCTGGAATGTGAGCTGATGCAAATTATCGATTTGGGTGAGAGCGGGCTGGTCCTTGGCCGCGTGCTGGCAATGCATGTCCGCGACGAGTTCGTCCTCGACGCAGCGAAATATTACATCGATACGCCGAATTTAAAATTGCTTGGCCGCATGCATGGACGCGGATGGTACGCCCGCACATCGGATTTGTTCGACATGCCCCGCATCCCGGTAAACGAGTGGAAGATGAAAACGGCGGCGGTATCGAGCCCCGGCGATAAAGCAGCGCGCTAGACGGTTAAAAACCTGCGGCACGGCAAGCGCTCGTGGATTATTCCTCAACCGGACTGCCACAAGGATGCTCTCCTTCTCGCGAAGCAATTCGCTGAAGGCCGCGCCGCACAAGCGCTTCTCATGCGTGAAATCAGTCGATGCGATAGTGGCAACCGCGGCTTTCGCGGGCCTGATCGGCGGCTTCGAGGATCAAGAGCGCGGTGAGCATGCCGTTGCGCAAGCCAATGATGGAATCGCTGATTTCGCATTTTTCATAGAAGCGGGCGATTTCCAGGTCCAACTCGCGCAACACGCGCATGGCGCGATTCAATCTTTTCTCGCTGCGGATCAGGCCCACGTAATTCCACATAGTTTGTTGAATCGTCAGCCAGTCCTGTGAAATGAGCGCGGGATCCGCAGGTTCGTTCTCATAGCGCCAGTCGGCGACCTGGGGAAAATAAAACTCATTGCCGCGGCTGATGCAGTCGGCGGCTTGCTGCCCGGCGCGCGTCCCCCAAACAAGGCATTCGAGCAGCGATGTGCTGGCCAAGCGATTCGCGCCATGTAGGCCGGTGCAGGCGACTTCGCCGACAGCACGCAGACGATCCACTGTCGTGCGCCCCCAGGCATCGGTGGCGATTCCCCCGCAACTATAATGCGCCGCGGGAACTACCGGAATCGGCTCGCGGGTCATGTCGATCCCGCGCTCCATACAGACGGCGTAGATGCCCGGAAAACGCTCGCGGAGTTGGTCAGCGGGCTTGTGGGTGATGTCCAGATAGACGCAAGGCTCGCCCGATTCCAGCATGGTTTGATAGATGGCGCGGGCGGCAACATCGCGCGGAGCGAGCGATCCGGCGGGATGAAATCGCTGCATAAATTCCCGGCCCTGGCGATCGACGATCCGCCCGCCCTCGCCGCGCACCGTCTCCGAAATCAGAAAGCAGCCGTCCGGCGCCAGCAGCGCCGTGGGATGGAATTGAACGTACTGCATGTTGATGCAGCGCGCCCCGGCGCGATAGGCCATGGCGATGCCGTCGCCGCGCGCGCCCGGAGGATTCGTGGTGTGCAGGAAAACGCTGCCGAGGCCGCCCGTCGCCAGAATGGTTTCCTTGGCGAGGATTGAGAAAATTTTTCCCGTGGTCTGGTCGAGCACGTATGCTCCCACACAGGTCAGAGGGCGGTAAACGTCGGTGGGCTCGACCGAATGGTGCGACGCCGTCAGCAAATCCACAGCCGTGGCATTGGCGATTACTTTCACTTTCGGGTGAGCCTGCACCCTCTCAAAAAAAGCTCGCTCAATCGAAAATCCGGTGCGATCCTTGAAGTGAATGATCCGCGGGATGGAATGGCCGGCTTCGGAAGTCAGATCGAGATCGCTCGGATTTTCCGGAGAAGGATCGAATGGAACGTGCAGCTCATCGATCAGGACTTCTTTCACCAGGCGCGGCCCTTCGTGGCTCAGCAGCGCAGCCGCTTCCGGCGAACTGAGGCCTGCGCCGGCGGAGAGGATGTCGGCCACAAGCTGTTCGGGCTGCTCGCAGGGCCCACGGTAGATAATTCCGCCTTGCGCACGATAGGTGTTGCTGTCTTCAGGCTCATGAGCGCGCGTGAGCAGCGTTACTTCACAGCCGCGCTTGGCAGCGTCCCATGCCGCCGCCAGGCCGCCGAGGCCGCTGCCGATTACGAGAACGTCGGTTCGAGTTGAGGTGGTCATAATGGATGCATTCCGAAAGCCCCGGCCGCAATGGTCGAATTCACCGATAATTCAAACGAGCGGCTCAATCTCAAAACTTAAATCCACTGCCGGAGCGGAATGTGTCAGCGCCCCTGACGATATCCAATCGACACCCGCCTGGGCGAATTCTCTCACGTTATCGAGCGTGATTCCTCCAGAAGCTTCGGTGCGAATTTTGGTCGGTCCGGCGTGCTTGCGGACCTCGTCGACGGCTTGGCGCACCAGGGCAGGGCTCATGTTGTCGAGCAAGATGACATCGGGATTGTGCGCCAGCGCGGCCCGCAATTCGTCCCGGTTGGTGACTTCGATTTCGATCCATGCTGCCCGGCCCTTGGCCGCTTGCGCCGCCGTGAGCGCGGCCGAAACGCCTCCCGCCAGGCGAATGTGATTTTCCTTGATCAGGACGGCTTCGCCGAGGTCCTTGCGGTGGCTTTTGCCTCCGCCCACGCGCACCGCGTATTTTTCGAGGGCGCGCAGGCCGGGCGTCGTTTTCCGGGTATCCAGTATCTCCGCTCCGGTGCCTTCAATCGCGCAAACATACCGGCGCGTAAGCGTCGCGATTCCGCTGAGCCGCTGCAAGAGATTCAAGGCCACGCGCTCGCCCGTCAAAAGCCCGCGCGCCGATGCGTTTACTCGCCCGAGAATTTTTCCCGGCGCAAGTTCCTCGCCGTCGTGTGAGAAGATTTCCGCCGAGGTGGCGAGGTCCAATAGGCGGAAGACCTCGATGAATAATTCCATCCCGGCAAGGACGAGCGGGGCTTTGGCGATCACTTCGCCGCGGGCGCGTTGCGTGGCGGATACCGTCGTTTCCGTGGTGATATCGCCCGGTCCAATATCTTCGGCCAGAAAAGACCGCAGCAAGTTGCGGCACGCGGACGCATCGAGTAAGGGAGGCATGAGGAATGAAGGAAGGCTAACTCATTTCCAGCATTCGGAGAATCGGTTTCAAGGCGCGCTGGCGCAAATTCTCCTCGAGCGTGATTTCCGGCGCCCGGTCACGCATCGAGAGGTAGAGCTTCTCCATCGTGTTCAGCTTCATGTGCGGACATTCGCTGCAGGAGCATCCGCCCTCGCCCGGCGCGGAAATGAAAATTTTCTCCGGGCAGGCCTTCTCCATCTGGTGCAGGATGCCGCTTTCGGTGGCCACGATAAATTCGGCCGCCGGGCTTTGCTTCGTATAATTCAGCAAGCCGGACGTCGATCCGACATAATCCGCATGCCGCAGGACGGATTCCGGGCACTCCGGATGCGCCAAAACGAGCGCCCCAGGGTGCCGCTCCTTCAACTGCACCAGGCTTTTCTCGGAAAACATTTCGTGAACGATGCAGCTGCCCGGCCAAATCGTCAATTCGCGGCCCGTCTTCTTCATCAGGTAGCGCCCGAGGTGCTGGTCCGGGGCGAACAGAATGGGCTGCTCCGGCGGAATCTGGCGGATGATCTTTTCGGCGTTGCTGGAAGTGCAGATGATGTCGCTCAGCGCTTTGACTTCGGCGCTGCAGTTGATGTAGGTGATGGACACGTGATCGGGGTAGCGATCGCGAAACGCCTTAAACAGGGGGGCCGGGCAACCGTCGGCCAGCGAACAGCCCGCTTTCAGGTCGGGGAGCAGAACGGGTTTGCTTGGGTTGAGGATCTTGGCCGTTTCGGCCATGAACAGCACGCCGGCGAAGACGATGACCTCTGCCTGGGTGGAAGCCGCTTGCTGGGAGAGTTGCAGGCTATCGCCCACAAAATCCGCGAGGTCCTGAATCTCCGAATCCTGGTAATAGTGCGCCAGGATCACGGCATTCATTTCCCGCTTCAGGCGAACAATCTCTTTCTCGAGATCGAGATGCACCAGGGACGCCGGAATTTCGGTTTGTGGTAGAGCGATCATAGTGTTGCCCTGAAGCCGATTCTAAGCACACACCCCTATTATAGCCATCGCATCCGAAGGACACAAATTTGTGGCCAGCCATTGGCGCGGGCTTCAGCCTGCGGGGTTTCAGCCTTGCAAGGACCAACCCCCACAAGCTGAAGCTTGCGCCACTAAAAACCTGCCCCCAAAAGCTTACTTGTGAGAAACTCGGGTTAACTGGGAGACACGAGACTAGCTTTATTCGGACTGTTCATCGCATAATGCAATTTCCTCAAGAGGAGGATCTCCATGAAATCACAATCCCTGATAGCGGCGGCACTGATTTCAAGTGCCTGGCTGGCAGCGGCGCCGGTCCGGGCGCAAGAGGTAACCAAAGAAAACGTCGACGGCATCACCAACTTCCATCGCCTCGAGACCACGGTCGCCTGCTCCGGCGCGATCAAAGCCACTGCGGTGCCTGAAATCAAGAAATTTGGTTTTGCCTCGATCATCAATTTGCGGCAGCCGAGCGAGGACGGCGCGAACCTTCCAGAGGAAGAAGCCGCCGCGAAAGCCGCCGATATTCGCTACTATTCCATCCCCTTCAGCAGCACCGCTCCCGACCCTGCCGTGGCTGACAAGTTTCTGGAAGCGATCACCGCGAAAGGCAGCGACCCGGCGTTCATTCACTGTGCGGGCGGCGGCCGCGCGGCCACCATGTGGTTTATCAAGCGGATGGTCGTCGATCATTGGGATGTCGACCGCGCCGCCAAGGAAGCGACTGCGTTGGGCATGACCAGCCCGACCCTCAAGCAGTTCGCTATCGACTACGCGCAAGCGCATAAGCGATAGACGCCCGTCTGACAATTCGGAGAGCTGGCTTATCAGTACTTGACTAGTACCGTGCTTTGCGCGGCTCTCGTCCGCGTATTATCATGAGGATGACTTCGAGGATGCGTAGGGCATGCCATGGCCAAGAAAACTAAGAAAAAATCGACAAAGAAAAAGATCTCGGCCAGGGAATTCAATGCGGAATTCACCAAGATTGTTGCTGGACATCTGGCGACTCTCCCGGTTGAGGAACAGGACAAACGCATCCGATCCGCACATCGAGTGGTCGCCAATCGTTTACGCGGCGCTTCCTCTACAAAGCGAGGAGTTGACGAAACTCGTCTGACTCCTCTCGCAGCCCATACTCGCGAATAACCTCAAGATAGGTTTCCATGTCGCAGCGCGGATTTTGCAGCATGCTGGTCATTTCGGCGATCATGCGGCGGCGCGCCAGCGACAGAGCTTTCTTCGGTTGCTTCTTGCCTCGCGTTATTTCTTCCGCTCGGATGTCTCTCAAATCCTGATCTTCGTCTTCCGCCATTCTGCTGTTCCCCTTCTATTTGATTCTCCAAGCGGGGGAGGCTTAGTGATACCAACTACCCGACTTTGTCCGCCATGTCGGTAATTTCAGGATGCTTGCCAGATTCTTGAAAAGAACGATTTCTGATTTTGCGTGATCTCCTACTTTCGACATTCTGACATAAGAGTTTCAATCCGCGTACCGTCGTCCACCTTAAGTTGAGGGGCGCCCCCAACGTAACAGACCTTTTGCTACATCTGCGCGCGTCGGTTAAAATGACGCGTTTGCCATGAGCGCACAGCCTACACTGAGCAGCGGGGACCGGACCACGAAGACGGAGATCCGCTTCCACAACACGATGTCCGGCGAGACGGAGCCATTTGTTCCGTTGATTCCCGGTGAAGTGCGCTCGTACACCTGCGGGCCTACGGTCTACGATTTCGCGCACATCGGAAATTTCCGCACGTTTGTGTTTCAGGATGTGCTGCGGCGGTATTTGAAGTCGAAAGGCTTTCGCGTCGTTCAGGTGATGAACCTCACCGACGTGGATGATCGCATTATTCAGAAATCGGCGGCGGCGGGAGTCAGCATTCGCGAGTACACGGACAAATACATTCAGGCGTATATGGACGATCGCCGGGCCTTGAATCTGGAGCCCCCCGAACAGATCGCGCGGGCCACCGAGCATATCGACGACATGGTGGAGCTGATCCAGCGCCTCACCGCAAAGGGTTTCACTTACACCAGCGAAGGCTCGACGTACTACCGCATCGCGAAATTTCCGGCTTACGGCAAACTTTCAAAAATTGATGTGGCCGGGATGCAGACTGGTGCGCGCGTGGACATGGACCGCTACGACAAGGACAATGCGCGCGACTTCGCGTTGTGGAAAGCGCCCAAGCCCGGCGAGCATTTCTGGGAGACGCCCATCGGCCCGGGGCGTCCCGGCTGGCACATCGAGTGCGCCGCCATGGCCCTGAAGTATCTAGGCGACACGCTGGACCTTCACAGCGGCGGCGTGGACTTAACCTTCCCGCACCACGAAAATGAAATCGCCGAATCCGAAGCCGCCACCGGCAAGAAGTTCGTGCGCTACTGGCTCCATGCCGAGCACCTGCTGATCGACCACGAAAAGATGTCCAAGTCGCTGGGAAACTTCGCCACACTGCGCGAACTGTTTTCACACGGGCACAAGCCGTCGGCGATTCGATTTTTGCTGGCTTCCGTGCCCTACCGCCGCCAGTTGAATTTCACGCCGGAGAGTTTGCAGGCTGCGGCGAGTTCGGTGGAGCGCCTGAGGAACTTTGTTTCGCGTCTTCGCGCGGAGAAATTTCCGGAAGGATCGTCTCCGGCGATTGCGGAACGCGCCGCAAAAGCCATGGAAGAGTTCGATCGCGGACTCGCCGATGATCTCAACACCGCGCAGGCGCTCGCGGCGATCTTCGATCTGGTGCGCGAAGCCAACACGGCGATGGATCGCGGCGAGTTCCGCCAGGGCGACGCAGCGCCGGTGCTCGACGTGATGGAAACATTCGACGCAATTTTTGCGGTACTGCGCGATGACGACGCGGAGAAGCTCAGCGCGCTGGGGATTTCCTCCAGTAGCCCCACCCTCAGCGACGCCGAAGTGGAAGCCCTCGTCGCTGAACGTCAAGCCGCGCGCAAGCGCCGGGACTTTGCGGCATCGGACCGCATTCGCGACTCTCTGGCCGAACGGGGAATCATTCTCGAAGACTCTCGCGACAGCGGCGTCCGCTGGAAGCGCAAGTAGGACGGGCTTCAGCCTGTCTGGTTTAGCTTTTCGCTCTATCTCCAACGCAAAACCAGACAGGCTGAAGCCCGTCCTACTGAAAGCACCCAAATCCCGACGGTGCCGAAGCGTAAACATTTCTACGTTTCCTTCTCTCGACGGCCTGCCCACTTCGGCGTAAATTAGAGTCTGGTGCTTCTCTTTCGATCTACAAGCCCGTGATCCAGTAGAGAGATGCACGTATTCCGCCTGGTACGAGTTGTGGTGCTGAGACCACACCCGCTGGAGGGCCGCCGTGGAGAAATTTGTGGACACGATTATGAGCGAAGCCAAATTGCCGGTTCTGATAACGCCGCTTCCCGGTCCGAAGGCCAGGGCCGTGATCGCGCGCGACGCGCAATTTATTTCGCCCTCCTACACGCGCGGTTATCCGATGGTGGCGAAGTCAGGCCGCGGCGCGATGGTTGAGGACGTGGACGGCAATCTGTTTCTGGATTTTGCCGCGGGCATCGCGGTGGTCTCGACGGGACATTGCCATCCGCGAGTTGTCGAGGCCATTCAACGACAGGCCGCTGAGCTGATTCATATTTCCGGCACGGATTTTTATTTGCCGATCATGGTGGATTTGGCCGAGCGCCTGGCCGCGGTGGCTCCCGGCAAAGAAGCGAAGAAAGTTTATTTCGGCAACTCCGGCACGGAAGCCGTCGAAGCGGCCATCAAACTGGCGCGATACCATACGCGCCGCGACAAGATCATCGCCTTTCATGGCTGCTTTCATGGGCGCACGCTCGGCGCGCTTTCGCTCACCGCCTCCAAGGCCGTGCAGCGCAAGGGATTCGGCGCGCTGCTGGCCGGCGTGTTTCACATTCCTTATCCGAATTCCTATCGCTGCCCGCATGGCAATCCTTCTCCATGCACCTGCATTGAATCGGCCACGTATCTGGAGCGGGAAATCTTCAAGCGCATGGTCGATCCCGAAGAAGTGGCCGCGATTTTCATCGAGCCGATTCAAGGCGAAGGCGGATACGTTCCCGCTCCAAAAGAATTCCTCGTCGAATTGCAGCGCATTTGCCGCAAGCATGGAATTCTTCTGGTGTGCGACGAAGTGCAGAGCGGCATGGGCCGCACCGGGAAATGGTGGGCCAGTGAACACTCCGGGATCGAACCGGACATTCTGTGCGTGGCCAAAGGGATTGCCTCGGGCATGCCCCTTTCCGCGACGATTGCGCGCGCGAGCCTAATGGACTGGAAGCCGGGCGCGCACGCATCGACTTTTGGCGGCAATCCGGTGTGCATTGCCGCGGCGCTCGCGACCATGGATTTGCTGGGGACGCAATACATTGAGAACGCCCGGCGCATCGGCGGATTTCTAATGGGCCGAATGGCGGACTGGCCCGCGCGGCACCGCATCGTCGGCGACGTGCGCGGCAAAGGATTGATGATCGGCGTCGAGATCGTGCGCGACCAGAAAACCAAGGAGCGCGCCGGCGATCTCCGCGAAGCCATCGTGGACCTGGCATTCGAGAAAGGCGTGCTCCTGCTCGGCGCCGGAGAAAACACCATCCGCATCGCCCCGCCGTTGATCGTCGATGAGGAACAGGCAGCCTTC
The DNA here is from genome assembly GCA_035483715.1 of Candidatus Acidiferrum sp. Lineage (GTDB taxonomy): Bacteria > Acidobacteriota > Terriglobia > Acidiferrales > UBA7541 > Palsa-360. The sequence goes on from DATHPN010000052.1 coordinate 35,746, forward strand.
GCAGCGCAAACGCTGGAAGCCTGCATCGGCGAAGTGGAAAAGTCCGCTTAGAATCGGGAATTTTCCAGATTAGTTTTTCTCCGCGTTCTCTGTGTTAAAAGTTTTTTCGTGCGCGATGCAAGGCTTTTAACACAGAGTACACAGAGTTCACAGAGAAAACCGGGAGAGGAATTGGCCGTGCCGCTTTTAGCGCGCGCGATGTTCGGGTTGGTGAATTGGGCCGCACGCAAGGGCCTCGCCGAATCGTCCGCGCCGCCGACACGTTCGGCTGCGGGCCACCAAGCGAGACGCACCGGGGTGCGCGGCGAGACCTATGCCTACTGGTTTCTGCGCCGCAACGGTTACGTCATGATCGCGCGAAATTTCTCCTATCGTGGAGTCAAGGGCGAAATTGATCTCGTCGGCTACGATGGTGCAACACTCGCTTTCGTCGAAGTGAAAACGCGCACTTCGTCCCGAAGCGAATTTGGTTCCCCCGAGGACGCGGTCACGGCCGAGAAACAGCGGCACCTCTCGAGAATGGCCCGGCAATTTGTCAGCGAGTACCGCGCCACCAAGGCTCCGTTCCGCTTCGACATCCTTGCGATTGAAGCCCCGCCCGGCCAACGCCCCGTCGTGCGTCTACACAAGGGTGCTTTTGCCGCACAATGAGAATGGGAATTGATCCGCGAGATTTGGCAGGCGGAAAGGGCTTAAAATAAGCCTTTTTCGACAGCGTCCGATGTTAAAGTGTGTGGCTTCACCAGCCGGGAGGAATCGTTGCCTGAATTAAGAAAGGACCCCATCACGGGAAGATGGGTGATTATTTCGACGGATCGCGCCAAGAGGCCTTCGGATTTTTTGCGCCAGAGCGTGGAAATCAAGGGAATTGGAATCTGCCCGTTTTGTTACGGGCACGAATCGAAGACCCCGCCGGAGGTTCTTCAGTACGGGCGCAACGGGAGCGGGCCAAACACACCGGGCTGGCAGGTGCGCGTGGTTCCCAACAAATTCCCCGCGCTGGGTATCGAGGGTGACCTGGACAGGGAAGGCGAAGGACTCTTTGACCGGATGAATGGCGTCGGCGCGCACGAAGTCATCATCGAGACGCCCGACCATCGCAGCACGCTGCCCACGATGTCCGAAAAACAAATCGAAGATGTGCTCTGGGCGTTTCGTGATCGCATGCTGGATCTCAAGAACGACAGACGCTTTCGATACATCTTGATTTTCAAGAATCATGGAGAAGCAGCCGGCGCATCGCTCGAGCATCCTCATTCGCAATTGATCGCCCTGCCCATTGTTCCCAAGCGCGTGCGCGAGGAGGTGGACAGTTCGCGTCACTATTACAACGAAAAAGAGCGCTGCATTTTCTGCGACATGATCCGGCAGGAACGCGATTCGGCCGTGCGCGTGATCAGCGAGACGAACTTGTTTGTGACGCTCGCCCCATACGCGCCGCGCTTTCCGTTCGAGATGTGGATTCTCCCCAAGCAGCACGCCTCTGCGTTCGAGAATCACCAAAGCCTGATTTACGCGGGCCTGGCCAAGGTGCTCAAGGACAATCTCGCGCGCCTTGATGTGGTGCTCGACCGTCCTGCTTACAACCTGATGATCCACACCTCGCCCATCGGCGAGGAAACCAGCGAGCACTACCACTGGCACATCGAGATCATTCCCAAGCTCACCAAAGTGGCCGGCTTCGAGTGGGGCACTGGCTTTTACATCTGCCCCACGCCGCCCGAGGAATCCGCTCGCTTCATCCGTGAAGCGCAAGTCATGCCCACGGCGTCGCGTTGAAGCGCGACTTGATCCCGCGTTCAAAATTTTTTTGCCCGCGCCAGCACTGACAAGTCGATGGCACTTTCGCTATACTTCTAAACTCCGGCGCGGTACCCAAGAGGCCTAAGGGAGAGGTCTGCAAAACCTCCATTCGTGGGTTCAACTCCCACCCGCGCCTCCATAAATTTTTCACCCCTCGCGAAATGTGCAGCGTTGGTAAAAGCTGCCAATCCACGCTTTCGCCCTCCCTAGAATCAGGGATATCGAACCTTCAAGATCAGAATGGCGAGCGCGAAAACAAGCGTCACGCCGTTGGCGTAGAGGATGGGCCGGTTATTCAGGAGCAAGCCGTACGCCGCCCAGAGCGCCACGCCAAAGGTGAACACGCTCTGCGTAATGAGCGAGATGCCCTCGGTTCTCTTCCCGCGAATAATTTTCACCGCCTGCGGCAACCAACAGAGCGTGGTGCAGGCCGCCGCCACAATTTCCACGTTCTCGGACCAGACTCCCATGTCCTCGCTCCAATCCCGCTTCGTTGGAAGCTCGCGTTCCGCCAGAGCCGAAGTGCCGAAGGCGCGTTTAGATACTAGCGCAAAGATCATCACTGTGATCCCTCGCACGACACAGGAATGTTTAGGTTCGGCCAGCCAGCAGGGCCGCTCGAGTGGCCGATCACGCTGAACCTGCGGCTTCCGGCCCGAGAGGGCCTCCCGGGTTGCGCCAAAATGAGTCAAACCTTTGTCCTCAGAACCAATTCGGAACTGCCCACGGATGGAGCCAACCTTTAAGGTGTTTCTAATCTTACAAACCTTTGAAACAAAGGAAATTGGCCCGTGAACGGCATGCGCCGTTTGGCAGGGGCAATGCAAATGGATACCCGGAGGAACCATAGGAGAAATATGTTCTCTTTTGCGCTACCGGACCTCGGAGTGACCCTGCATTTCGGTCTTACTTCGATTCCAGCCATCCCAAGAGGAAATCTGTGACCTGACGTATGAGACGAATGGCAAAAATCATGAGCTATTCACTGGCTCTACTTTTTTTAGGCGTCCCGGCTTTGGCGCAGAAGTCGGAACCGGTTAGAGGGTCGACTGTGGACCTATCCACGATGAATATCGAGGACCTGATGAACGTCCAGGTGAGTTCGGTATCGAAGAAGGAGGAGAAACTTTCGCGGACCGCTGCGGCGATTTTCGTAATCACGCAGGAGGATATCCGCCGCTCCGGTGCTACCAGCATTCCCGACGCGCTGCGAATGGTGCCAGGAGTGAACGTCGCGCAAATCAATGGCAGCACCTGGGCCATCAGTGCGCGCGGATTCAACCAGCAATTCAGCAACAAGCTGCTGGTAATGATCGACGGGCGCGTCGTGTACACCTCCACCTTCGCGGGCGTTTTTTGGGACAACAATTCGGATTTTCCCCTCGAGGACATCACCAGGATCGAGGTGATTCGAGGTCCGGGCGGAACGATTTGGGGAGCGAACGCGGTAGACGGGGTTATCAGTATCTTCACTAAGAATTCTACTGAAACGCGTGGGGGGATGGTTGTAGCGGAGGGTGGAAACATCGATCAGGAAAGCGGAATGGTTCAATACGGCGGGGAATTGAAAGCGGGGACGGACTATCGCATTTATACGAAGTATTTCAACCGCGCGAACCTGCTGGACCTTAACGGCCAGAACGGACGGGACGGGTGGCATCAATTGCGCGGCGGATTCCGCCTGGATAGCACTCTGTCGTCCAAAGATTCCCTGATGGCGGAAGGCGACATTACCACGGGGCGAGAGGGAGAACTCGGCTTTGTTTTGCCGTCCATCACGTCACCTGGGTACTTGGCCGAGAGCGAGCAGATCAATATTTCGAACAGTTCCCTGGAGTCTATATGGCGACACGTGTATTCCGCACGGTCGGACACTAGCTTGCAGGTCTCCTTTGACCGTGGCAAACACCGCGATCCGCAGAATCCAGAGACGCGAGATACTTTGGACTTCGATTTTCAGCACCACATCGCGCTCGGAGTGCGGCAGGACGTCGTCTGGGGATTGGGCTACCGCTATACGACCGATCTGATCCTTGGGAGTTTGACGGTTTTCGAGGATCCCCCCAGCAGCACCCATCAGATTTTCGACGGATTCTTTCAAGATGAAATCGCTCTCGTTCCGGACCGTCTTTATCTGACCGGAGGCATGAAGCTGGAACATAACGATTACTCGGGGTTCGAGTTCATGCCAAGTATTCGCCTGGCCTGGGCGCCCAATGCCTACCACATGGTTTGGCTCGCCGTTTCTCGCGCTCTGCGTGCTCCCTCCCGCAACGATACCAACCTCGTCTTAAATATCGGAAATTTCAGCACTAGCCCTGGCGGACCCCCTGAACTTCTCAGACTATACGGCAATCCGCAATACCATGATGAGCGCCTGATTGCTTATGAGTTGGGCTATCGAACTGCTTTTGGCAACCACCTCTCCGTTGATCTTGCCGCGTATTACAACAACTACGACAATCTTCAAACCACAGAACCGGACGCGCCATTTGCCGAGTCCACGCCTGCTCCTGCCCATGTAGTCTTCCCGCTCACCTACGAGAACTTAATGCATGGGGAAACACACGGGCTCGAGATCACGGCGAACTGGAAAGTGACGGATCGCTGGACGGTCGCTCCGGGATACACATTCGAGGCGCTTCACATGCACACCGATCCCACAAGCGCCGACACCGTAACAGGCCCGTTTGTGGAAGGCGCCGTACCAGATCACACTGCGCAAATTCGCACGCACTTTGGCCTGCGGAGAGGTTTGGCCTTGGATGCCTCAGCCTATGAGGTCAGCCGTCTCAATAACCAAGGGCCCTCCTCGAATGTGACGATCCCTGCCTATACGAGGATCGACGCGGGGTTCACCTGGAAACTGTGGGAGGAAACTTCCTTCAGCTTGGTGGGGCAGAATCTATCGAAAGACCATCATCTGGAGTTCGAAGACGTGAATGGGGCGTTGCAGTCCAGCCAGATCCGGCGCAGCGCGTACGCGAAAGTGACCTGGAGATTTTAGGGATATTGGAAATCAAACGAGAATCCGAAATGCACAGTGTCGGAAGGCGGCCATCCAGGCTGCGCCCGCGGTTTGTCGCGGCTCTCTTGATGCTGTTGCTCACCCTTCACCTGATTGCAACACAGAAGGGGCAAGCGCAGGTTGCTTTAACGGAATATCAGGTTAAGGCTGCCTACCTGTTTAATTTTCTCAAGTTCGTTGAGTATCCCAGTGAATCGTTCGCGGACCCGCTTGCGCCATTCGTCATCGGCATTGCTGGCGAGGACCCGTTCGGCAGCGCATTGCCGCAAGTAGTCACCGGCAAGACCGTGCAGGGCCGCGATCTTGTCCTTCGCTTTTACCGCGCCGGTGAAGATTTGCGAGGGGCTCACATCCTGTTCATCAGCGCGTCGGAAAAAAAAAGACTCCCCGTGATTCTGTCCGGCTTGCATGGTTCGAGCGTCCTCACCGTGTCGGACATGGAAGGATTCCTCGACGCCGGCGGGATGGTGCAGTTTCTGAACGAAAATGACCGTGTGCGTTTCGCGATCAATGTGGAGGCAACCGGCCGGGCCAGACTGAAACTGAGCTCCAAGCTATTGAGTTTGGCAAAAGTGGTCGGAGGAGAAGTGAAGGAAGCCGGCAAGTGAGAGAAGTCTTACGGACCGCGGGCCACGCGCCCGGGGCTCGGGAAGGCGTGCATTCGACCCGGAGATCTCGACGCCTCCTGGATTTCAATTTAATTGCGCGGGCCAAAATGCAAAAAGGCTGGCCCGAGCGGTAACGGAAACGGTAGAGAGCGCGGATAACTAAGATGAATTGGACCAGTAAACTTTCGCTGCGACGCAAGCTCACCCTGGTGATCATGATCAACACGGTCGTGGCGCTATGCGCGGCCGGGACCGGGTTCGCGGAATACGGTGTGTACCGATTCAAGGAGCTGCGCCTTGAGGACTTGAATGCCCTCGCGAACATCCTGGGAACCAACAGCACGGCGCCGCTGGCGTTCAAAGATCCCAACTCCGCGCAGGATATCCTGCGGGCCCTTGCGGCCAAGCCGCACATTCTATCGGCTGTCATCTACGACCGTGACGGCAAGCCCTTTGCGGTTTATCACCCCGGCGCATCGAAGGACCGGTATTCCGCGCCCCCAATGGAACGTGAATCCAGCAGGTTTACCTCCAACCGAGTCTTGATCTTCCAGGCGATCAATTTCCAAGGCGAGACAGTGGGCACCGTGTTTCTGGAAGGGGACACGATCGAGTACAAGCAGCTCCTGATTGGCTATTTGTTCTTTTTCGGCCTGGTCGTCGCGGTCGTCTCCCTGGGAACGTATGCCATGGCCGGGCGCCTGCAGCGCCCGATCTCGAATCCAATTCTGGCGCTGGCCTGGACCACGAAAATGGTAACCAGCACCCGCGATTATTCCATTCGCGCGGGGAAAAATTCGGAAGACGAAGTCGGCATCTTGATCGACGGCTTCAACGAAATGCTGGAGCAGATTCAGAGCCGCGACACCGAACTGCGCCACGCCCGAGAAGATCTGGAGCGGCGCGTGGACGAACGCACGCTGGAGCTGGAACAGGAAGTGGCCGACCGCCAGCGGGCCCAGGAAGCATTGCACGAAAGCGAAGGACGTATCCGTCTGCTCCTGGATTCCACCGCCGAGGCCATCTATGGAATCGATCGAGAAGGGAAATGCACGTTTTGCAATCCCGCCACGCTTCGACTGTTGGGCTATGAAAAGGTCGATGCCCTCTTGGGGAAGCAAATGCATGAGGTGATGCACCACTCGCGTGCGGATGGGACTCCCTATCCAATACAGGAATGCAACATCGCGAATTCACTGAACATGGGCGAAGGAATTCACTCGGACGAAGAAGTGTTCTGGCGCTCCGACGGCAAGAACTTTCCGGCCGAATACTGGGCGTATCCAATCCGAAAAGAAGGCGAAGTCGTGGGCGCGGTGGTTACGTTCCTGGATATTACCGTGCGCAAACGGGCGCAAGCAGCCCTGCTGGAGGCCAAGGAGGCAGCCGAAGCCGGCAGCCGCGCCAAGAGCGAATTTCTTGCCAACATGAGCCACGAAATCCGGACTCCCATGAACGGTATCATCGGAATGACGGAGCTGGCGCTGGATACCTCTCTGACGCCCGAACAGCGCGATTATCTGAACCTGGTGAAATCCTCCGCAGATAGCCTCTTGCACGTCATCAACGACATTTTGGACTTTTCTAAAATTGAAGCGGGCAAGCTCGAACTTGAGAAGACCGAATTTGAGATTCGCGATCTATTCAGGGATACCCTGAAAACGCTGGCTCAAAGGACCGACAACAAACGCCTGGAGATTTGCGCGCGTGTCTCCCCCAAAGTCCCGAAGACCCTGATCGGAGACCCCACACGATTGCGGCAACTGGTCGTGAACCTGGTCGGGAACGCCATTAAGTTTACTGAAGAGGGAAATATCGTCCTGAATACAGAACTCGATGCCAGGACCGGCGAAGAAGTGCGCTTGCACATTTCCGTTTCGGATACCGGCATGGGCATTCCTTTGGAAAAGCAGCAGATGATTTTTGAATCCTTTGCCCAGGCGGACGGCTCCACGACGCGCCGCTTTGGGGGGACGGGCCTGGGTCTCACGATTTCACGCCAACTCGTGGAACTCATGGGCGGCCGCGTATGGGTGGAAAGCGAAGTCGGAAAGGGCAGCACATTTCATTTTACGTGCAATTTCCAGCTGGGTGCCGCGGCCGAGTCGGACCAGGAACGGATTGCCGGACAATCCCTGCCGGGACTGAATGTTCTGGTCGTGGACAATAACGAAGTAAATCGCAACATTTTTGGGGAAATGTTGACGAACTGGCGCATGAACCCCAGTGCCGCTGAAAGCGGGGCCAGGGCTCTGGCAGTGCTGGAGGAAGCGCAAAAAGCAGGCCATCCATTCCCGATCGTTTTACTCGACGCGGTCATGCCGAACGTCGACGGGTTTCAGGTCCTGCAGCGAATTCAATCGAAGCCGGGGCTTGCGGGCGCGGTCATTATGCTGCTCTCCGGGAACCGCAATCTGGCGGACACGGCGCGATGCCGTGAACTCGGTGTGGAGCGGTTCCTTATCAAGCCCGTCGGCCAGTCCGAGCTTCTCGACGCAATCCTTTTAGCCCTGGGACTGGGCGTCGTCGAGAAACAATTGATCGATTCGTCGGTCCACGTTCCGGAAAAATCCGTGGGCCGTCCACTCAACATTCTGGTTTCCGAAGACAATCCCGTGAACCAAAAGTTGGCGATCCGGCTGCTCGAAAAGGCCGGCCATCGGGTCACCCTGGCCAGCACGGGCCGCGAAGCGCTGGCGGCCTGGGAAAATGCGGGCAATCCGGGATTTGACGTTGTGCTCATGGATATCCAGATGCCGGAGATGGACGGCATGGAAGCGACCGCCGCGATTCGTCAGCGTGAAAAAAATTCCGGAAAGCATGTCCCAATCCTGGCCATGACGGCCCATGCCATGCGCGGCGACAAGGAAAGGTGTCTTGCGAGCGGAATGGACGGATACATTTCCAAGCCCATTCAGCCCGTCGAGCTCTTCGCGGAACTCGAGCGATGCGTGGGCGCATCGCCAGGGAGTGGCGCCATGACGAAAAATTCCCAGGAACCGGGTGAGCAAATCGACCGTGTTTCCTTGCTGGAACGCGTGGAGGGAGATCAGGAATTGCTCGCCGAAATGATCGGTTTGTTCCGGGAAGGCGCGCCCCATCTGCTCTCCGCCATGCGCGAATCCCTGCAACGCGGCGACATGGCCGCGCTGGAGATGTCTGCTCACTCCCTCAAAGGAGCGGTGGGCAATCTCTCCGCGAAGGCCACGGCTGCGGCGGCCATGCAACTCGAGAAAGACGCAAAAAACAAAGACGCGGAATCCGCAAAGGAAAGTCTTGCGGAGGTTGAACGAGCGGTGATCCGCCTGCTTCCGGCGCTCGCCGAAATTTGCCAAGGAGTCTCGAAATGAAGATTCTAATCGCCGAGGATACGTTGCTCTCGCGGCACATGCTTCAGGGTCTGCTCACGAAGTGGGGATACGATGTCGTCTCCGTAGAAGATGGCGACGCCGCCTGGGAAAAGTTGAAATCTCCCGATGCTCCGCGCATGGCCTTGCTGGATTGGATGATGCCCGGCCGGAACGGAGTCGAAGTGTGCCGCGCCCTGCGGATGCAGCGCCCTGAACCCTACACCTACGTTCTTTTGTTGACGGCGAAGGACGCCAAGGAGAGTGTGGTGGAAGGCCTGGACTCCGGCGCGGACGACTATTTGACCAAGCCGTATAACCCGCAAGAACTCAAGGCCCGCATGCGAGTGGGAATGCGCCTTCTGCAGCTGGAAGACAGCCTCGTGCAAGCCCGCGAAGGCATGCGCTTTAAGGCCACCCACGATGCTCTGACGGAAGCTTGGAACCGCGGGGCGATCCTGGAAACATTGGACAAGGAAATTTGGCGCTCCCGGCGAGAGGGCATTTCGCTCGGCGTCCTGATAGCGGACCTGGATCATTTTAAGTCTGTCAATGACACCTACGGACACCTGGCGGGAGACGCCGTTCTTCGGGAAATCACCAAAAGAATGCAGACGACCATCCGGCCCTATGATGCCGTGGGCCGCTATGGGGGGGAAGAGTTCTTGATTCTGCTGCCCGGGTGCGATGGCTCACAAACAAGGAATAAAGCCGAACGCCTGCGGGAAGCCATTTTTCACGGGTCCATTGCCACATCCGCGGGTTTTCTGAAAGTCACCATGAGCATCGGCGGAGTTGCCACTTCGGAATGGCCGGAAGCCACCTCGAATCAAATTCTGCAGATGGCCGATTCGGCTCTTTACCGCGCCAAGGAAGATGGACGTAACCGCACCGTCATGGCCGGAGCGCCGGAATACGCGGAAGTGCGCCAACATTCGCTGGAACTCTCCGCGCAAGGGCCTAAAACGGAATGACCAAAGTCTGGCGGCCAGCCCCTCAGGAATTTGAGCGCGCGGTGAAACTCTGGAGCGTTTCGTCGCTCACAATCTCCACGCGTTGCACCCCGCCCCATCGAATGTGTTCTTGCTCGAAGCGGTTTTGAATCCGGCGGCGCAATTCACGCGCGGCATCGTCCTGGCGGCCCGGGACAGTGCGAAGCTGCAGCCGCAGTGTCGCCCCGGCGGGCCCGAAGGAGTCCACCCCCAGTGCCCGCGGCCCGTCCACTAAAACCGGCGACCACGCGGCATCGCCCCTGAGCTCGGCGCAAACGCGTTCCAGCGCGGCCAGCGCGGTGTCAGCCGATGTTTCCTGCGAGACGGAGATATCCACGAACACCTGGCCCCAGTCCCGGCTGAGATTCGAGACGCGCGTAATCTCTCCATTGGGAATCGTGACCAGGGCGCCTTGAAAGTCCCGGACCACGGTGCGGCGCAGCGTCAGATGTTCGACGCGTCCCGCCGTGGTCCCGATCTGCACGATTTCCCCAACCACAAACTGGTCTTCAATGAAGATGAAAAAACCGTTGATCACATCGCGAACCAGGTGCTGCGCGCCGAATCCGAACGCCAGGCTGGCCAGTCCCGCCACCGCGGCGATGGGCGTGACATTGAAACCCAACAAAG
>DATHPN010000053.1:0-3587 GCA_035483715.1 Candidatus Acidiferrum sp.
ACGCGCTCGGACAGGTTCCAGCGGGCTGGTTTGGTGATCGCTTTGGCCCCAAGCGCGTGCTCACCGTCATCATGACGCTTTGGTCCGCCACCGCCGTCATGACCGGCGCGGCGCTCGGCTTCGGTACTCTATTCGGCGCTCGCTTCCTTCCGGGACTGAGTGAGTCCGGGGCATTTCCAGTGGCCAGTCGCGGCATGCAACTCTGGTTTCCGCGCGTCGAACGCGGCCGGATCCAAGGCACGACGCATTTCTTCAGCCGCTTCGCCGTAGCGGTGACGCCATTTATCGCCGGCAGTATTTTGCTCGCTTTCGGATGGCGCGCCATTTTCTACATTTTCGGCTCTCTGGGCGTTTTGTGGGCCATTGCGTTCAGCCTTTTCTACCGCAACGTTCCCGAGGACCACACAGGCGTCAATCGCATGGAATTGGCCCGCATCCGAGGCCTCAACCCGGATGGAACCATTAAGCCGCCGGCGATCACCAAGCTCGCCACTCCCTGGAAACAAATCCTGCTCTCGCCCAATATGTGGTTCATCTCTCTCGGCTATTTCTGCTTTTTCTTTGGAACGAACTTCTACCTGACGTGGTATCCGACCTATCTGCGGGAACATCTGCACATGTCCATTCGCTCGCTGGGAATCTGGGGATCCTTTCCTCTGCTTGCGGGCATGGCCGGCGACATAACCGGCGGCACGCTCTCCGATCTGATCTTCAAAACCACGGGTAAAGCCAAGTTGGCGCGCCGCATTATTGCCGCTCCCGGATTTCTTCTGGCCAGCGCCTTCCTTATTCCGGCCGCGCTGACTGCGAACAAATTCAGCTCGATTGCGTTTTTGGCCATATCTTTCTTCTTCCTCGAATGGGTGATCGGCCCCGCGTGGGCTGTACCTATGGACGTGGGCGGTCAATTCAGCGGCACGGTTACGGGAGTGATGAACATGGTGGGCGCACTGGGCGGAGCGTCCACCGCCATCGTCTACGGAAGTCTGTTCAACCGCGGTTTCTGGGTCGCGCCGTTCGTGGTGAGCGCGGGCGTGATGGTCCTGGGCGCGCTAATCTGGACGTTTCTGATCAATCCGGAACTGTCCGTCGTCGAGGGCGCGATTCCAGACTCAGCCGCTTCGTCTTGACGCTTCGGGCAGGCGCGTGCTATCACGATTGAGCAAGATTGCGGCCTTTCATTCATGAAATCAGATCCAATCCAGAGGACGGGAGAAACAAAATGAATCGGCGAAGAATGGTAGCAGCGACTTTATCAATTCTGGCTTTTTTCGCAATCGCCTGGCGGACGGCCAGGAGCGCGGCGCCTCCGGAGAATGCGACGGACGAAATCCTTAAGGTCGATGACGAGAGGAACCAGGCCCTTCAAAAAGGCGACGTCGCCACGCTGGATCGCATTTATTCGGACGACGTGGTGTATGCAAATGCCAGCGGGGCGCTCCTGACCAAGGCGCAACACCTCGCCGAACTGAAGGCCCGGACTCTAAATTTTCGTTCTTTTGTGCACGAAAACGTTCAGGTGGCCGTGCATGGCGATACCGCGGTCCTCACCGGGATCAGCAAATCCGTTGTGGAGTATCAAGGATCGGTCTCCAGCAGCAACCGAAGATTTCTGAACGTTTTCAATAAGAGAGACGGGCACTGGCTGGTCGTGGCGCACTTTGAAACGAATATCTCGGAAAAACCATAATCCAATCGTAGAAACTGCCGCTGAAATAGAGGGTCATGTGGCGCAGGCTTCAGCCTGTGGGTTTTGGTGCTTGCAAGGACTAAACCCCACAAGCTGAAGCATGTGCCACTGGGCTACTCGAGCGCCCGCAGTCCGGCGCTGGCGACCTGCTCATCTTCGTGCGATTTGGCGCCGGAAACTCCTACGCCGCCGACGCACTCGCCCTGGTGCATGATCGGCAATCCGCCCTGAACGGCCACCCGTCCCGGGAACGCGACCGTTGCCGGCCGCTCCTTTACGATTTCTTCCAGAGCCTTGGTCGGAGTTCGCGTGGCGGCGGCGGTTTGCGCCTTGGCCATGGCAATCGCGGCGCTCTGGCCCACGGCGCCGTCCAGCCGTTCGAGATGAACCAGGAATCCGCCATCGTCCACGACCGCTATGCTGACATTCCATTTATTTTTAGCCGCCTCCGCTTTGCATCCGGCCACGATTTTCTGCGCGTCGGCAGCCGTCAAACACATTTTGTTGCGCATCATTTCTCCTTTTTTCGACTCAATGTAACCATGCGCGGAAACCAGGAGCCGCCCATCCGATTACGGTGCAAATTCAGGGGCTAAAGCCCTAGCTTTTTGTATCAGAATGTCGCGGCTGAAGCCGCGACCCACATAGGTCAGGTGACAATTCCTAGTTGCTCGCCCGCTGGCTGTTCGGAACGTTTCCGTCCGGTTTGAAAGCTGTCAGGGTGGTCATGCGGATACCCGCATACCAGAATGTTCCTTGCGCATCCTGCTCGATCTTAGGCGGATAAAGGCCGCCGAGGCGCGTGCCATTCGGTCCGGGATGTTCCCGGCCCATAATGTCCGGGAACGGTTCCGGGAAGTAGGTGTAAGTCTTGGTCTTCTGATCGAACCTGGCCAGGACACCGTAGCTTCTGAGGGTCACCCAGATGTTATCCTGGGCGTCGGCGTAGCACTCGTATCCGCCACCAAGCTTGAACGGGTCCTTGTACTCCGTGATCTTGCTCGTGTCCGGGTCAAGCATTCCCAGCGCTTGACCGATGTGTTCGGAGAACCAGACCTTGCCTTTGGAATCCACCGTAGGGCGGCGCGGCCCGGAAGGCTGCGTGGGCGTGGCGTAGACGGACCACTTGTCGGTCTTTGGATCGTAACCCACAATTTTGTGCGAAGTCATTCCCACGGCCCACACGCGATCCTTTTGATCGACGGTCATCCCGTAGTAGTGGGCATTCGTGTCGCTCGGCGAGGGGTCCCATTCGGTGATCTTTTTGGTTATGGCGTCGAGCTTGCCGACCTTGCTCACGCCCTGCATCTCCGTAAACCAAACATTGCCTTTTGAATCCGAACGGATGGTGTGCGGAGTACTCCTGGTCGGAGTCGGGTAGGTGATGACCTTCCCGGTTTCGGGATCCAATTCTCCGATCGAACTTTCGTCGATTTCAGCCGTGTATACATGCCCGTCCTTGGCCTGAGTGATTCCGTGCGGGCCAAGCACGCGATGGCCAAGGTCAGGATTGGGAAGAATGAAGGTCTGGAAGCGCCCGGGATAATCGATGCGGTTCTTATCCATTCCCTGGATCGCGTCCATACCCATTTCCGCCACATAAACGGTCGGGGAAATGCGGCTTGGCCAGACGTCGTGGCTGGAAATTTCGGCGGCATCTTTTCCAGGCAAGGCCGGAGGCAGGTCATACTCGATAAAGATGGCGCGGGAAAGGGCTTTCTCGTCGAGCGGAAGATCGTCCAGCTTCAGGTCACGCCGTTTCCCGCCTTCCGGGAAAATCTTCGAAAAGTACGCGATGATGGCATCCCGCTTATCCTGAGGGATTGCCGCGGGGTTCACCTGAGGCACGCCGGTATGGTTGACCGGGCTGGTGCCGTCCATATCGAACATGCGGCTC
>DATHPN010000054.1:0-7360 GCA_035483715.1 Candidatus Acidiferrum sp.
CCATCGCTTCTCCTTGAATGGGAATCAAACCTGTATTGCGGCGCATTTCTTTTCCGGAATCTGAGGTTTCGTGTAATCGTTAATGCATGTAGCTTCCTCTGATGGTAACGGCCAGAATCAATGCTAGTAGTCCAGCGGGAAACAGAAATGTCACCATCAGCGCGAACCAGAACCAGCCTTTACCCCGCCACGAGCGGGTTATCAAACAGCCGGCAACAATGGAGATCGCCAACGCAGCCCACCACAGCGGATTCCATGTGGTATAGGCAGTGAGGACGGATAGTCCGATCGCCCTGTTAGGTCCACTAAAACGGGAGAGCGTAAGGTATAAATACGCAAGAGTGCCGAACGCGAAAACCCACAGGCCAAGAAACGAGCCTTTTAGAATCCACATGCATCGGCTCCGTTTTGAATCCAACGCTGCTTAAATGTCTTGCAGATTGATAATACAGACGCTGCACAAAAGATACTACAAAACGCGCGCAAATATTTTTATTCGGCTCATGCTAAACTGATTTTTATGGCAGGCAAATTTACCATCGGACTCGTACAGATGAAATGCACGACCAACGCGAAAGAAAATCTGACTCGCGCGATCGAGAAGATCCGCGAAGCCGCCGCTCGCGGCGCGCAAATCATTTCTCTTCACGAGCTGTTTCACGGCGAATATTTCTGCCGCACCGAAGATGCGGAGCTTTTCAACCTCGCGGAACCTGTTCCTGGCCCCACGACCGAAAAACTCGCGCAGATCGCCAAGGAAAAGAAGGTCGCGCTGGTAATTTCCCTGTTCGAACGCCGCGCCCCCGGCGTCTACCACAATTCCTGCGCGGTCCTGGATGCGGATGGAGCGTTCCTGGGCAAATACCGCAAGATGCACATCCCCGACGATCCCCTCTACTACGAAAAGTTTTATTTCACTCCCGGCGACCTCGGCTTTCCCAATTTTGACACTCGTTACGCCCGCGTCGGCGTGCAAATTTGCTGGGACCAATGGTATCCCGAGGGCTCCCGCGTCACGGCACTCGGCGGCGCAAACGTGATTTTTTATCCCACCAGCATCGGCTGGCATCCGCACGAAAAAGCGCAACTCGGCGCCGCGCAGCTCGAAGCCTGGAAAACCATTCAGCGCGGGCACGCCATCGCCAACGGCGTTTACGCCGCCGTCATCAATCGCGTCGGATTCGAGGGCAAACCGGAAAAAGGCGATCCCGGTCTGGAATTCTGGGGCAATTCTTTCGTAGCCGACCCGTTTGGCCAGGTCGTCTCGGAAGCTTCAAACGACAAGGAAGAAATCCTCGTCGTCGAATGCGACCCCGCAAAAAGCGAAGAAACGCGCCGCAACTGGCCCTTCCTGCGCGACCGCCGCATCGACGCCTACGGCCCCATCCTCAATCGCTGGCTAGATAAAGAATAGTGCGTTCTTCTCTGTGCTCTCTGTGTCCTCCGTGATCTCTGTGTTAAATTCTTTCTCCCAATGAAGCCCGCGCCACCATTGAAAACTCCGAACGCTCTCGGCTTCCGCATGCCCGCCGAGTGGGAGCGTCACGAAGCCACCTGGCTCGGCTGGCCGCACGAAGTAACCGACTGGCCAGGAAAATTCGCCCCGATCCCCTGGGCCTTCGCCGAAATCGTCCGTCACTTGTCGAGCGTCGAGCAAGTCTATCTCCTCGTCGAAAATCGGGAAGCCGAATCACGCGTACGGCAAATCTTGAAAAAGTCCGGCGCAAATCTCTCCACTGTCGAATTCTTCCGCATACCCACCGATCGTGGATGGATGCGCGACTCCGGCCCCATCTGCGTTCGAAACGATTCCGGCGAAGTGGCTTTCAATCATTTCGTTTTCAACGGCTGGGCGAAATACGCCAATCACAAAAAGGATTCTGTCGCCGTGACAAAAGCAAATCAGAAACTGAAACGGCGCGTGTGGCAGCCCGAACACAACGGCCGCCGCGTCGTTCTCGAAGGTGGCAGCATTGATGTAAATGGCCGCGGGACGCTACTAACCACGGAAGAATGCCTGTGCAGCAAAACGCAGGAACGAAATCCCGGATTTACAAAAGCGGATTACGCCCAGGTTTTTCGCGAATATTTCGGAGTGACCAATGTACTCTGGCTCAAGAACGGAATCGCCGGAGACGACACCCACGGCCACGTGGATGATTTGACGCGCTTTGTCAATCCATCGGCGGTCGTGACGATCGTCGAGAATGATCCCAAAGACGCGAACTACGCCCCGCTGCAGGAAAATCTAGCGCTTCTCAACACGATGAAAGACCAGGACGGCCGCCAACTGCGCGTGGAAACCCTGCCGATGCCAGCGCCCGTCTATTTCGATGGCCAGCGCCTGCCCGCGAGTTATGCAAATTTTTATATCGCCAACAAAATCGTGCTGGTGCCAACGTTTAACGACCCGAATGATCGTGTGGCCCTGAATACACTAGCGAGCGTGTTTCCGGACCGCGAGGTGGTGGGAATCGCTTGCCGCGATCTCGTACTGGGACTCGGCACGCTCCACTGCATGACCCAGCAGCAGCCGGCCGCACAATAGAGCCGGCTCCGATTCGAATTTTCACTGTCTTGCCGCAGCTCCCAATTCAGATACAATCGGTGTCCCATTAGGAGGTGTAATGCTCGCCACACAGGAGATTACTCAAAGGACTGTTCGAGTCTGGTTCGAATCGCACAACTTCGTCTCGTGGCTTCTGCTCGGACTTGTCGCCGGATGGCTCGCGGGGAAAATTGCGCGCGGCCGCGGCTTCGGATGCATCGGTGACATTCTGCTCGGCCTGATCGGCTCCTACATTGGCGGCTGGATTTTTATCAAGCTCGGAATTCTTGGCGGCGGCTTCCTGTATTCACTCGCGGCTGCCACGCTGGGCGCTGTCATTCTCGTTTCCGTCGCACACGCTTTTTCGAGCGGTCCTGACTGAGGCAGTGCGCATCTCCCATTCGAATCGCACGAATCGGCAGCCACGGGTCAGCAGCCACTTCCCTATGATAGGATTCTCGTTTGCGTCTCGGAGATGACGCCTCATTGAGCAAGACTTCACACTCCCTCACTGCAATTCCTCTTGGCGGCCTCGGCGAATTCGGCATGAACATGATGGCGCTGCGGCTCGGCGACGACATCATCGTCATTGATGCCGGCATGATGTTCCCGGAGTCCGAGCTCCTCGGCGTAGACCTCGTCATCCCTGACATTACCTATCTCAAGCAGAATCGTTCGAATGTTCGCGCCATCGTGTTGACACACGGACATGAAGATCACATCGGCGCGCTTCCTTACATTCTCCGCGACCTGAATGTTCCGGTGTATGGAACGCGCTTCACTCTCGCGCTCGTGAAAAAACGTTTGGATGAAGCGGGCTTGTTGGAATCCACAACGCTACGCGAAGTGCTCCCGGGCCGGCTGGTGGAAATTGGCCCGTACGAAATTGAATTTATTTCGGTGACGCACAGCACCGTGGATTGCGTGGCGTTGGCGATTCGAACGCCGCTCGGCGTGGTCATTCATACCGGCGATTTCAAAATCGATCAGACTCCAGTCGGCGGCGCGCCGTTCGACCTCCACACATTTGCAAAATACGGGACCGAGGGCGTGCTTGCATTGTTCAGTGATTCCACAAACGTCGAGCGGCCCGGATTCACGCCCTCGGAGCGCGCCATCGTTCCGCGTATCGAAGAATTATGCCGCTCGGCGCCGAAGCGCGTGATCCTTTCGTGTTTTGCATCCTCCATTCATCGCATTCAGCAAATTATTGATATTGCCTCGCGCGTGAACCGCAAAGTCGCGTTTGTCGGCCGCAGCATGGTGGACAACGTGGAGATCGCGCATTCGCTCGAACTTCTGCGGATTCCCGACGGCATGGTGGTGCGGCCGCAGGACATTCGCGGATTCGATCCCAAGCGCATCATTATTCTTGCGAGTGGAAGCCAGGCGGAGCCGATGTCTTCACTCTCGCGGATTGCCGTGGACAATCACCGTTTTGTTTCCGTGGATGAAAACGACAGCGTGATTCTTTCCGCGCGGATTATTCCTGGAAATGAAAAATCCATTTTCCGAATGCTGGACCACATGTTCCGGCGCCGCGCGCTCGTTTATTACGACAACTCCGCGGGAACTATTCACGTTTCGGGGCACGCCAGCCAGGAAGAACAAAAACTTTTGCTGCAACTGGTGAAGCCAAAATATTTTATTCCCGTGCACGGCGAGTACCGGCATTTGTTCCGGCACGCGGCGCTGGCGCACCAGTTGGGCGCCGTTTCCGAAGAAATCCTGCTCATCGAAGACGGCAAGACCATCGAGTTCACGGAAGACGGCGCGCACCGGCGCGATCCCGTGACGGCCGGGCGCGTGTGCGTGGATTCCGGCTCGCTCGAAGAAATCGAAGACGTGGTAATTCGCGACCGCAAGCATCTTTCCGAGGACGGCGTGGTGGTGCCCATCATCGCGATCGACAAGCACACCGGCAAAATGGAATCGCATCCGGAAATCGTGACGCGCGGGTTGATGAGCGACAACGGCCAGGAGCTCATTGCCGGCGCACGCATCGTGATCATGAAAACGGTCGAGGAATCCAACGCGGAAGAAAAATCCGATTGGGGCGTGATCAAGGAAAAAATTCGCGTGGACCTCAAACGCTACATCAGCAAACAAACTTCGAAGCGTCCCCTGATTTTGCCCGTCATCCTCGAGATCTAACAGGCGGAAAATGTAATGGCCGAGGCGACCACTACTCCTTCCCCGTCATCATCATCTTCTAGTAGCGGCCGCGCGGCTTTTGTTTTTATCTTCATTACCGTAGCACTGGATTTCCTGGCTTTCGGCATCATCGCCCCCGTCCTTCCGAATTTGATCATTCAGTTTGAGGGCGGCAACATTTCCAGGGCCGCGGCGATCACCGGATACTTCGGGTTCGCCTGGGCCACGATGCAGTTTCTCTTTTCACCGATTCTCGGCGCGTGGTCCGACCGCTTCGGCAGACGCCCAATCATCTTACTCTCCTGCTTCGGACTCGGCCTCGACTACATTTTCATGGCGTTGGCGCCTTCGCTGAGTTGGCTGTTCGTCGGCAGACTCATCTCCGGAATCACCAGCTCCAATATTTCTTCGGCATTCGCCTACGTGACGGACGTCACTCCGCCGGAAAAACGCGCCAGACAGTTCGGCTTGCTCAGTGCTGCGTTCGGGCTCGGTTTCATTGTCGGCCCGGCGGTCGGGGGACTGCTTGGGCATATCAATTTGCGGCTGCCCTTCTGGGGCGCCGCGGTGCTGAGCCTGGCGAACGCGTTCTACGGCTATTTCATTTTGCCCGAATCGCTTCCTCCGGAGCGACGTGCGAAGAGCGCATGGCGGATGGCCAATCCGCTCGGCTCGCTTACGCTGCTACGCGCGCATGCTGGGCTTGGCGTGCTGGCGTTCATCACCACCCTCAACTACCTCGCGCAACAGGCGCTTCCGTCCATTTTCGTGCTGTACGCCGACTATCGCTACGGGTGGAGCGAACGCACCGTGGGGCTTTCGCTCGCGGTCGTCGGAATCTCCGTCAGCGTGGTGTCCGGAGTGATGGTCGGGCCGTTCGTGAAGCGCTTTGGCGAACGGGGCGGACTTTTCTTCGGACTCATCACAGGCGTGCTGGCGTTCGCCGGCTTCGGCCTGGCTTCGCGCGGGTGGATGATGTTTGCGGCGATTCCCTTCCTGGCGCTGTGGGGAATCTCGGGCCCTGCCACGCAGTCGCTGATGACGCGGCGCGTAGAACCTTCCGCGCAAGGCAAACTGCAAGGGGCGATCAATTCGCTGCGCGGGGTAACTGGCATGATCGGACCGCTGATTTTCACGCAGGTTTTTGCCGCGGCGATTTCTCCCCGCGCCAGCGTTCATCTGCCTGGCGCGCCGTACTTTGTCTCTGCCGTGCTTCTCCTCATATGCGTACTACTTGCCACCAACGTGGCGCGCGGTGAAGAGGCAGTTCTGCGTTCCGCCACGCCTGCATCCCCCGGAACTCCCTAGACTTTCTAGACTTTCTCGCCTTCCCTGCCATCCTCAGTACTTGAGTACTTGTATTACAAAACGTAATACAGTACGATCATTTGTGAGGTGACGTTATGGCATCCCCTCTGACTCTCCGGGTCGATGAAACAACGCGCAAGCGCATCGCGCGCATTGCACGGCGCAAGCAGCTCTCCACTTCGGAAGTGGTTCGCCAAGCGATTGCGGCGTGGGCGGAGCGGCACGAGCCGATCGCTCCCCCATACGAAGCTGTGAAAGACCTGATCGGAGTAGTCCACGCAGGGAATCCACGGGGTTCTGTGCAGACGGGCCGACGCTTCACGAAACTCCTTAAGAGGCGGAGGAGCCGCCGTTGATCCTCGTGGATGCCGGGCCGCTGGTTGCGCTGGTCAACGCGGATGACCAATACCATTCTCGGTGCGTGACTGCGCTGGAATCTTTTAGCGAACCGATGGCTACGGTGTGGCCCCCACTGACGGAAGCCATGTACCTGCTGACTGGCCATCCCCGCGCACAAGAGGCTCTTTGGGAGATGCTGGAACGCGGAGCCTTGCAACTCCTCCCGCTCGACTCTGGGGACGCTCCTCGGATGCGTGAGCTGATGCGCAAGTACGCCAACCGCCCGATGGACTTGGCCGATGCGGCGCTGCTCCGCGCAGCGGAGCGCGAAGGCATCCGGAGAATCTTCACGGTGGATCGACGGGATTTCAGTGTCTATCGGCTGCATGGCCGGATTAAGCCTACTCTGTTCCCCTGAAGCATGACGCCGATTCCGGAATGGGACGAGTGGGTAGGCCCCCCCATTTTCGCGGATGTGTAGCAAACAAAGGACTTTAAGTCTAATGATTTTGGATGTGTGGCAAAGAAAGGAGTTATGGGTGAGTTTTTCGCAAGTGTGGCAAACAAAGGATTTACGATGAGGAATGTGTTTATAAAATGGTAACGGTCTGGGGCGGGAAGATTTTAAAGGAAGTAGAAGGACCGCTCGGGAGGCCATGGCGTAGAGCGCCGGGAAACCTTGCCGACGCAACACAACAACTATATCAGATTCGTACCTATTGTCAAGTGATACCTAGTAAGTGGTTTCGCTGCTTGAGGATAGGAGAGTTTATGAGCGTCTCGGAGTACTCAAGTGGGGACGGAGACGGGGCTGAAGGCCGTTCCGTTTCAGGCCGGACGGCCTTCAGGTTGATCCGGGGTCGCCTCCGTGCCGGGCCAAATAGATGTGAGGCACCTTGGGAGGGGTCCTGGACACGGAGGCGACCCACTGTCCCGAATGTGCAAGCATCTTTGGCCATGATTGCGATCTCCGCAATCAAGCGTTTCCCTGATTTCGTGTCAGGTGTTTCC
>DATHPN010000055.1:0-67487 GCA_035483715.1 Candidatus Acidiferrum sp.
CGGAAATCGATGCCTTCGGACTGGAGCGATTTTTCAAGCTTTTGCAGCTCGACGCTGGTCTTTTTGGCCTGCAGGTTCACGCCCCAGAAGCTCTCGCTCGGAGTAATTAACTCGACAATAATGCCATGTGACACGCCTTCCCGGGAACTCGGCGTAGCCAGCACTCTGGCTTCGGCGGATTGCGCTGATAAAAAATTAGTGAGGGTAATTCGGCTGCCTACGCCGGGGTAGAGGGTCATTTCCAGGAAGCCGCCGTTGCCGTTGACCTGTTTCGCAATGGCATGTACCAGAACGGGAACGCCTTCGGAATTGCGCCAACTCGCTTCAATCGGCACTGCGACGAGAAACCGGGAACTTTTTCTTCGCTCCACCTTGGACCCATCCGTGGACGTTCCCCGCCCCGTCATCACTCCTGATTTCCTTCTGTCCATGGAACCTTCTCTTCCCCTCAGGTGTTTCTGGCCGGCATAAAGACAAATGAACCACCTATGAGCTTAATAACACGCAGCGAAAAATACTACTGTACGGAGGGACAGTAGGCAAAAATTGAGATCTTCGATTCGGTTGCCAATACCGCGAAGAGCCGCTACTCGGACTTCGCGCGAGAGGAGAGAGGGAAAATTATTGCAATTTATTGCCCTGATCCGGAGTCGCCGGAGCCGGCCGCATTCGCGCGTGCGGGAATCGGGCGATACCCGCTCCGTGTGCGGATACGGTATTTACTGTATTTCGGATTCGCGAGTTTCACCGAAACTGTGCGCCAGCCACGATTCGGATTGGGTTGCGGGTAATAACTCATGAAGTAAAGGTGTGCCAGGTCTTCGCGGATCGAGCTGAAGGCGTCGCGCTGGTCCTTCCAGCTTTTTGCAAAGTAGGCCTCGCCGCCCGTGCTGGCCGTCATGCGCGAAAAAACAGCAGCGGAAGCCGCATCGAGTTTGGCTTCCCGCGTGCTAATCATGTAAATGGGGACACCTTCGGACTGAGCGAGTTCGTCGACGTCTTCGGGAGAAACCATGCTGGAATTATCGGGGCCGTTGGAAAAGACGACGACTACCTTCCTGCCGGAATACTGCGCGGCATCTTTGAGCGTCATGAGCAAGGCGTTATAGAGCGCGGAATCATCGCCGTTGACGGTCTCGCGCACCCCCCGCAAGACCTGCGTGCGGTCCGTCGTGAGCGACGCGGCGCGATAAAAGTCGCGGCTGTAGGAATAAAATGCAACTTGATAGGGATGATCCAGCGAGCGCACAAATTCAGCGATGGAATCCTGGGCAAAAACAAAGCCGCGCCCGCGGAACATGTAATTGCTGGTGTCAAATAATATGAAAACGTTGGAGCCGCTCACGGCCGAGGCGATTCCCTCGAGAGAAGACGATTGCGTGCCCCCTCGAGGTGGATCCTTTCGCCGGTGTTCGATGGTTGGGTCGCCCACTGGGTCCCCTGCCGGGCTGGAATTCTGCGCGGAGTCGAGCACATTCTGCGGCCCTTCATTTCCTTCCTCAAACGTGGCGACTTTTTGGGGAATCGTGTCCTCGGTAATGTCAAAATCCGAGGGACGGAGAGTGGTGACGTAGTTTCCCTTCTCGTCCGTTACGGCCACGTTCAATTGCACCATGGAAACCACCACGCGAATGACGCTGCCGCCGTTGTCCTGTGCGCGGTCCTGCGCCGCCAGCCAAACCGCAAAGCTGGAGAGGATAATCAGAACACCAACAAATGGAAGTACGTGTCGTTTTGCCATCATTCCCTCGTGAACCCGCCCCGCGCATTTCTGCGAATGGGGATTTGTACCCAAAATCACCGCCAGCAACCGCAAAAAGTCTCAAAGTCCAGCCGATGGCGTGCTCTTCGGCAAACCGGCGATCTTGCCCTGCCGGAATTCTTCTCCGGTTTCGCGCATCGCGCGCAGTACGGCGGACCAATCTTCCAGATGCGAAGCGAAAGTCTGCTCCACCATCCGGCGCGTCAATTGAGGAACCAGCACGTTGAGCATCACAGGCGAGTAGCCCATCTCATCCGCCAGCCGCCCCCAGTATAAATTGCCGGAATCCCAGGATTCGGCCATCAAACGGCTGGAGTAATAGAGAAACGTGGGGATCGGCTTGATGTTCATCAACTCACGTCCATAGCTTTGTTCCAGGGCAGGGTGAGGGACTCCAAAATCCTCGGAAATGCGCGCTACATTCGTCTCCACTGGGAAGCGGACCAGCAGGTCATCCAATTCCTTCCCCTCTGGCCCCCAGTTGCGCTTTTCTGAGGCATATCTCTGGCGATATTCAGCCGACAAGTAAAAACTCTCCGCCGGAGCAATCAGGGCAAGGGCGTCGTCCTCGTGACCGGCGCGCATGGCCGTTTCAACCTGCTCCAACCTTTGGGGAAGCAGGCATTCGCTGAGGATGCCGAGGACGGACTCGCGCAACTTTTCATCCTTCGCGGCGCCGGTAAGAAGCTCTTCGCCTTCGCGCTGATACAACGCGACGGCATGCAACTCATTCCGAGTCACGCTCCACCAACGCGGCAGAACCGAACTGGTGATCAGACCCGGAACCAAATCCTCCCAGATGAGGGACTGAACATTTTTCGGCACGATAAAATCCTGCTCCACTCGCGCGAGAGCATATGGCAAGTCGGCCATGGAGCCGATCAGATGAGCGCCGCCGCTGGCCGTCCATCCACGGCCAAAAATGCGCGGAGAGCGCCAAACCTGGTCGCTGGCGTTGGCAGCTTCACCGGAATAATCGCCGCCGGAGAAATCATGAGAGCGGACAAAGAGCGGATTATTGTGAATCATTTGAGCGCCGGGCGGTTCGTAATAGGCGTAATTGAGGCCTACTAAAGTGTCCCTCAAAAATGGAGTGAGCAAGCCGTGCGCCTGGGTTAATTCCGCGGGGCTGGAGGGGGTCTTGATGATTTTTATCAAATCGGTGCGCATCTGCAAAGCAGTGTGGCGGTTGCTGTAAAGCCCAGCGGCAAATTCAGTTCTCTCACTTTTGGTGAAGAGGGGCTTGGGCATCTCGAATTCACGCAGCTCCCCGGCAAGTGGAAGTAGGGAGTCGGCGGCTTCCTTCCCCTTGGCCATCTGGTCGAGGCCATCGCCCAGGGAGATGAGCGTGTCCAGAGAAACCAGACGCTGATCTTCGATGACTTGACGCATTCTGCCGGCCATTTCGGATCGTAACTGCTGGGCCTCCCGGTTGTACTGCTCGGGACCGGCGAGCAAAGCAAACAACTGGTCTTGCGGCAGATAAGCTTTGCCAGTCGAGGCGCGCAAGAGTTCTGCGAGCGCTGTCCTGCCGGCCACGTAGACCTGATCGGAAGAATGCAGGGCGGCGAACGGATTGAGAATTTTTTGCCAGGAATCGTTCAAGCGGGCGTCCGGGATCTGACCCTGCCGGGCCAGGATTTGCCAGAGACCGAGGTTGGCCTGGAGCGTACCCAGGGCATCGGTTTTTGTGAGGCGATCGGGAATTTGATTCAGATTTTCCGCAACGGCAAGAAACCGTGTGATGGATTCATTATTCAATGCGTGGAATTCCGCGAACACGGGATACTGATCGCAAAAGAGCGGAAACTTTTCGGCTAGCAGGCGAGCCGTGGGAAAATCCAGTTGCTCACCGGGAGCACGCCCGCGGTCGATCTCCGTCAGCATCAGGAAATTGA
Organism: Candidatus Acidiferrum sp.; assembly: GCA_035483715.1. GTDB lineage: Bacteria > Acidobacteriota > Terriglobia > Acidiferrales > UBA7541 > Palsa-360. Next base: position 3,661 of record DATHPN010000055.1, read on the forward strand.
AAACCGGCCCCTCGGGCATCGCATATCTGGATACACCCACCATCCCTTCGACCACCTGCTCCGGATTGTTCCACCCACCGGCCTTATCGCTCCATTCGTGAATGAGCTTGGAATCCGTTTTGCGGCGTAGAACTTCCTTCCAGACGTCGATATTTCCAGGGATATGCGGCTGGCCGTTGGGTTCAATCAGGAGTCGTGCCTCGAGCAAAAACAGGGCCGGATCCGGCCGAAAGGAGTGCTTGGTTGGGAGCGGGTTGACGTCATGCCCGCGCAGTGCGTTGTAAAAACGTTCCAAGCGGCGAGGCGAGGTGAAATAAGCCTGCTGGGTCTGGTTTACACGGGTGAGGGTGTCAAAATACGACGCCAGCCAGCCACTATCTTTGGTCAGAAGCCGGGATACGAAATCCGCGGGAGACGTGGGACTGGCTCCCACCAGATCCTTCCAGGCGTTTTCCGCCCCTGCTCCACCCGGAACAATTACTCTTCCCGATCGAATGCTGATCTGGCTGCCATAAAAATCCAATACGGGGGCGCCCAAAATCAATTTCTTGGAGCCCAGCGATTTCCAAAGGAACTGAGCCGTTTCGGTATCCATGCGGGACATCGACCAATACAGGCGAGCCAGGCCAGGATCGCGTAAGATCGAGTCCACTACGCCGCGGTTGGCATTTTTCTTGTTCTCCACCCAATCCGACGACTTGAAGAGCACTGGAACTTTGGTGTCAATATAAGGAATTTCAAACGGCTTGCCTCCACGCAGCGTCTCTTCAAGGTCCGCCAGTGGGAATCCGGAATCGATCGTTAGAAATGCCCGGTTGGCGTCGGAGGTTTCGAGTGCGACATCCGGTCCGCAGGTTTGCGGAAGCTTGTACCCGAGAATGACGAGAAGCGATTTTGCATCGTCGCAATTTGAAACGTGAATTTGCCCGCCAGGGCCCGCCAAGGCTTCCAATTCCCGCGCCTGATCCATATACCAATTGACGAGGACCAGGAATTCCGTTGGTTTGCCGCCTTGGTAGCCGCTCATGACCACATTGCGGGCCAGCAGCGGCAGTACTTCATCAGGTGTGATCTTCTGACTGATCGCGGCCATCCGCAAAAAGGAACGCAGGGGACCGGGGATAGCTACTTCCTCGGGGACCGAGGATTCATTGGAAACTGAAGACGGCGGCGGAGCGGACGTTTTCGAGATGGCGCGTTGTGCCGGTGCAGGAGGAGCCGCGTGCAGCGAGCCTCCGCAAAGCCCGATGAGTACGCCCAAGAAACCGCAAAGGACAAACACTGACAGGGTGCGACGAGATTTCATGGCCCAAACCTCCACCGACCGTTGGAGAAGATGACTTTTGAAACCTTGGGTGGCGCGGGGGAATGCCGCGAGGCATTCCTCCTGGCGCGACCTCCCTATGGCTCGTCCGGACTTGGTGATCTGCAGCCACCAAAACCTCTGCCGAAATCCGAAATATCCTTCTGACCTTTTTCCCGGCGGGCCTACTTTCCTTCCGACTCATGAGTCCTGTGGGTGCGAAGGATAGATCATCTTTCGGACCCCAGTCAATGCGCCGCGGCTTCATGACAGGTATCGGCAAAAACCACCGCGGGAGCAGTTCATATCCACCAGAGCGTCGCGATTCTCAGGAATAATGCGCGGCTGCTTCCATCGGCGATGCACTTGAATTCTCTCCGGTTGATCAGGGACAAATCCAAGATTTGCGCTCATCATAAAAAGGCCGCCAAGGCAAACAAGTCAAAGCCGAGAAAGCGCGAAAGATTCCTGCCTTCTGGGGCGGGGGGTACGGGAAATGTACAGGAGAAAACTTTTGGAATCAACTGTGCAGAAATGGCACGGGAGAATGGGTACGGAAGCAGCGCAGCCACCCTTGGTTGTGCAGGCCTTGCGATCCCAGTAGGGTTGGGTGCTCGAGTCAGGCAGTTGCCAAAAGCGCACAGCCAAAGAACGGCCGTGCTACTAAAATATTTTCCAAACCAATTTTTTCGCTGACTTCAAACTGGAATTGATTTTGCAGAGTTCATGATTCGGATCAACGCGTGACCGGCAAGAATTCTCGAGCCTCACTCCGCTGTGCTGAGGGATTGCAGCTGCGATTCCAGAGTGGCGCAATATTCGCGTTCCGAGGCGAGTTCGGCCTGCAGTTTTTTGACCAAGGATTCCAGACGCTTCACGTCCATGCGCAATTTCTGCAACTCCTGCGTGTTCCCTGCAGGCGCTCGCATTCCCCCGGAAGGCGCGGGCGCAGGGGGCATAGATCGAGGAGCGGCGATAGAAGGAGAGGGCAATGGAGATCCCTTGGAAAAAGAATCCGCGGCGCCCTCAAAAAATCTGCTGAGCGGGCTGGCGGTCCCGGCGCTGGCCGGCTGAGTCGCCTGGGCAGGTTCGGGACGATTCAAAAGTTTCTTAACGCGGTCCACCAGTTCCTGCGGATGAAACGGCTTGCGAATCAATTCGTCCGCTTTCACTTCGTGAGCGCGTTCGGCAACCTCTTTGTTGACGACTCCGGACATCAGGAAAACCGGAGTCTGGCCAAGCAGCGGGTGTTGCTTGATGAATTCGCAGAGCTGGTAGCCATCCTTGTCCGGCATGATGACGTCGCTGATGACGGCATCGGGCGCGGCCTGCGCGAACAAAGCAACGGCGGAAGCCATGTCGGAGCAAGTCACCACATTAAAATTCTCACGACGAAAGGCGATCTTGACCACCTCACGCATGGTGGCGCTGTCGTCGATAAAATACACATTGGGTTTGGAACCCGGTTCCCGTTGGGCGATGTCTGTCATGATACTTCCCTTTCCGCCAGATGCTGTTTGGCCTCGTCAAACTCGCGCAAGGCGTCGAGGAGCAAGTCCATCGAGCGCCGGTGGACAGTGCGCTGATTCGCGGTCGCGCCGGCGACAAGCTTGTAAACTCCAATTCCCGACTGTTGGCAATCCTTGACAATCTGCAGGACCGCTTCTTCACCGGTCAGCTTGCCGCATTCGGCATGATGAATTTCGCCCGATTCAAAAAACAAGACGGCGTCGGTTTCTCCCGCATTGACGTGCAAAGCGCCGGTCTTTCGCGTCTGGTCCAGCATCTGCACGATGCCCGGTAAATCCAAATGCTCGAGGCTTCCGCTGAGGGAGGTGTCCGTCGTCGAGAGCATTTCCGTGGGCTGGAATCCGTGCCGGGAACTGCGCAAGAAAGCACGAATGTGACTGGCGATGTCGGCGGGATTCCTGCGCCGGTCGATGTAATCGTCACAGCCCGCGCGGTACGCCTCCAGCGGGCCCTTCTCGGCGCTGTTGCCGAGGGCCATCAGCGGGGTGTTGGCCGTTTTTGGATCGCTGCGCAGCACGGGAACGATTTCGAAGGCGCCCATTTCACGAAGTTCGGTGGCGCAGAGGATGATGTCGGGCGGATTCCACTCAATCATTGTGAGCGCATAAGAGGCGGCAGGGTGATGAAACACCTGGAAGCCTTCTTTCACGAGCGCGTCCGTCATGCGTTTGACAAAATACACATTGCTGTCAATCAGCAGGACGCGCGGCGCCGCTCCAGCCTCGCTCAAGACTTGGCCTCCCCCACTGAGATTAATCCTTCTTCGAACTTTTCGCTGGCCCCGATGGCCTTTTCCAGATCCAGAACGTCGATCTGTTCACCGTTGAGTTCCAGGCATCCGATCACAAATTCATCCCGTCCGTCCGCGGGTAGCATGATCCCGGCCACCAGTTCACATTCCCCTTGAACCGGGAGGGCACACCTTTCGGAAATGTTCGAGATGCGCCGTTCCACCACCAGGAAAAAACGCGCCGGGGGAGAAGCTTCGCCCAGCAAACCGGGGCCCAAGTCCAGCACCGGGACGATTCGCCCTCGCCGCAGGACAACGCCGGTAATTAGCGGCGTGGTGTGCGGAAATGAATATAAAAACGGGGACGCAATCAGCTCTGCGACACGGTCGCGAGACAAGGCCACGCGCCGCACACCGACTTGAAAAACTACGAAAGACGGGGCGAACGGGCTTTTTTCCGCGCTCATACCCGCTCTCTTTCACGCCGCATTCCCGCGGCAGACTTCAGCACGCCGGGATTCTGCTCTTCGAGCAGTTGCAACTCCCGGGCAGTGAGAAATCCTAGGGGATTGGCGACTGGCAGAACCTTACGATCCAGCACTGTGAGGCCGCGATACCAATTGCGTTCTTCCCCACGGAAGGCTTGCGGCAGCGCCAGCAGCACGCGCATCTCGGCCATTTCTTCAATGGGGTCTACCAGCACGGCCACGGGCGCGTTGCGCAAGATCAACACCGTAGTTGGCCGGGACGCAGGCAGATGAAAATGCTCGTAGCCGCTGACGACATAGTAAGAGCGGGCGTCGCGCTCCACGATGTGGCGAACCTTGCGAAGGACGGGGCGGTCCAACTCCACAACCGTTCCGCCCAAACTGTCCGTGCTGCGAATTTCCTGCAATGACGCCGCGGAAATTGCGAAGCTGTTTTCGCCGATCGAGAACACGGCGACCTGTTCACGCCGACGAGTGTCCCGCGGGGCCAGGCTGGCGTTCACCGGCTGCGTCATCGCGATCCCATTGGCAGTGGCTGCCGGCAAATGGATTCCAAATATTTTTCAAGCGCAGGATACATTTCCTCGATGCCGACGACTTGATCCACTACGCCCGTGCGGATCGCCTCGGCGGGCATCCCGAAGATGACGGAAGTTGCTTCATCCTGCGCCAGCACGCATCCCCGGGCCGCCTTGACAGCCTGAACCCCCGCTGCGCCGTCGTTGCCCATCCCGGTCAACACAACTCCAACGACGTTAGCGCCTCCGTAAGCCGCGGCCGATTCGAAGGCCACGTCGGCGCAGGGGCGGTAGCCGGAGATTCTGGGGCCATCATCCAGCTTGATCCGGCCCGTCAAGGAAATCCTCAGATGGTGCGAACCGGGGCAGACATAAAAAGTTCCGAGCTGCAACGGTTCATTGGGTTCGGCTTCCTTCACGCGAATCGAGGCAACCTCGGTGAGCTGCAAGCTCAGCTGCGAAGTGAATGTCACCGGCATGTGCTGGACGAGGACCACGGCCGCCGGAAAATTTTTCGGAAAACGAGGCATTAGACGCATCAGGGTCGCGGGGCCCCCGGTGGAGGCCGCGATCATAACCAGGGGAACGCGCGCTTCGGAATTTCCAGATTCTTTTGCGGAAGGCGGCACGGGTTTGGATTCCACGCCTGCCGAGGGATCGTGGCGCGCGGCGGTGCGCACCACGCGGACTTTCGCGGCCATTTTGATTTTGCCGAGGAGTTCTTCGCGCACGTTTTTCATGTCCAGATCAATGGCGCTGGAAGGTTTGGTAACGAAATCGATGGCGCCGAGTTCCAGGGCGCGCAGCGTGCTGGCGGCGCCCTGTCGCGATTCGGAGCTGACGATCAAAATCGGGCGCGGGTTCTGCGTCATGATGTGCTGGGTGGCTTCCAAGCCATCCATGCGCGGCATGTTGAGGTCCATGGTCAGCACATCCGGCTGGAGGGACTGCGCCAGAGTGATGGCTTCGCGGCCGTCCTTGGCTTGCCCGACAACTTCCAGCTTCGGATCGGAACGAATGATCTCCTCCAGGACCTTCCGCATGTAGGCGGAATCGTCCACAATCAGCACTCGCGTCTTTTTTTCTGCAGCTGCCATAATTAAGCCAGATCCAATGCAGGGGCGGCGGGACGGCGCTGCCGCGCTGCGGAATTCATCAATTCGTCCACCACCGCCAGAAGCTGTTCCTCCTGCACGGGTTTGGTCAGGAAAGATGCGGCGCCTTCCTTGATGGCGCGCTCACGATGCTTAGCGCCCGCTCTGGAGGTGACCACCAAAACGGGGATGCGGCGCGTCGCGGGATCCTGGCGCAGGTGGGACATCAATTCGTAGCCGTTCATGCGCGGCATTTCAATGTCGGTAATAACCAGATGACAACCTACCTGCGCGACCAGCTCCGCGGCCTCCAGGCCGTCGGAAGCCAGCTTCACGCAATAGCCGGCCTTCTCCAGGATTCTGCCCACGAATTTGCGGACGCTGATCGAGTCGTCCGCAATCACCACGACTTTTTCCTCGACCGGTTCATCCACTGCGGCGGCAGGGATGCTGCCGGAAGCGACCGCCATGGCTCCGGGTCCGAAAATTCGAGCCGCGCTGGCGGAGGGAACGATTACGTCCACTTCCGCCGCGGATGTGCCGGCCAGGCGGTTCACGTCCACCAGCAGGATCAAGCTGCCGTCGGTGGAAATGGTGGCGCCGGGGAAAAGTTTGACGCGGCGCATGTACTGACCCAGATTCTTGATGACCACTTCATCCTTGCCGAGAACTTCTTCGACCACCACGCCCACCTGGCGGCCTGCGGCGCGCACGATCACCATATTCATGTAGCCGTTGATCGGCTCGATAGGAGGAAGGGCCAGCGCCGTGTCCAGCCGAACGACTTCCGTGACGACGCCTCGGACTTTCGTGAGCAATTTCCCGCCGACGTCCTCAATTTCTTCGGGACGCAGCCTGCGAATTTCTTCCACCACCGCGAGAGGCATTGCGAGTACCGTGGTGCCGGACCGTATAAACAGGGCCTGCGAAATAATGAGGGTCAGCGGGACTTTTACGCCGAAGCATGTGCCGCGGCCCGATTCGCTGCGGATTTCAATTTCACCATTCAGAGAGTGCACGTTGCTGCGGACCACGTCGAGTCCCACGCCGCGGCCGGCAACTTCGTTCTTCGAAGACGCGGTGGTGAAGCCGGGATGAAAGAGGAAGGCCCGCAATTCGCTCTCGGAAAGGAGTTCGGCTGCCGGAGCGGAAACCAAACCGGCGCGCACCGCCGTCTGGCGGATGCGGTCGTATTCAAGCCCGCCGCCGTCGTCCTGCACTTCGATGAAAACGTGATTGCCGCGATGAAAGGCGCGCACGGTCACCTTGCCGCGCGCGGATTTCCCGGCCCGTTCGCGCGAAGGGGCATCTTCAATTCCATGCGCGATGGCATTGCGGACCAGGTGAATCAGGGGATCGGTGATCTGCTGCACGATGCTGTTGTCGAGCCGGGTGTCCTCTCCAACGAGTTCCAGATCCACGGCTTTGCCGCAAATCTTGGCGGCGTCGCGCGCCGTCCGCGATAGACGCGTGTACAGATTGCCGATCGGCACCATGCGCGCTTCCGTGATCTCATCCTGCAAATGGTGTCCCAGCTTGGTAAATTCATCGATATCACCACCCACACGGCCGACAAATCCGCTGAGCTGCGAAAGCACTTCCGAGATATCGGCGGAAATTTCGGTCAGCGAGCGAGAGAGAATATTGAAGTCATCGTAACGATCCATTTCCAGGTCGGAAAAATCCCGCCAGCCGCCGCCGGAGGCCATCTCCTGTGCTGCTTGTACGAGGCCGCCTGTTTTTCGCGGCCCGGCCTGGCCGCCCTCGGAATTGGCGATCCCCAGGCGGGTAAATTCGTATTTCTCCTGAAATTCTGCGACCTTGTCGGACAAACGCTTCCGGGAAATTCCCAGGACTTCGACGAGTTTTTTCAATTCCGCCATTCGCCCGACGAGGCGAGTCCTGTTGATGACCAGCTCACCGACGCTGTTCATCATATCGTCGAGGCGCGAAAGAGAAATTCGGACTGACTTGGCCTGAGCGCCACGTTCTCCGATTTTGCCTGGCCCGCCCGGCGATGCGTGCGCGGAAGCGGCCGGCGCAACTTCCACTTCGGAGGCCTCGGGCCGCGCCTCCTCTCCCGAAACAGCGGTATCCTCCAGGAACTCTTCCGGAATCCATTGCGCGATGCGCGCGAGCAGAGGGCCGACAGTGAGTCTCATCTCATCGTCGTTGGCCCACTGCCGATGCAGGAATTTTCGCAGGGCATCGAGCGTCTGCAAACATACGTCCGTGATCTCCGGGCTGGAAGGCAGGGCGCCATCGCGAAGCAGCCCGATCAAATCTTCCAGACGATGCGCCACGGCTCCTAACCTGCGCAGACCCACCTGCGCCGCCGATCCTTTAATGGTGTGGACGGAACGGAAAAGCCGGTGAATCTCTTCGGTGTCCGGCGTGGATTCAAGGCCCAGCAAACACTGGGTTGCGATTTGCAGGTGCTCTTCCGCTTCCGGTATGAAGAAGTCCAGCACTTCCCTGGGAACGTCATCATCTTCAGGCAGATCGTCGGCGAGATTAGGTTCGGATCCCAGCGAAGAATCCTGAGTCTCTACTCCGCCGCTGGAGGACAAATCGTCTCCCGGCGCGGAAGAAGAGGCAGGCGTGCCTCCGAAAGCAAATGCATACCGGTGCTTGAATCCCGCAATATCATCGGTGGTTTCATTGCCGTCGGAGCTGATTTGCAGCAGGTCAAATTCAAGAACGGAGATCGCGTCCGCCAGGAATTCGGTGAGCGGGCCGTAGGTGTCAGGACTCAGCTGCGCCTTGCGGGCGTATTGAAAGACGTGCGCCAATCTCCCGGCAATGTCCGAGAAGAGCGGAAAGCCCCAACGGCTTGCGGATTCGGCGAGCGCATGTGCGGCATCGTAAAGGCGGGCGAGATCGTCGCTCGTGGAAGTTGGTTCCACGGGCAGGGCGGCGTATTCCCGCAGAAACTGCAAGCGCTCGGAGGCGTCCTGAAGAAATTGCTCGAGGGAATTGGAATCGAGGGGCGTCATGAACCGCTCCCCAGCACCGCAGGTCTCTGTTCGGTTTTCGCAGTGGGCGGCTTGACGTAGTACTGGCAATCCCCAAACACCGCCGTTTCAAATTTGACGCGAGCAGTCTTCATGGATTCGGAATGGCCGAGAAAGAAAAGGCCGCCGGGTTCGAGAGTGTCATAGAAGCGCTGCAGCAATTCGTTCCTGCGCTCTTCCGAGAAATACATCAGGACGTTCATGCAGAAAATACAGTCCATGCGACCCACGTAAACGGAACGCGCCAGATTCATCGGCGCAAACGAAATCATTTTGCGCAGGCGGGGTTTCACTTCCCAGGCGTTTCCTACTTTCTTGAAGTGGGCGTCCAGCTGCTTCGCTGTAACATTGGCAAGACTGCGACGCGAGTAGACGCCTCGTTCGGCAATCTGAAGAGCGTCGCGGCTGATGTCCGTCGCCAGGATTTCAATTTGCCAGGCATCGGGAAACGGCAGGGTGTCCGCCACGGTGATGGCGATGGAGTAGGCTTCTTCGCCGGTGGAGCAGCCCGCGCTCCAAATCCTCAGCACGCGCGGAGTGCGCCACATATTGCGGGCCTGGACTTCCGGAAGGACCACGCGTTCGAGGGCTTGAAAAATATCCGCGTAACGAAAGAAGGAGGTTTCCTGCGTCAACAGACTTCCGAGGAAGCGGTCATATTCCACGTTGGAGCCGCGGATGCGGCGAAGCAGCGTGGCGGCGTTTGATTCGCCGCTGGCGCGCAGATATTCGTTCACACGCGGCGCGAAGAACCGCTCGCGCGAAGCGTCGAAGAAAATGGCGGACCGCTCTTCTATCAGCGTGCGGAGCTCATCGAGTTCCGAAGCGGTCACGGCAGCCGGTAGCGTGGATGATTTGTCCATGCGCGTTCCAGGGATCCTCAGGCCGGCACTGACAGGCCGGTTTCCGATGGGTTACCGCCGCGCCTCGACGACGACGGGCTCGCGGCGAACCGTTGCGGACGCGCCGTTGCCGTTGGACCGGAATTGGGACAGCGCATCGACGAGTTGTTCGGAGAGCTTCACCAGCGTGCCCACTGTGCCGGCCGCTTGCCGCGCGCTCTGCGAGGTCTGCCGTGTGATCCCGGAAATAATTTGCATGGCGTTGGCGACGCCTTCCGTGCCACGCACCTGTTGTTTGGAAGCGAGCGAAATTTCCTGGACGAGCTCGGCAGACTGACGAACGACACTGGAGATGGCTTCCAGCGCTTTTCCGGCCTGATCCGCTAGGCCCGCGCCGACTTCCACTTCCTTCGTGCCTTCCTCCATGACGACCACGGCTTCGTTCGTCTCCGCCTGAATCGCTTTGATCAGCGCGGCGATGTCTTTGGTGGCCGTGCGGGAGTGCTCGGCCAGCTTGCGGACTTCGTCGGCGACAACGGCGAAACCGCGGCCGGCATCTCCGGCGCGCGCGGCCTCAATGGCGGCGTTCAGAGCGAGCAAGTTGGTCTGCTCGGTGATGTCGTTGATGACGTTAATGATTTCGGAAATTTCCAGGGAGCGATCGCCGAGCGACTTGATCTTGCGGGCGGTGGCCTGCACGGAAGAACGGATGCGCTGCATTCCGTCGAGTGTGTCGCGCACGGCGCGGTTGCCCTGTTCGGCGGCATCGAGGGCGCGGCGAGCGGCTTCGGCGCTGGCTTCGGCGTTGTTGGACACCTGTTTCATGGAAACGGTCAGCTCTTCGACGGCCGAGGAGGTGTTGGTGATTTCCTGATCCTGCTGGCCGGTGCCCGTGTTCATTTCGTCCGTGGCCACCAGAATGCGGTTGGCGTTGGTGGAAACTTCGACGGCCGCATTGCGCACGCGGTCCAGAACGGTCGTGAAATTATCTAACATGAAATTAATTGAGTCGGCAACATTTCCGAGGGCGTCGTTGGTGACCTTCCCGCGCAGCGTCAGGTCGCCCCGGGCCACCTGGTTGATCAGGTTCAGAAGGTCGGTAATGCTTTTCTGGAGAAGGTCCTGGGCCTCCTGGTTGCCGTAGGCCTTGGCCACGCGCGCGGAGGTGCGGTTCAAGTTTTCCGCGATCACGCTGAATTCATCCTGCACCGGCACTTCCGCCTTGGCGCGTGAATCGCCCGCCGCAAAGCGCTCGGAAAAGGTGGAGAGGGCATCGATCGGGTTGAGCACGCGGCGCGGCAGGGTCATCAGCAGCACCAGCGAGGTAAAGACTGCCACCCCCGCGGCAATCAAGAATTCGATGCCGGCGCTGCCCGAGGTTCCGCCTTGGAGGATCGAGGCGCCCCCCGAGTGCACACCCGCTTCATAGGCCAGCCCAAGTACGCCGAATAGGGCGAGAGATGTCCAAATCACCAGCATCCAAATGGTCGAACTCAACCGCGTCTTCATGACTTCAAAACCTCCCTCATCTCGCTTTCACAGCGCCCTACTCTTGTGCAATTCCTGCCGAGCCTGAACAGCGCCCGCATTAAATGACGGGCACGGGAAAAACTTGAATCAACTGGCGCAGATCCAGGACCAGGGCCAGCCGCTCCTCGTGCCGCAGCATGGCGCGGCAGTGCGGCATGTCCGGCGGCGCGTGGTCCAGAAGCGATTCCGAAGAGGCCGGGTAGGTCCCGATCACTTCGTCCGCGGCGATTCCCACATGCATATCTTCGTTTTGATCATCGCCGGCCAGTACGGCGACGATCACGCTGCGGGGCAAGAGTCCCGGCCTGCGGCCTTCCGTGACGGCGATATCCACCGCGGGAATAATCGTGCCGCGCAAATTGAAAATGCCCATCAGGAACGGCGGACCGAGTGGCACGCGCGTCACCAGCGGCCAGTCCACCACCTCTTCCACTTCCAGTACGGGAAGACAAAACCGCTCGCGCCCGGCGCGAAAAACACAAAATTGGCGGGAAGGCCGCGCATGCTCGGTCGATCCCGAAATTTCCGCCAACTCCTCCGACTGCATTTCGGCAGGGAGAGGATCCAAGTAGGTTTCTTCCGGCATCAGGCCAACCGCCTTACTTCGCGCAAGAGATCGACCGGCTCAAACGGCTTCACGACGTATCCGTTGGCACCCTGTTGCTCGGCCCAGTAGCGGTCGCTCTGCGTCGACTTTCCACTCACCACAATGATTGGAATGTTCTTATAGGTTTGCGAGTTCTTGAGAGCCCGGCAGACCTGGAAGCCATTGCGATCGGGCATGACCACGTCCAGCAGGATGAGGCTGGGACCCTCGGAATCGATGGTCCGTTCGATCTGCGAAGGATCGTTGATGCCGATCGCCTGGTACCCTTCCTTTTCCAGAACGGATTGAATCATCCGCACCATGGCCATGGAGTCGTCGACAATCAGAATCTTTTTCATCGAGCCGGCCTCAATTCAAATTACGCCATCAAGAAGAAAGCAAGTGCAGCACCACTCGCGACAATCAGTTTATCAATCCGCCAACGCCCTCAACCGCATGAAACCGGGGTGTTTAGCGCCTGCCGAGCGCAACCCGGCTTCCGGGCGTTTTGTCCGTGCCCATTTCCGCCGTCTCAAGGTGAGATTTTCTCTCGCTCAATTGCATCTCATTCTCAATGGAATAAAGACGCCGAACAATTTCATTCAGCCGCAGCGCTGTGGTGTGAATGGCACGCACCTGTTCCCGGCAATTGTCGGGCAAGGGCTCATCGGAGAGCAGAATCAGATCCGCGTTCCCAAGAAGAGAGGTGATGGCATTGACCATTCCGGGGCGCGTCTCCAGTAGGGATTTGCCGAGAATGCCAAAACGCTTTTGCGCCAGACTGGCGATTTCCGCTTCGCGCGCGCGCGCCTCCGCCGCTTTCCGGCGCAAGACTTCGCCCGCCAGAGAAAATAAAATCCTGGGCCAGCCGGGACACTCCGGGAGCAGGAGCCAACCGGGGTTGGCGGCGCGAACTACCTTCAGGCTTTCTTCATCGCCCACCGCGCACATGACGGAATCAGGATGCAAGGCTGGCCCCGCCGGAAGCGCCGCGCAGTTTCGCAAGGGCCCAATCACGATCATTTCGTAGCCGGAAGAACTGGCTTGCGGGCTGACTCCCGTGGAGACGGCTGTGATGGCGGGAGAATCATTCTCCATTCGCCAGCGGGCGGTCAAAGACCGCACGAATTCGGAATCATCGGAGACAATCAGGATTTGCCCGGAAGTCATCGCTTTTCTTGTTTCAACTCGCTTCCCTTCTGGAGTTGTTCCGCTTCTTCCACCAGGGAAAGCAGCCGTTTGAGACTGATGCCCAGATTGACGGCGCCGTCCGTTTTCATGGTTCGCTTGAGCTGGTCCACGCGCTCCTGAAATCGCGGGATTTCACTGCGCGCGTGGGCCACGGCCTGGTGTAATGCTTTGAAATCCATGAGGCGTTTCCGCCGCTCGATGGAGGTGGACAGTAAAGCGCGGGCAACAATGAGTCGCCGCAAATCTTCCGAATCCTGCCCTGAATCGCTGATAAACGCCGCCACTTCCCAGGCGGACAGCAGGATTCGGGCATTTTCCACAGTCACGGTGGTCATGGAGCGGCCCCGGACGGGAGGGGTTGCAATCAATTGCTCCCAAATTTTTTCTTCCAAATTCTCGACGTCGGCTACGCAGATGTCAGGTAGCGCTTGCTCCGAGGATGGACCTTTTCCCGCTGTAGTTGGATTGGATTGCGGGGCGGTCTCTGCGCGACCCTGTGAGTTCCCGGCGGGAGACGGCACTTGTGGAGTTGCTGCATTGGTAGGCTTGCTTTTGGGCAAGGAGTCCACACCAGTTCGTTCATTGTCGGCAATCTCTTGCTTTGCTGCGGGCGCGGATGCCGGCTCGGTGGATGCCAAAGCAAGGCGTAACGCATCCTCCAGGTCTTCCCGCAGGCACATCAATTGTTCGTATGGCTTGAATGACGAATCCCGGCTGTAATCGGTCTGGAAGGGAGGCTTCCAGTGCTGGTGGAACTCGTTCAGTTTCGCAAGGGGCTCCTTGGAGGAAAACCCCGCTCTGCGGCAATCGACGGCCTTGACGCCGCGTTTTTCCAGTTGATTCAGAGCTACGCCGATCGCGCGCAGATCGGCGTGCAGCCACTGGATGAAATTCCGGCGCAGCAGGAAATTGAACCGGCAGATGGAGACGAGCGTGGCCGGTTCATAGAAAGTTTCGCCGACTTTGCCTTTTGCCAGTTTGCCTTGTTCCAGTAAGCCCTGTTCCATCAGATCGCGCAGACTCCGGCATTGGTTCGCCGCTTCCAATATGCGATCGAGGGGTTGGCAATCCTCCAAGGATCCCTGCCCTACTTCCCCAAGGACGGGCCGGAGGATGTTGGCGACGTCGGAGATTGCTATGCGTCCGGCAATCAAATCCTGGGGTGCGCAAAGAACGAAATACTGGACCAGGAGCAAATCGATCTTGTCCCGGTCGGCGGGAAGTTTTTCCGCTTTGCCAAGATGGCGCTGCAGGAAAAGGCGGAGACTTTCTTCGCGCGCCACGGCCGGAGTAACGAGGAAATGCCGGAGGTGGACGGCTTGGATTTGCCGGTCCACTTGATCCAGCCAGAGAAGATCGCGGTCGCGAGATTTCTTGTCGGACCACGAACCAAACTTTACGCCCATGGGATATGGGCCGCCGGGGAGATCCAGCTGCCGTGTCAACGCTTCATAGATCGGATACAACCGTGTGAAATCCTCCCACGTTTGCGGAACGCAAGGAGAAGTTGCATCCGGCGTTCGGGGGCGGCTCCGGTCTGTGATCAGCGTTTTCACGATTAACCTTGAATGATCCAGTTGCGAATGCCGGCGACGAATCGAGCTGCGATGGCCCTGTTTGTTCCGCCATCTCGTGTGGCCACTACGAAAGCGTCTGTCTCCAGTGACTGGTCGGAGGTCTCCAGATGAAGCTTGTCCGTCAATTCCAGAGGAAGCCGCGATTCGAAAAAAACCATCATGGAGGTGCCGAATTCGATCACGGTGCTCTCTTCCAGGAGATGGCCTTTCCCCCGTTCCACGCTCACTAGAATCGGAATACGCAGCGGGGTGGCGTTCGGGAACAGCTCAGCGAGGCTTCGTAAAGCGGACTCGCTCTGAGGCGGGATTGTGCGATCTGTAGTCTGGCGCATAATTCCGACAAAGGGCTCCGTGACAGCGGGAAAATCCTGGCGCCATTTTCCCTGTGGCCTGAGCGCAAGCGTCCGCAAGAAGTAATGCAAGAGCACGACCAAAGAGGGAGAGAATCGGCAAGGCTGCTAAACAGTGCGTTTTGTTGGGGTTTTCTCGACGTGCGCCGGGGGGCTTTGCAGGGAATCTCAGAATGCGACCCTTTGTCTCATTCGGAAGGTATGTTGCACGCAGGTCATCGCGGAAAAGGGGCGACGGAATGGACTGGTGGCAATGCTCTTAAGAGCGAAGGGAAGAACCTGCTCGGAGTGAGGGCGCGAAAAACATTTTGCACAAACTCCTCAGACTAGAATCTTGTCGCCGCGCTGAGGTTCGGAAATTTGGTAGCGTTTGAGCTTGCGGTAAAGGGTCGCGCGGCTGATCCCTAGCATCTCTCCGGCTTTCGCCTTGTCTCCGTGCACCTTGTCAAACACGCGCTGGATCGTCAATCGTTCGAGTTCATCGAGCGCGACCGTGGAAGACGCGTCCTCTTCGTCGGGCGCAGGCGAGGCGATCTTGTTCTGGCCGTTGTTCTGGAGCATCGCGGGAGACAGGTCGCCCTCGTCAATAACTTTCCGGTCGCCAAGGGTGACGGCACGGCTGATGGAGTTTTCCAGTTCGCGAACGTTGCCCGGCCATTCATAGCGCATGAGCAGCTTCATGGCGGCGGATGTGAACTTGATATTTTCGCCGTCCGCCAGGTGATCCAGAAAATATTGCGCCAGCATGGGGATGTCCGAACGGCGCTCGCGCAGAGGCGGCAGAGTGATCGAGACCACGTTCAGCCGGAAGAAAAGATCCTTGCGGAATGCGCCCTCACGAATCGCCGATTCCAGATCTCGGTTTGTCGCGGCCACCACGCGCACCTGCACGCGGACGCTCTCATTGCTTCCCACGGGGCGCACTTCTTTCTCCTGCAGGACACGCAAAAGTTTCGCCTGCAGCTCAAGGGGCAGTTCGCCGATCTCATCCAGAAAAATCGTGCCTCCGTCGGCCGCTTGAAACAAACCAATCTTGGATTTGGCCGCGCCCGTAAAGGCCCCTTTCGCGTAACCGAAAAGATCGCTCTCCATCAGCGTGGGCACCAGTGCGCCGCAATCCACCGCCACGAGCGGCCGCTTCGCGAAAGTCCCTCGATAGTGAATGGCTCGCGCAACGAGTTCCTTGCCCGTCCCGCTTTCGCCGCAGATGAGCACGGGAGTCCAGGTGTCCTTCAAGCGGCTGATCATGCGCAAAATCTCGCGGATCTTGGCGGAATCGCCGATGATTCCGTCCAGTTCCTGGTCCGTTTCGACGCGTTCCCGAAGGACATGGTTTTCCTGCACCAGCCGGATTTTTTCTTCCATCCGGCGAAGCAGCAGGCGGAGTTCCTCGACGCGGAACGGCTTCTGAATATAGTCATACGCGCCTAATTTCATGGCTTCGACAGCGGATTCGATCGAGCCGTGGCCGGTCATGATGACGACCTCGGTCGCCGGCATGCGCGACTTGATCTGGCGAAGCAGATCGGCGCCGGATAAGTTGGGCAGCCGCAAATCCGCGATGACGATGTCCGGCGAGATTGCGGGAGATTGGGCCAGGGCGGCTTCGGCGCTCTCCGCTTCCGAACAGATATAATTGAGCGAACTGCCCACGGTCATGCACAAGCGGCGGATGCTTTGCTCGTCGTCCACGACGAGAAACCGAATCCGCGAATCGTCCTTAGTCACCGGTGCGCTCCTTGATCGAAAAAGTGCCGCACTACAAAAATTCCGGCGAACGCAAATGGAATCAAATTCACACCTCTGCTGGCATGCCCAGCGAGCTGATAGCGGCCGCCGGAAGACGGATCAGAAACGTGCACCCGCCTGCGTCAGGATTGTTCCGGCAAAGAATCTCGCCGTCATGCGCCTGAATGATCCCATAACAAATGCTGAGGCCGAGTCCCGTGCCTTTTCCGACCGGCTTGGTCGTAAAGAAGGGCTCAAAAATGCGGTCCGGGTTGGAAATCCCCGAACCGTTGTCGGAAAAATAAATCTCCACATTCTCCGCGGTGGCAATCGTCTCGACTTCAATGCGGCCGGCGCGGCCGCTCTGCTCGATGGCGTCAAATGCGTTATTCAGAATATTCAGAAAGACCTGCTCAATCTGGTGCGGATCGGCGACCACCACGGGAAGATCCTCGGCCAGGCGCTCAAGAATCTCGACATTCCGGTTCGCCAGTCCGTAGGACCGCAGCTTGAGAGTCTGCCGGAGCACGGCGTTGATATGCACAAGCTCGCGCTGCGGGGGCAACTCCCTGGCGAACCGCAGCATGTTCTGGACGATCAGGCGGGTTCGTTCCGCTTCCTGCAAAATAATCCCGACATTTTCCCTGGCAAATTCCGGGAGATCGGGATTCTCCAGCAATAGGTCGGAGAATCCGACGATGCCGGACAATGGATTATTGACTTCATGAGCGACGCCGGACACCAGTTGGCCGAGCGCGGCCATCTTCTCGGCGTGCGCGAGCTTGGCTTGCAGCAGAGAAGCTTCGGTGACGTCGGTCATCACCACCACGGCGCTGTTCGCGTCTCCGCTTTTCTCGCGCATGGAGCTGAGATGCACGACAAATTGAGTCATGCTCCCTTCCCTTCGCAGGAAGGGCAGCTCCAGTCTTTGCACCGCGCCGCTGTCCAGGACCGAACGCAAGGCTTCCTCAAAAATCGGCCGGTGAGAAGTGTGAATCAGCCGCGCGAGCGGCAAGCCCTGCAGCGCCTCCACCGAGTATCCGATTTCCGCAGCCCGGTGATTGACGTAGCCGATGCGCCCGGAAGCATCGAGCACGAGAATAATATTCTGGGTGTGATTCAGGATGCTCCAGTTGAAATCACGCTCGCGCCGCAGTGCCGCGCGCGAATTCTTCTGATCGGTGATGTCCAGAATCAGACCGCGATATTGCATCAGGGTGCCACTGGCATCGCGAACCGCGCTGATATGAAGCAGAGCCTCCAGGGGGCGGCCATTTAGTCTTCGCAATTCGGTTTCGCGATTGCGCAGGATATCCGAATTCCGCAACTCCTCCAGCAGGCGGCCGCGGCCCGCCGGCGGCAGCAGATCTTCAAACAAATTCCTGGTAAGCAGGTCATCACGATTGGAGCAGCCCAGCATTTCCACCAACGCGTGGTTGGCATCCACCATCCGCCCGTCGGGGTTGCAGAAAAAAGCCCCCTCCTGAATGCTGTCAAACAGTTCGCGGTAGCGCCGCTCCGCTTCCAGTTTTTCGCGAATATTGACGAGCACGTGGATGGTGTGAGCGTCTTCCCCTTCGTCCGATGACAATTTTGTGGTGGACACCAGGAAGCTACCATCCGCCAGAAGTTCCACTGGCTCTTCCACGCCCCCCGATTGCACCGAGCAAAGGGGGCAAAGCCTGGAGTTCTCATCCACCCTGGTGGCAAGCACTTCCTGGATGGGGCGCCCGATCAGCCGGGACGGATGCACTCCAAGCCGCGCGGCAAGCGGACGATTGATTCGAACAATATTTCCCTCGGCGTTGTGAACGACAATCGAGTCCGGAATCGAATCTATGACCCGGACCCACCGTTCACGGGAGCTATGCACCTGTTCAAACAGGCGTGCGTGCTCGAGCAATCCGCCAAAGCTGAAGCCGAGGAGGGTCAGCCGTTCCAGATGTTCCGCGGAAATATCCGCCGCGACTTGCCAAGCCGCAAGGGCCGCGCCGAGGCACTCGCCATGGCTGAGAAACGGCACGGCAACCTGAAGGGTTTCGTCATGTTCCAGGAGCCGAACAGCTTCCAGCGAAGAAGTCCGGCAAACGAGCGATTTCTGAAGGCGTTGGGCCTGCGAAAGGTATTCCGTCGCATTGGAGGGCAGAATTTCGCCCGGCAGACCCCAATTGGAATGTCCTGCGGATTCCAAGATCCGCCAGCCTCCTTGCCGGGAAGCGCGACAGCAGCAAACACCACTCGAGCCGAAGGACTCACGCACCGTCTGGCAGAAGAGACGGAATAGTTCGTTTTGACTCAGGCCGCAGGATTCAGAAGCCAGCCGAGCCAACAGAGTCTCAAAGGACAAGGGGGCGAGGCCCGGCAGGTCGCCGACGGTGGTGGTGGCATGCATGGTCTTATGTAGGTTCCGGTTAGGTTCTGCCGGTTGATACGTTTATCGATTATGAGATTTTTCTCACCTTGGTCAATGGAACTTCCGTTCTTTCTATTGAGACGGTTACCTTGGAGCCAATAGCCATCGCAAATTGAGACGGACCAGCGCACCCCTCTGTTGAGGTTGAGACAATTAACCACGAAGATAGACGGCGCGAGCAACTCGGGGAATTTCAGTAAGTTCCTTATTTACAGCCGATTGCGTGGCAACGGCAGCTATTCTACAGCGGCTGTCGAGTGTCGGTGCGTCTGGTAGGGTTCGTGCATAAGCAGTAGTGCTGCAAATCTTTCTGAGGTGATTTATGTCTCGCCTACATCGAATATCGTCCTTTTTCGCAACAATCGTCTTGGCCGCGGCAACCATGGCGCTAGTGCCAGTTAAGTCCCTTGCGCAGGATGGGGCCACTGGAGATATCAAGGAGCATGCCGGCCGAAAGGTGAAAACTTCGGTAAAGCCAGCTTATCCGGATGTAGCCCGCCAAATGCATATTACCGGCACAGTACGACTCGAGGCCACCGTAGGGCCCGATGGCAAGGTGCGCGATACGCGCGTCATCGGCGGGAGTCCCATGCTGGCTCAAGAGGCCTCCTTCGCCGTGAAGAAATGGAAGTATGAAGAGGGTCCAAAAGAGACAGTCGAAACTGTTGAAGTGGTCTATCAGTAATCCGCCAAGCCGGCGTGAAGACGTGGTGACCGACTAAAAGAATTGTGAGGCGATGGCAAATGAGCATTGGCAGGAAGCTGTACACCGGCTTTGGCTCGATCCTGGGGATTCTCGTACTCTTGTTCGTGGTCAGTTTCACGGCGAGCCATATCGAGCATACCGCAAGGAATACCGCGGCTGACTCGCTGCAGAGCATTCAGACCATCGAAAAGATCCGCTTTCAGGTAATGCAGGGCGGGCTTGATCTCCGAAACTACCTGCTCAGTGGCGACCCTCGCATGGAAACGGCGAAGGTTAACGATGCCAGGGCGCTGGAATCCACCCTCCGCGAAGCTCGCGAAAAAGTTACCAACGAACAACTGCGCGATTTATGCGCTGCGATCGAATCGAATCAGCAGAGCTGGGAAGATGAATTTGCCACGCCCCTGATCGCCAAGCGCCATCAAGTGGACGCCGGCCAGACCACGGTGTCGGATCTCCAGATTATCTACCTGCAACACTCCACCAACAGCTGGGTGGAGAAGAGCGTGACGGCAATGGATGAAACCGAGCGCAGCATCCAGAAGGCTTTGGATAAATCGGAAGAATCGGCCAACACCTCCGCCAATATCAGCACCGTGGTTCTATCGCTGGGCACGATCCTGGGGGCGCTGATCGGAGTGGTCGTGGCGTACCGGACATCCTTGTCGATCACTCAGCCGCTCGCGGAACTGATCGACGTCACACGGGAAATTGCCGAGACCGGCGATCTCGACCAGAGCATAGACGTGCACCGGGACGATGAGATCGGTTCGCTGGCTAACCACTATCGCAACATGATGCTGCACCTTAAGGAAATGGCCAACGCTTCCTCCGCGATCGCCGAGGGCCAATTGAACGTAACCGTTCGGCCGAGGTCGGCGCGCGACACCATGGCCAACGCCTTCCTGCGCATGATCGAGGGACTGCGAGACCTGGCCATGAAGATACGTGACAGTGCCGCGGGCGTGGCGACTGGTTCGAGCCAAATGGCGGGCGCGTCGGACGAATCGGCCAAGGTGAGCGTGGAAGCGGCCAGGGCCATCGATGAAGTCACCAGCACGATGCACGAAATGAGCATCAACGTGCAGAATGTCGTCAAAAGCACGCAATCGCAGGCATCCAGCGTCGCCGAGACTTCCGCTTCCATCGACCAGATGGTGGCCTCCATTCAGAGGGTGGCCGACACCGCGCGGACTCTGCTGGAAATTTCCCAACGCTCGCGCGAAGAAGTCCACACCGGAATCGAAACGATGGACAAAGCCACCAACGGGCTCACCCGCACCAGCGCTGCCATCCGTTCCTCCGCGGACATCATCGATGTGCTGGGGCGGCGCGCGGATGAAATCGGCAAGATCATAGGGGTCATCGACGACCTGGCCGAACAGACCAACCTGCTGGCCTTGAACGCTGCGATCGAAGCGGCCAGGGCGGGCGAACACGGCCTCGGGTTTGCCGTGGTGGCTGAGGAAGTGCGAAAGCTGGCCGAGAAATCCACGCAATCTACAAAAGAAATTTCCGACTTGATTCAGGGAATTCAAAAAGAAGCGCGCGAAGCCGTCGAGAACATGGAAAAGAGCACGAACATGGTGCAGCAAGGCCTGGAACTGGGCGGCGAGCTGAACCTGGCGCTGACCAAGATTTCCGACGTCGTCGGCGAAGTCTATAAATTCGCACAGCAAATCGGCGGAGCCACGAACGAACAGTCCGCCGGCTCGACCCAGATTTCAAAGGCCACTTCGCGGCTCACCGAAATCACGCAGGAAATCAATTCCACAATTGAGGAACAAGCGACGGGAGTGCAATCGGTGGTTCGCGCGATGGAGAAGATGCGCGAGGTCGTCCAGCAATCCACGTCCAGTTCCTCGCAGCTGGCGGCCATGGCGAAACACTCCTCCAAGCTGTCGCACAGGCTCATCGAGGTGGCGGATCTTTTCGTTCTGGATGAAGGCCATGCGCGGCCTACCGGGAACGCATCCAAGCGGACCTCCCGCGAGCAATATTCCGATTCGACCGAATCGGAAAACGAACTGGCGCGAGTCTGAACCTTGAGCAGACCCATGGACAAACAATTACAGATCGTCGGGCTGCGGATCGGCCGCGAAACGCTGGGGCTGCCCATTTCGCTGGTGCGCGAAATCGTGCGCGTGCCTGAAATTACGCCGGTTCCAAACGCCCCCGATCACATCGAAGGGGTCATTAATCTGCGAGGCAAGATCATCGCGGTCGTGGACCTCAGCAAGCGCTTCGGCGAAGCCGCCATCGAACGCAATTCAAAAAGCCGGATCGTGGTGGTTGAAATGGAAGAGCGGTTGGTGGGACTGCTGGTAAATTCCGCATCCGAAGTGTTGCGGCTGTCCCCGTCGGAGATCGAGGCACCACAGAACGTTTTCCCGAATGAAGAGATGAGCTACGTCACGGGAGTCGGCAAACTGAATGACCGGCTGATTATCCTGCTGGACCTGAGCCGGATTCTGCAACGCGTTGAATTGCAGCGATTGAACGAAGTCGCGGAGCTTGCCGGCGTTTCCATGGGCGCTGGACCGTCCCGGGTGCGTTAACCGGAGATTGGCATTCCGAGCGCCGGAGAACCATGTCCACACCAACCATACTTTCGCCCATTTCCCCGACTGAAGCGGAAATCAAGCTGCTGCAAACTCTGGTCTACCAGGAATGCGGCATGTTTTTTGACGAGCGCCGCATCCATTTCCTGCGCGACCGCGTGCAGCGGCGGCTGAAAGTCTGCCAGGCGGACTCTTTCTACAGCTACTACCGCTTGTTGACCAGCCGGGAAGGCAAGACGGAACTTACGGCGCTGTTGGAAAACCTGACCGTCAACGAAACCAGTTTCTTTCGAGCCAAACCGCAGCTTGAACTTTTCCAGAAGACGATCCTCGAGCAGATCCTGAACCGGAAGCAAGCGAAACGCGATTGGAATTTGCGCGTGTGGAGCGCGGGTTGCTCGACCGGGCAAGAGCCCTACAGCCTTGCCATGCTGATCTGCGACGCCCTGGCTTACTACTATCTGCGAAACCCTGTGGCCGTGGAGATGCCTTCGCCAAAGCCGATCGTTCCGCCGCCGTGGAAAGTCGAAGTCGTCGCCAGCGACATGAGTTATGCGGGCCTGCTGACGGCGCAGCAAGGAGTTTACAGCGATGCGCAACTCGAAACCGTCGACTACACCTCGCGCCTGCGCTACTTCGATAAACTCGCTGACAAATATTCGGTCAAGGCGGCGTTGAAGAGCCTCATTCAATTTGATTTTCATAATTTGAAGACGGACTTCCTGCCCCGGCGGAACGACATTGTCTTCTGCCGGAACGTGATGATCTATTTCGATGAGGCGGAGCAAAAACGGCTGATCGAAAAGTTTTATCACTGCATGAATCCCGACGGATATCTGTTCGTGGGGCACGCGGAGAGCCTGTTCGGCTTGAGCACGAAGTTCCGCATGATCCATTTGAATAACGCCACCGCCTATCAGCGGATCGAGACAAACGAGTGAATTTCTTTTCCGATGAGCGCGCCGCGGAACTTCGCGAACTCTTCTTTGAGAGTTCGCAGGATATTCTGCAGGAGTTGAATGAGGCCGGGATATTGCTGGAAACCGACCCGGCAGATTCCGAGGCACTGGCTCGCGTCCGCCGGGCGATGCACACGCTTAAGGGCGACGCCGCCGCAACCGGCTTCCGCCAGCTCAGCGAGCTGGCGCACGATATTGAAGATTTATTGACACCGGCGCTCGTGGTCGAGCGGGGCGAAGTGGTCGCCGAAATTGTGCTTTCCGCCGCGGACAGTTTTCATGCCATGCTTGGCGCCCACCGCGGCAACCTGCAGCCTCCCGATATCACCGAACTTCGGGCGCATATTCGCTCGCTTGCCGAGAGCCCCCGATCCGTGTCCGGCTCTCAGCCATCGAATCAGCGGCATGAGTGGACCGCCAAAGACCGACAGAGAATCCTGGAGGCATTGCGCGGCGAGGCGCCCGTTTATCACGTGACGCTTGGCATCGACACCGCACTTCAAATGCCTGCGGCGGCGCTGCAACTCGTGCGCGCGGGACTCGAAAAGTGCGGCACGATCCTAGCGCAATCGCCGGCCAGCGAAGCCGCGCCACAAACTCTGGCGGCGGTTCATGCGGCTCTTTCCAGTTCGCACCCGCCCGAGTGGATTCGCGCGCGCTGCCAAGTCCCCAGCGTTGTGTCGGAAATTTCGATTGAGCCAATGAAGCTCACCGAAGTCGAGCCTCGCGATGCACTCCAGGTCCTACTCGAAGCCGAGACGGATGCGGATGCGATGATCTCTCTGGCCTCCGAGAATGGCCACACCGATTCCCCGGGAGGACTCTCGCCTGGAGCTGCCGGCGCGAGCGGAGGCGTGCTCGGTTCGACCGAAGCCTGGCTTCGCGTAGAGACTGGGCGCATCGACACGGTCATGAATCTGATCGGGGAATTGATCATCGGGAAATCGATGCTGCATCGCGCGATCAACGAGTTCGACCAGAAGTTTCCCAAGGATCCATTGCGCAACCGCCTGGGCGATGTGCTGTCTTTCCAGTCGCGCGTTCTCGGCGAACTTCAAAAATCGGTGATGAAAATCCGCATGGTGCCGGTCGAGCAGCTCTTTCGCCGCCTGCCGCGCATCGTCCGGGACGTTGCCAAGTTGCGCAAAAAAGAGATCGCCCTGGAAATGGCGGGGCAAAACACGGATTTGGATAAAAGCGTGCTGGACGCGCTCGCCGAGCCCATGGCCCATCTGGTGCGCAACGCCGCCGATCATGGCATCGAGACCCCGGAAGAGCGGCTGGTGCATGGAAAGTCCGCCCGCGGGACCATACGCCTGGACGCCTACCATCAGGGGAATCAGGTGGTCATCGAAATTTCGGACGACGGGCGTGGAATCAATCACGAGAAGCTGATGAGGAGGGCGGTAGAAACCGGCATTGCGTCTCAGGAGGAAGTCAACGCAATGTCCCACGAAGAAATACTCAAGCTGATCTTCCGCCCGGGGCTGACCACTGCCGAGGAAATCACCGAAATCTCAGGCCGCGGCGTGGGAATGGATGTCGTTAAAAACGTCATGGACCGGTTGAAAGGGAGGGTCGCGGTGGAAAGCGAGCCGGGGCGCGGGACAACCATTCAACTCATCGCGCCGTTGACTCTGGCTAGCATCCAGGCGCTCATGTTCCGCGTGGAGAAACAGCACTACGCCGTGCCGCTGGACGCAGTGATTGAGATTTCGCGAACGACCGACAGTGAGATTCACACAATCGACGGCCACGAGGTGATTCGATTGCGCGATCAGGTCCTGAGCGTGGTTCGCCTGGACCAGCTGATCGCTTTCACTTCCACTACGCAAAAGTCGCGGCACTTCGTGGTGACCATCGGCGCAGGCAGCCACCGGTTTGGATTGATCGTGGATGGCCTGATCGGCGAGGAAGAACTGGTCATCAAGGCGTTTGAAGATCATCTGGTCGCCTCCGAACTGGTGAGTGGAGCCTCCATTCTCGGTGACGGAACCGTAGTCTTGATTTTAAATGTCCCCGCCGTGGTTTCGCACTTGACACAAAAGCGAGTCCACGAGGTGCGTGTATGAAAGGCCTGGTTCGAGTGTTGGTAGTGGATGATTCCGCGCTGATGCGGAAATTGATCCCACAATTGTTGCAAGGAGATCAGTCCATCCAAGTGGTGGGAACCGCGATGGATGGGTTGCTGGGGCTCAAAAAAATCAAGGAGTTGAAGCCCGACGTCGTGACACTGGATTTGGAAATGCCGAGGATGGACGGGCTCGATATGCTCCGCGAGATCGTCCGGCAATATTCCATTCCCGTCATCGTGGTCAGCAGCCACACTTCCAAGGGCGCGTATTCCGCGTTGAATGCGCTCAGTCACGGCGCTTTTGATTTTGTTGCCAAACCCACGGACGCTTCCAAGGGCGGGCTGGAGCAAATCGCCAGGGAACTGGCGGTAAAAATCAAAGTGGCGGCGATCTCGGGTCCGCCCAAACAGACGTTCCAGTTGTCGCCGGTTGCCACGCCGGCAACGAAGCCGCCACGCATGAAGAGCCGGCTCTCGCGCATTATCGCCATCGGTGTGTCGACCGGCGGACCGAACGCGCTGCACTACATTTGCTCGCAGCTCACCGCGGAGTTCACCGGCTGCCTGCTCATTGTGCAACACATGCCCGAAGGATTTACCGGGATGTTCGCGCGGCGATTGAACGATTGCTCGCCGATTCATGTGACAGAGGCTCTGTCCGGAGATCTTCTCGGGCCTGGCCGCGCTTATGTATGTCCGGGGAACCGTCATATGAAAATTCGGCGGACTCCGCATGGAGACATGGTCGTACTGGTGGATCAGTCGCCGGTAAACGGCCATCGGCCATCTGTGGACGTGTTGTTCCGCTCTGTCGCCAAGGAGCTTGGCAAAGAAAGCGCCGCGGTCCTCATGACCGGGATGGGCGACGATGGCGCCAGCGCCATGCAAGCCGTGCAAGCGGCAGGCGGCGTTACGATCGCGCAAAGTTTGGAATCCTGCGTCGTGGACAGCATGCCGCGGGCGGCTATCGAGGCCGGGTACGCGAGCCGCGTGGTTCCGCTGGATGGCCTTCCCGCCATTTTGCAATTCCTGTGCCAGGAAGACAATTCCAGGCCGCGGGCTGCTTCCACGGAACTGCAAACGCTCCGCGGAGAACGCTGATGAAAAAGTTTGCGAGAGGAGAAAGTCATCATGGAGTTTAAACCTCTAACGAGTGAAGATAAGCCGAAGATCCGTTTTCTGGTGGTCGACGACTCCGTCTTCGCGCGCAAGAACATTTGCAAGATGGTGGAAGCTTTCGGTGGAGAGATCGCGGGCGAAGCCGGCGACGGAATCGCGGCCATCGCCAAGTACAACGACACTCTCCCGGACATCGTGTTGATGGACATTACCATGCCGAAAATGGAGGGCATCGAGGCCGTGGAACATATCGTCCGCGATCACCCGGAAGCGTGCATCGTCATGGTTTCCTCCGTGGGTTACCAGGACAACATTCTTTCCGCGCTGCAGAAAGGCGCCCGGCACTTCGTGCAGAAACCCGTGAAGCCGGAAGCCTTTTACGAAATCATCCGCTATGTGTTGAGCGAAAACCCCGAGCCTGCGCCAACCACCGTGGGAGAGGCCCAATCATGAACATGGAACTCATCCAGCCGTTCATCAACTCGGTGGACGCCGTCCTGTCGGAGACCATGCGCTGCTCCCCGCGAATGGCAGACGTTACGATGGAGCAGGGCAGTTACCAACGGACTGGAATTGCAGCTCAGGTTGTCCTTAGTGGAGAAATCGAGGGACGCATCATTCTGGACATGGACGCAATTGCAGCCGGCCAGGCGGCTTCCGACTTTTCTGAGATCACCGGCGCCCCTACCGATGAAATCATTCGCGAGATCGTCTGCGAGCTGACCAATATGGTGATCGGCAACTCCGTGACGCAGTTGAATGACCGCGGGTTCAAATTTAGAGTGCATCCGCCTGAACTTTTCATGCTCGATGTGGGGCCACACGGCACGCTGGATAGCGAGACGGTTTTGCTCCGCTTTGAGTTGCCCAAAGGCGCAGTGTATTTGAATATCTCCGTGCACGTAACGTCGGCCGCCATGGTCGGATCGCGGACTTGAAAATCTAAAGTTCTTGAACTGAAAATTTCCCGCCTCGCCGTTTCAGCTTTCATTCCGCGTTGCTTTTTTTGCCCGGACCAGCCTGCGCTTCTTCCAAGAACATTGAAATCAATCTTCGATCGGCATGTCACTCGTGACGTAATTCGCGCCTCGCGGGGACAGAATAGTGGGATGGGCGTTATCCTGTTTGTTTTCTTCTGGAGTTCCTTCAAAAGGCGACAGGCTGAAGCCTGTCCTACTGTGAAAACCGCTTGGCTCCTGTGTGCTGAGTCGCTATGCTGGCGGCTATGAAAATTGCATTCATCGGACTGGGGAAAATGGGGCTGGGCATGGCCCGCAATTTGCTCCGAGCCAAGCATTCATTGGCAGTCTATAACCGCACCCGCGAAAAGGCGGAAACGCTTGCTGGCGGCGGAGCGCGTGTGGCGAGTTCTCCTGCTGATGCTTGCAGCGATGCGGAAGTTGTGATGACCATGGTTGCGGACGATCACGCTGTCGAAGAGATTGTCTTCGGAAATAATGGCCTCGCTTCGGCGATGAAGAAAGATTGCATTCACGTTTCGCACAGTACGATCAGCACCGCGCTGGCTCGAAGACTAACCGCCGAACATGCCCTGAGGGGCCAGGGCTATCTCAGCGTGCCTGTTTTTGGACGGCCGGAACACGCGGAAAGCAAAAATTTGGTGGTGGTGGCCGCAGGGCCGAGTGAGTTGGTGGATCGCTGCCGTCCGCTTTTCGATGCCATCGGGCGCCAGACATTCGTGATCGGGAGCGAGCCTTGGCAGGCAAATGCCGCCAAGGTGTGCGGCAATTTCATGATCATCGGCATGATTGAAGCGCTGGGAGAAGCTTGCGCGACCCTGCGGAAAGCAGGAGTCGCTCCTGAGGCGTTCCTGGAGATCATCAACACTTTGATGGCATCACCGATCCTGGCTTTGTATGGGCGAATCATTGCACAAGAGCAATTCGAGCCGGCGGGATTTGCTTTGAGGCTGGGATTGAAAGATGTCCGCCTGGTTCTGGCGGCGGCTGAGGAGTGCGCCGCGCCGATGCCACTGGCCAGCCTGGTTCACGATCATCTGCTCTCCGCGCTGGCGCAAGGCCAGGGAGAGATGGACTGGTCGAGCATGACGCAAGTAATTGCGCGCAACGCAGGACTGCCATCGAAACCGTAGAAAGGCTTATGCCGCGCCGGCGTCTTGCGAGCTTTTTTGCGTAGTGCGGGAATCAGTAAAACCGCCGGCGGGACGCCGGCGCCACCGCTTGCTTCTGAACATCGGTGACTGGAAAAGGAAAAGGAGAATCAGACATGTCACTCGTGGATTTCGTGCCCACGCCCAAGTTCGAGGATTACAAAGAACGATTCAAGCAGCATTACAAACTGGAACGCCGCGCGGACGGCGTTATTCTCGCGCAAGCGCACACGGTGGGCGGACCAATCCAATTGAGCGTTGAAAATCATCGTTCCGTCGGCCAGCTTTTCAAGACCATCGGCGCCGATCCTGAAAACGAAGTCATGATCTTCACCGGGTCGGGCGAGGATTTCATGATGGATGCGGATCCTGAAGGCTTCAAACTGGAGCAGGAAGATCTGCAACACTGGGCTTATGAATATGCTTATAAAGACGGCCGAATTAATGTCAGCGCACTGGTGAACGATCTGGAAATTCCAACCATCGGCGTCCTGAATGGCCCGGGCTTTCACACCGAAATTTGCCTCATGTGCGACATCACCATTTGCAGCGAAGACGCGGTGATTTTCGATCTGCATTATGACATCGGCTCCGTTCCGGGAGACGGCATTCACAGCTGCTTCCTGGAACTCCTGGGCGTCAAGCGCGGAGCCTACGCGTTACTCACAGGACAGGCCATTACAGCGCAAAAGGCGCTGGAGTACGGATTGGTGAATGAAGTCGTGCCTCGCGATCAGCTGTTGGATCGCGCGTGGAAGCTTGCCGACCATATCATGACGCAGCCGCGCATCACGCGGCGCTTAACCACACAGATCATCCGGCGCCCCTGGAAAAAGAGGATTGTGGACGATCTCGATGGCGGCTTCGGCATCCAGATGTTCGCGCACCTGGCGAAGAAGAAATCCATCCACAGCAGGAACCACATCGCTTCCTCGGTCGCTTACGTGAAAAAAGGGGAGAAAAACAATATTAAGTAGCGGAAGCGCAGGCTTTTCGTAACGCCGGCGTCTTGCCGGCGATTTTGCGGAGTGTGGTGAGCAGAAAAATCGCCGGCGAGACGCCGGCGCTACCTCAGCAGATTGTCAATCCTTTGGATTTGTCGCAAAAATGGAAAGCTCCGGCGCAAAGCCGCGATCCTCCATCTCCAGCACCGCTTTTACCACGTACGCGATGTCTTCCGAGCGCAGTTTGGTGGCGTTCTCCTTCTGGGGCAAACCGGCCGTTTGGTAGAAATTCGTCAACACTTCGCTCGGGTTGACAAGGAACACCCGGACGTTGTGCTGCCGCAGCTCCGCGCGCCAGCATTCCGTCATGCCGCGAAGGGCGAATTTGCTGCCATAGTAGGCTGTTCCTTTCGGCGCCCCGCGCAAAGAAGCAGTTGAGGAAATATTCACGATGTTTCCGCGCTGCCGCTTTACAAAAATCTTCGCGGCTTCGCGCGCCATCAGCATCGCCCCCGTCACATTGGTCGCATAGACGGCTTCGAATTCCTTGCGGTCGAAGTCCACGAGATTCTTGAACACTCCTGTGCCCGCATTGTTCACTAAGATGTCCAGATCGCCGAATTTTTCGAGAAGTTCACGATAGGTCCGCTCGATATCCGCCTCCACCGCCACGTCGGCACGAATGGGATGCACTCCCAGTTCTCGCGCCGTCTCCGTCAGCCGTCGCTGGTCGCGCCCCGTGATGGCGACGCGCGCCCCGCTCGCTGCGAGTGATTGAGCAACGGCTCGTCCGATGCCGCTGCTGCCGCCAGTAATCAATGCAACTACGTTCTTGAGGTTCATCCTCTTCCCTCCCCTGAGTTGTAAACCTTGGGATCTTGCCACACCGAGGCTGGCGGCGTCACTCCGTCTGACGCGACGGTGCTGGGCCGATTTCAGATTCTAGTAGGACAGCCACTCTTGGCTGTCCGCTTTCGCTCCGATCAGGCTGAACCGGACAGCCAAGAGTGGCTGTCCTACTAAACGGCACGGCTGAAGGCCGTTCTCTACAAAGAATTGACAGTCACCACGTATTCTATGAAGGCGGTCGAAATGCGATGTTTTCAAAACACGCGCCGGTTACTCACCTGACTAATGCTCAAAACTTTCAAAGGAGAGATTATCCTCGCAGACGAGTTCGAGGATGTCCCAATCGGGCCGCAGGCGGTAGCGCAATTGGGCCGTCCAGGGTTTCGGGTAACTTTTGGGATCGTCAAATGTGAAGTCCACCTGCAACGTCTTATCGTCCACTCGATGGATACGCTCGACGATATGCATCTGCTCGCTTTCCGGGTGACCCAGGCGATCCAGCCAAATCTTTCCGTTCAGACCGATCGTATCAACGACGAGCGTGTCGCCTTCCCAGTGGCCGATGGAGTGGCCGTTGTAGGTGGGAGTCAGGTCCGCGGGATGTTTGCGGCCGTCCATGAAAATGTGGCGTATGGTGTGGTCGTATTCAAAAAACTCGATCACTTCCTTGGGCGTCTGCACGATTTGCAGGGGGAAAATTTGCATGTAGATGTACGGCATGCCCGGCGGGAAGCACTTGTAAACCCGATCCGTTGTTTCTGTGAGTTTGACGCCTCGCGGTCCCTGGGAGGGTTTCGCGGCGTTGAACTGCGCCTGTCCCCAAGGAGTCATCGGCGGGTCGCCCTTGCTGAACGATGCGAAGTCATAATTGTTACGCAGCGCATCCCAGACTCCGGAAATGTCGTGATTCGCGGACGCACTTTCCGCCTTTGCCGCAGGCGGCGTTGCCGGCAACTGAGCGTTGCTCTGGGCCAGCGCAGCGGCGGGGAAGGTCAAGGCCACTCCAAACGACAGGGTCACCACCGCTAGCCGATTCCGCATTCCGCAAACCCTCCTTCGCAGCCGCCCAATAGGCGGATTTCCCGATTCATATTTCTGGACAGCGCATCGTACGCTTCCCTGGCCCTCGACACAACGAATTTGCCATCATACCGGGCCGTGCCGTCAATTCCAAAAATGAGCTGTTATTTCCAACAGGAAAAATGCGCTTGCGTTTTCATGATGCCGCGCCTTTTATGGACCGCACTGCGATTCCGCCGAGAATTGCAACCGCGGCGAGAATTGCGCCCCACAGTATTGCCGGGTGGCGCTCGGACCACGGCCGTTCGTCGGGACGCCCGGAATAGGCGGCATTGACTTCCTCGGCGCCCAACTGCGACTGCGCGGCGTTGGCGTCGGTCTGGAATAGCTTCGCGTAGTCGTACACTGGCGCACCGAGCTTATCGTCTCCGTAATAGAGCCCCAGCGGGAGGACTGAATCGGAATCGAAATAGATGCGTCGCTCGTACTGTTGGAGTCGAGCGCGAGTGATCCTGAGCGGTGCATCGTCGCCGTTGTGAACGATGGCGCGAAACTCCCCCCGGCTCGTTGTTTGCACACTGAGCCAGGTCTGTTCGACATCGATTTTTTGCCCGTTGCGCTGCATGTGAATGCGGGTGATCTCGCCGACGCCGGTGGTAGTTCCCTTGCTGACCTGCATCTCAATTTCGCGCTGGAAATTTCCCTGCGCCGGTTCGACGGCCAGCATTACTCGCTCGACTGGAATATTCTCCGGAAGGGCGAACGTCAAGACGGTGTCTTTGCCTTCCTGAGCCTGTTTTGGTTCGCTGCTGAGGTCGCGCCAGACCGCTTCCTGCGCGCGCTCGATTCCGGCTGTAGCACCAAGGATGTCCGAAGTTTTTACAAGACCATCGGCAGTGACCCGCAAGTACCTGTAAGTGCTAACGGGAATCTGAAGTGTGCTGTTGTGCCCCAACTTCTCCTCTGACAAATCAAAAAGAGTAGTCGTCCCCAAATCTGCCCATTGCTTGCCGTGGGAATCGTCCTGCCCTTCGACGCGCGCATGTGCCACGTAGTTTTTTGTCCCGAGGGCCAAAGTGATGCGGTCATATTCGGACACACTCGACATATCGAGGAGGAATTGCGTCTTCCCACCGACCGTGCCCTGCTGTAACACTCGCACCGCTTTCTGCTCGGTCCTCACGCTGCCCCACATGGTCCTTCTGGCGTAGGGAATCTCCTGGCCGGCCGCGTAAAGGCGCAGGTCATCCAGATTGGGCAGGGCATGTTGCCAGACTGCCTCGTCCACCACGGCGTAGTGCTGGCCGCTCGTGCCGGGCGCGAAGATTTGCCGCCGGTATTTGAAATAGGAAATTGCGGGACTGGTTGCCAGGAGGACTGCCAGTAACGCCCAAGTTGTACGCGTCATTTCGCGCCCTGATCCGTTTCTTCCGGAGCATGGGGAGAAAGCCTGAGCCAGTCGCGCTGGTAGATGAACGAAATGCCGAGCAGCACCGCGCCGAGAGCGATAAAACTCACAATCCGGTAGCTGCCTCCGAGTTGGGAAAAGTCATATAGAAAAACTTTGCAGATCGTGAAGGCAATCAGGATCAGGGACTGCCAACGCACAAACGACGAGCGCCTGCGAAAACCGATGGACATCAGGATCGCGCCGTACACCAGCCAGATTGCGGAATAGCTGAAATCGCGGGCCAAGGTCACCTGGCGATAAGAAGAGGCCAATCTTGCTCCCGACAACATTTGGCGATCGAAGTAATCCGAGGCTTCCAAAGTCAGCGCGATGAGAGCCAGAAGATTTACGCCGACGACCGCTGCATCCAGGAAAATCGTCTCCGCTTGCGCCGCGTGGCGCTTGCCCAGCACCGCGATTCCACCCAGAATCGCGATTGCCACCGCGTAAGTGGCAAAGCGCATGTTGAACACCAGCGTTTCCGCGCGAATCTGGTCGTAGAAGAGCAGCCGGACAATGCCCAGCACCAGCGCGACGCTCGCAAAGTAGCGCAAAAAGTCGGCTCGAGCCGTGACGCTCAGCCACAACAACACGCCCGATTCAACGAGCCATCCAATCGTGATCCACTGCGCGTCCAGCTTCAATGGAACGGCGATGGTCATAAACGCAACAGCAATGGCCACGTGCAACAGATTGATGAATTGGGCATCCTCGAGATTCAGACGATTTTTGACGGCGCTGCCGATACCGAGGTACGCAGCAGCGAGCGCCAGCGCAAACCAGGTGAGCGTGGTTTTCTCCATCTCAAACATGGCGTACAGCGCGAGGAAAAACGCGGCTGCATTGAACAGGGGAAGCAGCGTCAGCGTAGTGGAGCGGCCGGAAGACCGCATTCGTTGCGAGTAGGCAGCCGCCAGTGGAATGAAGGCAAAGATGGCCGCGAACAAGGCCGCGAACGTCACGGTGAGCGCTCTCTGGTCGATGGAATAATATTCGGAATACCAGCCCAAGTAGAGAATGATCGTGCCCGCAAAACTTCCCCAGAGCAAGCGCCGCCACGGTTTGAAGATCGCCATAGTAAATATCGCAAGGTCCAGCAAGGCAATGTACGCGAACAACACCGCCTCGTGATTCTGCCCCGTGGAAAGCAGCACTGGAGAGGAGAAACCGCCCACCAGAGCAAAGCTAGCCAGCAATTCCGCATCCTGACTCAGGGCCAACGCGATGGTCGCCGCGGTCACAATGGCCATGGCCACAAACGCCGCGGCCGCGGGGATCAGGTGATAAATTTGAAATGCTCCCCACAGGGACAAATAGAGGGTGCCGATTCCGACGGCCTTTAATGAATAGGAAAATGCAGCATAATTGCGTTTGCGGAAATTCTCGCTCCATACCACAATCGCGATCCCGGCCAGCAATCCGATCGTAATTCGCCCGCCGGGACCGACCCAGTTATTGTCAAACGCGTATTTCAAGAAATAGGAAACTCCAATCAGCATGGCAACAATGCCGATTCGGTTCAGCCAATACTGTCCAATCTTTTTTTCCAGATCAGTGTCTTCGCGTTTCGCTCTAGGAGCGGACAAAGTGCCTGGTTGCCGAGGTGGCTGTGGTCTCGGCGGAAGCGGCGCGGACGCAGGCGGGCGGGGTTGAGAGACCGTTGTCGCGGAGGGAGGTTGCAACATCGTTCCGCTGAGAGGCGGAGCCGGTGATTGCGGTTGTTCCGCAGGAACGGGTTGTTGCCGCGCCTCGGGAGCGGAGACACCTCTTCGTTCCAGCGCATAGACTCGCGCAGTTAAAGATGCAACTTGCGTTCTCAGCGCTTCAATTTCGTCTTCCGGGCCGGCCATGCGTGTACAGTAACTCATCTCGAATCCGGGGGGAAAAGAACTTGCTTGCGATGAATACATTCGGTTACACCGACTGGTGTGAAGCGAATCTGGTTCAGTGGCGCGGGCTTCAGCCTGCGGGGTTTGGTAGAAGAGGGGCCAGCATTGCCGCAACCAAAACCCACAGGCGGAAGCCTGCGCTAATTAGATCCGAATATTTTTTGATTAAGCGATCCAAAAGGAATAGACGAGGAAGCACAGCAGCGCTCCGATGGCAACAAACACAAGTCCAGAAACGCGGCGCTTGTTGAGGAAAAAGATCAGAGTGAGTCCGGTTAAAGACACCAGCGTCATCAGCACCGCCGAAAAATCAATTACGGCGGACCATTTTTTCCCGGTGTCACGCCCCTTGTGAAGGTCATTCAATACGGCAACCAGGCTGAAAGGGCTTATCGACAAATCATACTTTCCGGTTTCGCGATCGACGGTCGCATCCGCTTCGTAACCGGGGCCTTTAAACAGGATTTCGCATTGCCCCCCATCGACGTGGATATCGGAGAGAGCTCCCTTGGTCCGGTAGGTGCGGCGAAAATAATTTACAAGTTCATCTTTCGCGACGGCGCCGGGATCGGAAGAGTTCACCCAGTCCTTGTTCAGAGTGCCGTGGTACAAGAGCGGCCGTTGTTGACTATCGAACCACTCGGCGTGATTCAAGGTGAGGCCGGTCACGGCGAAAAAAAGAAGAATAGTGAAGCTGAGCATCGAAAGATAGGTGTGCAGCCAGCGCGCCAGATGCGCGAAACGCCGTTTCCAATGCAAAAACTGCGGGGTGTTTATTGGGGTGAGCGAAGGATTTGCCGGATTCACGCCGGCACTATTGGGCAATTTTGTGGTAGTCAAGGGTTGCCGACGCAATCTCTACGTCGCCCGGAAGTTGAAATTGTTTGGGCGAGCCGCTGAAATCAATCTCTTGATGCATCAATTGATAAGAGCCGTGTTCTCTCACCGCTTCGATCATCACGGTATACTTACCCGATTTAACGAGGTTACCAAAATCGTCTTTGCCGTCCCATCTGAACGTGTATTTGCCGGGAGGGCGAGTCGCACTGGAAACCGAGTTCATGACGTGCGTATCCTCGCTCACGGATCTCATGCCTTCTTCGCGGCTCCAGGCCCGCAATTCGCGAAGGTATTTGTATTTCCCAAACCAAAGAGCAATCGTGCGTACCGGAGCGTGTTCCTCATTTTCGATCCACACTGCAATATAGGGCCGATGGACGCGGTACCCTTCGATAAGGCTCAGTTCAATCGTGACGGTCAATTCAAATCTTTGGTCCCACGTTGAACCACCGGACTGCGCCGCAACCTTCTCATACGTTGCCACAGGTCGCAACGCCGCTTCACCTGGTACATGCTTAGTTTCAAATGAGGCCCACCCAGCGCTCACGATTCTGTCACCATTCGCCAGGACCAGGAGATATTCCACGCCTGGCATCGAAGCGACCAACCGAGAGCTCTCCTCGGGTTTGAGTATGGAAAGCGCAGTAGCCAGCGCGCCCGCCTGTGCCGGAGACTTCGCAATGACCGTGGAACTGATAATTTGGTCCGCGGGCATGCCAGTGCGGGGATCAACGATATGCGAATAGTGGCGCCCTCCGATTTCCACGCCCCTCCGGTAATCTCCGCTGGTCGCCACGGCGCGGTCACGGAGGACAAGCCGCGCGATGGGAACGCCGTTTTCCGCATCCGATTTCGGATCGGATATGTCCACCGGCTCACTCCAATCGCCCCGGACCACCAGGTCCCCGCCGATGTTCACGACCAGGGCCTGCGCGCCCGAGGCGCTGATCGCCGTTTCAGCGGCGCGCCCGGCGATGTAGCTTTTCACGAAAGAGTTCAGTGCGAGCGGGGCGTCGCTCGTATGTATCGCCGTGCGATTGTCTAGGTCGAGATGCCAATGGACTCTCTGTACTCTGGCCACAGCGGCATCCAATTCGAGTTGCGAAGGAAGGCGATTTTCCGCGGCAGCATGCTTCCAAACTCGGGTGATTGTCTCGGCGGAAGCGTCGAGGGCCCCATGGGTCAAGCCGCGCCACTTATCGAACAAGCTCAGGACTTCAAATAACTCGGGAGAAATTTTTACGGGTTGGCCCACGGTGCGCAACCAATTGTTGAATTCACTGTCCGGATCCCAGGAACTAAGCAGGCTCGACTCTCTGTCAATTTCCGCCAACACCGCCTTTTCGGCCTTTTCCGATTGCGCGGCAGTCGGGGCCACGACTTTTATTTCCAGGGATGTGCCCATCACATTTTCATATTGGAAGACGTACATTTGGCCGTGCCTGGAAGTAGTTGAAGATCCGCCGTGGGAAGGCGCCACCAGCAGAGTCGCGCCCAGCAGAAACATGAATTTCATAGTCAAGGTTCTCGACAAGGAATTATCTCCGCTCTGACTTCCGGTCCGGAGCAGTTTACACCCGCGGACTTCTCCATGCGAGTCTCCCAACTCATGGCGCTAATTTTGAAACGACCACGCGAAAGGGTACGATATCCACCGGCTCACGATGATCGAAATTTACGAAGGGTTGTAAAAGATTCCATGAGTCTCTTTTCGCGCTGGCCGGTTATGAAGGCTTTGCGGAACCGCATTCGCCGCATAATTCCCGTTGATCCGGTACAACGAAAATTGAAGATGCAAGTGCTGGAGACTGAGCGCCTGGTGTTGCGCAAGCTTGAACGAGAAGATCTCAGAGATATCATCGCATGGGAAGACCTCCCCGGTGAGCGAAGCGCTGAACTTCAAGCGCAAGAATTTCTTGACTATTGTTTTCGGGAGTACCGGGATTGGGGCTTCGGCCCGTGGGGAATATTGTTAAAGGAAACGGGAACGATAGTAGGAAATTGCGGTTTCCCCCACATCATTTTCAAAAACCTTTGCGGTGAGGTCAATTATTACGTCGCTTCCCGCCATCGTGGAAAAGGGCTGGCCCTCGAGGCGTTGAAGGCTCTCTTCCAATTCGGCTTTCGGGAGATCGGGCTGGCTCAAATCCAGGCACGCTGCGAGCCGGAAAACTTGAGTTCCGAGCGCGTGATGGTGAAAGCGGGGATGAGGTTCGAAGGCATTGTCGAGCACGCCCCGTTTTCGAAACAGCCGAGCCCCAAACAAAAGCTCTATATGATCCTGGGGAAAGATTTCATTCTACAAAATAACAATAGATATGACCGTGCGGTTATTACCACAGTGCAGCAGGACGGCCGCAGCTAGATTCCCGGTATGCGCCGCCTACCCCACGGCATCAAGCGGCAGCTATTCAACGAAGGCTGAGGAAATCGCGCATGAGGTTCGCCCATTTTGCCCATGTCTGGCGCAAGCCGGGAATGACGCCGCACCAGCGTTACGAACAGTTATGGCGCGAGCTTCAGTTGTGCGACGAGCTCGGCTTCGACTACGGCTTTTGCGTCGAGCATCACTTCCGTCCCGACGAGAGCTGGATGTCTGCGCCGAGTCTGTACGCGGTGGGAGCAGGCGCACGGACGCGCCGTATGCGCATCGGGCCCATGGGTTACGTCGTTCCCCTCTACCATCCGCTGCGTCTGGCGGAGGAGATCGCGATTGTCGATCAAATGCTTGGCGGCCGCATGGAGTTGGGGCTCGTTCCGGGCATTGCTCCGGAATATTTTCGCCCCTTCGGCCTCGATTACGAATTTCGAAAATCCCCAACACTCGAATTTATCGATTACCTTCGCGCGGCGTTCGGAGAAACCCAGCCCTTCTCGTTTCATGGCCAGAACCACCATACCGACCAGGCCATCCTCTCCGTGCAGCCGCTCCAAAAACCGCATCCGCCGATCTGGATGATGAGCCGCGACCCACAGACACTCGAGTTCTGCGCGAAAAATGGCATCCATCCCGGATATTTCCTGGTTTATCCCCGCGCGGATGCCGCGCCGCGATACCGCAAGTTCCTGGAAGAATGGAAGCATGCGGGCTGGACGCACCAGCCCAGAATCGCTTATTGCACCATTGTCTACGTAGATGAAACCGATGAGCAGGCTCTCGAAATTGGACTTCACCGTGCCAGCCGCGCCTATGAAGGTTTTCTGGCGGCAGCGCGGCCCGGGGAAACCTTCGAGGATCGAGTCCGCGCACACGCACAAAAATTCATTGGGCGGGGGGAAGGCGGCGCAGCGGAACTGATGGCCAATCTGTTCGATCCGAATTTTCTCATGAAGCATGAGCTGGAATTTATCGGCTCGCCTGAAACGGTGGCCAGGAAGATTCGCTCGGCGGCTCAATCCGGCATGTTCAACACCTTCATGGGGGAGTTTAATTTTTCTGATTTGCCGGAGCCCGATCTGATGCGCTCGATACGCCTGTTTGGGGAAAAGGTAATCCCCACGTTGCGCGAGTACGAACCATTCTGATTTGAGGTGTTGCGAGCACGGCGTGCCCCGTGCACAAGATCAAACCGCGGCCGATGTCCCGCTGAAAACTGCAATTGGAACCCGAGCCGGTATACAATGCCGCACAATTCGCAGTTCAGAACGTCAATTTGCCTGCAAGAGAGCGAGGTTCCGCGATTATGAAACGCAACTTGATTCGATTGTTCCTGGCGGCCGCTGCGGCGGCGCTTCTATTGGCCGGCAACACAGAAGTCGGTGGGCAATCTGCTCCGTCCGCGCATCACAAGGCCCAGCCCCCGCGCTCGGTTAGACTGTATATATTTGATTGTGGCGTTCTCCACAACGCGGATATGGGCCGTTTTAATCTGAAAAAAGAAGATGTCACGACAACAGACATGTCCATGGATTGTTTTCTGATCGCGCATCCCAAAGGAAATTTGATCTGGGATACCGGCGCCGTCCCCGATGATTCCTGGACTCCGACCGGCCACATGATGACGCAGCATGTCACGCTCCCCGACGGGCAGACGCGCGAAGCGGACGTGGACAAAACTCTTCGCGGACAGCTCGCGGAAATCGGCTACTCCCCCGCCGACATCAATTTCCTTGCGCTTTCGCATTACCACTATGACCACACGGCCAACGCGAACGAATTCTCCAGCGCCACGTGGCTCGTGCGGCAGGTCGAGCGCGACGCGATGTTCGGCGGGAAATTTTCCGGCTCGCTGCAGCCGTCGACTTTTTCGGCCTTGCAGAAAAGTAAAACCATCATCATCAAAACCGATGAATTCGACGTGTTCGGCGACGGCAGCGTCATCATCAAATCCGCTCCCGGTCACACGCAGGGCCACCAGGTCTTGTACGTGAAGCTGGCCAAGACCGGCGGCGTTGTGCTTTCCGGTGATCTGTATCATTATCCGGCGGAGAAAACCCTGGATCGCGTCCCGACGTTTGAGTTCAGCCAGGAGCAGACTCGAGCGAGCCGAAAGAACGTCGACGCCTTTCTGAAAAAAACGGGCGCGCAGTTGTGGATCCAGCACGATTTCGAGGGCAACGCGAAGCTGAAGAAATCGCCGCAGTTTTACGAGTAGATCCTGGTCCCCGTTGCCCCAAGGCGCTCCGTACCGCCCTGGCACTTGCGGCAATCCTTCGCGGATTTGCGTCTACTCATGATATCTTGCCCGCTGATTACCTGGGCGAGCGAGGATTGGCAGCCATCTCAAAAAAAGAAAATTTCGGAGGAGGCAACATGAAAAAAATTCAGCCTTTGATTGCCGCAATAACGCTGTCGATGGTGGGCTCTTACATTACACTTGCGCAGCAGCCGGCCCAGCAACAAGCCCCCCCGCAGCCCATGAGCTTTTTCATCACCAGCGCGGGTTCAGGCAAGGGGGCTAATCTTGGCGGCCTGGCCGGAGCCGACCGGATTTGCCAGACGCTGGCTGCAGCGGCAGGCGGAGGTAACAAAACCTGGCGCGCCTATCTCAGCGCCAGCGCTGCCAACGGCCAACCCGCGGTCAACGCCCGCGATCGAATCGGCAATGGTCCCTGGTACAACGCCAAGGGCGAAAAAATCGCCAACGGCCTGGCCGATCTGCACGGAGACACCGCTGAGCTCGCGCGTCTCGGCAACAATCTTGTGAAACTTTCAGCGCTAACCGAGAAGGGCAACATGGTCAATGGCCGGGGCGACACTCCCAACACGCACGACATGCTAACCGGCTCGCAGACCGATGGCAGGGCATTTACGGACGGCGCCGACCACACTTGTAACAACTGGACAAGCGACGGCGCAGGCACCGCGCAACTCGGACATTCCGACCGCGGCGGCGCCGGCAACACTTCGTGGAACTCGGCTCACCCGAGCCGGGGCTGCAGCCAGGATAATCTGGTGAGCACGGGCGGAGCGGGCTTGTTCTACTGCTTCGCCATCAACTGAAGCGAAGCGTAATCCATCAACTTTTTCAATCTTGCCAGAGGTCTGGCTAAGCGCTGTGCCCGGATAATATTTGCGTGCCATGCCAAGAATTCTGAAGGAAATTGTGTGCGGTGGATTGAGAAAGGTTGAGTCTGCCGTCTTTACGGTTTGATTCGCGGCCAATGGACAGGTCTTATGAACGAAGAATTATTTTAGCAGTCTTGCACAACCGGAATATGCTTGGAAGCGGGTCTCGCCACGAAAAATAGGAGATAGAAGAAGGATGCATGACGCTGGCAATCCACTGCATGAACGTGAGCTCTCCGCGCTTCCTGAGCTCTAAGAACGCGCGCCAGTCCCTTAAAGGGTCCCACAATCGCATGCCGGTTCGGAAATCGGTCAGCGGCGGCTGCGGAATGCCCACAATCCGGTTGTAAACAAAATTCCCCAGGTCAAACCCAGCCCTGGCAACGAGGCTATTTCCAGCGGTGAATCGCGCGTTACACTCTATCAATTTTAATTGGCCATCGCGGTCGTCGTATTTGAATTCGGCGTTGGCAAGCCCCCGTAGTCCGACCTGTCGAAAGAGCTTGAGTGATAGTTCGCGCACATGCTCGACGCGATCCGTGATGTGGTAAGACGCCATTCCCATGTTGATCGGATAACGGCGGACAATGCGCTTCGTGAAATCGAACAGTGCGTTTCCTCCTTCGTCCAAATAGGTGTAATAACTGCAGCACTTGCTGTCCGGTCCGGGAATCTTCTCAACGAGCAGAGTCTCGACATCAGCGTTCTCAGCTACGCGATGAGCTTCGAGAAGCCGGTCAAAATTTTCGGCTACGAAGAATTTAACTTTGAACTTTTTCTGAAAGACATGCGACAACTTGGGCTTGACAATCAGCGGGTAGACAAGCTCATCGCGCAGGCGATGTATGTCTTCCTCCGACCGAACCTGCCAGAACAGGGGTGTCGCTACTCCCGCTTCTTTCGCCGCGTTGTATGTTGCCAACTTGTCCAGCATCTTCAGCTGGGCGACGGGGTTTGACAAGTCCAGCCGGAACTTTTCCTTGAGCCTTTCGCGGTTCATGGCCATGATTTCGAGTTCGTCATCGCCTCCCGCCAGCAGCACGCTTCCCTTCAAATGATCGGAATCGCTTCCTGTCAAAAAATCCATGGCCGACTGGGGATACGGCGCGCTTGCGGGCAAACGAATCGCTCGGACAAAGCGGCTAAATCGCGCATCCTCCCACCGCTCATTGAGGACATAGACAGGAACGGATCGAGCCGCCAAGCTCAACCCCACCGCCAATGTAACAAAGTATCCGCCGAAGATAATTGCCGGTGGAAGCGGCGGGCAGGAGTCAGGTTCGGCGATATTGGATTTCAGGCTAGCAGCATCCACGAGCGTGCTCTAAACAAGTTTTTAGAATGGGCACTGCCACACGAGAGGCTCCGCCTTGCTTAAAGTAGTGATAATGGAAGCCGGGAGTTGTATTGACTTCAATGATTTTGCCGCCTGCCTCCTCGAGCCCCTGGCGAACATCCGGTGTAATTATATCTATGCCCGCGAGTCTGACGCCGATCAGCTCAGCCGCCCGACATCCAGCCTCGATAATGGCCTCCGATACCTGGTCCGCAACCGACAAATTTTCTTCCGCCATGTTATCGTTGGCAACGCCCTTGAGGACGACTCGCTGGCCGTTTGGCGGCACAGAGCGCCATGAGAAATGCTGGCGCGCCAGAGTCCGCTTCATGTCCGTGTCATAAATGAGAGTTACCTGGGCAAGACCGTACCCCGCATCGAGCCGCCGCTGATTGACGCCCTGGACTAATTGCGAAATCCTGGATTTGCCGTCTCCGAGAACCGTGGGAGGACAACGTTTTACAGCATCCAATAGTTGCCCGTCGAGATACAGTAACCGAATCGTATCTCCTGTCACCTGTTCTTCAATGAGAGACCTCGTGCTGTAACCCGCGGCGTTGACCGCGGCTTCAAGCAGCTGGCGGCGCGTTTCAATACCCGTTGTTACGCCATTTCCTCCACTCGTGCCATCCGAGGGTTTCACAACGCACAGCCGATGCTGAGCCAAAAATTCGTATGCCTTGTTCAGGCTGTTCAGTGAAAACTCAGTATGACTCGGCGTGGGCAAGCACTTAGACCGGAGGATGGCGTGGACAAGTGGTTTGTCGAGAGAAAGGTACAATGTGACAGGGTCGTCCAGCGTCGTGTAGTTATTGCGCACTCTGGTGCAGACACCGTCGCGGCTGATTTTGAAAAGTTCTTTATCCAACACTTCGAACGTCGCGCCCAGCTCCCCCGCCGCTTCGCGCCAGACATCTTCGTAAAATTGCGAGCGGTGGCTTCTCGCCTGGCTCGACTGGTTCCCTGCCGTGCCGAGCATCGATTTCGCGCGCAAGGCATAGCCATA
The DNA here is from genome assembly GCA_035483715.1 of Candidatus Acidiferrum sp. Lineage (GTDB taxonomy): Bacteria > Acidobacteriota > Terriglobia > Acidiferrales > UBA7541 > Palsa-360. The sequence continues at coordinate 46,948 of DATHPN010000055.1, forward strand.
GAGCTGCAACAATCTGGACATTGGGGGCAAAGCTAAACTCCCTCCACCACTGCTAAGGCGTCATCTTGTCTTGGGTGGACCAATGCCCTTGATTCACAGAGGATCATTCGAAGGGCCGAGGGCTTAATGCGTTTCGACTTTACCTTCGTAAACCGGGCACTCTTGTTTTTCTAACAGTTCATCAACCCACGCGTTCGAGAACTCGCCCCTGCGAACGGCCGCCAAGTACGTTTCTTGATGAGCTTTTTGAGCGTCCAGCCTCCGCAAGATATCTTCGGCACATTCTTTCGGGACTAGGACGATCCCGGACAGGTCCGCAATAATCACGTCGCCCGGGTTCACTACTATACCACCGCAGGAAATCGGGTAATTGATCTCACCTGGGCCTCGGTGCAAAGGTCCGACTGGTGTCGTCCCGCGCGCGAAAACGGGAAAATCAAGATGCTCGATTCCGGGCATGTCTCGCACCAATCCATCGACAATAAACCCTGCGATGCCGCGGTGTTTGGCCTTGGTACAAATGATATCCCCGATTACAGCGTTCATCCCGCGAACACCATGCGCATCCACAACTACGATATCGTTTGGCTTGGCGACATCCAGCGCCTTATGGATCATGAGATTATCGCCCGGGAACACGTGAACCGTACACACCGGCCCACACAGGCGATGGCGCTTATCGGTTTGACATTCAATGGCCGCATCCAGAGCGTAAAGCCGGTTCAAGGCATCCGAGATTTCCGGCACATCGTAGGCCTGGAAACGCTTCATCAGCGCCGCATCCAGCCTGGGAAAATCCATGCGAATCCGAAAACCGGGACCTGGATACAAGTCGGAAGATTTTGGCTTTTGCGCGGTCACTTTAAACCTCCGACAATGTGCCTGAACGACTCTCGATCAGACAGGCTTTCGCCATGGCTTGGATGATCGTGCGGATGTCGGATGCAGATCCCAATTCCACTCGATCCCAGGGAATATTGGCCATGAGTTGCATCAACTCGCCGGCTTCGTGAGTCATGCCGAGCCGTAATTGCAGCATTCGGCCCATTTGTTCGATGTCTCTTATCTCAACGGTTCGACGGGCCGCGTGGCGAGGATATGTTGCCAATACACGATCGATTATCGTCATCAAAGCAGGGTAAAATTCACGGCAGCTTTGCAAAAAAGGTTCTGACATGTCAGCCTGTTCGGCCAAGACACCGACTTCCAGAAAGAGTGCGACCAAGCCCTTGGCAATCCCTGACATCAGCAGTTTCAAACGGCTCGCCGAACCTAATTGCGGCCCCAGGTAATTCACGCGCAAGAGACCTCGACAAATCGCTTCGATCCTTCCCGCCTCCGGGCCGCTGATATGCAGCAAGCCGAGATCTTCCAAACGATGTGCCAGGCCGTTAAAGGCCGCGTCCACCAACGGAATGTTCTGTTCAATCATTAAATGGTCGATTTGTTCCAGCGCTTCGAGGCCGGTGGAGTTCGCTTCCACGAAAATGCTGTCTTGCGGGCGCGACCGAGAGCAACTGATGTATTGCCGTGCCACATCGACTGCCGCTGACGGCAGAACGAGGGAAAACACGAAGTGGCTCTGCGCGGCTACATCGTCCAGTCTCGGAAGAATTTCTATGCCGGAGGCACGGGCCCGATCCTCGGTGGCGGCGCTGCGGCCTTGACATGTTGTGACCACGCGCATCCCGCCCTTGCGTAACAGTTTTCCAAATGCCGATCCCATCTCGCCGCAATAGAGAATTCCGACCGTCGCTGGGGTTGTTAGGGACACTTACAAGCCTCTAGAGCACCCAAAATCTAACTCCGACATAACCTGTATCGTAGCACGACGTAAGACCGTATTGTCAAAATGGGCCTGCTTCTCTGTTTCATAATAGACAATATCCAGACCGCCGAGATCACTTCCCTTTTCCGATAGGAGCCTGTTCAGATCCTGCAAGAACCTTAAATGCACACACTTAAGGGCATTTGGGCAGAATTAAGCCGGCACACCGATTTGGAACATGGCATGGACGATGAAAGCTTCCTCTAAAATCGGCGCAGCGCTACATCGATCCTTATCCGGGTGAACGGGGCCAGATACCCCGTGCGGGGATTTATTTGAAACTACCTAGGCGCAAAGCATCGAACGGAAATGGCTCCGACGGTCCTCTCACCCCGATCAGCGGACGGTCCCCATTGTCCCCACTGACAACGTATAGCGTATCGCCGATCACATCCCCCGCGATTGGCTGTCGGCCCAGCGGCGCCGGCGGCAGAACGAGCCATTGGTTCGTCGCAGGCTCATAAGCTTCCACAATTCGATAGGTGGAACTCACCTGGCTGCTCTGGATCTCCCCGCCCACGATGTAGATCCGTCCACCGTAAACTGCCGAAACCATCGAAGCGCGCGGGGTGGACATTCTGGCCCTGGGAACACCCCACATATCAGTTGCCGGATCGTATTCCTCAACAACATCGGTGTCGCTTCCGAGGCTTACGAACGCCGAAGTGAGGCGGCCGCCGATTGCATAGATTTTTCCGTCCACGGTAGCGACCACGAAATGATTTCGCGCCGTCGGCATCGTACTGCGCTCCCGCCAAGTGTCAGACGCGACATCGTATTCCTCGACCGTGCCGACGGAGCGATGGGGAGTGCCATTGGGTCCCAAAAGTAGGGGCACGTTCTTTGATCCAGGATGAACGCCCGCTCCACCGATCACGTAAACCTTTCCATTCACCACGGCCGCTGCGCCTCCCCCGCGTTTGGATGGCATCGGTTTGAGCGGCTTCCATGTGTCGGTGGCCGGATCATATTCCCAGGAATTGTCGATTGGCTCCCAGGCAATTTCTCCCGAAGCCGGGAGTTTAAACCCGCCAAAAGAGTAGATTTTCCCGTTGTACTCGGCCAATGCGAGATGATGCGATGGCAGCGGCATCGGTTTCTTGGCGGCCCAGGCTTTAGTGGCGGGATCGAATTCAAAAACCAAACCGCGGGGGACGAACTTGGGCGCCAATCCCCCAAACAAATAGAGCTTTCCGCTTGCGGCAACTGCAAGAAATTCCGCTGGCGGAGCGGGGAATGGAGGTTGCGGCCGCCAAACGTTTTGCGCATGAACGGCGCCAGCCGTCGTGAGAGCCGACATGGCGAGGATCGGATATGTTAAGAAACGGAAAGCGATCTTATTGAGATGCATTGCTTCCTTCCGCAAGTCCGAAATTATTTGCGCAACAACCGATTGAACGAATCTTATGAAGCGGGGCACGTAAGATCAAAAATGTTTTTCAGGCGATGTTCCGGACCGTAACGCAGGCCACCGCCTGGCGTCCAATTACAAACGAATCGAGATGCCAAGTCCTGTGGAGTCCACTGATTGGCATGCAGGGTTAATTTCCAATCGTCACGCATCCCGGGAGTTGACCTATGAGGGATTTGCCCTTGCCCCCACGCTGGATTCACTTCGCCCCGGTTGGCACGCGGCGATTCAATATTTCTTCTGCGCAACACTGATGCCGCTCGCGTGTGCGGATTGTTGTGTTTCGCGCTAGTCCCGCCTTACTTCTTGAGCGCGGGATTCACATACCCGTGCTGGAGGACCTTTTTCAGATCCGGCCTTATGCTCAGGTACGTGACATGATCGGGGATGGCCGAAAAACCATGCGGCACACCTTCCGGGATGATGATAATGTCGCCCGTTTTTACTTCTCGGCTTGTGTATCCCACCATTGTGCCGCTGCAGGACGGGCCGTTCAGAATTGTTGTTACTTCGCTGTCTGGGGCGGAACGCCTCCCGTTGACGACGGTACCCCCCATGATCAGGGTCGCGCTGCCCGATATCACGACGTAACTCTCGGCCGTATCGTCATGGAAGATGCCAGAGGGACCTGTTGCGCCGGGACGTTGCTCGCCGCATGCCGGAGCGGGGCTTGCAGGCGTCGCGCCGCCTCCGGCAGCGCCACCGCCGCCTGCCATGGCCCCGCGGTGGATGACGGCGACGCCAAGCTGATACTTGCCCATATCGATCACTCTGAGCGTATTATCCGGAATCGTGCGCTTGGTATCGAGCGAGTGCTTCAAGACAGCCTTGACGTCTTCGTCGCTTATGTAGACGCCATCCTTGGGTGCTTGAGCCAGCGCAACTACGGGGAACGCCGCAAGCCACATCGCCAGAATTTGCAGGGCCTTGTTTTTCATTTGTCCCTCCTCAATTGATTCGCGCGCTCATTTCACTTCGACAATCTCAATCGCCACTCGGTCGGGTCCTTCAATCATGGCCGCCCGTGTGTTGCCCCATGCGTGTATCTCTTCCAGGAACTTGATCCCTTCGCTCTTCAACCGGGCCACGGTCGAATCCAAATCCGATACACTGAGGGCCCAGTGATCGACAATATGCCCGCGCGGGCTGACGAGGCCCCCGCCTGGCCATGGCCGGATCAAAATGTTGATGTCGTCGAATAAAACGCTTCCGGACGGCTCGCGAACAAAACCAGGAAACTTAAAAAACGAAGGCCATGTCGGCGCGCTGTAAAGCTGCTTGCAATTCGCAGCAGTCGGCGACACGAGCACGCCACCGCTACCTTGCGGGCTGGTCGCACCCAGGTGGATGACGTACCACTGGATCGCGCAAATCGGGTGCTCATGGTACATGTGCACGTGGTTGAAGCGTTCCACCTGGCCGCTTTGAGCATTTTCAATCATCGCGTCGTCCGGACCCCGCAGATATCCGAAGCCGCCTTCCCGGGTCGGCTGTACGCCTTTGGCTCGCATTTCGAGGATCTGTTCCTGCGTTGGCAGTCCTGGCAACACGTCGCTGGACATGTCGACGAGTTTGCCGTCGGCGGCGTCCCACATCTGCGCGATTTTCAGGCCCTTCGCGCGGAACTCTTGATCGTATTTGCGTGAGTCCGGCGTATTCCACCCGAAATGCCACACTGAGGATTGGGGCCCGTTGAGCTCCGTCAGAGGCGGTGTGTCGACTTTCGTGAAAAGCAAATAGATGTTGCCGGTCTTGACCGCCTCGTAGCCGTTGTACATCGTCTTGGTGGTCGATATCGGAAACGGCTTCAAGTAGTACTCGGCCGCAGCCTTGGGGTTCACAGAATTCAGGTGGACGTGATGAAAATGCATCGGCGCGACCGTCGCCGTCCCCTGCGCGCCGGCCGTTTGAAATGCCCATGTGGAAAGTGCCACCAGGAAAAAGATCAAGCTCAGAGAGCGATTTCGCATTTTGAAACTCCTTCCGTGGTTGACTAATCACATAACTATCACATCCATCTGCGCGTAGCGGTAGCCTGCCTCGTACCAGCCGGTTTCGAGCGAATCGGAACATTCCAGACCAGGCCATGCCCTTATCTGGCCAGAGGATCGGGACGCATCTGCACCTTCACTACCTTGTCCTTCGTCCCTTTGCCCCCTTCCATGTGCCACGGCGTATTCGGGTTGTAGCTTGTCCAGAAGCCGCGGCCTTTCCAGCCAGTCTTGGGGTTGTCGATCCGCCCCTGCATCGACCGCGTGTAATATCCCAATGGATAGGGAATGCGAATGGTCACAAATTGACCAGTCTTCGGAATCAGCGCAACCATTGCGTCGGAATTGACAGCCCCCGTCATCGGCACATCGTTCCCAAGGCCCAGAACACCGTGGCGGTCAACGAAGATCAGGTAGTTCAGATCGGAATTGATTCTTGACACACCTTGAAAGGCCGGCCCCGGCTTGTGGTAGATCGTCCAGCCCTCCGGACAATGCTGGCCTGTTGCGGTCGGCCCGCTCAGCACCTTGCATTTGCGGCGATCGAAGGAGGTTATATAGTCGGTTGCGCGCCAGTTCTGCCATACCACGCCATTGCTATCCACGGAAACGCCGCCCGCGCTGAATAACGGCGGGTCTTTTTGCGGCGGCATGTACACTTCCGTCTTGCTGGTTTCAGGAGGATTCGAGCCGCGCTCCAGGCGCACCAGCGTGTTTTCTTTGAGGCCAATCCCCGAACACCACACACTGCCGTCTACCGGGCTGACAGAAATTGAGTAGCAGCCGAAAGTGATCCGGTGGTCCTTGGTAGGATCGATTGGTTCGTTCGGCTCGGTCCACGGCTTGGTGATCTTGCCGTCACCGTTGGTGTCCAGAACGCCGGGGATCCAACCTTGCGACGCTTCGTCATTGTGCGTTTTGTCCCACACCGCCGTGTTGACCCAGCCAACAGAACCATTTTGGCCGAAGTACAAGCTGCCGTCGGCGCCGAACTCGTTGTGGTCCGTCGTGAAGCACGTGTCGATCTCAGAAATCTCCTTCTTCTCCGGATCATACACCGCAACTTGCTTGGTGCCGCGCGGCATCGGGAAGTACTGGGCAAACTTATTGCTCGATCCCGCCTTGCAAAAATCCGGCTGTTTGCCTCCGTCCGAGGAGGTATCTCCGCCGCGATTCCTGCTTGCGAACCAGACGCGCCCCACTTGATCAACTGCCGCGCTGCGCGGCTGAGCAGCCGCCAGCCAAATGTTCTCATCGCCCCAATACGGAGAAGGCATCTCCATGGACCCGAGCGGCACTGCTTGCGATGGGATTTTTATTTCGGAGGCTGTGTTCTTGATCGGGTCGAGCCACACCAGGGAATTTCCGCTCGTCATTACGCCGAAAACTGGACCGTTGGGGTTGACCAGCGGGTCCCGCAGGTCGCTGGCTGCTTCGTCATGCATATAATTTGTCTGCGTGCCCCAGTCCCACAAAGTGAGCACCAGGTTGCGCTCCACGCCGCTTGGCCGCGGCGGGGCATCCTTCGGGTATTCGCCCGCAGCAATGCGGTCGGTCCAATCTGCGAAGAGTGAGCGCTGCTCTCCCATGGAAAGATAGGAAGCGGCCATGTTTGCGCCGACGGGTCCCGATTTCGTCCGGCGTTCCCAGGCTTCTGTGCTGTTGTTAAAGGGACCAAAATCCTTGGTCGCAGCGGGAATCTCGCGCGTGGCTTTGTCCCCAAGCTGATGACAATTCATGCAGAGCTTTACTCTGCCGGCCACCTCCACAGGCTCCAGCTTGCCATTCGGAATTTTCACCAGGCTCAACCAGTAATTGGCCGGATAGATCTGCGCGGCGGCCCGCCCGTCGGGCGCCACCACAGCTTTTAGATCGAGGTGTTGGCCTGGCTTCGCTGGTACCCGCGCCGAATCCACCAGCCCGTAGCCTCGTACGAACACCTGGTAATTCGCCGTTGGGAGCTCGGGCAGCGCATAGCGTCCCTGGTCGTCGGTGACGACGATCTTGGCGTACTTCGTCGGCAGGTCTGAAGTTTCGGCGATTACCCACACGCCGGCTTCGGGACCTTTCGAACTCGTGACTACACCTTCAATGTAATCGGCTGAACCCGCCGCTGCGCCGCCGCGGCTCTCCGTCGCGACGATCCACGCCAAACAAAACGCCAGGGCCAACGCAAGCATTCCGAGGATATGACTGGTGCTTCTCTTCCTCATATCGGCCTCCCTTAGCGCGGCATTGCCATCGTTTGCAGGAATTTCCGTTTGACTTCTTTGGTTGACCCGTAATGTACAGTCTGACCGCCCCTGTATGCAATCCTTCAGTCAGTTTTTGAGTGCAATGCCTTTCCGGTGGCAGCCGCAAAATCGCGAAACAAATTTCGAAAATCACCCGTGTTCAAGAAGGCCAGCGCGAGAGCGATCACATAGACACAGGGCAAATCAGGATGCCAAAGCCCACGGCGCGCTTGATCTCAGGGCTCACTGCTGCACTCACAAGATCTCGCCGTCCAGAAGCGTATCTCCACATGCCGTAAAGAATCATCACGGATACCATCCGATTCAATCCGTTCAAACTTACAGGCATAGCGTAACCTGGCAGCTGCAGCACCACCGAGGTCAGAAACGGAATGATAGTCGCAAAAAAACGAAAGATTGATCCAAAGAAACACGCTGTTTGTTCGGGCAATGGAATGAAAGAGGCAGCTGCCCCGGAGACTTTCAGAACAACCACTTCGGCGCTGGCAATTGCGTCGGTGACGGAAGTAAATTTTAGTTTCCCTGCAACTTTAGTGGGCAGGCGTTGCGCATCCCCCTCTTTTGGATCACGCGAGCCGAAAAACTCGTCATTACCCGCTCGGGTCCAACCCGATCAGAGCGCCCCGCCTACGTGGCCCGTTCCAATCACTGCGATTCGCATCGTAACTCCTGTTTGTTTGAGAGCCGAATCGGCTTGCGACATCTGCGACGACTGAACAAATTTCTGAGCTGTCACATGTTCGCTCCATTTAGAATTGCACTGACAACGTCATCCGGCCTGGTGATATAAGATGCGTGGCCGGCGTTGATTTTGAATACGAGGGGGATCCCTGCTTGCTGCATCATGCGCTCCTGCAAGGCGGGGCTCACCATGAGGTCCTTTGCCGTTTCGATAAAAAACTTCGGGATTCGTCCGAAGCGGTCCGCAGTCAGTTTGGTTGGATTCGTCATGGGCGCGAGCGGTTCTGAAATCAGGCTCTTGGCGATCACGTCCCGGTCGCCGTCCTGAGCATTATTGCCAAAAATCCCAGCGGCGTTCTCCGCTTTGATGCTGGCATATATATAGTCGGGGCTGACTATGAAGTTGCCATCTTTCCCAAATCTTGAATCCTGATCTGTCACGGACAAGGCCTGCGTGGATTCGCCTTCTTTCACCAGGGAGGCGAAGAGGTAAATAAGAACTTTGATTTTTCTCGGGTTTGGAGCAGTTGATTCCCTGTCCTAGCTCGAAGCGCAATCCCAAACAAAGGGTACGCCAGAGGCGCATCGAAAAACTGTGAGGCCAAACTAGATGAAATCAATCGCAGTATTTTGGTGCGGAAGGGGGGATTCGAACCCCCACGCCTTACGGCGCCACCCCCTCAAGATGGTGCGTCTGCCAGTTCCGCCACTTCCGCACGGGGTGAGGTGAAAAAATTCTGTGTTGCGCGGCTAACGATCGGCCGCCGGATTCTGATTGACCTGGCTTATTTCGAAGGCGCGGGCGCTGCTGGAGCAGGAGCGGCCGGGGCCGGCGCTGACGCCGGCGGAGTTGAGGCCGGAGCCGCGGCCGCCGGTTGCTTTGACGTCTTCGAGAACTGTTGCAACACGGAACTGCCGGTTGACGCCGCCGTCGAATTCTGGTGCATGGTCAACGCCATGGACGTGAGCATGAACATGATCGCGCACCACGTTGTCGCTTTGGAAAGAAATGTGGCCGCTCCGCGCGGGCCGAACGCCGTCTGGCTGCCCGCGCCGCCAAAAGCGCCCGCCAGGTCCGCAGCCTCGCCGCTCTGCAGCATGATCACGATGATCAAAAGTCCGCAGATGACGACGTGCAATGTGACCAGCATGAAATACACTTTCCAGCCGAGTGCCAGCAGACCCAAACCCACCGCCAACGAAATTGCCCATTTCACTTCTTTTGGCATTTCTTATTCCTTACTTTCAAAAATTCACGATAGACGCGAACGCCTCTGCATTGAGACTCGCGCCGCCGACCAGCGCTCCGTCAATTTCCACCTGAGCCATCAATCCCTTGATGTTGTCGGGTTTGACGCTGCCGCCGTAGAGGATTCTCAAACCGGCAGCGCGTTCAGGAGTGAACCTTACCGCCGCCTGCAGCCGCAAAAACCGGTGCGTCTCGGCAGCAATTTCCGGTGTCGCAGTGCGGCCCGTACCAATTGCCCAAACCGGCTCGTAAGCAAGAATGATACGCGAGAACTCGGCACCGGTCAACGCGGCCACGCCGCCACTGAATTGCCGCGCCAGGACCTCCTCCGTTTTGTCGCCCTCCCGCTCAGCCAGCAATTCGCCGACACACAGAATCGGCGTCAGCCCCGCCCCGAGCGCCGCTTTGATTTTCTTATTGGCGCTCTCATCCGTCTCTCCAAAGAATTGCCGCCGTTCGGAATGCGCGATGATGACCGCGCGACATCCCACTTCGACCAGCATAGCTGCGGATACTTCGCCGGTGAAGGCTCCTTCGGGCTCCCCGTGCATATTTTGAGCGGCGATCGAAATCGCGGTCCCCTTCACGGCTTCCACCGCGGCCGCGAGCGCGGTGAAGGGCGGCGCAATGATAATGTCGCAGTGAACGCGGCCCTGCACCAGCGGCGCGAGCGCCGAAAAATACGCGCGCGCTTCCGCCTGCGTCTTGTACATCTTCCAATTCCCCGCGATCACCGGCCGCCGCATCGCACCTCTTCTCCGCTATTTTTTCCCTGCGCCCTCTGTGCCCTTTGTGTTCTCTGTGTTAAATGGTTCTAAACCTTTTCAGTAAGCGCTTCCACGCCCGGCAATTTTCTGCCACCCAAAAATTCGAGCGACGCGCCGCCGCCGGTCGAGATATGGGAAACCTTGTCGGCCAGCCCGGCCGCATGAATCGCGGCGACGGAATCTCCTCCGCCAACGATGGAAGTGGCGCCCTTGGCTGTCGCCGCGGCGACAGCGCGCGCGATTTCCAGCGTGCCCCTGGCGAACACGGGCATCTCGAACACGCCCATCGGACCGTTCCACACAATGGTCTTCGCGCGCGAAAGTTCCGCGGAATATTTCGCGATGGTGTCCGGCCCGATGTCCAGCCCCATCCAGCCATCCGGCGTGGAAGTGACGCTCGTCGTTTGCGTATCTGTATCCGCCTTAAATGCGGCTCCCAGCACGTGGTCGGTCGGAAGCAAAAGCCGAAAATTCCGCAGCTTCGCATCGGCGAGCAGCTTTCGCGCCAGGTCCAGTTTGTCCGCCTCCACGAGAGAATTTCCGACGGGCAGCCCCTGCGATTTCAGAAAAGTGTAGGCCATGCCGCCGCCGATGAGCATCGCGTCGGCCACGCGCATGAGGTTTTCCACGACTTCAATTTTGTCGGACACCTTTGCGCCGCCCAGCACTGCGACAAATGGCCGCTCAGGATTTGAGAGCGCCTTGCCGAGATACGCCAGTTCGCGCTCCATCAGCAGCCCTGCGGCGGCTTGCTTTACAAATCGCGTGATCCCCACCACCGAAGCGTGCGCGCGGTGGGCCGAGCCGAACGCGTCGCACACAAACAGGCCATCGCACAGCGCCGCGAGCTGGCGCGAGAAAGTTTCGTCATTGGCCTCTTCTTCAGCGTGGTAGCGCACATTTTCGAGGAGGAGCACGCCGCCATTTGCGAGGGCGCGGCTCTTGCCTTCAGCTTCTGCGCCGACGCAGTCCGCGGCAAACTCCACATCCGCGCCGAGCATTTCGGCAAGTTTCGCCGCCACGGGTTTTAAACTATATTTTGGATTGGGCTTTCCCTTGGGCCGTCCCAGGTGCGAAGCGAGGACCAGCCTGGCTCCGCGCTTGCGAGCAAAATCAATCGTTGGCAGCGTTTCGCGGATGCGCGTGTCGTCGGTGACGCGCGCCCCGTCCAGGGGAACATTGAAATCCACGCGCATGAACACGCGTTTCCGGCCCATTTCCAGATCGCGAATCGAAAGTTTGCTCATGTTTGAGATTGGCGTTAAACAAGACTGCCAGTCAGGTCAGGGATTTTCGCACGAATCACAATTCAAAAATAACTCATCTACATTTTCGAGGCCAACAGCGTGACCAGGTCCCGGCAACGGCTGGAATATCCCCACTCGTTGTCATACCACGCCAGAACTTTGGCGCAGTTCATTCCGACCGTGCGCGTATAGCCGGAATCAACGATCGAAGAATGAGGATTACCACGGAAATCCGCGGAAACGAGTTCCTCCTCCGTGTACTCGAGGATGTTCTTCATGGGTCCGTCGGCCGCGGTTTTCAGCGCAGCGTTCACGGAATTTACAGTCACTGGTTTTTCAGTGAATACGGTCAGGTCAACGACACTGACGTTCGGCGTAGGCACGCGGATGGAGTAGCCGTCGAGTTTTCCTTTCAACGCCGGAATGACCAGGTGCAGCGCCTTGGCCGCCCCGGTTGACGTGGGAATCATGGAGAGCGCCGCAGCGCGGGCGCGCCGCAAATCCTTGTGCGGCAGATCGAGGAGCTTCTGGTCATTTGTGTAGGAGTGGATCGTGGTCATGGTGCCGCAGGAAATTCCGAACGTGTCCTGGATCACTTTCGCGACAGGAGCAAGGCAATTGGTGGTGCAGGAGGCGTTCGAGATAATGTGATGCTTCGCCGGGTCATAGGATTTGTCGTTCACGCCGAGGACAACGGTCAGGTCCTCGTCGGTTGCGGGCGCTGAGATGATGACTTTTTTCACGGTCCCGCGCTTGTGCCTGGCCGCATCGGAGGCCTTGGTGAACAAGCCGGTGGACTCAATCACGATTTCCGCGCCCACCGACGGCCAGTCGATCTCGCCGGGATCTTTGGTCTTGAACACGCGAAAACTTTTGCCGTCAACGGCGATTGAATCGTCGGTGTGAGTCACCTTCTGGTGGAGATTGCCGAGGACGGAATCGTACTTCAGCAAATGCGCGAGGGTTTTCGAGTCGGTGATGTCATTTACAGCGACGAATTCAATTGCCGAATTTCCCAGCGACGCGCGCACGATGTTCCGTCCAATGCGGCCAAAACCGTTGATGCCCACTTTTATCGGCATGAATCCTCCCGAAGAGTGAATAGTACAACCATTTTTCAATCACGGTCAGCTACAGGGGCCCGCTTCACACGCAAAAAGAACTGCGACAACTTTCAAATCATCGGCCATATTCTGTGGATGTTTAAAGCGATCGCCGCCGATCTCAGCTCGAGGCTTGGACGCAATTGTTCTGTCCCGTCTCCACCCTGCAGTCCGCATGCAATCACAAGATGCTAGGGTGGGCACCACGAAAAGTCAAACCAGTTCGCCATCGTGCCGTGTCAAAGTTGTGGTTGCCTTCATCAGTTTTTGGAGTTCTTTTTCAGTATCCCTTGCAGCACACCCAGCTTGCCGTCGATCGGCCCCGTTTGCAGCCCCAGGATGGCAGCAATCAGGGGATACACATTGATATTTTCGAAGGCCGTCACGGTAACGCCTGGGCGAATGTCAGAACCAGCCGCAAAGAAAATTGCTTTCATGCTGGGCATCTGCCGGGGATCGTATCCGTGTCCGCCTCGAGGTGGCGTCCTCGTGCCACCGTTTGAATTTGGATCATGCGCCACGATGTTGTACGGCCCTGTCGGCACGACGACCGGATCGCCTTCGCGAGCATTCGAATTAAAATGCAAATCCGCGGGCACTTGGGCCCGCCGGTATACTTTAAACTTGTCGCTCCCGCCCAGCAGCGCGCGGTAGGCCTTCTCCGCATCCGCTTCCGACTTCGCGTAAAGCAGGGGACCCGAAGTTTCGAATTGCGACAGGTCCGCCCATTTGTCGAGGATCAGCCAGCCACCTTGCAAAGTTTCCATGCCATGATCGGCCACGACAATCAAATCGACCGGCAATCCCAAGGCGGCAATCCCGTCCGAAAGTTTTCCAATCATATCGTCAACATGCCGGACCGCCTCGGCTGTTTCCCTAGCGTCCGGACCGTAGGCATGGCCGGCATGATCCGTATTCGGGTAGTACAGGGCGATGAAATGGGGCCGCTTCTCCGGCGGAAGCCTCAGCCAGGAAAGCACCTGGTCGATGCGCTTCTCGTCGGGAAAACTATCATCGTAAGGAGCGACGTAGTAGCTGGAGCGTTTGCCTTGAATTTCGGCATCCGAAGTCGGCCAGAAAAAGGTTGCTGCGCGCATTCCTTGCTTTTCCGCCAGCACCCACAACGGCGTGCCGCCGTACCAACTCCCGTCGCCCGTGGTTTTCGGATTGGTGTAGGAATAGTTTTCCTTGCGAGCGGGATCGTAGAAGGAGTTTGCGACGATCCCATGATGATCGGGATAGAGGCCTGTCACGATTGAATAGTGATTCGGGAACGTCACCGAAGGGTACATAGGGAACATTCCCTCCGGCGCGCTCGCGCCTCGAGTCGCCATCTCCTGCAGGTTTTTTGCTCCGTACTTCGCCGGATAGTCATAACGAAATCCGTCTAGCGAAACCAGCACCACGTAATGTTTGGCCTGTTGCTCCGCTGTGTTCGGCGGATTCGAGACCTCGACCACCGTGCTGGCCGATTGCGCGCCGCACGTCGCCGCAGTCATAATCAGAATCAGCAGTGTGAACCAGGCTCGGGTTCTCCAATCGCGCAGCGGCAAGGGTGGAAAATTGCGGCTCTGATTCATCGTTCCTCATTCCGCACGGAGATCAAAACGAAGACCACCGCTCTTTGAAAATCGCAAAAGGCGGCGTATCCAAAATCTTTTCGCGGGTATTTTGATGAAAATTCAACGGGTCCGGGAATTATTGTGGATATTGGTGAACCTTGGTAACTTTGTCCCCTTCAAAACTCACGAATATTGTCTTGGCCGGCGGCGTGCCATAAATCCAATCTTCGATTTCGCTTCCGTCGGTCCCTTTTTCGCGCACCTTGCGATCCGGCCGGCCCATTGCCGCCAGAACCATATCGTGATCCATTCCCACCACAGGCTGCTTGTCCTGAATCGCTTTCTGGATCTCGGGGGGCAAAGTCTCCACCCACTGTATCGCAGCGGAGTGCCGCTTTGAGAAATCGAGCACGCCGGAAAGAAATTGCTCCAAATCCTCGGCGCTCATTTCCGGCAATGACTTGTCAAAATCCAGGTACAGAGTGGCCCCCGCATTTGTGTTCACAGGAGTGTTCGGAGTTGTCGTCGCCGTGGGGAGGCCACCGACTTCCAAATGAATGCGATCGCGCAGCCGGGTTTTCCCGCGACCGCCGCCGTTGATGTCCACGACAATTTGCTTGTCTTTAAAATCGAGATTCGTGATCTGGGCACGGTCTCCCGGATTAATAGCGGAACCTGCCGAGGAGACAGCCATCCGCAGCGCGTTCTCATTGAGAGGAACGCCGGCTTTCATATGAAATCCCTTTTTCCCCACAGGAATTGCCCGAACCACTTGCACATATTCTCCGTCCACATACCGGACCAGCGACAGGCGGGACATGGGCTGCAGGGTTGCTGCTCGCCCCTTCGTTGACTGATCGGGTTTGTCCGTCGAATCGTTTTGCGCAGGTTGGCCTTGATCGCCGCTCTGCGTCGTTCCCTGCAAAACAGGCGAAGCTTCGATCAGAGGGAAATTTACAAACAGGTTGGAAGGGGGGGTGCGAAGCTCTCCCGACGAACCCACGCTCAACAAGAGCGCCGCCGTCGCCATCATCGAGGCAAGCCGATACATGCGGAACCTTCCCGTTCCATTTTAGCACCAATTCCGGAATGCGGGTGCGTCAACGATTTGAAGAACCCGCCTAATCGGGATGGAGGTTGACTCCCAGGCGATCGATGCGCACCGGTAGCAACTTCGCGCCTGTAGCGGCGACTGCGGCCTCGACGTGTGCGCGCGCGTCAGGTTCAATCACGAGCGTGACGCACCCGCCTCCCCCAGCGCCGCAGACTTTTCCCGCAAGAGCGCCCTTCCGACGCGCAGAGGCGATCACCCGATCGATCATTGGCGTCGAAATTGTCCGAAGATTGCGGCGGCGGAAATCCCATTCTTCCCGCACCAGGCGGCCAACTTCGCTCCACGCGTTTTGCTCAAGCGCGGCGCGCACTGCCTGCGCGATGATCGAAATCTTCTCCAGGTTTTGCGATACACGCCGGTCGCCATCGATGTGCCGCTTGTACACTTCCCAGTTGTTGATGCCATGTTGCCGCGGTTTTCCTGTATAGCAAAGGACCAGCCGGCGCTCGAGTTCGTCGAGATCGCAGCCGAGCGCTTCGCGCCGCTCGCTGCCCGGGGCGAGCGCAATCGCAGCTGCGCCGCCAAACGCGGGAGGGTAATGGTCCTGCGTACCTGTTGGCACGCCGATGACGATGGCCTCGACATCGCGGCTGATGTGGATCCAGTCTTCGCGGCGCAATGCGGCGCCGGTCAACCGGTCGAGCGCGGCGCAGATGGCCACGGCCATCGCGGAAGAGCCGCCGATTCCCGCTCCCGCGGGCGCCTCAGAATCCGTGGTTAATGTAAACCCGCATGTCGGGCGGAACACCCGCACCAGGTGCGCGAGCAATGGCAGCTTGTAGCGGCGCGCCCGGCACAACGCGTCGAATGATGCAAACGACTCCTTGCGATTTATGTCGCGCGAAACTAAAACGATGCGGCGAGAGGGCTCCGGCGCGGTCTCGATCACGCACGAGGCGTAGCGCGTGATCGCGCAATTGACGGTCAGTGCGCCTTCGTGAAACAAATACAGCGGCCAAATGTCCAGCGTTCCTCCGGCCAGGTCGATCCGCGTTGGCGCTCTCGATTCGATTCTCACTTTGACTTGTTTCCTTCCTCTCGCTAGCCTCATGGTTCGCGCAGATCTTTGAGTTCCGGCGAATCATACCAGATGAACACAGAGACCCAATCCAAAACGGAACCGCGAGATTCCGTACTCGCACGATTCATGTTGGGCTTCGACGGCGATTCCCTGCCCGGCGAACTCGCAGAATATCTTGCGCGCGGCCTTGGCGGAGTGGTTCTTTACCAGCGCAATTTTTCGAGCGCAGAGCGTCTTCAGAAACTCACCGCAGCGATCCGCCATGCCGCTGGGCGGCCAGTATTGATCGGAATCGATCAGGAGGGCGGGACGCGCTTTGCGCTTCGAGAGCCGTTCACTGCGTGGCCGTCGGCTGCGGAACTGGGCCAGTTGGGAGATCCCGCATCCGTGGAGCAAGTGGCCAGCGCGATGGCTTCGGAGTTGCGTGCTGTCGGATGCAATCTTAATTTCGCTCCTATGCTGGACCTGCACACCAATCCGGAAAGTCCTGTGACAATGGATCGAAGCTTTGGCTCTGATCCCCATCTTGTCGCCCGAATGGGCGCCGCGTTTGATCGTGGATTGCGCCGCGGTGGCGTGCTTTCGTGCGGCAAACATTTCCCAGGGCATGGCGACGCCGCAGTGGATCCGCATCTGGACTTGCCGGTTTTTGGCGGGACGATGGAACGTTTGGAGTCTGCGGAACTTGTCCCCTTTGCTGCGGCGGTTGCCGCAGGCGTGCCGTTGGTGATGACTGCGCACATCTTGCTGCCTCAAATCGATCACGAAAATCCAGCCTCGCTTTCCCGCGCGATGCTCGACGGCGTCTTGCGGCGCCGTTTGCGATTCAACGGCGTGATCCTTGCCGACGATCTCGGCATGGGCGCTATTGCCAAGCGATATGGACCGGGAGAAGCGGCTGTGCAAACGCTCCGCGCGGGGACTGATGTCGCCATGCTATGCCATGACTGGTCCGCCGTGGGGCCTGCAATTGCCGCAGTCAGAGCAGCGCGGCGAGCGGGACGCTTCGACGAGGACGAGTGGAGCGCATCTTTGAGGCGAGTCGAGCGGGCATGCATTGACGCGGAAGCTCCCGGGCCCAGGTCTTCGATCGACGTTCTAGGATGCGAGGAGAATCAGGCGTTGGCGGAAGGAATTCGCGCCCGTTTGAAGTGACATCACAGTGTCCTCGTTTTTCTCCGTGTCCTCTGTGTTGAAGCAGTTCGGAAAAAACTTTAACACAGAGGACACGGAGAAAATCAAGGAATCGCCTAAGTCTAATCTGAGGATGTGGCGGAGCGCGATTTGGGAGAAGCAGCGTCGGACACGGCACTTTTGTTGGCTTCGACCCTCTCGTGCGCCAGGTGCGGCTCAAAGCAGCGCCGGCAGCGCGGTTCGTACATGCCGGCGGCACCGACGACGATCAAGTCTTCTGAAGCAACCAGACGCTGCGTATGCACGGCGGGATTTCCGCACTGCACGCAGATGGCCAGCAGCTTGGTGATTTCTTCGGCTACGGCAAGCAAGCGCGGCATGGGCTCGAAGGGGCGGCCGAGGTAATCGGTATCGAGGCCGGTGACGATGACACGCTTGCCGGCGTCGGCCATTCGCATGCAAATATCGACGAGTCCGTCCCCGAGGAATTGCCCTTCATCTATCCCCACGACCTCAGTCCGCGGCTGGACCATTTCAAAAACTTCTACCGCATTACTAACGACCTGCGACGGCAGCTCGAAACCGGAATGAGAAACGATGTCCGTTTGCGTGTAGCGTTGGTCGATGACCGGCTTGAAAATCTGCACGCGCTGCCGGGCGATCTCCGCGCGCTTCAAGCGACGAATCAATTCTTCACTCTTGCCGGAAAACATGGGACCTACGATCACTTCGATCCATCCCATGTTTCCCTTTACGATGTCCAAATGACTTGTTCTCCTATGGGTGCCTCGCCGCAGAGTAGCACATCGCACCGTAGCTCGGCCAAGCATCAGCGACAAACCAAATCCGCATCAGTCCGCAGGTCATTTAAATCCGCGTTCATCTGCCTTGCCCCTGCGGGGCGCGCCTCCCAAATTCTTACACTCGCCAGAGTGGGGCCTGCTTCTCCTTCCCATAGCGTTCGAGGAGAAATTTTTTCAGATCGTCCACGTTCGGAAACAAGCGGTCTGCGCATGCCAGCATCCAACCGCTGATTTCTCCGGGCGGCCTGTCCGTCACCAGATACACAGGGATCCCCCGGCGGTGAGCAAAAGTCAATTCGGCAGAGGTCCCGCCCGAGGACAGCACCGAGCCGTCGCCGCTCAAACAACAAATAACGTAATCGGCTTTGTTCTCCACGATATCCAGATCGTATTGAATGATCTTGCGGACCACGCGTCGGAATCGTTCCAGGTCCTTTTCTTTCCACTCCCTGAAGTGCCCGGCTTCTTCATCGGTGAGGTTTTTCTTTTCGTCTTCGGCGGGATCGTAAACGCGGTGCCCCAGATCATTGTGCAAGAACGGCGTAAGCTTCCGGCGCCACAGCTTGCCGCCATCCGACGCGAATTCAATCGGGCCGCATAAATAAGCCAGCATGGAGATTAGGTAAGGACCAAATCAAGAAGGAATGGAGCGGCCGATGGGACTCGAACCCACGCCTGGACCTTGGCAAGGTCCCGTACTACCCCTATACTACGGCCGCTCAAATCAACGAAACTCTAACACGCCGGCGATTTGCCGACAAGATCCCAGGGGCGCCGAAATTAACAACCTGCCGGCGCGCGCACCAATGGGCCGATGCCTGTCCGGACAAGCATCCTTGCAGGCCCGTAAGACAATGGGATCAGCCGACTTGCAGTACTCGCGCGGTTTTTACGACGGGAGACTTTCGTTGCCGCTCGGCGAATTTGGCGGCCTTTTCCCGGTCCGTATACACGCGGGCAAAGCGTTCCCCGTCCTTGTAAAACACAGTTACCTGCCAATGCTTGTGTTTGCGCCGTCGATCTTTACCGAGCTTGGTG
This sequence comes from Candidatus Acidiferrum sp., assembly GCA_035483715.1. GTDB lineage: Bacteria > Acidobacteriota > Terriglobia > Acidiferrales > UBA7541 > Palsa-360. Next base: position 66,152 of record DATHPN010000055.1, read on the forward strand.
CGTTTCCGTGCGGTTTTGGTTTTGGCCATGGCTCGAATATCTCAATGCCTCTTGATACGCACAAGTACCAATCCGGTTAATAGTTTACACGCGCTCACGTTATATCTTCATTATCGCGCTTATTGTAACGCCAAATGACAGGTTACTGGAAATCAAACGAGCCGGCCAAAAGAGCCGACTAGCCTTGGGCAAACGCCACTTTCAAACCCACCGATCGCAACGCAAAATGCTTGAAGGCAGTGCGTGGCCAACGGATCGCGCCCGCCACTCACATGAGATCATCTTCAGTGCCTATCCGGTTAGCCGAGTCAACTTTCCTTATCCAAAAACGGAAAATAATCCTTTTATATAGATTCTTGCTGCCGTCGTATGACAAATGAACGCGATCACAAATTTGGTATTCTCCTGCCTCCCGCCGCAGGGTCTAATGAGTGGAGGAGGAAGGCACCTAGAGGCTGAACGTACAAATGATGAGGGTCCGTCAATCGCGGTCGCGACTGGTTCCTGGAAACTTTGTAAACTTTTAACACAGCGTTTATGGAGTCTTTTCGACGATTCGTTCATCATATAAAGAGAGCAAACGGAACAAGTTGCGATCAGGAAATGCTGGAAGGAATTGGAGGTAAAGTGATTCAGGTCAAAAATGGGGCAAGGATCGAAAACCCCCGAGAATACGGGCCCGGTGCGGTCGAACAGCTGCGGCAACTGTTGGAAGCCGGCAGCCCGGCTCAGCGTGATCCGCACCGCGCGAACTTTTATGAAATCGAAGGCGATTGCGAGAACTACTACATACACATCTCGCCAATCAGCGGCAATGTGGTGCTGTTGGCCAAATGGATCCACCAGTCGCAAGATTGTTGTCTAAGCACAGGACAACTCGTCTCATAGGCCGGGCAGGGGGCGTCCGCGACCGCCCTGTCGCCTCATAACAGATTATATTCCAATGGGTTACAGCAGCATACAGGGCCACTCAGGTTGGTCTTTCTTCATCCCACCATTCGCTGAATTTTCGTGGATTCGTCCAGGCAAAAAAATAGGGCGAAACGGCGGTCGGCCGTCTCGCCCCGATTCTTACAGGCTGGTGACGTTCGCTGCCTGCAGGCCCTTGGGGCCGGAGGTAACTTCGAACTCAACCGCCTGGCCTTCGTTCAACGATTTGTACCCCTCCGCCTGAATTGCGGAGAAGTGGACAAAAATGTCCTCGCCGGACTGGCGCTGGATGAACCCGAATCCCTTGCTGGCATTGAACCACTTTACTGTTCCTTGTTCTTTCACGGTGTTTCCTTTTCACTGATTTGAGCTATTTGGTGCTTCTCGACCGCCTCCAGCCGTACAA
>DATHPN010000056.1:0-13439 GCA_035483715.1 Candidatus Acidiferrum sp.
TGCGAAGTCGCGCTGGCCTGCTCGATGCGTCTGGCCAGCAGGACGGCGAAACTGGGGCAGCCGGAAGTGAAGCTCGGCATCATGCCGGGCTATGGCGGCTCGCAGCGGCTCACTCGTTTGTGCGGCAAGGGCGCCGCATACGAACTCTGCTTGACCGGAGAGATGATTTCCGCGGAAGAGGCTCTGCGCATCGGCCTGGTGAATCACGTGTACGATCCGGCCGAGCTCCTGCCCGCGGCAGAGGCCCTGGCGAAAAAAATCGTCGCCAACGCGCCGCTTGCAGTGAGGTTCACGATGGAAGCCATTGAGCGCGGAACGGAAATGCCGCTCGCGGAGGGCCAGTATCTCGAAACGACGCTCTTCGGCGTGCTGGCCGCTACCGAGGATATGCGGGAAGGAACGCGCGCTTTTCTGGAAAAGCGGCTCGCGCAATTCCGCGGAAAGTAGCCCAGGCGCGCGCCGCCGAAACTCATTCACATGAAAAAATCCCTCCACGGAAAGGAAATTCGCGCGGCGGCCAATGCCGCGGGGTTCCGGTTTGCCCTGGTTGTCAGCCGCTTCAACAGCTTCATTACCGATCGCCTGCTGGCGGGAGCCATGGACGCCCTCGAAGCCGCCGGCGCTGGCGCGGAAAACATCACCGTCGTCCACGTTCCCGGCTCATTTGAAATTCCGCTGACGGCAAAAAAATTGGCCGCGCGTGGGGGCGTGGATGCCGTCGTCGCCATCGGCTGCGTTCTGCGCGGAGAGACCGCGCACTTTGACTATGTCGCGGGCGAGGTCGCGCGCGGCATTCAGCTCGCGCAACTCGATACCGGCATCCCCGTTATTTTTTGCGTGCTCACCTGCGACACGCTCGATCAGGCCATCGACCGCGCCGGCCTCAAGAGCGGAAACAAAGGCTACGATGCGGGACTCGCCGCCGTCGAAATGGCCAACCTTTCCAGGCAGCTTCGCACCGCAAATACTGCGCGCGGCGGCAAGAACTCTTCCCGCGGGAAACGCCGCTAGATGACGCTGCGCCGGAAATCGCGCGAGTTCGCCCTCCAGATGCTGTTCCAATGGGAAATGGGGAAGCAGGAGCCGCCCCGGATTGAGAACGGATTCTGGAAAAACGCTCGAGCCCAAAAATCCACGCGCGAATTCGCCAACCAGCTTTTTGAAAACGCCGCCGCCCGCGCCGAGGAGATCGACCCGATCATTTCCTCGCTTGCTCAAAACTGGCGCATCGAGCGCATGGCCGCCATCGACCGCGCCATTCTCCGCCTGGCCCTCGCCGAAATGCGCACCACAAGCGTTCCCGCAAAAGTCGTGATCAATGAAGCCGTGGACCTGGCCAAGAAATTTTCGTCCGAAGATGCCTCCGCGTTCATCAACGGCATCCTAGACGCCGCCGCAAAATCGCTAGGCGAAAAGTAGGACAGGCTTCAGCCTGTCTGGTTTTCCGCCCTTCGCTAAATCAAAAGAAAACATCCTGAAGAGACCCTGTGGCTACTCGATTTTCAAAAGGTCAGCGGCTTGAAGCGGCGTTGGTATTGCGTACTCTACGGCACGGCTGAAAGCCGTCGCCTACAAAGATTTTGCGGTTGCCACAACGGCTCGAGAGCCCGTCCCAGCAAAATCGCAGCAGGGACCACGACCGTGAGATTACTCGTTTTGTGGGTCACAGCTTCAGCTGTGACATAAGCTGGCAGGATCGTTGCGGCTTTACAGGCTGCGGAAAAATGGCCTCACTCCTTCTGTGATTCCGAGAGAAGCGAGGAATCTCTCTTCGATTTGACCCAATAAAAAAGAATGAGAGATTCTTCGCTTCGCTCAGAATGACAAAATAGACTGCTTTTTCCGCAGACTCCTTGGCCGTCGGTCGGCCCGAAATCGAAACGCCAGACCGGCACTAGAGCCGGTTCACAACGGACCGCGCTTCTTCTAAAACTCTTCGCGTCGCCTCTGCGCTTCGCGTTTCCGCATAGACGCGCAGCATCGGCTCCGTCCCCGAGGCGCGCAACATCAGCCAGCCGGTGTCGCCCAGATACAACTTAATCCCGTCGAGGTCTTCGCGGCGCACCACGGGCCATTCGAGTACGCTCGTCATTTTCGTGCTGCTGAAATGCTCGATGGCCCGCTCCTTTTGTCCTGGCTTGAGTTCCAGATCGATTCGCCCGTAATGATACTCGCCGAATTCTGCACTCAGATGCGCGACAAGTTCGCCCAAAGATTTTTTGTGCCACGCCATCACTTCTATCAGCAGCAGCGCCATCACGGTGGCGTCGCGTTCGGGCAGATAAAGTTTGGTGCCGATCCCGCCCGATTCTTCTCCGCCCAGTAAAATGTCGCGCTCTAGCATCAATTCGCAGATGTATTTGAATCCGATGGGGGTCTCGAATACTTTGCGGCCGAATTTCTCCGCGATCTTGTCGAGCATTTTCGTTGTGGAAAATGTTTTCGCCAGGTCTCCGGGAATTCCGCGCGTGCCCGCCAGGTGCCAGAACAGAATCGAAAAAATCTGGTGCGGCGTGATGAACGTGCCGTCGCGATCCATCGCGCCGATGCGGTCGCCGTCGCCGTCCGCGCACAGCCCGGCGTCATATTTCCCGGCCAGGACCGCGCGGCGCAGCGCCTCGACGTGCGGTTCGATGGGCTCGGGATTCACGCCGCCGAACAACGGATCGCGCGTGCCGCGGATTTCGTCGCAGGCGATGCCGTGCCGGGTCATCAGTTCACGGAGGAGTCCGCGCGCCGCGCCGTGCATCGGGTCCACCACAAACCGGAACCCCGCGGCGCGAATTCGTTCCCAATCCACAATTTTCTCGATGGTCTCGAGATACGGCGAAAGAATGTCCAGTGGTTGAATGTGTTGCGGTTGCGGCGGCAATGGCGGAACGCCGTCCGCCAGCACCGTGGCAAGTTCCATTTCTACTTGCGCCACAATCGAAGGCAGCGCCGAGCTTCCGTAGCTGGCCTTGAATTTCATCCCGTTCCATTTGTAAGGATTGTGGCTGGCCGTGATCATGATCCCGCCGGCGGCCCCGCGCTGCCGCACCAGAAGCGAAAGCGCGGGCGAAGGACACGCCCTCTCTGCGATCCACACCGGCATCCCGGCCATGGAAACCGTTTCCGCCGCGGCGCGCGCAAACCATTCGGAGCCGTAGCGCGTGTCATACCCGATGAGCAGGCCTGCCCCAGGCTTCTCCGCGCGCACCACATACCGCGCAATCGCGCACGCCACCTTGCGTACGTTTGCAAACGTAAAATCGTCGGCGATAACGCCGCGCCACCCATCGGTCCCAAATTTGATCGTGCTCATGGTCCAAAAGTATATGCGAAGCGCGCGGATGCGAGAAGTAGCACATGCTTCAGCTTGTGCGGTTTTGAAACTGCAAAGACGAAACCCACAGGCTGAAGCCTGCGCCACTGAACGGCAACACAATGAACATGGAATGGGGACCTGCGAAGGATTGAGATTAAAGCAGCCGCAAAAGCTTTTCCGCCTCCAGCCACTTCACGATTTTGCCGACGTCTTGCGCGCGGTCGCGCGGACAGAGCAGCAACGCGTCTTCGGTTTCCACAACAACGAGATCGCGTATCCCGACCGCGGCGACGAATTTCTTCGGGCTCCAGAGAAAATTTCCCTGCGCATCGACCGCAGCAAATTTCCCGGCGGAAATGTTCTCTCCTGCCTTGCGAGCGAGTAATTCGTAGACCGCGGCCCACGAACCGATATCGCTCCAGCCCACTTCCGCGGGGAGAACAAAGACGCTGGGCGCCGCCGCGCGGCGCGTGACCGGTTCGAGGACGGCGTAGTCCACGGAAATGTTTTCGAGTTTCGGGTAAATGCGCGCGAGCGTGCTCGCGTAGCGCGGCGTCCCGATTTCTCCGGCCAACTGCATCAGCGCGTCATGTGTTTTCGGCAGGAATTTCTCGAGGTTGCCGAGGAAGGTCGACACGCGCCAGAAAAACATTCCCGCGTTCCAGTAATAGCGTCCGGAAGCCACATATTTTCGAGCCTGCGGCAGCGCCGGTTTTTCCGTGAACTGGCGCACCGAAAAAACGGGCAGGCCGTCGGCGTCCACAGCTTTCCCGCGCGCGCGTTCGATGTATCCGTAGCCTGTCTCGGGCCGCGACGGCGGAATGCCCAGAACCACCAGCGATCCCGCGGAGTGCGCGACGTGCAGCGCGGCGCGCACGATCCGCAGATACCGCGCCGGCTTGGCAATGTAATGATCGGCGGGAAGCACGGCCATGAGCGCGTCGTTTTCCTTGCCCAGCCCGCCGTGCAGCAAATGTGCGGCGGCCAGTCCGATCGCTGCCGCTGTGTTTCGCCCGATTGGCTCGGCGAGAATGTGCGATGCGGGGACGCGCGGCATTTGCTTTCGCACCGCGGCGGCCTGCTCGCTGTTGGTGACGACCCACTGTCGCGACGGCGGAAACAGAGGCGCCAGGCGCGCGGCGGTTTGCTCGAGCATCGTGTCGTTGCCGACGATGTTGAGCAATTGCTTCGGAGTTTTCGTGCGGCTGCGCGGCCAGAAGCGCGTGCCGCGTCCTCCCGCCAGGATGATGGCGTGCGCGGCGAGCATTTCGTGGCTGCGCTCTTTCTTCACAGGTGCACCACGCGCGACCACTCTTCTTCCGCAATGCGCTCCTCGGATAGTCGCTGCACGAAGCCGTGCAGGTCCGGGACGTACGCGCGCAAGAGAGTCGTGGCGGAATCCGGCGCGAGTTGGTACGCGCCCAGAGTCGCGGGGAGCAGCCAGACTTGCGCTGGCGAATAGGATTCCGCGCCGCCGGCAAATTCGAGGCGTCCATTGCCCGCGAGAAAAATGAGCAAATCGAAATGTTCCGGCGAAGTGACGGCGGCGATTCGTTCCAGGAAATCCCAGCGTTCGGTCGCGAAGTACCGGCACGCCGCGTAAAAAGCTTCAGTCACTGCGCCGCGCGTGACGCGCACCGGATCGCACAGCCCGGCGCCCGCCGCGGCAGGTTCGCCGAACTGCATCACTTCCAGCGCTTGCCGGATGTGCAGCGCGCGCGGTTTGCCGTCGGCGCCCACGCGGTTGTAATCGAATACGCGATAAGTAATGTCCGAGTGCTGCTGGATTTCGCACAGCACCATTCCGGGACAAATCGTGTGCGGGGTCCCGGCAGGCACGAAAACGGCGTCGCCCGGATGAACGGCGACGCTCGCCAGGCAATTCTCCGCCGTGCCATCGACCACGGCGCGCTGAAACAACTCTCGCGTCACGTTCGGATTCAGCCCCACGCGCACCGCCGCTCCCTCGCGCGCGCTCACCACGTACCACATCTCGGTTTTCCCGACGCCGCCCGCCGCGGACTCGTGCTTCTCCGCGTAGGCGTCGTCGGGATGCACTTGCACCGAAAGTTTGTCTTCCGGAAAAATAAATTTCACGAGCAGCGGAATACGCGGCAACCCACGAAGCCCCGTGCCCGTCCATTCCTCGGAGAGCGAGGGCCACACCTCGCCCAGTGTGCGCCCCGCAAATTCGCCCGTGGCAAACGCGCAGTCATTTCCTGTCAGCCATGCCTCGCCGATGGGTTCGACTTCATGGGAGCGTTCCGGAAACAGAGGGGAGAGGTCGCGCGCGCCCCAAATGCGAGGCACGAATATCGGGGCGAGACGCGCAGGCGCTCGCCCCAAACGGTTGGTTCCCGAATTCACCGGGCCGCTTCCGCCATGGCAAAGAATTTCTCGAGGCGCCGCAGCCCTTCCTCGATGCGGTCAATGGAAGTCGCGTAGGACAGCCGGATATAACCGGGCGTGCCGAACGCGTCGCCGGGGACGCAAACCAGGTGCTGTTTTTCAAGGAGCACTTTGGCGAGTGCGGTTGCGTCCGCGACGCCGTTGCCCAGGTGCGCGGCAACGCTCGGGTACGCATAAAACGCGCCTCCAGGCTCGACGCACGTCACGCCGGGAATCGCGCGAAGCCCGGAGACGATGCGGTCGCGCCTCCGCGCATACTCCGCGAGCATGGCCGTCACCGAATCCATCGGCCCGGTCAGCGCTTCCAGCGCCGCGTACTGCGCGATAGACGTCGGGTTCGACGTGGACTGGCTCAGCAACTTGATCATGGCCGAGATCAGCGGCGCCGGCGCCAGCGCATAACCGATCCGCCAGCCCGTCATGGAAAAAGTTTTCGACAGCGAGCCGGCCACGATGATGTTCGGCTTGGTCTCCGGAAGGCTTGCCAGCGAATACGGTTTTTCATTTCCGTAAACGAAGTGCGAGTAGCACTCGTCCGTCATCAACCAGATATTTTTCGCGCGGCAGACTTCGTAGATCTTCACGAATTCATCGGCCGGCACCACAGCGCCGCTCGGATTGTTGGGCGAGTTGACGATCAGCAATTTCGTCCGCGGAGTGATGGCGCGAGAAACCATCTCGGCGCGCAGCCGAAAGCCGTCGGACGGATCGGTCATCACCGGCACCGGCGTCGCCCCGGTGTACAGAACCTGGTCGGGATAAGTAACCCAGTACGGCGCAGGGATCAGAACCTCGTCGCCCTTTTCCAGCAGCGCGCAGAACACATTAAACAGGGCATGCTTGCCGCCAACTGTCACGACGCATTCGGGCACCGTATAGGAAGAGCCGAACTGTGCCGCGTGCCATTTGCAGATCGCTTCGCGCAGAGGGCTGATCCCCGCAGTCGGCGTGTATTTCGTCCGCCCTTCCTGCAGCGCGCGAATCGCCGCGCGCTGGATGTGCTCGGGAGTCGGGAAGTCCGGCTCGCCGGGGCCGAAGTCGGCCAGGTCCACGCCCTGGGAGCGAAGTTTTTCGGCCGCCGCCAGCACGGCGGCGGTCGGCGAGATGGAAATGCGGTTGACGCGGGCAGCCAGTTGCACGGGATGATTCTCCTTTGAATCTAAATCGATGTCGAACAACCCATCACGTTCTTGCCATTCCGGGCGAAGCGAGGAATCTCTCTTCGCATCAAACCAGGAGAAAGAGAGATTCTTCGCTTCGCCCGGAGTGACAATCGGAAAACACGACTAAAGAATTTTAGCGCGCAGGCGCTCCTCCACGAGCGGCGGCACGAAGCTGGTAATCGACGCCCCGAGCTGCGCAATTTCACGCACCAGCCGCGAACTCAGATAGCTGTACGCCACCGCAGGCATCATGAACACCGTCTCCACATTCGGATTCAGCTTGCGATTCATCATGGCCATCTGCAATTCGTATTCGTAATCGGAAACCGCGCGGATACCGCGCAACAGCACATTGGCCCCGCGCAGGCGCGCATAATCCACCAGCAGCCCGCTGAACACGTCGACTTCGACGTTGGGCCACGGCCGCGTCACTTCGCGCAGCATCTCCACGCGCTCGTCGATTGTGAACAGCGGCTCCTTGTCGAGGTTGCGCAGGATGCTGACCACAAGCCGGTCAAATAACTTGGCGCCCCGCTCGATCAAGTCGAGGTGCCCGTTGGTCACCGGGTCAAATGTCCCCGGATAAATGGCCAGCACATTTTTCATGGTTTCGCCCGTTTGCTTCCAAAGTATTGTAGCGAAAATCGGCGCAGATTACGCAAGGGAATTGACGGGAGCGAAATTCCTGTCCAGGGCAATCTCAAGGAAGAGCAAGAAACAAAAAACAGGCAAAGGCCACAATCCAAAGAGACTCCTTCACCGGAGTTCGCTCCATTGGTGCACACCAACGTTCATTGCTTGGGATAATTTCCCGATCTGGAGGCGCCCGACGAGCCGGTAGAATTCGGCGGCGAGATTGTTCCCCCACTGGCGATTAACGTCTTGCCGTTGGGGAGCACGACCTGATTGATCCGCCCGAATGGCTTGCCATTTTTGGCGGGATACAAATTGACGGTAACTTCATCTCCAGGTTTGAAGGATGTCTTCCCCCAACCTGCGTACACCATGTTTCCAGGGTTTTGAGTCTCGGCAATCCAATGCACCACTTGGCCGTCTTCATTCTTTACGTCAAATTGCAGCAGGCAATGAGGATTGGACCAATCCCATTCCGTGACGCTGCCCTTTATCGTGAGCGGTTTGTTCATGTCAAACACCGTGGTTCCGTGGTGCGCGAAGAGCGGAACGGACACGCACAGGTGAACGGCCGCCAGGACCAATACCGGAATAGCCCTCTCTCTCATGGCAATTGCCTCCGCACCAAGAAATATCCGACATAAAGCTCGAATTACCAAAAAGCCTCGGATGAAGACCGCGCCTCGACACTGGAGCGCATCGGCCCGAGCTATCGGCCGGGTGTATTGCCGCCCGGCGCACTCGCCGGTTCACTCGTGGGATTGGCAAATAATTTATTGTATCTTTCCATTTCCATCGGGGAGCAATACACCTCCATCACGTCCCTATGGGGATCCTCCAGCCGCATCGGAAATTTGTTCAAAGCGATCCAGGGCTTGGTATACATTTTCGGGTCATCAATCGTCACGGTCAGTTCCAGCCGGTCATGATTTACGCGATGGAAGCGCTCCTCCACACGCGCAGCGTCGCTGATCGGACGGCCCGTAAGATCCAGCCAGACCCTGTCTTCCGGCATCATCCCGATCGTCTGGACGACCAGCGTGCTATCGTCCACCCAATTGCCAACCGAGTAGCCATAAAAGCGCGACTCCTGAACTTCTCTCCCCACCATGACTCCGCCGTCCACCAATTTAGGAAGCTGTCGCCCATCCGTCCAAATTACGCGCCAGGCCTCCCCGTATTGATACAAAATCGCCACCTTGTACTCGTTCTGCAGGATCTGAGTCTCTCTCAGGTAATAAAGGTCTGCTCGAGGGAATCCTATGGGCTCGCATTTATCTCGCGGATCGTTATAGGCCGAAGGGAGAACCTCATCCACTCCAATGAGCGGCTTGTGCGACTTGTAGGTTTCCAGGCCGTAGGGGGTATAGGGTAGCTGGTGCTCCGGCTTGCCGTCGTTGGGCATGGCCTTTGCGCCGTAGGGCTGGATTCCGTCGTTCGGCCCGTCCGCCGGCGTCCAGGTTCCGGAAATGTCATGGGGTGCAGCGGGGGCTGGGGCTGCTTTCCGATCCTTTGCGGCTGCGGACTCATGAGGCTGAGCATTCTGCGCAAACGTGCCGGGCGAGAAAGTAAGTGCTGCCAGCAGAAGAATCACCGAGGCCATGAGCTGATTTGGCATTTGCGAAACGTCCCGCCCGCATGCAACTAGAATTTCTGATTTAGACTTGTAGTTGGCACAGGATACGCTTCCGTTGCTCTCGACACAATAAATTTGCTGACTGAGGGCGCCCCAGCGGAGTTTGCAGAGCAGCGATCCCCAAATCCCGAGAAAAGCGAGGATCGGATTGTGTCGCCACTTTCGAAAATCAAGAAGTATGGGCTTTTGATTTGATAGAATACAATCGAGTTTCTGCAACGAATACGAGGAGCAATGAAACCCATTCGCCTCGCTTGCATCGTCGTCCTGCTCTTTTGTACGCAGCTTGCTGTAAGTGCTCAAGTCTCCGCTCAGCAAGCCCACGCGAAAAAGGCCTCCACAGCTGCGCCATCGTTTGCGTTTGAACCTTTGGACAACTGGAAGACCGCGGTCCTCGCCGGCGACAGGGCAGGCCTCTCGGCCCTCTACATGACCTCTCCTCCTGCACGCACGAAGACTTCAAAAGGAGAGACGCTCGACCCAGCGGCGGAGCCCACGTTCTGGTCCGCGCTCAAGCCGGCAGGTCTCGACCGCCTCAACGTGCAGGTGCTCGAGGCCAAAACGCCGCAACCGGGCGTGATGTCGCTTGTTTTGCGAATTGAAGCAGGCATCAAGACGGGCGCGGGAGAAAATTCCGCCATCGTTTCGTGCGCCCAAGTGTGGGTGCAAAAACTCGGCGATTGGAAAATTGTCGCAACGCAGCGGGGCGACCTGGCGGCAAAGGAAGTGCGGCGCCTGCCTGAGCCCGCCAAGCCGAATATCCAGCTCTATCCGCCGCCGGAAGAGGCGCAGGCGGAGATTTCTTCGGCCCTCGCCGCGGCGAACAAGGACCACAAGCGCGTCCTCCTGGTGTTCGGCGGAAACTGGTGTTACGACTGCCACGTGCTGGACGCGACGTTCCGGTCCAAAGAGTTCGCCCCCGTTGTCACCGCGAATTATCACGTCATTCACATCAACGTCGGCAATTACGACGCCAATCTCGATCTCGCCGACAAGTATCAAATCCCGCTCAAGAAGGGCGTCCCCAGCCTGGCCATTCTTGACCCGGACGGAAAATTGGTGGTGAGCCAGAAGCAGGGAGAATTTGAATCCACGGTGCGCATTGGCCCCGAAGACGTGCTCGAATTCCTGAAAAAGTGGAAGCCGCAGCGAGGAAGTTAGTCCTAACGCAAAACAGAAATCTAAAAAATATAAAAAACCAGGAATTTCAAATCGCAAGTCTCAAATTTCAATCTCAAATCTCAAATCTCAGATCTCAAATCTCAAATCTCAAATCTCAAATCTCTTTCCCCTCTCAGGCCTGCACGGCAACCCGGACAAGCGAATCCGAAATCCCGGACCGTCATTCGCCCGTCACCTGTTACCAATCACCCCTCGCCTCCCTTAAGCGCCCGCTTAAAAATCGTGAGTGCGCTGCAACGGAATTGGCGTATACTCCGCGAATAGTCAGACCCAAACACACAGTTTGCAGGTCTTGTAGTGCGCATGCGGTCTGCAACGCGATTGCTGTGAACCCCTCCGTTCATGCGCGGTGAGAGAAAAATAAGGAGATCGGGAATGACATCCAACGGAACGCGATCGAAATTCACGGTCCTTTTTGCAGTGGCTCTGCTGTTTCTCTGCGGCCAATTAGCCCGCGCGGCGGAAAATAATTCCACCGTCGAGGGCACAGTGCAGGATGCCTCCGGGAAACCTGTTGCCGGCGCGTTTGTGAAGCTGAAGAACAACGACCGCCATCTCGAATTCATGGTCATCAGCCAGGCGCAAGGGCACTACTCCGTGAGCAATCTGCCCGCAGGCCAGTATGTGATTCAGGGCGTCGGCGGCGGCTATCAGAGCAACATTACCGCGCCCGTGGACGTCGCCGAGGGCAAGACCGCGAAACAGGATTTGTCGCTGACCGCCAAGCAAGGGCCCGCCCTCCCGCGCGCCTGGCCTATGAAAACTCCCGAAGCGCTGATGGTCACGGTCTCAAAAGAATTGCCGGAAGGCGACGGCAAAAAACTGGTCGCCGCGCGCTGCACCACCTGCCATGACTTGGAGCGCTTCATCGGTTTCCACATGCCGCGCGAGGACTGGGCCTTTACCCTCCGCAGAATGCGCGCCCGCATGCGCACCGCCAAAATCCGTGACCTGTCCCCGGACGAAGCCAAGCTCGCACTCGATTACCTTTCTTCCAACTTCGCCCCGACGCGCCAGGTGGACTTCAACGACCGCCTGCCGCGCACTTTTCTCGAAGGCAAGTCCCTGCACTATCGGGCCGTGCAATACGACATCGTTGACACCATGGTCGGCTCGGAGCCGCATGACGTCGCCGTCGATCCCCACGGCAACGGTTGGGTCAGCCAGCGCGCGGGCAAGCTGGGCAAGCTGGATCCCAAGACGCTGGAGTATACCGAAGTCTCTCTTCCGCCCGGCGTCGCCGCCGCCGACGGCCAGTTGCTCGGCAACCTCCAGATCGACGCCAAGGGGCATCTATGGGTTCCGGATGGGTCGAACTATCGCTGGCTCGATTACGATGTCGACTCCGGTAAATTCACGGCCTACGATTGGCCTAAAGATAATCGCGCTGACGCCGGCGGCAATTCGATGCTCATCCATCCGAATGGTTCCATCTGGGAGACGAGTGGAAACCAGGTGCGCATGCTCAACACCTCCACCAAGGAATTCAAGTTCTTTGACCCCCCATCCTATCTCGCGACCCAGAAGCCGACAGGCGCCTACGGCATCACCGTTGCCGGCGACGGCTCCGTGTGGTGGGCCGAGGATATGGCCGATCGCATGTCCAGAATCGACCCGGTCACAGGCAAGGTCGAGGAATACAAGATCCCCTACGACGGCCTTGCCTACCCGCGCCGCATGAGCCACGACGCACGCGGCGATCTCTGGGTCGGCCTTTGGAACGCGGGACTGCTGATGAAAGTTGATTACGAGACCAAGCAGATGTCATTTTTCGCTCCGCCCACCGAGACCTCCGGCACCTATTCCGTCACCGTGGACCGCAAGAACAACCTGATTTGGGTGAGCGAGCAAATGGCCGACAAGATCGCCCGCTTCAATCCCAAGACGAGCGAATGGGTCGAGTTCCCGCTTCCGGATTCGGAGTCCGACCCCAGAAGATTGGAAATCGATCCAAACAATCCGAATCGCGTCTGGTGGAGCGGAAATCTATCAGGCCGCATGGGATTCGTGGAAGTTCTTCCTGGGAATTAGGATTCACTCGGAACCCTAGCAGTGGGAGCGCCCCCGGAACGCCAATCTCCCGATTGGCGGTTTGCAGGACGCCAACCGGGAGATTGGCGTCCCCGGGTCTGCTCCCCGCTTCCGGATCCTTGGTGGAATTCATACTAACCTGGCTTGACCATTCAGCCCCGCATAACAGCCAATCAACCTCCAAAATCCGCCTTTCGTTGCATCAAATTTGACGAACCCGACCATTTTGGTCGTTATGTAAGGTGCTGGCCCGGTGGGGGTTGCCGATCAGGGAAGCACTTGACAACGACCCCAGTTGGGCATTATCATTCAACTGCGACTAGTTTGGTCGCATATAGAATGTTAAAGCTTTCCAAGAAAGCGGACTATGCCCTGATTGCCGTCAGGCACTTGGCGACGCATCGTGGTGAGCCTTCCCAGAGCGCATCCGATATCGCCGAGGCCTACGGGATTTCCGCGCCGCTTCTGGCCAAGGTGCTGCAACGTCTGGCTAAGCATGGGCTTTTAACGGCGCGCCATGGTTCCAGTGGGGGCTATCAACTGGCCCGGCACCCGAAGGAAATTTCGGCGCTGGATGTAATCAACGCTGTGGACGGGCCGCTGGTGATCACTTCCTGTGTGACCAATCACGGGAACTGCGATCAGAGTTCCAAGTGCACGGTGCGCGAGCCGCTGCGGCGAGTGAATGAAAGTATCGCGCAAGTGTTGCGTTCGGTCACCATTTCGCAAATGGCCGAGGATTCGCCCGACGCGGAACTTGTCGGGCTGTCGATATGAGTAGTGAGTGAGAAGAATTTGAGGACTGTCATTCCGAGCGAAGCGAGGAATCTCTCTTCGATCTGAATTGAAATAGAATGAGAGATTCCTGGCTTCAGTCGGAATGGCAAAGTAGCGAAACTGCATCAGGGGATCGAAAGAATTCGAGACGGGAGAGACAAGCATGGCCATTAAACTGCCGATTTACATGGATTACCACGCCACCACTCCGGTGGACCCGCGCGTGGTCGAGACGATGCTGCCCTACTTCCACGAGAAGTTCGGCAACGCCGCGAGCCGCAACCACTCCTTTGGCTGGACG
>DATHPN010000057.1:0-3748 GCA_035483715.1 Candidatus Acidiferrum sp.
ATACGGGAATGGGCCTCGATCCGCGGCAGCGCGCCAAGATCTTCGAGCCCTTGCAATCCAATTTTGCGGGCGGCACGGGGCTGGGGCTCGCGATCGTGTATCAAATCGTGCAGGCTCACAGCGGCCGCGTCAGCGTGTTCTCCGAAAAAGACAAGGGAGCGGAATTTACGGTGGATTTGCCTCGCGTCGCCTGACGCGCCGGCGCCGGAAGGAAGCAGTCGAATGGCTCATATTCTGGTTGTCGATGACGAGCGCTCCATTTGCGAATTGCTGGAGATCACTTTTCGCAAAGAAGGGCATCGCGTGGAAGTGGCGTTGAATGGCGAGAGCGCGCGCCGCAAGCTTGAATCCCAGATCTTCGACATCGTGATTTCCGACATCCGCATGCCTGATGCCACCGGCGTGGAACTCCTCCAATTCTGCAAGGAGATGTCGCCCTCGAGTTATTTCCTCCTCATTACCGGCGTCCCTACAGTGGAAACCGCCATTGCCGCGATCAATGCCGGGGCGGACCGCTATGTGATCAAGGACCATGACCTGGTCGATCAACTGCGCCGCGCCGTTCGCCAGGTGGATGAGACCCTGCGGCTCAAGAATGAGGCCGGCTACCTGCGCAGGGAATTGCGCCGCCTCACGGGGCAGGACAATATCATCGGACACAGCGCCAAAATGCGCGCGATCTTTGACATGATCATGACCGTCGCGCCGCAGACCAGCCGCATCCTGATCACCGGCGAAACCGGCACAGGCAAGGAACTGGTCGCTCGCGCCATTCATGAAAACAGCGCCCGCAGCAAGGAGCCCTTCATCACCATCAATTGCGGCGCCTTTCCGGAAACCCTTCTGGAGTCCGAGCTGTTCGGCTACGTCAAAGGGGCTTTCACCGGGGCCAACGAGAACCGCCAGGGATTGTTCCGAGGGGCCCACGGCGGGACGCTTTTCCTTGACGAAATTGGAAATATGAGCCTGCCGATGCAGGTGAAGCTATTCCGCGTGCTCCAGGAGGGCAAGGTCCGCCCGGTTGGCTCAAACGAAGAATCCGAAATTGACGTGCGAGTAATTGCCGCAACGAACAAGGACCTGGACAAGGCCATCGCCGCGGGGGAGTTCCGCGAAGACTTGTTCTATCGATTGAGCGTAATTCCGATCCTTTTGCCGGCGCTTCGGGAACGCAGGGAAGATATTCCGCTTCTCGCGCGCGCCTTTCTGGAGCGATTCCGCAAGACGATGGAAAAGCCGGTCGAAGGCATCTCGCCCGAGGCCATGGGCTTGCTGGAATCGTACGACTGGCCCGGAAATGTTCGCGAGCTGGAAAACACCATGGAGCGGTCGGTGGCGCTGGAAACAGGAAAGATGATTTCCGCCGCCGTGCTTCCAGAAAAGATCACTCGTCAGGGCAAGCCGGACATTCCGGTGGGAGCTGCAAATGGAAATGGCCGGGCACTCATTCCGGAGGGTGGAATCGACCTCGAAAAGCATGTGCAGGATTTGGAGAAAAACTATCTTTTGGCGGCGCTGGACGCCTCTGAGGGCGTAGGAACACACGCTGCCGAATTGCTCAAAATGAGCTACCGCTCTTTCCGACATTATTCCAAAAAATATAATATCCGGTGACAGGTAAGGAAGTTGCCTCACAGTGCCGGAAGCGATGATACGTGATCAGGCGCTTTCTTTTCATTCGCATTCTGGCTTCGCGCGAGAGATAGCAGATGCGCCACCGCGCCCACCGCAAGAATCAGCATGATCGGATCGACCGGAAAGCGGTAGCGCATGGACGCATGGGTCAAGTAAAAAACAAGAGGAAAGACCAGCAGAACCATGGCGAACAGAAAAGCTTCCGGATCGCCCGAGCGATGGGCATATAGCGCGCCCAGCAGGCAGAGCACGGAGAGCAGGCAGTTCAGTATGAGGAACGATTTGCTGTAGTTCGAGCCGTTTTCCCAGACATCCGCGGGGCTGTCGCTGAATGCCAGCCAGTGAGATACGAATCGGCGGAACATTAAGTCCAGCGTCGCTCCCGGATGGGTGCGCATGAAGGTTAAGGCTTCCCGTTCCTTCTCCGCCATGTAGGCGATCTCTCCCATGCGCTTGTATTTTTCGCCTTCCGCAAAGTTTGTATTGGGGTGCTGCCATTCCGCGCTGGTATCAGTGACGTCCGGATTATTTCCGAGCCACAACTCCAACCCAAAATTGGAACGCAGCACGATGAATTTCCCGAACACGCGATAATTCCGGATGGTCCAGGGGACCAGGGCAATCGCGAATACTAAGAGCGCCGCTGCAGCTGGCTTCGCCCACGGGGCCGCGACTTTTCGCGCTTCCCAAACCAGCCATCCCACAAAGAAGGGCATGAGGGACAGGATCGAGGGGTTAATCAGAACGCCGAAGGCCCATAAAGCTCCGTATCCCGTCCAGGAAGGTATGTCGTGTCTTTCGCGCATGGCCATGGTGGCCCAAAAAATCAGAGAGAAAATGAATGCCGTCAGCGTCGTATCCCACACCCACATAGTGGGGTAGTACAAGGCGGTGGGGAGAAAGACCCAGGCCCACGCCGCGCCAACGGCCGCGCCTTGCCCAAAGGCTCTTTTAGCGATGCCGTAGATCGGAATAATCGTCAGTGCGGCGAAAGCGCAGTTCAGCGCCTGGATGATGATGCGGGACTTGTCGGTGTAAATTCCCCAGACCTTGAAAATTCCGGCAATAAAATAGGGATAAATTGGGGTGAACCATGCGGTCGGGCCCGTGTCGAGTTCGCGTATGGGTGATGAAAAGCCCTCCCCTGCGGCGATCGCTCTTGCCACTCGGCCTAGCTCCACTCCGTACGGCAAATTAATTCTTGCCGGGTTCGGTGACAATCGCGCAGCAATGTAGCAAAGGAGCATGCGCACGGCGAACGCAAAACTCGTGATAAAGACAGTCGAACTTAAGATTCGCTTCAAATGGAACTTCATTGGCAGACATCGTCCTTCGCACGAGATCGGCGAATTACCTTCTTTATGAGAAACCAAGTCTACGAAATTGGTCTCTCGACGTGCAATCGCGACGAGGCCTTTTGAAGGCATTGATTGTCGTTGCAGTTAGCTGCTAAGACCCGTTCATTTGTCTAGCTAGCCCGGCATATCTACCGGCAACATACATTTCGTCCGGCGACAGACATCTGCCTGCCCGTGGGTAGGGTCCGAAGAAACACGCTGAGAGCTGCCTCTCCATCAGCAACTAAAGTAAATCAAGAGGTAACGCCATTTTCTGGCCAGAATTGCTGACAAATTATGTCAATATTTCAGTCTTTTCCAATCACGCCTCGCCAATAGGTCCAATGAAATCACAGCACTAAACATGTATCTAATGAAACCATTGGGGTTAGGGGTCGTGTGTCCAAGTCAAAACCTCTTTGGCAAAGTTTGGTATCGAGAGTGCTCCTTTATCGGGCGAGGATGAGCCCCGCAGCACTCTCAAACGAGATCTAAGTCAAAAACTAAAAGGAGCACCGTGCATGCGCAATAAACAGAAGGGTTTTTCGTTGATTGAGTTGTTGATCGTCGTCGCGATCATTTTGATCATCGCGGCCATTGCTATTCCGAACCTGCTCCGGTCGAAGATGGCAGCCAATGAAGCGTCGGCCGTTGCTTCGCTGCGCACTTATAACACTTCCATCGTAGCCTATCAGACTACGTACGCTACCGATCCTGCCACGGACTTATCTCAACTCGGACCGCTGTCGGGTGGGAGCACGACCCCCAGTTCCGCA
>DATHPN010000058.1:0-24065 GCA_035483715.1 Candidatus Acidiferrum sp.
CACCAGTTGTCGAACGGCGCGGAAGTAATCATGCACACGCCGCCCCAGGCACACAGAAACGCGCCAATGGGTCCGCGGAAACCCCACATTGAAACGGAATAAGCGCGCAATGGCGAACTTTTTTGGAAGGTCGTCGAGAGGATCAGGTAGCCGCAGCAAATGCCGGAAATTATCCCGCACAACTGAATCAGAATGTGCGGCGTGGTCCAAAACGTATCACGTCCTATGCTCTCATGCCAGGAAATGTCCCACGCGCTGCCGATCACGCTGGAGATAACCGCGATCAAGCAGGACCAGATATACCAGGGAACCGTGTCCGTAGCCGCGGAAACTTGAGCGGCTGTTTGGACCCGAACCGGAGACGCTACAGAAATTGAGTCAGCCATACCTCGCCTTTATCGAATGAGTGACTGCCACTTCGATGATATGCACCGCACGAAAGTTGCACTCCAGACGGTGAACATTCAAACGAAATCCGTTTTTTGGCTCCCAAAGCGATGACAATTGTATATTATCCCGCCGGGTCGTAAAGGATTCTAAATTGAGCTGGTCAGGATTTCTCGGCAAGGGTTCGGAAGTTAGTGAATACATTATCCCATGAGCGCGGCGGACGATGTGTCGTGGCGCCGGCGTCTCGCCGGCGTTTTTGCGAAGCGCGGAGATCGGAGAAACCGCCGGCGTGACGCCGGCGCCACGGTTCGCCGCGCGAAATAGCAGAGTTGGAAAGGTTTGGAGGAAGAGAAGTGTTTTCGACAAAGTGGCAAACCTCGCCGCGAAAGTACGGAATCAAGATTGAGCGCGATGTCGCAATTCCGGTTCGAGACGGAGTCACGCTCGATTCCGATATTTTCCGCCCGGACGCGCCGGGGAAATTTCCCGCTCTGCTCGCGGTTCACGCCTATTCCAAGGCGGCGCAGTCGGTAGAACTCATGCCCATCGGCTTCTCTTATGCCCGCGGCTTCATGGAAACGGGCGATTTTAATTTTTATGTTCGCCGCGGATACGCGCTCCTCATCATCAATATCACCGGAACGCACAAATCTGGCGGCATTTTCGGAAACATCGACCCGCAGTCGATTCAAGACGTCTACGAGGCGGTCGAGTGGGCAGCGCGCCAGCCCTGGTGCGACGGAAATGTCGGCATGACCGGCGTATCGCATTTCTCGCGCGTCTCCAAGCGCGTCGCGGCGCTCAATCCCCCGCATCTGCGCGCGATTTTTTCGCCCTACGGCTGGACGGACATGTACCGCGACCTCTACTATCACGGAGGAATTTTTAATCACGGTTTCATGTCGCACTGGGTGTCTTCCAACGGCCCGAACTTCCGGACGAAAAACACTCTGAAAGAAAAATGGGGAGAGGCCCGATACGCCCGGGCCATCGAAGCCGCGCTCTCCGATCCGCAGATTTCCGCTGTCCCGTATCTGCGGGACGCGCTGAGCAATCCCGATGCCGGCGCGAATTCCATGCTCGTCGATATCATCGTAAACAACCTGTGCACCGAATTTCACAAAGAACGTTCCGTGAATTTTGAAGACACCCGAATCCCCGCTTATTTTGGCGGTGATTGGGGACTTTATGGTTTGCATTTGCCGGGTGACATCCGCGCAATCGAAAAGTGGAAAGGCCCGAAAAAATTAACCGTCGGTCCGCCCGTGTATCTCGACCGGCCGCTGTATCAATACGCTTATGAATCACTCCGCTGGTTCGATCACTGGCTGAAGGGGATCGACACGGGAATCGTCGAGGAACCCCCCATTCATCTATTCATCGTAGGGGCGAACGAATGGAAAGAAGCGCAAGAATGGCCACTCCCCGAAACCAAATGGACCCCGTTTTACCTGCATGCGGGTGGTCTTCTCAGCGAGCATGAGTTCTGGACGAACGACGAATCCTCCGTGTACGAAGATTCGCCCCAACAGCACGGTGAGATCGAATTCAAGACGCCGCCCATCGTGGAAAATACGGAAATTTGCGGCCCGATCGTCCTCAATTTATACGGCTCGACGACCGCGAACGAAATCCTGTGGTTTGCTTCCTTATGGCATTTCGATACTGAAGGCCGCGGCACTCTTTTAACGCGCGGCTGGCTCCGCGCATCACAGAGAAAACTCGACGAATCCGCATCCAAGCCCTGGCAACCCGTCCACCTGCACACGGAGCGTGAGCCGCTCGAACCCAACCAGATTTGCGAATTCAATATCGAAATCCGCCCGTACGGCATCTTGCTCAAACCCGGCGAACGCATCGGAATAAAAATCAAGAGCGCGGATAACGACCTGCCCAACAATTATCTCGAACTGGTCGGAACCGGCCATGTTTCGAGCGCCAGCGCGTCTCAAGTGACCGTCCATCACAGCGCCGACTATCCGTCGCATCTCTTGCTCCCGATCACCAAGGGCAATCGAATTGGAACTTTCATCTCCGGCGGAAAGTTGCCTCCCGTTCAGCGCCCGTGATTGAGAAAGGTCTTGAGTAGCGCAGGCGCTCTTGCCCGTGCGGTTTTCGCTCCGTTCAACCATCCGAAGGCTAATTACAATTACGAACCCCGAACAGGCAAGCGTGCCCGTGCTACTCCAGCACGGGCAAAATGAGCTCGGAAGGATGCTCCGCGTCATGGTAAATCGTGTCCGCGCCGATCTTGTCCGGCCGGTAAAAGTGGAAAAACAAAGAGTCCGTAACGGGTGAATCGCCATTGCAAATTTCCACGCGAATCCGGCTGCCCTTATGAAACAGGTATGCAATCGGCTGCAATGGAATTTCAAACTTGTAGATGCTCCCCGGCACAAGAGGTGTCACGCGTTCATGCGTATAGTAGGGAATTCCTTCGGTGCTGCGATTCAAGTCGCGCTCCGCGTGGGAAGCGCGGAGCCACCCCTTGGTGACAATGAAATACCGAGGCTGAATGCCCCGGGCGCGCTCCTCCAGGTTTTGCTCGAACTGTTCCGAAATCTTGACAATGAAATCCGTGTCATTCCGCGTGGACGAGGCGTAGATAACCAACTTCCCGTTCCCGGCGATCTCGATATCGCTCTCGAGTGCCTGAGTCGTGAACGTCAACACTCCTCGCGCCGGATCGGGGCCCGTGGGTCCGATCGGCACGACGCCCAGCACCCAGGAGGGATGCGGATAAGAATAGCTGGTGCTTCCGCCGCTCTTGCCAGGTGGAACGGTTCCCAAACCGCCGTCATTCAGCGAAGTCACGCTTCCTGTCGGTCCCTTGTCCAGATAGAAGTGCGCCCGTTTCGTGCCCGGCGGCGGCCAGGTTTCGAATGATCTGACTTTCCCTGTATTGCGGACCAAGTACTCGACATCAGGTCGCTCGTCATAGCTGGTCTTGAGGCCCTTCAGATACTTATCGTAAAACGGCAGCAAATATCTGCGGTGAAATTCCACGCCCGCAAAGTCGGATTGAGAGGAAAGCGGAGTCGGCGTGCCGCTGATGGCGAGTTTCTTTGGTCCGCCGGCGAGCTGATATCCGCAAATATTTCCAGCGAGGTGCAGATCCTGCTTGGCCCAGACGCCGATCGAGAACACGGGTACTCGAATCTTTTCCAGTTGTTCGAACGCCGCCCGTTCCCGCCAGAATTCATCGTAGAGGGGATGCCGCTCCACCTCCAGGAACAGGTCGGGCGTTACAAACCGTGGATTGTCGCCGTTTGCCGGATAGAGATTCGGCACACGGACGCTCGAATTCAACCAGTATGCGAGGAATGCGCCCTCGATGCCGCCCGGATATCCCATGAAGCGGTAGGGATCGTTTAAACCGTCGTAAGGAGCGATGCACGCCAGGTGAGGAGGGTTCTCAATCCCCATGAACCATTGCGACATGGCGTAGTAGGATTGGCCGATTCCGCCGACTTTTCCGTTGGACCACGACCGCGTCCCAATCCACTCGATTACGTCGTACAGGTCGTGCTGCTCCCTCTGTCCGAGGAATTCGAATTCACCCTCGGAGCGGCCTGTTCCGCGAACGTCGGCATGCACGTAGGCATAGCCGTTCTCGACATACCACTCGATCGGCCCCGTTTCCCGCCACAGGAACATCGGTTGGGCAGGGAGGGTATTGTTGTCGTAACGGTAGGGCGAAGTGGCGAACAGAGCGGGATACGGGCCGGCGCCATCGGGCCTGTAAATTCGCGCCGCCATATGAACTCCATCGCGAACGCGAATGAGAACGTCCTTCTCTTCGATCATCGTACCGGCTCCTCAGAAGTTCAAAACTTTTAACACAGAGGCCACCGAGAACACAGAGAAATGCGAGCCATCGAAAGGCGCCACGCCGCCTTTCACGAATCACAAATCATGAGTCACGAGTCACACTCATCTCGATTGATTCCTTAGCCGGACAAGCTTATATTGCTAACACGTCCGTATCCGGATTCAGCCATCTGCGAAGGGGAGGCATTCTATGGACCGCAAACTGTGGTGTTCTGGTCTCGCTTGGGCGCTCGAACTTGCCCTTGTGTTCGGCGTTGCAATCGCCGTCAGCGCCCAGAACAAGAGCGAGAAGAGCGCCGGCGCCGGCCCGACTGGCACGCTTGCCGGACTGGGTTCGATCTCCGGCACGGTCAAAGCTCCCAAGGAATTCAAAGCGGCAAAAGTTTACGTCAAGAATGTGGACAAGAACGTCGTCTACATGGTCTTCACTGAGGGCGGGCGTTATCAGGCCGTGGACCTTTTCCCCGGCAACTATGAAGTGAGCGCCACCAAGAACGGTTTCGCCGACAGCGACGTACAGAAAATCACCATCGCTTCCGGCGGAAGCGCGACCGCGGATTTTACCTTGAAAGAGGGAACCTACCGGCCCAACCAGCAAATGCGCAGCGGCCTGCCCAAAGGGGAACCGCTTGTTTCTTATGACGAACTCTACCCGCCGGGCCATGCGCGCGAGACGATTGAGCGGACTTGCATCATGTGCCACGGTCCGGACTTTCTCCCGAACAAACAGTGGGATGAATCGCAGTGGAACGCCGGGATCGATCTGATGCAGAACCCCAATGACAACGCAGGCGCGCGCCTCGTTCCCGGAACATTTGCCGCCGGTGAGCGCGAGGAACTGGTTGCCTACCTTGTCAAAAATTTTGGCCCGGACAGCAAGAAGCGCGGCCTGGCCGTTCCCGACCAGCCGGTCGACGAAAAAGCTCTGGGCAAAGCGATGTTCATCGAGTATCACATTCCTCCGCTGCCCAAGGGAGAGCGCGGATTTCACGACGCCCATTTGAGCCAGAATGGCGATATCTGGTACGTGGACGCGCGCGGCTTGCAAGTTGGCAAAATGGATCCGCGCACGGCCACCTGGACCGACTACCCGGTTGGCGGTGCGCAATATCGAGGCCACGGCCTGACGCAGGATGCCAGTGGGGACATCTGGATGGCCGGGCACACCGCTTTCTTGCGAGTCGACAGCAAAACCGGAGCGATCAAATATTACCCCTACGATCCGGAGGCCAAGTGGCCTCCCCACGGCAACACGCCCTTTGTGGACTCCCGGCAGAACATCTGGGAGTCGCTCTCCTGGGCCAATGAAATTGCCAAGTGGGACCGCACTACGGGCGAAGTTTCGCTCTACAAAACGCCGACGGACAACAGCTTTGCCTACGGAATGGTGATGGACAAAAACGACAAAGTCTGGCTGGCGGATTGGTGGCGCTGCAAGGTGACGAAATTCGATCCCGTGGACAGCCAGTGGATCGAGTACGCTCCGCTGACCCGGCCCTGCACCATGCGCCGCGTCTTTGCCGACCACAACGGTATGATCTGGTATGCGCTCGAATGGCCGGGGAAAATCGGCATGCTCGATCCCAACACCAACAAGATCGTGGAATACGCGCTCCCACTGAAGTGGTCTTTCCCATACGACATCCAGCAGGATCATGACTCCAATTACTGGATCGCCGATTCGGGACAGGGTGGCGGGCTAATTAAGTTTGAACAAAAATCGAAGACCTTCACCTATTACCCCGCGGAGCAGCGGACCGATATGCCCAAGATTGAGGTCTCCAACGAAAATTCGATCTGGTACACGACACGTTCCGCCGATCCAAAAGATCAGGCGCTGGGCGTGTTGTACCCCGATAAATCAAAAATCCAAACGCTAGCAGGCAGCTACTAAAGCAGGCAGCTACTAATCCAAATTTCGCGATGTTTAAAGTGGCGCATGCTTAAGCCTGCGGGTTTTGATTCTGGAATGTAAGCACCCCGCAAGCAGAAGCACGCGCCACATCTTCAAACATCATCGCTCCGATTCACGTACGCTTTTCCCGCGCGAATTGCCGCCGCACTTTGCAGCTTCTGTCGCCCCGTGCGCTTCTTCCCCGTGCTGTCGCCAAAAATAAAAGACCCTTCACGAACCTCGAGGATGGTTATATCCGCCACGCTTCCCGGCCGCAAAGTGCCGATCTCGACGCCAAAATTAAACATGCGCGTAGGCCGGAGCGTGACGCGCTCGACGATCTGATCCAGATTCATCCCGATCGCCAAAAATTTAGAAAGCTCAGTGACCAGGTCGTACACCGGACCGTTGATACTCAAGCCTCCGAGATCCGTGCCGATCGTGTCCGGCAGAAAATTTTGTTGCAGGCACTTTTCCGCCACGTCCAGGCTCAGATGCGGACCGCCGTCGCCCACATCGAACAAGACCCCTCGCTCGCGGCATTCGAGCATTTCGGGAAGCATTTTTCCACTCGCGTCGAGCGGCCCATGCGGCCGCCCGGTAAAACAGTGCGTCAGGATATCGCCATTGCGCAATTGGCGGAGAATCTCCGGCAGGGGAGAATACGAATCGCCGATGTGCACCATCAAGGGAAGATTGGAAATCTTCGCTGCCTCCAGCGCTCGTTTCAGGACTTCAAGATCGTTGGCCCCGGTAATTTCTTTGGAAAGCCGCGCCTTGATGGCCACGACGTCGGGCTTGTTCGCCTCCGCCGCCCGCGCCGTCAACTGCGGATTCACCCAATCGAGGTTGGAATAATTCCCGGCGAGGCCCATGAGCGTGCCGCGAGCTCCGATGTCTATCATCGCGTAGACCCGCGTGGCCGAAGGCTTGATGACATATTGCCGGAAACCGGCGATGGAAAAATATCCGGCCGACCCTGCATCCACCGCCGTTGTAACGCCGCGCCCCAGGCAATATTGATCCGCGTTCACTCCGGTTGGGCCCACTCCCTCAAAAACATGCACGTGGACATCGATGAGCCCTGGCGTCACAATTTT
Organism: Candidatus Acidiferrum sp.; assembly: GCA_035483715.1. Taxonomy (GTDB): domain Bacteria; phylum Acidobacteriota; class Terriglobia; order Acidiferrales; family UBA7541; genus Palsa-360. Next base: position 7,216 of record DATHPN010000058.1, read on the forward strand.
GCCTTTGGCGGAAATCAGGGTGCGCGATCCATCCGCTGGAATATCCGGGGAAACTTGCAGAATCTTGCCATCCTTCACCGCCACGTCCAGCAGCGCGTGCAAGTTCTGGCTGGGGTCGATGACCGTGCCGCCCTTGATCAGCAAGTCGCGGCTCTGCGTCAAGGCCGCCCCCATGTCCTGCGGGGCGGAAGCGGGCTCGGAGCCGGCCGCGCGCTCCAAGCTACTCGAAACGAGAAGCGGCGATCCGATCAGCAACTGAGAAAAACGGCGGCGTGTCAGCATCGAGCACCTCATGTAGTACAGCCACTCCTGGCTGTGCGGTTTTCCCTACCTTCAGTCATTTGATTTCAACCATTGGGTGGCTGTCAGCAGCTAAGCCAGCGCCTTGCGGGTGTCAAAATCCGATTGGCAACCCTCAAGGTTGGGACTACATCTTTTCGTATCTCTTGAAATTTCTCGGACCAACTTCCGCTCCGTACACGTTGCCCGCATCATCCGCCGCGACGCCTTCCGCCGCAGTTCCGTTCCCCGGCTCCAAACCCTCGCCCGGCTTCAACACCGGGTCGGGAATGAAGGCCGTGACTTTGCCGTCTCTGACGCTACCGATTCGGATGCCGCGCCGGAAACCAGGATTGCGCGCCATATTCGATTCCGAGTCCGCGACGAACAAAATGTCGTGCTGGTCGATGAAAACGCCGCTCGGCCGCCCGAATTGCCGCCACTCTTCCAGGAATTTTCCGTCCTGATCGAAAATTTGCACGCGGCTGTTCCCGCGGTCGGCCACGAACAACCGCCCCTTGGAATCCATGGCCAGCGAATGCGGATTGTTGAATTCCCCTGGTCCAGTTCCTTCTTTGCCCCACGCCTTTATAAATTTTCCGTCCGGCGAAAATTTCACGATCCTCGCGTTCGATCCCGGCCCGTGTCCGTCGGCGACGAAAATATTTCCGTTTGGAGCGACCAGCACATCGCTCGGCTTGTTGAATGTGTCCGGCCCGTCTCCAGCCATCCCCGCCTTCCCAAGCGTCAGCAACACTTTTCCGTCCTGGCTGAACTCAAACACCTGGTCACCCTTCCCATTTTCGGCGTCTCCGTCAGTCACCCAAACGTGATTCTTTTTGTCGATAAACAGACCGTGAGGCCGCACAATCATTCCCGCGCCAAAACTTTTCACCAGATTGCCTGACGAATCGAATTTCAGAACGGGCGCGAGGTCCGATTTGGCGCAAGAAGTTCCGCCGCATCGTTCAACAACCCAGATACTCTTGCCGTCGCGATCGATATCCGCGCTGATCACCTGTCCCCAGCTCCTTCCTTCGGGCAGCTTTGCCCAGTTCTCGACGGTGCGGAACGGATTGGGCGCGGCGTTGGGATCGGCCTGCGCGCGTGCGTTCGCCCCGGAAATCCAGCCTGCAACGACGGACGCTATTCCCAACGCGTAGATGATTCGATTGAGATGTGGCACGGCGCCCCCTCGAGTTTTCTTTTTGGGAACCAACCTGACGAGCGCGCCCATCTTACTTCAATCGCATCCCGTTTTCGAATGCGCATCCAGTGGCGCAGGCTTCAGCCTGTGGGTTTTGGACTATGCATGGCCGAACCCCACAGGCTGAAGCCTGCGCCACGAAAGAGGACGTGATATAAGTTTTGGTGCGGAATTACGACATATACGGAGAGAATGGCAAATGCCGCAAACGATGGACTCGAAAGCAACCGATCGCAAATGGCTGGGCCTCTATGACCGCCCCCATCGCGATTTGCGGGAATTCCTCGACCGCGCGGAAAGCGTTGGCGAAGTAACCCGCGTGAAAGGCGCCAACTGGGACCTGGAACTGGGCGCCCTCGCCGAAATCGTCAACCACAAGCGCTCGGAGGCCCCCGCGCTCTTATTCGAGGATATTACCGGCTACCCCAAAGGCTTTCGCGTACTTTCGGGTTCCGGAAACTCATCCAAACGCATGGCACTGATGCTCGGTTTCCCGATGCCGAAAACCGCTATCGATGTCGTGCAGGCCTACCGCGATCGCATGAAGCTGCACAAACCGATTCCTCCGGCCACCCTAAAACAGGGCCCCATCCTGGAAAATATCGATCGCGATGAGAATGTCGACCTCTACAAATTTCCCGCGCCGCGAGTGCACGAAAGAGATGGCGGACGTTACATCGGCACAGAAGATCTCGTGATCATGCGCGATCCCGACGAAGGTTGGGTAAACGCGGCGACCTACCGCGTGCAAGTTCACTCGAGGAACAGCACCGGCCTGTGGATGTCTCCCGGCAAGCATGGCCGTCAAATCCGTGACAAGTATTTCAAGCAGGGAAAGCCTTGTCCCGTGCTGGTCTGCTGCGGCCACGACCCTCTGCTATTCCTAGCCGCTGCCAACGAAATTAAATTTGGCGTATCGGAATTTGATTATGCCGGCGGGCATCGCGGTGAACCCTTTGAGGTAATTCTCAGCGAAATTCATGGCCTCCCGATGCCCGCTCACGCGGAAATTATTTTGGAGGGTGAAGTCACCGAAGGCGACGTTCACACCGAGGGCCCCTTCGGAGAGTTCACCGGCTATTATGCGAGCCCGTCCAGCGAGCAGGGAGTCATCCGCGTCCGCCGCGTCTATTATCGCAACGATCCCATCCTGACCATGGCCACGCCCATGCGCCCGCCCTCGGACATGTCTTTCGGCAGATCCATCGTCAAGTCCGGCATGATCTGGGACGCCATCGAACGCGCGGGAATTTCCGGCGTGCAAGGCGTCTGGTGCCACGAGGCGGGCGCAATGCGCCTGTTCAACGTCATCTCCGTGAAGCAAGCCTACGCCGGGCACGCCAAGCAGGTCGGCCTCGTCGCCGCCGGCTGCCAGGCGGGCGCCTATCTCGGCCGGTTCGTCGTGGTCGTGGACGATGATGTGGACCCCACAGATTTGTTCGATGTCGTCTGGGCCATGTCCACGAGGTGTGATCCAGCTTTAGACATTGAGGTCATCCGCCGCATGTGGAGCGGTCCGCTCGATCCGCTGATTCCGCACGGCTCGCCCGTGAACTACAGTTCGCGCGGATTGATTGACGCCTGCCGTCCCTTCGAGCGCCTCAAGGATTTTCCACCGGTCGTGGGCGCAACGCCTGAGCTGCGCGCCAGGGTCGCCGCCAAATTCGCGGACGTTCTCAGTAAAATTTGAAAGGGACCTGGAAAATTTTTAGGACATATCGTAGCGCAGGCTTCAGCCTGTGGGTTTTAGTTCAAGCTAGTATCAGCCCCCGCAGGCTGAAGCCCGCGCCACTGGCCGAGACGCCATGACCACCGCAACCACCGTGAATGTTCCTGACCTGATCGACGAGCAGAAAGTCAGCTCATTCCAGATTCGCGTTATGGTGCTGTGCGCCCTGGCTGCGCTGCTCGACGGCTTCGCCGCTCAAATGATCGGCTACCTCGCGCCTTCCGTGGCGCGGGAAATGCACCTGTCCCCGGCCGCGCTCACTCCCATCTTCGCCTGGGGCTTGTTCGGCCTGATGCTCGGCGCATTGATCTTCGGACCCGTGGCCGACCGTTTTGGCCGCAAGCCGGTAATCGTTGCCTGCACTCTGTTCTACGGCCTTATTTGCCTGGCCACGGCGAAGGCGGACTCAGGCGCGAGCCTCGCGATCCTGCGCTTCCTTGCAGGCTTAGGGTTTGGCGGCGCTATGCCAAATGCCATCGCTCTGACCGCGGAATATGCCCCCGAGCGCCGCCGCGGCACCATGATCACCATCATGTTTTGCGGTTTTCCCGTCGGCGCTTCCATCGCAGGTTTTGCCGCTGTGCCCATCCTTCCCGTCTTTGGCTGGAGGGGTGTTTTTGTTCTCGCGGGCATCATGCCCTTGCTGCTCGTCCCCGTGCTGATCCTGCTGTTGCCCGAATCCATCCGCCACTTGGTGATCCACGGAGCGAAGCCTGAGCGCGTACGGCAACTATTGGTGCGCATGAACCCACAATTGAAGTTCGGAAGCGACACAATTTTCGTCGTCCGCGAAGAGCGCGCCCCCGGCATCCCTGTCCTCCACCTGTTCCGGCAAGGCCGTGCCCTACCTACGATTCTCCTGTGGATTGGTTTCTTCATGAGTCTGATCGATATCTATTTGCTGACGAGTTGGCTGCCCACCGTATTTCACAACGCCGGAATTACGCTCTCGCTCGCGGTCATCGCCACCGCGGTGTTTCAGGGCGGAGGCGTGGTTGCTTCCTTGGTCCTCGGCAGTTTCGTGGACCGCTTTGGCGCCTACCGGGTCCTGACGTTCACTTATTTTTTGGGCGCTGTTTGCGTCGCACTGCTCGGCTACTCCCATTCCGTCCCTGCCATCATGGTTTGCACTTTTTTTGCCGGCGCGGGCGTGATCGGAGGGCAGACCGGGGCGAACGCGCTGGCGGCTTCGTTCTACCCAACCTATATCCGCTCGACCGGCGTGGGCTGGGCGCTGGGGATTGGGCGCATCGGATCCATCGTCGGCCCTATTTTTGGCGGCATCATGCTCTCGCTGCATCTGCCTCTGACCACCGTCTTTTTGGCGGGAGCCGTTCCCTCGCTTGTCGGAAGCGGCGCCATTTTTCTGATGGGCCGCACTCAAGTCACTGTAAACGCGAAGAGCGCCCTTGGCGTCGCCGCCTCTTGAATTTTCGCGCAGGCCTGAATTTCAAGGAAGGAGAGCAATTATGAAAGTCGGCATCGTAGGTGCGGGCGGAGTAGGCTCCGCTTGTCTGTTGTCTCTCGTCATGCGTGGAGTTGCGTGCCAGGTGGTTGTGCTGGATAAGAATCACGAGCGCGCTAAAGGCGTCGTGGCCGATCTCCAATACGGGGCGACGCTTTCTCCGGCCGTGGAATTGAGCGCCGGAGACTATCCCGACCTGGTCAACGCCGTGCTGGTGATCGTTACGGCGGGAATCAATGAAAAAACCGGCGGCGCTACCGACCGTAACGACCCTGCCGGAAGGTTGAAGCTGCTTGACACCAATGCGGGTGTCTACCGCGATATCGTTCCCAAAATTGTTGCGGCGGCGCCGCAGGCGTTGATCCTGGTCGTGACCGATCCGCCCGATCCTCTGGCTGACCTGGCACGCGTGCTCGCGGGCCATGAGCGCGTGTTGAGCTCCGGCACTTTTCTGGACTCGCTCCGCTTCCGTTTACATCTCGCTCGCCGATTAAAAGTGAACCCCATGTATGTCGAGGCCCAAGTGGTGGGTGAGCACGGCACGTCCCAGGTATTCTTGTGGTCTTCCGCGCGTGTCGGGGGCGCGCCCATTGATGGATTGCTTGAAGGCAGCGGCCAGACGATCGACGCGTTTCGCCAAAGTGTGGAGCAGGATGTCCGCTTCGCGAATATCACCATCATTGAAGGAACTGGCGCCAGCCAGCTGGGGATCGGCATGGTAACCGCGCGCATAGCCGAGGCCATTTTGCGCGACGAGCACGCGGTCATCCCCATCGGCTCGCACAACCCGAATTACGCGGCCACGATTTCGCTTCCCAGCGTGCTCGGACGGCAAGGCGTGAGCCAAATCCTGGAGCCGGAAATGTCTGAACAGGAACGAAAGGCATTCCAGCGCAGCGCGGACATCCTGCGGAATGCCGCAGCACGAATCATTCCCGCGCCAGCGCAACGTTCCGCTCGCCCGGCTGGTTGAAATTTCCAGCGGACGTATCGAATTGCTTTACTTCCGCTTTTCCTCATGATATTGCAGCGGCTGTGAATCTTGCTATTTGCCCGGGAGACAAAATGAAAGCCATGACCAAGAAGCTTTGTAGCCACATCGCGGTTTGCGCCATCCTGCTCACAGGCATTTTGTACGCGTCGCCTCGGCGCGCCTGGGCTGATCAGATTCCGACCGGTTGGGAAGCCAGCAACATGAAGCCAATCGGCTACAGCGATTTGGGCGGCCATGAGGCCTTCAAGATGGCCATCAAGCATGTAGGCGATCACTGGTATCTCTACATGGGGCACTTCGTAGCCAATGGTTGGAGCATCGTCGATGTGACCGACCCCACAAACCCCAAGGTGGTTAAATTCATTCCTGGTCCGACACCCACTTCCGCCGGCCAGATCGATCTCCACGATAATCTGATGATCACGCCGCTCCAGGATCGAGCCGGCTATGGTGGCGACCCGAATAAAAAAGTCATCGAGGGCGTCCTCCTCTGGGATATTAGCAACCCAGTGGGCCCCGAGCAGCTAGCCTGGTGGAAGACCGGCGCAACGGGCACGCATCGCGACGGCTATCCCGGCGGAAAATATGCATACCTATCCGCGGGCATGCCCGGCTACAAGGGACAAATCCTGGTAATCCTCGATGTGAGCGATCCGGCCCATCCCAAGGAAGCAGGCCGTTGGTGGATGACCGGCCAGAAGGAAGGCGAGCCGCCGCTACCGGCCCCGATCTACGGCTTCCACGGCCCGGCCGTGATTGATGGAGACCGCGCGTACCTCGGTTACAGCCCCGCCGTCGTCATCCTCGACATCAGCGACATTTCCAAACCAAAGTTAATCGGCCAGCTCACTGTCAGCCCGCCCTTTGGCACCGGCATTCCCGTGCATGACGTGATGCCGATCCCCGGCCGAAATTTGCTTTTCGCGCATGCGGAGGGAACTGGTGGCGGGGATTCCCCTACAGGTGCGCTTGCCTGCCAGGGAGCGGAGTTTCTCGTAGGATTAGTCGACATCCAGGACCCCGCCAAACCTAAACTCATCTCCACGTTTCCCAAGCCAGTCCCTCCCGCGGATGCGCCGTACACCGATTTTTGCGACAAGGGAGGCCGTTTTGGCCCGCACAACACCAATATTCTGCAGCACAACCCGGACGTGGAAAAGCAGGCGGACCTGATCTACCTCACCTACTTCAACGCCGGCCTGCGGGTCTATAACATCAAGGACGCGCGCCTGCCGAAGGAGACCGGATGGTTCATACCACCCACTCCCACCGTCCGCCGCATGCCCGCCCCGTACGATAAGCTGGTGAGCCAGACCGAAGACGTGCTCGTCGACACCCGCGGCAACATCTACATCACCAATAAACAATGGGGATTGTTTATCCTTAAGTACACTGGCCCGGGAGAGCCCGCCCCGACCGCCAAGTAATTTCCGTGGCGCCGGCGTCCCGCCGGCGATTTTTTCTGATGATCGCCCGACGCAACGAGCGACCAAATCACGTTCCATTCCGAAACCGCCCTATCTGAGTAGGGCACGGCTTCAGCCATGCTGTAAAAACAGTGGAGGGAATGCGCCTTCAAAGGCTACGAAAAAGTAGTTTATTTTGTCATTCCGAGCGAAGCGAGAAGTCTCTCTTCGATTTGTCGCATGAAAAGAAAGTGAGATTCCTCGCTTCGCTAGGAATCACAAAATTCTAAAGGAGTTTTTTCCGCAACCAGTGTAGCCGCTGGCCTGTTCAAATTAAAATTGCGATCCGGCCTTTTTCAAATTTCGCGCACGCCAGCCAGGCCAGCAAAAAATCCGACAGGCTGAAGCCCGTCCTACTCAGTTTCCTGCCGGCGCAAGCTTCTCAGTCAGCTCAATGCGCGTGCCCCACGGGTCGGTCAAATAAGCGACCTTGGTCGTTTGATTGGGAGCCAGGCGAATGGCTTCGTCCAGCTTGATCCCCTGCGCTTCGAGCTTCTTGGTAAACGCTTCCAGGTCCTTCACGTCGAAGCCGATATGATCGAGCGACCGCCCCTTGGTGGGAACCAGGCCTTCCTTCCCGGGCGAGAAGGAAAGATTCGCGCCCGGCACATCGTCGCAGTCCACCAGCCCCGGCGAAGACATCCGCTGCCGCTTACCCGGCACGCCGCCAAAATTTTTCGCGTACCACGCCTGCATCGCCGGAATGTCGCCCTGCACCGGGTAAAAGTGAATGTGGTTCATCACCACCGGCGCGGATTGCGCCGGGTCGCCATAAAATTCCAGCCGAATCCCGTCCGGCCCGTGAACGTAGCCCTGATTTGGATTCCCGGTCTGCTCGATTTCCACGCCGTCGGCCTTCCATTTGGCGATCGCTGCGGGCAAATCCTTCCACACAAATCCGAAGTGGTTCACGATGGAGCCATCCGGCGGCCCGGTAGGGTCGGCCTGCCGCAGCATGATGAAAACCCCCGGAAACTGGATGAGCATGAGCTGGCCGTTCTGCACGACCTTCCCGCCGATCTCCGCAGTCCAGAAATGTTTCTGCGCCTCCACGTCTTTCACGAACAGGTGGATGTGCCCCATCGTGACGCCCGCGCTGTTGGCGGGCGCGAGTTGCGCGCAAGCAGGCAACGCCGCAAACGCCGCGGCAATCAGCACAAACAAACATCGAATTTTCAAGGCAGTATTTTTCATGTGTGTTTTCCGTTCCGTGTCCAGCGATGACCCGTAACATACATCGGATCCCAATTTCTAACAAGCAACTCCGGTAGCGCAGGCTTCAGCCTGTGAGTTTTAATCTACCCCCACAGGCTGAAGCCTGCGCTACTTAAGGATGCGGCGCAACATTCAACCGATTCAGCGCAATCCTGCCATTATTGACCACCATCACCACGTCCCCGATGTGCCGTATATTTTCCAGCGGGCTGCGGTCAATCACCACAAAATCCGCTTCGTACCCCACGCGAATCGAGCCAGTCCGCTTGTCCACGCCCAATTCCTCCGCCGACACGGACGTTCCCGCCTTGATCGCATTCATCGGCTCCAGTCCCGCATCGGACAGTTCGATGATTTCGTCCGCCATGCTTCGATTGTTCTTGTCAAAATAAGACGTATCCGTGCCCGCCACGATCTTGATGCCCATCTTCGACGCCCGCGCCGTCATCTCGCGCCCCGTGGGCAGCATGGCCTTGCCGCGCATCTGCAGGATTGGATTGTCGTACTCACCCTCAGGATCGGACATATCCACCAGCGCCGTGATCGTGGGATCGAGATAAACGCCCTTTTCCTTCATCAACCGCAGCGTGTCGTCGCTCAAGTACGTCCCGTGCTCGACGGAATGCACGCCCGCGCGCACGGCCGCCGCCGCTCCTTCGTTTCCGTGCGCGTGCGCCACCACCCACAGTCCCGTTTTGTTCGCTTCATCCACGATTGCCGCCAATTCCTCATCGTTGAAAACGCGGATGCGCGGATCGGTCTCCGGCGTCCCCGCCCGCTCCGTGGCCATCACCTTGATCCGGTTCACTCCGCGGCTGACCATCTCCCGCACCATCCGCCGCACCGCTTCCGTCCCATGGACCCCGGCCATCAAATCGGCGTCCTGCGGAAAATCAATAAAATAATCGTCCGCCGGATGCGTCCGTATGTGATACCCCGCCGCGACCACATCCGGCACGTCCACCACGCCCTTATGATTCAGCTCGCGCATCCCGATGTCCGCGAAGTGATTGACCCCCGCCTCGCCGATCGTAGTCGCCCCCGAGCGCAGCGCCCGCCGCGCATCCGCCAAATTCCCAACGTGCACATGCGCATCCACAAATCCCGGCAGCAGCCAGTGCCCCGCAAGATCAATCACCGCGCCGCGCCCCGCAGGCGCCGCCCCGTGCCCGATACTCTCGATGTGCCCCTTGGCCACAACCACAGTGGCATCCAGAGTGGGAGCGTTAGAAATCCCGTCAATCACGTTCGCGTGAACGAACACCAGCGAGTCGTCGCTCGGCGCCTGGGCAAAAGAGGGAATCGCAGCGATCGCAGCAAGCACCATTCCAAGGGCAGCGTAACCGGTTCGCAGCCAAAATGTTTCGCTCATACCCATACTCCTTTGACATTCCAGTAGCGCAGGCTTCAGCCTGTGGGTTTAGGTTGGAGCACAGTCGCCCTGCCTTCACTCAACCCCCACAGGCTGAAGCCTGCGCTACTAGAAGCGACGCCTCAACACTCGAATCGCCGATTCACTCCGAAGTTTGCGGATGAAAACAAAAGAATCTTTGTAGGTCGCGGCTTCAGCCGCGCCGTTAAGAATCACTGGAAAGCCGCCCGTTATCCCCTGAAATTCAGCCCAACCTGAATTCGCCGATCACCGATAAATTTCCACCTACTCCGCCCCCATGATCGGCACAGCCGCATCCGCCGCAATCTTCCACTGCCCATTTTCCTTCACAAACACCAGCAGCGCCCGATGCGGCGTGCTCACCAGCTTTCCACTAGCGTCCGCAATTTTTCTGATCCTGCGATCCGTCGCCAGCGCCACATCCCCATACACCGACATCAACCGGAACTGGTCCACAAAAATCCCTTCGCCCGGCTTGAAATTCAGATGCGCGACGCGTTCCATCGCCGCAGGCTTGGTCAGCACCACGGTAGGCAGCCACCCCAGAATCTCAAACCACTTCTCTGTATAATTCTGCTTCTGGTAATCGGTCTTCCCGGCCCGAATCGCTTCCATCCACTTCTGGTCCATCTCCCCGAGTTCCTTCTCCAGCTTTTCGTCCGGACTCTTCGTGCTCACCGCGCCGGACGTCTTGAAATTCGCCTCCGTCGGCGGAATCACCGGGACAAGCCCCGCCGCCGCCGGCCGCCACGCCCCGTTCTGCCGCACAAACACCCGCAAACAATGGCTGTCCGAAGTGAAGGGAATCGTCCCGTCCGGCCGCGCCGTCTTAAAATCGGTGTGATCGGTCCCCAGCGCCACGTCACCATAAACCGCCACCAGCTTGAAGTCGGCAGGGAAGGGCCTTACGCCGGTCGCAGGAGTTGCCGCCGACTGCGTCGCCACCATCTCCTCCCTGTTCCGCAGCGTCCCGCCCGACTGCACCTCGAAAAATCCCTCCACCCAATACTGGCTCCTGAACTTCACGCACTCCGCATACGGCTTCTGATAAGGCCCGTCGCAAAGCCACTGCTGATCCACATCCCAGAGCGTGCTCTCCAGATTCGCCATTTTCGCCTCCTGCGCCGCAGCCACCGCCGGCACAGCCAGGACGATCGCAAAGATCCATAAAAAAACTCTGTTCATCACGTTCCTCCACCCAATTTAGGTGCTATGCCTCGTACCACAGTTTTGTTCCTCTCGTCAACGAAGGGAAAACTTGGGCACTGTTCTAGATGGGAAGCTTCCGTCCCTAGGAGGGCCGAGCTTCAGCTCGGCCATATACGTCACGATTAATTGCGGCCTTCAGCCCCTGAAGCTTCAGGGGTTAAAATCCCTAATCCGATGACGCTTTTCGTCAGGACTGAAGTCCCGACCTCCGACTGAACCGTGCCACGCTGGTGCCTCGCAAATTAGAACTTTAGTTCACAAGAACCGTCGCCCGCCTATTTCCACGCATCCTCAAACAGATTGACAACAATCCGGTCGGAAGGCCCCTTGATTATCGCCCACCGGAAATGGAACTCCTTCTGAAGCCGGCTTCGGCGCCCATGCCATTCGGTCAGGTACAAAAGTTCAGGCGAAAGTACAAGTGACATCTGTCTCCAAGGCCAGTTGAACCCCCGCCGACGCTGAGAGACCATAGCAACGCGTCTCAAGAATCTGACGACAAACTTGCAACGGCCTTTATCCACTGAGGGATGGGGGAGTGGGAGGGTTCGATGTCATCCAATCCAATCGCATACGCACAAAAACGGCGCAGCTCGCGCCTTGAAAAAGCCATATCGCTGGCGGTGCAGGGCGTAGACGCTTCTCATTCGCCTTTTCGCGAGGAAGTTACAACGCTGGCCATCAGCTGTCACGGCTGTTCCTGCCAAATGAGGCATGAGGTTCTGCAGGGCGCCATGCTGGTCCTGGACATGGGGCAGCGCGGGAATGGCCACTCTGAATTTCCCACGCGAGCGCGGGTGAAATGGGTGCAAAAGCTACATACCTATTCGGAACCGGCCTACGGCGTGGCGGTGGAATTTGAAAGCGCCGGAAATATTTGGGGCCTCGCGTCGCCGCCGGAGGATTGGCCGGCCGCGCGGGCGAGTAAATCGGCAGAACCTCCCGCTCCCGGACGAGAACTGCGGCTCATCACCCGGACCGAACCGCAATCCATTACGACCCGCAATGCAGGAGCAGCTCCGGTCCCCTCTTTGAAAAAAAGTGAAGCGGCCGCTTCGCTGTCCCCCTGGTTTTCCAATTTGATGTCCGGCATCAGCAATCAGATTCAAACCACGGTCACGGAAATGGCGGCGCTGACCCTCGCGAATGAAAGAAACCGTTTGCTGGAGGAATTTCGCGCCCAGCTGCAGACCGAGGCGCACGGAACGATTGAGCGCGTGATCGAAACCTCCAAAGAAGATTTAGCACGGCGCGCGCTGAAGGTATTGAACGAAGCGTCGGAGGCCACCGTCCGAAGCAGCCACGAGCGCCTGATCGGGGCCATCGAGCAGGATATAGAAAACGCCCGGCAGCGCATGTTGGTTCAGGGAAATGAACTGGACCAGCGCGTCGACAGTATGACCACTCGCACCATCGAGCAACTGCAGCGCACCCTCGAAACCTCGCGCACCGAAGCCGCGGCCCGCTTCGTATCCCGCCTGCGAGAACAGGTCGCGCCCGTGCTGCAAGAAGCAAAAGCGGATCTGCAAAAGCTGGTCGCTTCCCAGACCGTTTTCAAGGAAGAATCGCAGGCAATTTACGTGCGAGTCACGAGCGAACTCGAAAGCAGCGTGAACGCAAGATTGCTGCAGACTCACGACGAACTGGACAAAAACTCCGCTCTGGTTTTATCCGAGTGCAACGAAAAGCTGCTTGAGCTTTCTCAAACTTTTGAAAATGTCGCACGAGATAGCGTGCAGACCCTGATCGCATCAGCTACGGACGATGCGAAAAAAGACCTGGAAGACAGAGCCGGGGAGATTTCCAACATTTTCACGGACCACCTGGAAGGCCATGTCCGTAACTATCTCGAATTCATCGGCGATTCGATCGCCGAATTCCCAAAGAAACCTCCGACTACTTAACCCAATTCCTCGCGCAACTCAATTCAAACTGGCCGCCGCGGCCAGCAACATCGCCTCGATCCATTCGCGAATCCCAGTCATTCTCCGTCGACGACGTTTTAAGGAACGAGCCAGTTTTCCACAGTCTCATCGTTGATATTTCGTCTACATACCCGTACTGTACTCATCAATCGATTGCGCTGGGGCGCAGTCTATTGAGACCTTGAAGTCTTGCCTTAATTTGTAACTGACTCTGACGTCCGGATTCAGATCGGCACATTCTATCGGGGGGTGTTCGATGGGCAAGCTAGTAGTGGCGTTAGCATTCGTTTTTTCCTTCCTTTGCTTCAACAACAATGTCTGGGGACAGGCGGAAATCACTAGCGGAGCCATTCAGGGCACGGTCGTGGATGAAAAGGGAGGAGCTGTTCCCGACGCCAACGTGGAAGTCAAAAACGTCGATACCAATTTGTCAAGGACATCGACTACAGGACCCGAAGGCCAGTATGAGTTTCGGGCTCTCCCTCCCGGCCGCTATACCGTGACGATTGCCAAGCCCGGCTTTGCCACCAGTGTGCAAGAGAACGCGACGCTCACCGTGGGCCAAACCATGACTCTGCCCGTTACAGTAAAGGTATCGGCGGCTGCGGAGCAGATTGTTGTTACGGCCACGCCCACCGTCGTCGATACCGTCGATTCGGTCTCCAGTTCCACGCTAAACGACATTTCGGTGGCAGAAACGCCAGTCCTGGGCCGCAAATTCGAGGATCTCCTGACCCTCACTCCGGGTGTCGGAATCGTCCAGGGCCCCGACGGCGACGAGATCAACTTCAACGGGCAGCGCGGAATTTTCAATAACATCAGTATGGACGGCGGCGATTACAACAACGGCATGTTCGGCGAGCAACTGGGCGGGCAGCGCGCCGCGATTGACATCACGCTCGACGCCGTGAAGGAGTTCCAGGTGGTCGCGGCGGGAGCGAACGCGGAATTTGGCAGAACCGCCGGCGGCATCGTCAACGTCGTTACCAAGTCGGGGACGAATACGCTGCATGGAAGCGCCTTCGAGTATCAACGCCTCGAGGCCCTCAGCTCGAGCACCTCGGACGGCAAGCCCCTCACGAATTTTAAGCGCGAACAATTTGGCGGCACGCTCGGCGGACCGATCATCAAGGACAAAATGTTCTTCTTCGGAGCCGGTGAGGGAATTTTCGAAGACCTCACGCGGGCCAATCTTTCCGCTTCGATGGGCAGCTGCCCCGTTACCACACCCGTTGTAGGTGTGAATGACGCAATCATCGCCTCGACCCCCGAATGCCAGCGGCTGGCCCTACTGAATTTTTACCAGACAACATTCAACGATACCGAGGGCAATCCGGTGAACCACCCCATTCGCAACGGCACCGGTCTCGGCCGTTTCGACTGGACCGTTACGCCGAGGAATGCCTTCTCCATCTCGTACGATTTTGACTACTCAAAAAATACCAACCAGACGTTTGACGTCCCCACATACGGCGATTCCGCCAACGGCATCGAGGGCCCCTCCAAAATTCAGACGATCAACAGCAACCTGTTCACAACGATCAGCCCCAGTTTGCTCAACGAGCTTCATTTCACCTACGGCCGTGAAAACCGCCCCCGGGCCGCGACCGACCAGTCCGCCGTTCCCGACACCGGGATAGGGTTCGTTCCCTCCTTCCGCTTTGGCCAGCCTTTCTTTCTGGAGCCGACGGTTACCGAAGTGTTCTGGCGAACGGATCTGCACGACAATTTCTCGATTATTCGCGGCAAGCACACCATCAAGTTTGGCGGCGCCTGGCTCCACAGCAACAACACGCAGATATTCCCCGGCTTTTTCGAAGGTCGGTACCTTTTCGACAGCGTTGTGGGCTTCCTGCACTATGCCTCTCCAGCGTCAATGGGTCTAGGTTTCGGCCCCACAACCGTCGAATGCTCAACCGCCGGGGTGACCACCTGGAGCAACGAGGCAACCGGCTGCGGAGCCGGAACAAACACTGGCGGCCCCTTGCTGTTTTATTTGCAACACGGCCCAACAACATCCACCGAGTCGCTGGATGCATCCGGTTTTTCGAGCATCAGCAACAATGAGTATGCCTTATTCATTCAGGATCAGTGGCAGGCCCTGCCAAATCTGACCATCAACTATGGCTTGCGCTGGGAAGCTCAGATTTTTCCAAACCCCACGATCGCGCCTGCGAATACCGCTTATGGTGTGAACCTTTCCGATCCACGCTTCCCGTCCACGGGTTTCCTGCCGAATCAGAAGAAAATGTTCCAGCCCAGACTCGGTTTTGCCTGGGACATTTTCAACAATAAGAAATCGGTCTTCCGTGGAAGCTGGGGAATCTATAACGCGCGGCAGAACATGCTCACGCAGGTTGGAGCGATCACAACCAACGGTGTGCAGCAGCAGTCGATTTTCGCTTCGAGTTGCGTAAATCCTCCCGCTTGTAACTTCTTCAACACCGCGACTGGCGGCCCGCCGCCGACCTATCCGAACACCGTATCCATTCCGCCCCTTGCCCCGGGAGCATTCCCCTTCCAGCCCGGGGTCACCGTCTTTAGCAAGGATTACGCGAACCCGCGAATCTATACCGTGAACGGACAATTCGAACAGGAATTCGCCTCCAGCTGGTCCGGTTACATTGACGTCACTTGGTCCAAGGGCGTGCATCTGACTCGCTTTGAGGACCCGAATTCCGCTGGCACTGGCTTCGTGCTGCCGGCCGTCGGCTCGGACACGGTAACTTACGTCAAGCCGCTCTCGATCTTTCCCAACCTCGGCAGCCTCACCAACACCACGAGCGATGCCCGCTCCCTTTACCGCGGCGCAACCATCGGCGTCCACAAGCGCTTGAGCAATCGCTTCCAGCTGGAAGCCAACTATACGTGGTCGGAAGATCTGGATGATGATTCCAACGAGCGCGATCCCTTTACCTTCCGCTACGCCAACTTCTTCGACCTCGCCAAGGAGTATTCGTATTCCGACCGCGATGAGAAGCACAAATTCAATTTTTACACCTACATGGACCTCCCCTGGAAAATCGTGGGCAATGTTCGTATGCAAGCCCACTCCGCGCAACCGCAGACTGACAACCCTCTGGGGACCGGAACCGGGGCGCCCTGCAGCGACAACAACTCCCTCACCCGCTTTGTGGTGGCCTCTCCCGGGGTGACGGTGGACTGCGGGCGCAACCATCTCCGCAAGGACAATGGCTTTTTCACTTTTGACTGGCGGCTCGAACGTGATTTCAAACTCGGGGAACGCTTCACCTTGATCCCCACAGTCGAGATGTTCAACACCTTCAACAACAAGAACAATATCAATACTCTCAGCTCGCCCTTGCTCTTCGATTTCAATGGCTTCTTGCGAGAAGGCGTAGGCGACCCGCGAGAGACGCAGCTGGCCTTGCGACTGACGTGGTGAGGGAACTCAACGGTACCGCGCGATCCCGGCATCTGGTGGGGGCGATGAGAAGGTAAGCCTCCCCCTGAAGTGGCTGTCGAAAAAAGTAGTTTAATGTCATCCCGAGCGAAGCGAGGGATCTGCTTTTTCGCCAATCCTAAGAAAAAAACAGATTCCTCAGGCAAACCGGGCCCTCGGTATGACACATTTGGAATTTTGCCGCAACCAGTGAAGCCGGACCGCAACTCTCTGTCTCGGGAAGATCGAACGTCGCGCCAGCGCCGGATCCGAATGCCCCGGCGACAGCGCGACTATTTCCAAGTTTCTTCGGCAAGATTGACCACAATCGGCTCGGAGGTGCTTCGGATCACCACCCAGCGGAAAGGGAACTCCTTCGACTGGTTGATCTCCCGGTGCACCAGCCAGGCTGGCACATGCAGAAAATCTCCCGCGTGCACGGTGACGGAATGTTCGCCCCGCCCGCCCCACTGAATGTACGATTCGCCTTCCAGAACGTACGCCACTGTTTCCTGCCTGCCGTGATGATGAATCCCCGTCTGCGCTCCGGGCTCGACCAGAAACG
>DATHPN010000059.1:0-10259 GCA_035483715.1 Candidatus Acidiferrum sp.
CTCTTTGTATTCATGGTTTTTGGTCGCCTTTCCGAGAGAAAACGGCGGATCCAAGCAGTCCTAGTTTAGATGCGGGCGCTAGCCGAATCAATCGCTCTGACGCTTTCGCGTACAAAGGGTAACCATACCAGGAATTCCGCACCGCCCAGGGGTTGGTTGCGCGCTTCCACGCTGCCGCCATGCTGGACAACGATCTTTTGCACCACCGCCAGTCCGAGGCCGGTTCCATTTGCCTTGGTGGTGTAGAAGGGCATAAAAATTTTGGTCAGGGCTTCGGCAGGAATGCCGGGCCCGTTATCGGTAATGGATATGCGCTGTCCCTGGAGCGGGCCCGACTTGTCGATCTCGCCGCGAATGATCACACGCCCGCCGGCGGGATTGTCGGATGAGGCCTCGGCGGCATTGCGCGCCAGATTAAGAATAGCTTGCCGCAGCAGGGCGTCATCTCCGGACACATCGCTGTACTCGCCTGTGATGACGACAGGAACGCCCGGAACGACCTCGCCGACTTCAGCCACGATGCGCTCGATCATGGGCCGGAGGGAAACGCGTTCATCGGCCAGTTCGAGAGGTCGCGCAAACTTCAGAAATTCGGTGACCACGTGGGTCAGGGAGCGCGTCTGGCGCAGGATGAGTTCGCCGTGTTCGTGCAGATCGGTGCCGGGTTTGGCCTCGCTGCGAATCATTTGCGCGTAGCCGGAGATCGTCGCCAGCGCGTTCTTAAATTCGTGGGCGATGCCCGCGGAAAGTTCGCCGAGCGCGGCCAGGTTTTCTTTCATGTGAATCTGCTTTTGCAGTGCGGCGAGTTCCGTAAGGTCGCTCAGCAGGCAAATGGCGCCGGTGATTTCGTTGGCGTTGTTCTGAATCGGAGAGATGGTTACGCCAAGCTGCCGCAATTCGTGGGAAGGCGTCAGGTATTCGACTTCCTCGCGCCGAAAGGTGCGCCCGAGCTCCAGGCACCCCGCTAAAAGCTCGGTGAGGCGCGATCCGGCGCCCAGGACTTCGCTATACCGGCGGTAGACGAGGGATTTCACTCCCAGCGCGGCTTCGGCCGCCGGATTCGCGCTGGTAATCAGGCCTGACGAATTCAAGAGCAGCAATCCAGCCGGCATGTTGCGCGTGACCGCTTCGCTCATGCGTTCGGTTTGCTGGGCGCGCTCGCGCTCGGCGCGGTGCAATGCCTCCAGCTCTTTTTCCTGTTCTTTGAGTTTCTTGATGACGGCCTGCATGGAGGCCGTCATGAACGCAGCGGGATTGTCACTGCGCGGCGATTCGGCGGCGAGACCGTCTGGCAATTTCGATCCGCTGTAGAAGTAACGCCGCGCCAGAATAAGCGCAACGATCGCCGAAGTCAGCAGAGCAACGAGCAGCACTGCGGAGAGCAGCCACAGCGAGCTGGGAGACGGGACCGCGGCCGCAACTAAGGATTCAAATTTCACCGTTCACTTCACCGCCAGAAGGGACTCATACCAATGCAGCGCGGGCGTTCCGAAAAATACCACCAGGAGAGCGCCCGCCCCGAGGAATGTACCAAACGGCAATTCGTAGTCGCGCCCCTTTTTGGAAACTGCGATCAAAAAGATACCGATCACGCTGCCGAGCAGCGATCCCAGGAGAACCGTCAGCATGGTGCGCTTCAGGCCCAGAAACGCGCCGACCGCCGCCATCATTTTCACATCGCCCAGGCCCATGCCTTCACGGCCGCGAATGCGAAAATATCCCTCGGCCACAATCCACAGCAAACCGCTTCCGGCCAGCGCTCCAAGGGCTGCGTCGGCAAGGGAAAGCGCCATTTGCGGCGGAGGAAAATCAAACCATCGGCCCGCCAGCCAAAGCGCCGTGCCATCCAGCGACTTGGTGAAAAGGCTGAAGAGCAGGCCCGCGCCGAGGCCGAAGAAATTCACTTCGTCGGGAAGGATGCGCTCGCGAAGATCGGTGATGGTCAGCACCACCAGCAGCGCGGCGAAGACGGCCCATTTCAGCGCGTCCACCGTCAGGCCAAAGACAAAATAGCAGCCGAGGAACAGCAGCCCGGTGAGCAATTCCACGGCAGGATACATCGGCGAGATTCCGGTCTTGCAGTGGCGGCATTTCCCACCGAGGAAAACCCAGCTCAAGACGGGAATATTATCGTATGGCGCGATGTCCTTGCCGCATTTCGGGCAGCTCGATGCGGGCAGCACAATGGACTTATCCGCGGGGATGCGCAGGATGCAGACATTCAGAAAACTCCCGATGAGCAACCCAAGTAAAAGCGCGCCTAGAGGGATCACCCCTCGACTTTGCCACACCCGCCGCGCCCGGACAATGCTCGCCGAACATAGAGGGAAGCAAACAGGTAACAGCGAGTCGGTTTGACAGGTCTCCTACACGTCCCTATATTCGAGATTCATACGTTATGTCGTGGCTGGAACAAAAAATACGCCGCTACGAGCACGCCCGGTGGACGACCGACGACAATCGCCGAGTCTATCCTTTTGAATGGGGCCTGGAGCACATCGGGGGCCGGGCTGATGAGCCCGATCCGCGCGGCTTTTTGGATGCCTGGGTTGCGGAAACGCTGGCGCATAGCGACGAATGGTTTGCCACGACGCCCGCCAAAGATTACGTGTTGCATTCTCCCCAGAACGGCGTCTCAGGCGCGCGGGTGCTCACCTTCACGAGCCAGATAGCCTCTCCCTGGGCCAACAACAATCTGGTGCATGCGCGCTTTTTTCGAGCCAGGGCCACTGGGCCCGCCGTCGTATTGCTTCCCAATTGGAACGCCAAGTGGCACGGCCAGGTCAACCTCTGCCGCTGGTTGACGAAGCTCGGCATCAGCGTCCTGCGTCTCTCGCTTCCGTATCACGATTACCGCGTCGCGCCGGGCCATGAGCGGGCTGACCAACTGGTTGGCTCGAACGTCGGCCTCACCATCCAGGCCACGCGCCAGGCCGTCACGGACACTCGCCGGTGCCTGCTCTGGCTCGGGCAGCAGGGTTACGGCCGGCTGGGCCTCGTCGGAACAAGCATCGGCTCCGCGATCGGATCGATCACCATGGCGCACGACCAGTCCGTGCGCGCCGGCGCATTCATGCACGTGTCCACTTATTTCGCGGATGTCGTGCGGACCGGGATGACTACTTCGCACGTGTGGGAGGGGCTGCGGACAAAAGTGACCGCGGAGGAATTGCGCCGCTACTGGGCGCCCATCAGTCCCGTCCCTTACCTGGACCGGCTGCGAAGTACAGGCCAGCGCATGCTGATGATCAGCGGGCGCTACGATCCGACGTTCTGGTACGAATTTACCGAGGAAATGTTTCAGACCATGCGGCGGAAGGGAGTTCAGCTCGAAACGATGACGCTGCCGTGCGGGCACTATTCCTTGGAGCTTGCGCCATTCGCGTTTCCAGCGGGCCTGCGCCTGGGACTTTTCTTATTTGAGACGCTGGCCTGAAGGGTCTCGAGATGAGCTGTGATTTTAAGTGGCGCAGGCTTCAGCCTGTGGGGTTTCGTCCTTGCATGGACCAAAATCCACAGGCTGAAGCCTGCGCTACAAGGAAGTCGAAGCAGCATTTTCAAAATCGAAATAGCGGCGATACTTTTCCGGCAGCGGCTTGGGGCGACCCTTGCTGTCGCAGACCACATGGATCGTTTCGCCGGTGGCCAGCAATTCGCCTGTTTGGTCGTGCAGGATCTCGTAGCCGAACGTGATCGTGCGACGCCGCGCCGCGGCCACTCGCGTGCGAATGCGCAGCGGATCGTCGTAGCGGGCCGGGCGGCGGTAGCGGCATTTGGCTTCGGCGACGACCGTGAAACTGTCGTCTTCGAGCTCCATGCGCCGGTAATCGAGGCCGCGCTGGCGCAAATATTCGACGCGCCCAATTTCAAAATAAATGAAGTAGTTCGCGTAGTAGACGATGGACATCTTGTCCGTCTCGGCGTAACGCACGCGCACCACTGTGTCCACGAATTCGCTCATGGGGAAGGGAATTGTAGCAGAAGGGCGGCACGGCGCGCTCGGGCGCGAAACGCATTCACTTCCCGGTCCAACGAGGCGCGCGCTTTCCGAGGAACGATTCGAGCCCTTCCTGGAAATCCAGGGTGGTGCGAATTTGCGCGCTCTGCGCGGCGGCCAGTTCGAGCTCGCGGGCAATTTCCGGGCCGGCGCAATCCAGGAGCAGCTTCTTGGTCATGCTCAGGCTAACCGGGCTGCAACCCAGCAGATTTGCCGCCAGGACTTGCGCCGCAATCGTCAACTCTTTCGCAGGGACGATTTGCGTTACCAGTCCCAGGCGAAGCGCTTCGGCAGCGTCGATGGTTCTTCCCGACAGCAGCAGATCCCGCGCGCGTTTTTCACCGATCTGGCGCACCAGGAAAACGGAGACCACTGCCGGCAGAAATCCGATACGCACTTCGGGGTATCCAAATTTTGCATCCGGCACAGCCATGGTGAAGTCGCACAGCGTGGCGATGCCGCAGCCTCCGGCAATGGCCGGTCCATTCACGGCGGCGATGGTCGGCTTCGGGAAACTCCAGATACGCAGGCAGAGGCTGGCGATGCGGTCGGCGTCCTGGCGTTGTTCGGCGGGAGATTGCGAGGCGAGCGCCCTCAGGGCTTCCAGGTCCATGCCGGAGCAGAATGCCTTGCCCGCGCCGGTCAGAATCAGGACGCGCGCGGGGCTGGCTTCTACCTCGTCGAATGCAGCGAGAAGCTCCGCGATCATTTCGGCCGTGATGGCGTTGCGTTTCTCCGGGCGGCTGAGCGTAATCATGGCGATTTCGCCGGAGAATTCGAGATGGAGCGTTCGGTAGGGCATTTTAGTAGGACATGCTTCAGCCTGTCCGGTTTTAGCGCTTTGCATTCCCAAAAGCAGACAGGCTGAAGCCCGTCCTACGCGATCGCCGCGTGCGAATACTTGGCGCGAATTTCTTCGGTCATGGCGATGACTTGTGCCAAAGCTTCGGGGCGAATCTCTGCGTCCGCACCGCGAGAGCCTAGCGCCGCGAGAATTGTTTCCGTCGCGATATTTCCCACGAGTTCGTCGCCCGCGAAAGGGCATCCGCCAAGTCCTGTGAGCGCCCCATCGAACCGGCGGCACCCCGCATCATACGCGGCAAGAACTTTTCCCGCGGCGCCTTCGGCCCGGCTGTGCAAATGAACCCCCAACTCGAGACCAGCTACGCGATCTTTTACGGTGCTATAAAGCGCGCCCACGTATTCGGCAGGAGTGGTTCCAACCGTATCGGCGAGCGATACGGTTCGCACTCCGATGTCCTTGAGCCAGACCAGCGCGTCTTCCACAATCTCCGCGCCCCATGGCTCCTCATACGGATTTCCAAACGCCATCGAAATGTAGACCACCAATCCATGGCCCGACGCTTTTGTGGCCTTGCGTATTTGCTCGACGAGGGCTCGCGATTCTCCGCGACTCATGTTCGCATTGGCCCGGCGAAAGTAGGCAGAGATGGAATAGGGATATCCGATCGTGGTCACGCCGGGCGTTGCCAGGGCGCGCTCGAGGCCTCGTTCATTCACGACGATGCCAATTATTTCGGGCGGTGCCGTTCCAGCGGGAAGGCCGGCTAGAAATCCCCTCATCACCTCTTCGCTATCGGCCATCTGCTTTACGTGCGCGGGAGAAACGAAGCTGACCGCATCAATGTGCTTGAAGCCCGCGGCCGCGAGATTCAGAAGATATTCGATTTTCTGGGGGCTGGGAATGATCTCCGGCAGCCCCTGCCAGGCATCCCTGGGGCATTCGATAATTTTTACTGTTTCAGGCAAGGGAGGTCCTTCGAATTTGAGAGTCGATGGCTAACCATCACGTTTGCAAAACCCCGGTTTTAAAATCCTTCACTTCTGGATTCAAAGCAGCTGCCTCCAGCGCCCAAATCAGCGCCTCGCGAGTTTGCGTGGGATCGATGATTGCGTCGACCCAAAGGCGCGCCGCGGCATAGCGCGGGTCGGTCTGATGTTCGTACGTGGCCACGATGGATTCTTTCAGTTCCTTCTTGTCGGCATCGGACAGCTTTTTGCCTTCGCGCTCGAGCTGCTTGATCTTGATTTCGACCAGCGTGGACGCGGCGGAATCTCCACTCATCACCGCGTAGCGGGCCGTGGGCCACGCGAAAATGAATCGCGGGTCGTAGGCTTTGCCGCACATGGCGTAGTGGCCCGCGCCGAAACTTCCGCCGCAGATCACCGCGATTTTCGGCACGACGCTATTCGAGACGGCGTTCACCATTTTCGCGCCGGCGCGGATGATCCCGCTCCACTCCGCTTCTTTTCCAACCATGAAGCCGTTGACGTCGTGCAGGAAAATGAGTGGCACCAGATTCTGGTTGCAGTCCATGATGAAGCGCGCGGCCTTTTCCGCCGATTCAGTGTAGATCACGCCGCCAAATTCGATGCGGCGCTCGCCGCTCGCTGCGTCAATGGTCGAGACGTGCTTCTTGTTGTTGGCGACAATGCCCACGGCCCAGCCGCCGATGCGAGCGTAGCCGCAGAGAACCGTCTTGCCGTATTCCGCGCGGTACTCCTCGAATTTGCTGCCGTCGACGATGCGGGCGATCACTTCATGCATGTCGTACTGGCGCGACGGGTCGGAAGAAAAAATGCCGTAGATTTCCTCGGGCGGAAAAAACGGATTCTCAGTCTCCTTGTAATCAAAGCGCGCGGCGGGTGGATGGCCCATCTTGTCCACCAGGGCGCGGATGCGCGCGAGGCACGAATCGTCGTCCGGCTCGCGAAAATCCACGGTGCCGCTGATCTCGGCGTGCATTTTCGCCCCGCCCAACTCTTCGGCGGAAACTTTTTGACCGATGGCAGCCTGCACCAGCGCCGGGCCCGCAAGAAAAAGCCCCGAGCCTTCGGTCATCAAAATGTGATCGCACATCACCGGCAGGTACGCGCCGCCCGCGACGCACATCCCCATTATGGCCGTGATTTGAGGGATGTGCATGGCGCTCATGATCGCGTTGTTCCGGAACACGCGCCCGAAATCGTCGGTGTCCGGGAAGACGTCTTCCTGCAGCGGCAGAAAAACGCCGGCGGAATCGACCAGGTAAATCGTGGGAATGTGATTGTCGATGGAAATGTTCTGCGCGCGAATTACTTTTTTCGCGGTGAGAGGGAAGAAGGCCCCGGCTTTCACCGTCGCGTCGTTGGCGATGATCATCACCAGGCGCCCGCAGATTCGCGCCAGGCCGGTGATCGCACCGGCGGCCGGGGCGCCGCCCCACTCTTCGTACATTTCGTGCGCGGCGTAAATTCCCAGCTCACAAAAAGAAGTGTGCGGATCGATCAGCCTGGCGATGCGCTCGCGAGCGGTCAGGCGCGATTTTTTGTGTTGCGCTTCGATGGCCTTCGCGCCGCCGCCCTGCTGGATCACGGTTTCCTGGTTCTTGATTTCGGTGACGAGATCCACCATGCGCCGCGTATTCTTCTCAAAGTCAGGCGAGTTTCGTTTGACCTTGGTTTCAACAACGGAACTCGTCAAGTGGAACTCCCCCTAAAAAATATCGCAAGATGTTCGTTGTGCCGGCGAAGCGACAGTATAAGCCGATTCCGCCCCATTCTGCATGCTTTGCAATATCCTGAAGTTTCCAAAGCGGGGCGCCGGCCGAAGTGTTCAATAGCGGGCCACATTCCTTGGAATGTGAATGATCAAGACTCGGCGATAGGGTTCACCAACATTCCCGCGCACATCACGCATATTTTGCGAAAAGCCTTCTGCTGACAAATTCGTCGGGTCGAGGGGAAGGGAATTGTATGCAGCGCACGCCGGAGGTCCAGGCCGGAATTCTCGCAGATAGCCAATCCAGCGCCATCAAATGGAATTGAGTTGACGCCAGAGGCCAGCGGACGTATGTTTCGCTCACAGTTGAAGTTTCTACATCACGCATGGGGTGAATATATGCCAGCACAATTTCCAAACCGTCGTCCACGCGCAGTTGCAACCTTTCTCGCCCTGACGGCCCTGTTGCTTGCAGGCGCGTCAGCCCGCCTGGGCATGGCTAAGACTGCGCCCAAGCCCCCGAAGGCTGCGGCCGCCGCAGACGTTTCCGCGGACGATCTCCAGCGATCCCGCCGCCTGGATACGTATACGATCCTGGCTGACAGCGGCGCCTCACGCGGAGAAAACATTTACTTCTATAAGTGTTGGATGTGCCACAACCAGTACGCCAAAAGCGCCCCGTTATTGAAAGACCTCTTTCAGCGTGAAAACCTTACATCGGGTGATCCCGTAAATGACGATAACGTCGCGGCCAAAATCAAAGAGGGCGGCGCGGGAATGCCCGCATTTCGCACCAGCCTTTCCGATACGGACATAGCGGATCTGGTCGCTTATTTTCACTCAGGAAAATGCTGCACGGAAGGCGAAAACCCGCCGGCGAACCCGTGGTATCGCGCCGAAACGCAGAAATGGCCGGTGCAAAGCGGGCTCGCGGGCGGCGCCACTGGAATGGTGAAGATCTCCAGCGGAGATTCCCCGGAGGGAGTAGGCGTCCAACTCGTCGCGCCGAACGGCGTGCGAACCACCGTATATACCAACGCGGATGGGAAATTCGAATTCCCGAAGATGCAGGCCGGCTCCTATACGTTGCGCATCTCAACTCCCGTCCCGTTCAAGCCCTACCGGCGGGATTCGGTCTCCATTAATGGCGCTAACAAGCTCGACGACATCGTGCTCGAGAGGGTGGCCGACTCGGATAATCTGCCTGCCTCGCCGGAGCTGGAGTCTCAGCTCAGCAGCGCGGAGATCCTGTGGAACTTGCCGGGCACGGCCGAAGAAAAAGCGATGTTGCAGAAGAATTGCTCCGGATGCCATTCCTGGCAGCAGATCTTCAGGAATCGTTATGACCAGCACAGCTGGAGCCTGATTGTGGACCGCATGATGCATTTCAGCGGCACAGCGATTGCCGTCCGCAACAAACCAATGTCCGCACCGGACCCTGAGTACAATATCCTCGTCAAGTTCCTTTCGCGAGTCCGCGGCCCGGATGGAAAGGATGAGCCGCTGCGCGTTTTCCCCCGACCTCGGGGAGAATCCACGAGGGTCGTCGTTACCGAATACGAACTGCCGCAGCAACTGCTGGCGCTTCACGATGCCACTGCGGACGGCCAGGGCAACATCTGGTTCACCAGTCACAAGACGCGCGTCGTCGGCAAACTCGATCCTAAGACCGGCATTGTGACAGAGTACAAAATTCCTCTGACCCCCGGTTCCATGCCGGGAACGCACCACGCCGTCATCGACAAGAACGGCATCGCCTGGATTTCAGAAAATTGGGCGCATCAGCTCAACCGGTTGGATCCCAAGACGGGAGAAGTGAAGCAACTCCTCATCGAGAGCAAAACCCCCATTAACGCTCCCAGCTTCGGAAATTTCACGCTGGATGCGGACGGCTACGTGTGGGATGCCCGCGCGGACAGGGTTGTAAGGATGGATCCCAATACCGGCAAGGTCCTGCAGCAGTGGCCGCTTCAAGCCAACAGCAGCTACGACAACGCCATTTCTTACGACGGCAAGTATTGGGGCGGCAGCGGGCCGGCCAATTGGGGCAATACCGTCGAGATGCTGGACATTGAGACCGGGAAAATGCTGAATTTGAACAGCGGGGCTCACATGATGACCGCCAAACGCGGCGGGTTTGATCCCTACGGAAATACCTGGTGGGGCGGAGCGGATGGCTCCCTGATCGAGCTCAACGCCAAGGCCGCCCGAATTGATGAATACGTGCCGCCGATCGCCCCGCATCCCTACACCGATTTCTACGAGGCCATGCCGGACAAAAACGGCGAGGTGTGGGCGGGCGTGCTGCACGGGCGGCAGATGCTGCGGTTCGATCCCAAGAACAGTCACTGGCGCGCCTATCAAATGCCGGAGCCGTACTCCTACGACCGGCGAACCTATATCGACGCTTCCACTCATCCAGTAACTGTCTGGTATGTTGACTACAATGGTTACCTAGTCCGCGTCCAGCCTCTCGACTAGCTGTCGCAGAGGGACGGGCCGAAACTCTTCACATACGTTCCGCAAAAAAAATGGAGGAAAAGGCGTTTGGCCTTTTCCCCCAGTCGAGCAACTTCCAGATGTTACTGGCCGATCGGAGTCGTATCGGCGTTTCCGATCGATGGGATCTTGCCGTCCGAGGTCTGGTAAATCACACCACTCTGGTCGGTCATGAAATACCGCTGACCGGTGGAGCTGGACTGCGGATAGGCCAGAATTGTGTACTGTGTGACCGGCGTGGCGGCAACCGGAGCGTAGCTG
>DATHPN010000060.1:0-29791 GCA_035483715.1 Candidatus Acidiferrum sp.
CAAGCTGCACCTACTGCGGATTCTGCCAGTCCTTCGGCTGCCACGTCGGCGCGAAGTCCAGCATCCTCGTCACCAAGCTCCCGGAAGCCGACGCCACCGGAAATTTCAAGCTGCTCACCGGCGCCACGTGCTATCACGTGAATACCGACAACAGTGGCCGTGCCACTGGCGTGTCTTACTACGGCCCCGACGGTTCGGACAACACCATCGAGGCGGAGCTCGTGATTCTCGCTCCCTTCATTTACGACAACACGCGTCTGCTGCTGCTCTCCAAGACGGATAAATTCCCGAACGGCCTGGCCAATTCCAGCGGCCAGCTTGGCAAACACGTCATGGCTCACATCATGGCCAAGGTGTTCGCCGCCTACGACGACCGCTTCGTCAATATTTACATGGGCCCGAGCGCGCAGAAGCACACCTTCGACGATTTCAACGCCGACAATTTCGACCACAGTGGCCTGGGCTTCATTCGCGGCGCGCAAATCTCCATCGGCCCCGCCGATCTGGAGGCCGGCCCGATCGGCACCGCCATGAGCATGGACCCGCCCCCCGGCACGCCAAAATGGGGCGCGGCATATCGCGATTTCTTCGCCAAGTATTTCGCTCGCTATGGCGCCATCAACGCGCAGACGGAGAACCTGGCCTACGCCGATCAGACCATCGATCTCGATCCCGACGTGCGCGATCAGTGGGGCATGCCCGCGCCGCGCGTGACCTACGACTGGCGCCGTCCCAACGAACTCGCCCGCGTCGAATTCCTGATGCAGAAGATGGAAGGCGTGGCCCGCGCCATGGGCGCAACGCAAGTGTGGCGAGGAGCCCTCAGCCCCGGCGCTCCGGGCGCGCATCACGAAGGCGGCACGCGCATGGGCAATGACCCGAAAACTTCGGTCGTGAACCGCTACGGCCAGACCTGGGACATCCCGAATCTTTTCTTGATCGGCAGCTCGACCTTTCCATCCATGAGCGGCTTCAATCCGACGCTCACGATTCAGGCGCTCGCCTATATGAGCGCCGACGCCATCGTGAAGCGCTACAAGAGCAGGCCCGGCCCGCTGGTATAGTGCGCCGTAAATTTAAATTCTTTCCGCTCCGGTGGACGCATGAAAGTCGCACAGGCACTCTTGTCTGTGCGGTTTTTGAAATGGAAATTTGGCAGGTCGTCTTCTTGCGAAGCCCACAAATCCGCACAGCCAGGAGTGGTGTGCTACAAAAACCCTCCACCACGCCAGGTCCCATCACAGGCGATAAATCGGCCCCCAACAATCCGCAAATTGATTTAGTGAGTAACGAACTTAGTGTGGCGCTTGTTTTCCAGGCGCTGCAGCCGCCGGCGCCGAGCCTTTTGGTTTCATTTGCGCCTTGCCAGGTGCGACGGAAGTTTTGGAAGAGGGCGATGCCGCGGGCGATTCGGAAGCACCGGCTGTACCCCCAGGCGAAGGAACAGGAAATAACCCGTAGAGGTCCAGATGTCCCGCAAGCGTCTCCGCCCCCTGCCCGTGAACAAGAATTTTCAGTTGCCGGATCGCCGTCCCGTTTGCGCCAAGAGTCTGCGCAATCGAATCCACCGCCAACTGCTCGCTCAGAATTCCCGACGGCATCCCCGAGGTAATTTCGTCCGAGAAATCCGCGACGCCCGTCCCATCCGGTTGAATGTAAAAAGCCAGCAGGTTTGTTTCCGCGGGCAGTGTGCGCCTTTCCGGCGCGGGCGCGCGCGTAATTAATGCAATGACAAGCTGCTTGGAGCGCAGCACGGGGTTGGCGGAAAGAGGGAGCGAAATGGAAGTGGGCTCCACTGAATTAGGGGAAGCCGCCGACAACCAGTACATTTTCGCCTGCGCTTGCACGTCCGTCGGTGTCGAGATCGGTTCCTGCATCACTTCGCGGCGCGCCTGCTCCTCGGTCTTGGGAACGCTGCGCAGCCGCTGGACCGCCTCGCGCAATCCTGGCAGCGTGATGAGGCCCAGCACTACCATCGCGGTGAGGATCGCGATCGTCGTTTTGAGGCCCTTCGACAAGGCTTTACCTGCCTCCCAGTTCGTAGATCGTTCGAAACGCAGCGACCGCCCGCGCCACCCCGTCGGCCAAACCTGGGCCCATCTGATCGAGGCGGCCGCGGTCCGGCAGGCTCACGCTGGATACCTCAATGGCCACCGCGGGCGCCCCCACTGTCCGCAATTGCCGTACCGGCGCTTCGAACGGAGTTTCCGACGAGCCGCGAAAGCGCTGTGCCATCTGGATCTGGACCAGCTCTGCCAGTCTCCGGCTCTGATCGATAAAATTGAATTGCGCGCGGTCCCAGCGCAAAAGGCCCGAGCGGGGCGCCACGGCGGCATTTTGCGGCAAGGCCATGCGCGGCAGGGAATAGACCCGCACCGTTCCGGGCTGGCCCGTGGAGGATACGTGGAGCGTGATGAAGATATTCCCGCGCTGCGCGTTGGCCAGTCTCGACCGGTCGTCGAAAGAAGGATCGTCGTTGGCCTGGCGCGTGAGGATAACGCGCAATCCCTGGGCCTCCAGAGAAATGCGCAACAGTCGCGCGTAGCTGAGCACAACGTCGCTCTCCGTGATGCCGGAGGACCCTCGCGAGCCGGAATCGGCTCCGCCATGCGCCGGATCAATAATCACAAGGCCCATGGGCTTTTGCGGGGGAGGCGCCGGCTCGACGGCCGACGCTGCCGGCGCCGCAGGCGTTTGCGGCGGATTCGGAGGCGACGTCTGTGGCGCAGGCTGTCCCGGCTCTGCCGGGGCCTGCGTCGTTTGCGTCTGCGCCGAATATGCCTGCGAGGCCGCAATCATCCATAAGATAATCAAGCAAATCGGTTTGCCGCGCATTACCACGAGGATACCAGAATCGTTCCCATCCTGGAGATCGTCCGCAGAGTATTTCGCTCGCATTGCGCACTAAAAGCCACCTCAAAGATAGTCAGTGTGGGTCGCGGCTCCACAGGCTGCGGAAAAAACCCCATCCAGAATTTTGTCATTCCGAGCGAAGCGAGGAATCTCTCTTTCTTTTCATGGGGCCAAATCGAAGAGGGATTTCTCGCTTCGCCCGGAATGACAAAATAAACTACTTTTTCCGCAGCCTGCTCAGCCGCAACAATCTGATGATTTCAAAACGCGGGCTTCAGCCCCCGAAGTGCCTTGGGTCACGATTGCATGCGCATGAAGGAGATAACTCTTAGTCGAAAACGACCGTCTTGTTCGCATACAACAAGACGCGATGCTCCAAGTGCCAGCCAACGGCTCGCGAGAGAACTATTTTTTCCAGGTCGCGGCCCTTTTGCACGAGGTCTTCCAGAGAATCGCGGTGCGAGATCCGCATGACGTCTTGTTCGATGATGGGGCCGTCGTCCAGCGCTTCGGTCACGTAGTGGGCGGTCGCGCCCAGCAGCTTGACGCCGCGCTCAAACGCTTGCTGGTGCGGCTTGGCGCCGACAAACGCGGGCAGAAAAGAGTGGTGGATGTTGATGATCCGCTGCGGGTAGTGGGCGATGAATTCCGAAGACAATATTTGCATGTAACGCGCCAGGACGATTAAATCGACGCGATGCTCTTCGAGCAAGGCGCGCTGCCGCGCTTCGATTTCCCGTTTATTTTCCTTGGTCACTTCCATAACATAAAAAGGAACGCCGTAAAAATCCGCGTGGCGCCTCGCGTCGGGATGATTGCTGATAATCAGCGGAATCTCGCAGGCCAGTTCGCGGGTGTGCCAGCGGTAAAGCAAATCCACCAGGCAATGATCGTACCTCGAAACGAAAACAGCGGCGCGCAGCCGGTCGCTGGAATGCGCGATCTGCCATTTCATGTTCATGCGCTCGGCAATCGGAGTGAAGTGCCGCGCGAAATCCCGCATCTCGATTTGGAAGCCGTCGAGATCCCACTCGATGCGCGCAAGGTAAAGCCCCAGGTCCCGGACCATGTGCTGCTCGAAATGCAGAATGTTTCCGCCCGCGCGAAAGATGAATTCCGCCAGCGCCGCGTCCAGACCTTTCTGGTCCGGGCACTGCACGCGCAGGATGGCGCTACGATTCATGATTTCTCTCCCATTCAAAGGCAGGATTGTACCCGAAGAATTCTTCCGTGAGGCGGTATTCGCTTCGCGTGCTCGGGAAGGCTGAGACGGGAGAGCGAATCGTGCATCAAACAGGAGCGGAGGCAGCGGGTTTGTCCATGTCCAACAATATATTCCGGTGGATCGGTTACGGCCTGGCTGTTTTGGCGCTGGCCGCCAGCCTTGCTTTGCTCCTCGGCGATGCGGGAATAGGGACTCTCGTTTGGCGATCGGCGGCTGCCTCGACAGCCGCCCCGTTGCTGCTGGTGGGCACAGCGTTCTTATTTATGCAGCCTGTCCTGCGTCCGCGCTTAGTAGAATTGCTGAGGAACGTGCTGCTCGCGGGGACATTTTTGCTTTGGGGGATCGTTCAATTCATGCCGCAAAATGCGATGTCGGCGCGGCTGGGGAATTTGGTCATTGCGCTTTACGTTTTTGATCTAGCCTGGATGACCCTGGGCTCGGCGATTTCTCAACAAAGAAAATAGATCGGGCATTCTTTGCCCTTTCGTTTCGATTGGCTTTGATTCTAATTCCATCGGGGTAGGCCATGCCAACAAACAACGCGCGAAGCGCAACAAGGCTTGGACCTGAGAGGGAAACCAGTCTAGTCCCGGCACTGGAACGCGAACCGGGCCTGGGCGCTTAAGGGGGAGCGATCAGCCAGATCGTCAGCCGGGCTTTGTCTTTGAAGCCCCGCGGAGCCGTCGGGAATGACGGGCTGATTGTTCGGAATTTATCCGCCAGATTGCGCGTCCATCTGATCGCCCGGCCTATCCACCCGTGGGACCGCGACCGGCCCGCGAATGAACGAGATGAATTGTTCGTTCAACAATGCCTCGAAGATGTCAGCAACGCGATTCCAAAGCTTTTTCGTTCCATGCCGGAGCTGGATGAATTGGAAGCCATCGTTCTGGATCCCCGGGGCAAAAAAACTGTTATTTCCGGCGTCGTGAAAAGGGCCGACGCACTCTCTTCCAGTGGCTTTTCTGCCGGGATGAAACTGAGATCCATGGGCCTCGCTTTTGCAAGAAGCAATTCCGGTTTCGAGCGATTGGACGAAAGCTTTGTAGTTATTCCAAATAAAATGGAGCGCGTGTCGCACGAATCCCCTTCGCAGGAATAAGATTTCGGCGTCGAAATTTCGCGTGAGGAAGCCCAGCGTATTCTGGAGGCCTAGAGGCCGCGGCGCGCCTGCGCGGCTATGCACCTTTCGATGTCAATATATCAAGCAGCCCGGCCGGGCCGCTCTGCCATACCCGCTAGAAGTTGTAACGCAAGATCCACTCGGCAACGCAGCACGGTTTCACGGAATTCTCCGCTTCCATCGTGATGTCAAACACGGCTTCGACGCTGCCTTCCAACTCTCGGTAAGACTGCAAACGAACGTGCGCGCGAATCTTCTCGCCAGCCCTGACGGCCGCCGGAAAACGAACGCGATTCAGGCCGTAATTGATCGTCTGCCGAACCTCGCCCGGCAACTGGATCGCCTCCCTCATGAAATGGCTCACCAGGGAGAGCGTCAGAAAGCCGTGCGCGATCGCGGCGCCATAAGGCGATTCGCGCTGCGCGCGTTCAGGATCGACGTGAATCCATTGATGATCACCCGTCGCTTCGGCGAACTGCCGGATGCGCTCCTGTGTCACGGGCAGCCAGCCGGTCGTGGCGATTTCGCGGCCCACGTATTCTTTCAGCGTTTGTAAAGATTCAAGTACAAGTGTCGGCATGGGGTGTAGCGGCCTTAAGTGGCACAGGCATCACACGCTGCGGAAGAAATAGTTAATTTTGTCATTCCGAGCGAAGCGAGGAATCTCTCTTCGGTTTTTGCCCATATAAAAAAGAGAGATTCCTCGCTTCGCTCGGAATGGCAAAACGGTGGGGGAGATTTTCCGCAGCCTGTTCAGTCGGTGGGGTCTCATCTGTTCATGACAAACCCCACCCTCTGAAGCCTGTGCTGCGGAAAGATCCCGCAAATAAATTTCAAACCAGGCCGCTTTACTTGGCTGGTTTCATTTCCGCGTATAACTGCCCGACAAACCGGTCCGCCATCTTATCCCCGTTCGGCGCGGCCGGAGGCACGCTGGCGTCGAATGCGGCAGAGGGATGCGCGGCAACAACCTCATCCGACGTCTTACCCTGTTTCATGAGCTTCGCGACTTCGTTGCGCACGCCAATGATCATATCCCGGTGCGCCATGACGGCAGTCCTGTCCACCGTCGGTCCATGGCCTGGAATAATTTTCGTATTCGGCCCGGCCAAAGCGACCACTTGGCCGAGGCCGGTGATCATTCCCTCGAGGCTTCCCCCGTTTACGCGATCGATGTTGGGATATCCGATGGAGCGGTAGAAATCGCCCGTCATGATCACGTCCGCATTGTGAAAATAAA
This sequence comes from Candidatus Acidiferrum sp., assembly GCA_035483715.1. Taxonomy (GTDB): domain Bacteria; phylum Acidobacteriota; class Terriglobia; order Acidiferrales; family UBA7541; genus Palsa-360. Next base: position 6,442 of record DATHPN010000060.1, read on the forward strand.
CCATAGTGTCGCCGTCGGTATGCGCTTTGCGGATGGGGATGAGATCCACCGTTTCCCCGTCCATATGAAACGTGACCTTGTTTTCATAGGTGATGACCGGAAGCGCGACATCCGGGGCAGGCGTGCCCGGTTGGCCGTTGGCGCCCGGAGCGGGATTGATCAGCCGGTCCCGCAATTCATCGCGCGCGAAAATCGTCGCGCCCAGTTTTGCCATGTTCGCGTTGCCGCCGGTGTGATCGGGGTGCACGTGCGTGTTGACCACAAAGCGAATCGGGTTGGGCGAGATTTTCTTGATTTCCGCTACGATTCGATCGGTGAGGGGAGCGAATTGCGTGTCCACCATAAAAGTCCCTTGCGGGCCCACCAGCACGCCGATCGTGCCGCCACGGCCGTCAATGGTGTAAAAATTGTCGGTGATCTTGTTGGACTTTACTACCGTCTTGCTGTCGTCCACGGGCGCCTGTGCGCGTGCCGATCCCGCCGCCATGAGCGACATAATCAACAAGCCCGCCGGCACAGCCAGGGCGCGTCGAATCCTTAAATTTTTCATTGGCTTTTGCTCCTGATGATTAAAGCGATTTTGACTTGGGTTGCCGATCGAGAGTATATACCAAACACGCTTTGTGCAAATATCCGGGCGTAGAAATTCCTTTGGCTGCTTTGGAGGCTCCATGAAACCCGTCCATGCGATCGCTTTGCTAGCCCTGCTGGCGGCGCCAGTCTTCGCTCAGGAAGGGCCCAGCGTGCCGGCTCTTCCCTTTGAATCGGTGCCCAATCCCCTGAAATATTCAGTCGATCAAAACCTGGGAGAAGTCCTGAGCGTGGCCGTGAATTCCAGAGGCCACATCATCGTCCTGAACCATCCGGGCACGGCGACCGCGGGCCCCGTCTACGGCAATGCCACCACGCAAATTTTCGATTTTGACGCCGACGGCAAATTTGTTCGCGAGATCGGCCGCGGCGTGTACGGCCTGGCCTACGCACACTCCGTGCGCTTCGACAAGTACGACAATCTTTGGGTCGTGGACAAGGCCGCCATGTCCGTCATCAAGTTCAACCCCGCCGGTTACGTTCTGATGAACCTCGGCCGCCGCGATGAAGGCCCGGACCAGCCCCGCTACCGCCGTGCCGATCCCCCGCCCACTCCCGTTGACGGATACTTTAACGGTGCCACCGATGTCACCTGGGACAAGGATGACAACATTTACATCGGCGACGGCTATTTCAATTCGCGCATCGCCAAGTTTGACAAGCACGGCAACTGGATCAAGCAATGGGGCGAGCCCGGAACGGGCGGCGATCACGCCAAGGAAAATCCCGGTCATTTCCGGAATCCGCACAACATCGGCATCGATCGCGACGGGAATTTCTACGCCGCCGATCGCGGCAACCGCCGCATTCAAGTCTTCGATCTGGACGGAAATTTCAAAAAGTTCATCTTCCTGAATGTTCCCTACGACAAGATGCGGCATCCTGTTTTGGGAGACCTGCCCGCGAACCGGCCCGACGAAACCGCGCCGTGGACCATCTGCATCACCAACACCACGCCGCAATATCTTTACACCACCGACGCCGAGCCCGGTCGCCTCTACAAGATTCAGTTGCCGGAAGGCAAGATCCTCGGCATGTGGGGCGAATCCGGCCACGAACTCGGCGAACTCAACTGGGCCCACGGCCTCGCCTGCCCGTCCGACGATCTCCTCTACATCGCCGACATGAATAACTGGCGCGTGCAAAAGCTGGTCACAAAGGGAAAGAGGTAAACCGCAATAGCCAGTAGCGCAGGCTTCAGCCTGTGGGTTTTGGTTCTTGCAAGGTGAAACCCCCGCAGGCTGAAGCCCGCGCCACGAAAAGCCGCTAAAAAAAAGCGCCCCGGGCTCAAAGAGCCCAGGGCGCGTTAATTTTCAGTGTCCTTACTGCCCGATTTCCAGGATCACGAACGATCCGGCGATCGGTGTGGGACGCGGCCGCGGATTGTCCGGCGTTGGCGCTCCCGCGGGTTTAAAGTCCGCGGTCTCCGTGTAGACGCGGTGTGTGGTGGGGTCCAGCGTCATTGTACGGGTGCCGGCTTGAGTGTTGATATTCCCGACGACGGTGTACTTGTCCGCCGAATCCTGGTGAATCACGGAAACGAAGCCGTCGCGGCAAGCGGCGAACGCCATCCCCGTACCCGGATCGAAGCCGTTCCCGTCGGGGTCGCCGCCGATCGGCGGGGCAGCGACCACTTTTCCGTTCTCCGCGCTCACCACGACCATAACCTTGTCGCAGGCCACGAAAATCCGCTTGTGGGCGCTATCATACGCCATGGCGGAGGGGCCATCGCAGGGAGCGAGCGGCCACATGCCCTTAATGGCGTAAGATTTCGTGTCGAATTCTTGAATGGAACTCTTGTCTTCGATGTTGACCCACATATTTCCACTTCCGTCGAGAACGGCTTCTTCCGGTTTTCCGGCGAGTTTGACTGTGCCGATGACTTTACCGGAAGTTGCGTCAATGACAGTTGAATCCGAACTCTTGCCGTTAAAGGTAAAGACGCGCTTGGTGGCCGCATCGTAGCGGATGGAGTCAGGATCTTTTCCGGGTATGGGGATAACCGAAGTAGCCTGCAATGTCTTCAAATCGACCACCGACACCGTGTTGGCGTCTCCGTTGCTCGTAAACGCTTTGCCCAAATCCGTGGCCAGAGCGATGCCGTGAGAGTTCTTGGAATTGGCGATCGCGATGTCGCTTACCACCTTCCCGGTGGTGACGTCCACGACCTGGAAGTGCGATCCGCGGGCGACAAAAAGCCGGTGTGTGGGCGGGTCAATCAACATGTAATCCCACCCGCCGTCTCCCCCGATTTGCATTCTTTTAGTGATCTTATAGCCGCCGGCCTGCGGAGCGGCATATGCGATCACGCCTGCAACGAGCGACAGCACAAGCAGTGGGCTCGTCCGGCGCAACCATCCTGCGATATTTTTTCGTGACATGCGAATCATCTCCTTATGGTTTCTTTTGAGCAGAAAGTTTCGTACCGGGTCCAATATCAATAATACGTTTCATGCCGCAATAAGTTTCGTTGCCTCCGTCCTGTTTTAGCGCACCGCGACTGGAGTTCCGGCGGCCTCCACCGCCGCTTCCTTGTCGCTCGTCAGGTAGTATTGAATCGCCGGCGTGATGATCAGCGACAGCACCATCGAAATCAGGATTCCGCCGATCACTGCGATCGCCAGGGGTTGCAGCATCTGCGAACCCGCCCCCAGTGCGAGCGACAACGGTAGCATACCCGCCACCGCGGCCATAGCCGTCATGACGATGGGGCGAAGTCTCCGCCGTCCCGCCTGAATCATGGCCTCTTCCGCTGCGAACCCGACCCCGCGGAATTTCTGGTTGGCGTCGAGCAACAGAATACCGTTCTTGGCCACGATGCCCAGCACCATGATCAGTCCCATGAAGGACGCCACGTTGAAATCGGTGTGCGTAATATACAGCGCGAAAAACACGCCCGAAGTCGAAAGTATGGCCGAGGATAGAATCGCCAGCGGCGCCGAGAAGGAACGGAACTCGAACAGGAGAACAATGAAAATCAGCACCAGCGCGAGCAACAGCACCACCACCAGGTCATGGAACGATTTCTGCTGTTCCTTGTAGGTGCCGCCGTAGGCCACGCGAATTGACGGCGGCAAATGCAAATCGTTTACGGCCTTCTGCACCGCCGCGACGCCTCTTCCCAGGTCGATGCCCTCGAGCCGCCCCGTGACTTCCTTTTCCTGTTGCAGATTGTCGCGCAAGATTTCCGTCTGGCCCGGCACTTCTGTAAACGTGGAGACGGAACCGAGAGTGGCCGATCCGCCGTTGGCATTGACGATCACCGTGTTGTTCATGGCTTCGAGCGAAGCCCGGCTCGACGCCGGGTAACGAACGCGCAGGGTGTAGGGCTTGTCATTGATAATCATGGGCGCGGTGGCGGGCTCGCCGTCCACAATCGAAGCAGCCACTGTGGTCAGCTGGTCGGTCGTGAATCCGGCCTTGGCCGCTGCCGCGGGATTCACGGTAAAGACAACGGCGGGGCCGCTCGTAGTGTTATCAATTCCGTCCTCCACATCCACGATGGGTTTCTTGTAATTAATCTGGATGCGGCCCAGCGCGTCGGCTACTCGCGGCGCCCAGGCCGTCAGCTGATCCACATCGGGCGAAAATAGCTGCACGACGATCGGCTGTGGAGCGCCGGTAAGGTCCGAAATCATGTCCTGAAGCACTTGCGTGAATTCGACGTCCAGCGCCGGTTCCTCGGTGGTCACCTTGCCGCGGACGTCGGCGATGATGTCATCGATTGCGCGGCTGCGCTTGTCCTTCAACTTGACCGCGATGTCGCCCGTATTGGGCTCCGTCACTGCGGCAAGTCCAAGCTGCAAGCCGGTGCGGCGCGAGGTGTTTTCCACTTCGGGGACTGATTTGATGATATTTTCCACGTGCGTGACCACGCGATTGGTTTCCTGAAGCGAACTCCCCGGCGGCATGACGTAGTCCAGAATAAAGCCGCCCTCGTCCATATGCGGGAGCAGGTCGGTGCCCAGCTGGCTGTAACACAAATAGGAAACCGCGATCAGGATCACGCAAAATGCGCCGAGCCATAACGGGTGCTCAAGGGCTCGTCGCATCCAGCGTTCATAGAACACAATGATTTTCTCGAACAATCCACCCTTGAGGGATTCTTCCTCCGCAGCCATCATGCGTCTCATGCGCTCGAATTCCGCATTTTCGGAATCTTCGGGTGGGGCATGTTCGACGGCTGCACCGCCGGGTTCCTCTCCTTGGCCGCGACGGATCAGGTAAACTCCCAGGTTGGTTGACCAGGTAAGCGCCAGTGCCAGGGAAGTCAAGAGCGAGACGCTCATGGCAATAGCCAGCGCGCGGAAAAACGTTCCAGTCACGCCCGTGATCGAGATCAATGGCAGGAACACCACGATCGGAGTCAGCGTCGAACCGATCAAAGGAACAGTCAGTTCTTTGAGGGCGCTGTTGACCGCTTCGAGCCGGCCTTCTCCGCCGTCGCGGTGCAGCACAATGTTTTCGACCACCACGATCGCGTCGTCAATTACCAGTCCGCCCGCCGCCGCGAGGCCCCCGAGGGTCATCATGTTAAAGCTTTGCCCCAGGATCTTCATGGCGATGAACGTGACGAAAATGGCCACGGGAATTACCAGGCCCGTCATCAACGCCGTGCCCACGTCGCGCAAGAACAGCCAGATGATAAATCCGGCGAGCAGCAGACCGATGATAATCGCGTCGCGCACGCTGCCGATGGATTCGCGAACGATATTGGACTGATCGTAAAAGACGTTCAAATCAACGCCCGCGGGCAGTTTCTGGCGGATCGCTTCGATTTCCTGGTGCACCAGGTTGGCAACTTCCACGGTGTTGCTCTCCGGCTGCCGGCTGATGCTGATGAGGACGGCCGGCTTTCCGTTTGCCGTGACTACCGTGTAATTTGGCGCCGCGGAAGCAGTCACCACCCCCACGTCATGCACCCGAATAGGGGCGTCGCCCACGTTCTTGATGACCATGTTGCCGATGTCTTCCGCGTTGTGAACCTGCGAATCGACCAGGCCCAGAAACAACTGGTGGTTGCGGCTCAGCAGGCCCGGCGAATCCACAATGTTGGTGTGATTGGCGGCGTCCAGAATGTCCTGCACCGTCACGTGCGCCCGCAGCATCTTGGATGGGTCGGGCGTCACCTGAAATTCCGGCGTCTGTCCCCCTTGCACCAGGACGGTTGCAACTCCATTCAGGCGGTTGAGGCGCGGCTTCATGTCATACGTGCCGATTTCCCAAAGCTGCGTTTGCGGGACTTTGTCGGAGGTGAGGCTGTAACCGAGAATCGGGAAGCTCGCGAAATCCAGGCGGTGAGTTTCAATCGCCGCCGTGGACGGCAGCGTGCTCTGAATACGCGCGATTTCGGAATTCACCAACTGGAGCGTCGTGACCATGTCCACGCTCCAATTGAATGACAAATCGATTTCCGCCGATCCCCGGCTGGTCGTCGAGCGCACATCTTCGAGACCCGGCACGCTGTTCACGGCGTTTTCCAGCGGGCGCGTGATCGTGACTTCCATCTGCTCGATGGGCATCACGCCGTTATCCACGCCCACGATAATGCGAGGGAAATTGGTCGCCGGGAAAACGGCGATCGGGAGCGAGAGCGCCTCGTAAACTCCGACCACGGCCAGCGTCAAAATCAAAAAGATGATGGACTTGGAGTGACGCGCAAACCAATAGCGCGATTCCGGAGAAGCGGTTGATGCGGATTGGCTGGATTTTTTATCTGACATGGATTTCTACCTGTCGCAAAGTCGTAAATGAAACACGAAAAACAAAAGCCGGGACGATTCCGGACATTTCATCAAGTCTGGGGCTGATGGAATTGGCCGTGATCATTCCTCGTCCTCATCCGGCATCTTCGGCGCCTGCACCTGAATCTTGGTTTTCGCCAGGATCGGATCGTCCTCATTGGCAAGCTCGAAGGCCCCTACGGTGACCACGCGCTCGCCGCCCGATAGCCCGTCGGTAACTTGCACGGTTTTGGCCTCGCCGTCCCGGATGCCGACCTTTACTTTCTTCTTGCTGGGCGCGTTGTCGCTATCCAGAACAATCACCGTGTTGACTCCGTCGGTTGTGGTCAGCAGGGCCGCTTGCGGGATCACAATTGCATCCTTCACCGTTTCGGCGACCATGGCAACTCGTACACTTGTTCCGGGCCGGAGGCTTCCTTTCGGATTGGGGGCTTGCACCCAGACTTCCACCGTCGTGCTATTGGGATCCACCGCCGGGCTCACCAGCGAGACTCTGCCTTTTACCTGAACGGGTTGCCCCGGAATCGTAATCGTGGCGGGGTCCCCCACTTTCAGGCTCGCCGCTTCCAGTTGTGCAATGTGCGCGCGGGCCACCACTTGGGAGAGGTCCATCACGGTGATAATCGGAGTGCCCGTGGCCGGAGTTTCACCGGGATAATAAGGCCTGTCAGTGACGACCCCATCGATTGGGCTGGTAATTTTGGTGTAACTCACCGCCGCATTGGCCGTTTCCGTGTCGCCCTTGGCCGCGTCCCGCGCGGCCTCGGCGACTTTCAGGTCGTACTGTTTTTGCGCGAGGTCATACGTATTCTTTGCCGAAGTCAAAGCGACGGAAGCGTCGTCCAGGTCCTTCGCCGAAACCGCGCCTTCCTTGAACAGCGCTGTGCGGCCGTCATAAAACTTCTGCGCCGAATCCAGGGATTGCTTGGCGAATTTCAGATCCTGGGCGCTCTTCTGCCCCGTCATCTGGTAAGTGACCTCGGCTTGCGCGTAGCCGCCCTGGCTCTTTATCGCCGCCCCGGTCAAGTCCTGATTTTCAAGCTCCCCAAGCAGTTGCCCGGATTTCACGTGGCTGCCTTTGTCCACATTCCATTTCTTGATGGACGAGACCACCTTGGGCACGATGGCCGCTTGATCGCGCGGGTACAGCACCGCATCCGTCACCACCTTGCGCTGGATCGGCCCCTTTTCCGCCGCGTCCACCTGCACGGTAACGGTTGGAGATGCCTCGACTTCTCCCTTGGCGCCGCAGCCAGAGAACAGAATGCCCGCGGCGATCAGTAAAAAGAATGAGCGGACCGCTCCGCCCGTTTCCATTTGATTTTTTTTAGGGCGGGCTCCCTGATGAGCCTGCGCCGTGCCTTTTCTCGAAGGGAAATACATTGTTTTGCTCCCGTTCCTTTTGATTGCTTTTGAGTTTTCCATCCTTCAGAAACTTCCCGTAAATGTCTGCAGTGTCGCCAAGATCGTGCGATAGCGCACTTGCGCGTCGGCATACGCATTCCGCGCAGTCACCAGCGCCGTTTCCGCATCCACCACTTCGCTCGCCGGGGAAGCCCCTCCCTGGTACCTCAGGGTAGTGAGACGCAGGCTCTCTGCCGCGAGCTCCGCCGTCGTGCGTGATTCATCAAGAGCTGCGCGAGCGATGAGCGCTTCGTCATAGTTGGCGTATAGTTCGCTCAAGTTTGCCCGCTTGGCCAGGCTCAATGCCGACCTGGCCGAATCCTGTTTGTATTCCGCCTGGTGCAGTTTGCTGCGAAGCGTTCCCCAATCCCAGACGGGCACCGTAAGGGCTGCCGTCAGGAAGTAACCAGGATTGGGAAGGATTCCTACTTCAGGAAATGCCGCACGAGTGCAGTTAAGAGCAAAGCAATTCGCTTCAATGCCGTAGTCGGTATCCACTGTCAGCGTGGGCAGGAATGCTGTCTTCGCCAGCTTGACGTCTAAATCCGCCTCGCGAGCGGCCTCCAAGGCAGCACGCAGATCTGGATTTTGCTTTTCGGCCATCGCTTGAATTTCAGGGAACGGCGGCAAGGCCGGTGCGGAGTCGAGGTCATCCACAACGCTGAAATTTTCATTGAAGTCCGGGAAAAGTATGACGGCAAGTCCCAGGCGGGTATCTTCCATTGCAAACTTGGCTTCGTCAAACGCCTGCTTCTGGATCCGATACTGGATTTCCGCCTTCAAGGCATCACTGTGCGGAGCTTGTCCCTGACGTTCCAGATCTCCCGTGATGTCCATGAAACGTTTGGCCTGATCCAGCCCTGCCTGTGCGGTAGCGTATTTTCGCTGCGCGACAACCAGGGCGTAATAGTCCTTAGTGACGGTCACAAGCAAACCGCGCCTCGCTATTTCGGCCTTGGCATTGGCCAATGACTCCGCTGCTTTGGCTCTCGAATATCCCGTCCCCAGCAGAAGCCCCGGAGAAAGATCCTCGTGGTAGACACCCCAGGCGCGATAGACGTGAACCCCGTCGTTTGTAACAAACCTTCCGTCAGAGACCCTTCCGCCATTTCCCTGAGTGCCGAGGTATTGCGTCGTCGCGCTAATCGTCGGCAACATCGCATTTCTGGCCTGAATGCGATCTTCGCGCGCGCTCCTGGCATCGGACACCGCGCCCAAAAGGGTCGGATCGAGTTTTCGGGCCCTCTCCAGCGCATCTTGTAAAGTCACTGTAGTCGGCGGGCTTGCCTGGCCCGGCCCCGAAGGTTTCAGCAATTGGACGTCTGATTCTCCGCCGGGCGCCGGAGAAGTGGCCTGCGCCGAGGCCCTTGCCATTGGGAAAGCCACTGCAGCGGCCAGGCCCAGTGCTAGAAGTGAAAATCGCCCGATCGCTCGGAATGAGAAAATTTGGCCGGCAGCGAACCGTACTTTAGACAAAGCAGTATCTACAATTCCAATTGAATCACCCATGAAAATCATCTCCCCTGCTTCCGGCTGCGGCCGGTGGGTTGCAGCCCCAAGCGAATGTCCTGCACCTGCCCGGAAGGGCAGAATATAACCGTATTAAGCAAGCTCCTGTCAAGCAACCGGGTGAAGCATAACAATTTCACATGAAAATTATCTGAATAATTATTCGTGGGAAATCTGCGGTATTTTGTCTGCAATTTCCCGCCGCTAGGAAAACCTGCGAACGCCAATCTCCCGATTGTCGGCGGGGCGTTGCAAAACGCCAATCGGGAGATTGGCGTTCCCAGGAAAATCGCGCGGCCTTCAGGCCGCCCGTTCCGCGAGGGGTTGCCGGCGAACAAACTTCACTTCCATGCCCACGGGAGCCTTAACGATTTCGCAGGACTTGAAATCGGACTGGCCCGCGAGCGCCGTCATTTGACCTTCCGTGTATGCGCGCTTCAGCAGCATGTGTTTGAAAGTAAATTTAGTCATCCAGGTGCTGGTCCGGCTGATGTGCAGGCCATCCACGTAGGCGACAATTTCATCCCAGGAAGCGTCCTTGCGCAGGTCAATGATGATGGCACGGCCTCCCGGCTTCAGCACGCGATGCATTTCGTTCAGGGCCTGCAATGGTTCGGAAAAGTTCTTGAACGCCGCGCGGCAAACGACCAGGTCGAACCACCCATCCTCAAGAGGAATATCCGACGCGCTGCCGTGGATGAAGCGGGCCACCACGCCTTCCCGTTTCGCATACTGGGAAGCCATTTGCACAAACGATTGGCTGATGTCCAGCCCCGTAATCTTAAATGGCCCGAGTTTTGCCAGTGCCACTGAAAGATAGCCCGGCCCCGGCGCGATCTCCAGCACGCGGGCATTGACCGGCAGATCTTTCGCCAGTTCCCCCGCCAGGCGCTCAAATTCGTCGAGATCCTTCCGTGTGATTTTTGCGTACCAGGTGGCCAAGCTGCCTTCCATGGAAATTCCACGATACTGTTTTCTTGCCGTTGTCTGCATGTTCACCTCTCCTTTCAGAATCGAATCGTTGTTATGAGTTTCGCTTCCTTTTTTGATTTTTGGCGGTTGCGGCGGGAGACGCTTGTTTCTTGCGGGCGTCCGGTTTCGCGGCCAGCAGTTGCTTGCGCATTTCCGTCCAGCCGCTGCGCAATTTGCCGGCATCGCGTTTCAGATCGTCCAGCAGATCCTTGGAGAATTCGTATTCCGCGTCCGTGATGGCCCTGTAATACTCGCTCTCCAGGGAAAACAGGCGTGGCAGCTTCATGGTCCTGCATTTCCGCTCCTCCTCGTCGATTTCCTCGATGGTTTTCTCCAGAAGGCCGATGCGAATCTCCAGCAGTTCGATTACTTCCTCCGGCGGCAGCACGGGCAACAGCGAAAGCGCGGCTTCAAACATGGGGAATTCCTTGGCCGGCGAACTCACCAGCTCCCGCATCCAGTCGATGAGTTCGGACTCCCCCAGGGACCTCAACTCGTAGACCGTCTTCGCGGGGTAGCGGCCCTCTTTCAGCACTTCCCGGACGGCAATGAAATTTTCGCGCAGCAACTGTTCGATGACGGCGTACAGCGCCCCATAGTTCAGCCGGATGCTGCTCTCCTTGTGGCGTTCGCGCAGGGTGGCGGCCATTTCGTAGGGGTGCATGGGCCGCTCGTAGAGGAGCACGAGGATGGCCAGGGCCAGGGGATTGGAAAACGCGCGCTTGGATTCCGCCGTCATATACTCTGTCCAGAGTACTCTGGCCAGAGTATATGGGCAGGCGGGCAAGGGCAAGGGAATTTTTCCGGGAGGGCGGGAGACGCAGACTGTCGGGCACTGGCTTTCAGGCGTTGTGGCGAGAGAGGCGGCGGGCCTTGCGCCGCCGCCTCCGAAGGCCTGTCAGGATTCAGCGTTCTTCTCGCAATTCAAACCGTCTTTGCCGAGCGGGAATTTTCACTCTCTCGCGCTCAATATTGTTTCTTTATTGTCTTGGTTGTCTTGGCGCTGGTTTTAGACGAGACGCTTTCGAGCGCCTGCCGCGCCATTTTCAAGTGATCTTCCAACGTGGCCAGGGTTTGCTCGGCGAAACTCTTGATTGAAGCGTCCTTGCCGTCGTTGGCTTCGTGGCGGAAGGCGGCGATATCGGCTTCATGGTCTCTTACCATGTCGCGGGCGTAGGCGCGGTCGAACGCGGCCCCCGACAGTTCGGAGAGGCGGGCATACGCCGCCTGATCCTTGGTGTTCATTTGAGCGGGAATGGAAATGTTGTCTTTCGACGCGGCGGTTTTCAAACTGTCGTCCGCCTTGGTGTGATCGTCCACCATGCGCTGGCTGAGATCTTTTACCGTCTTGCTCAAAGCTTTGTCCTCGGCCAATTCACCGAACTTGACCTCGGCGATCCCGCCTTCGGCCGCGGCCTTGGCGAAATCCGCATCGGACATGGTCACCGCGGTGGTTTTTGTTTTGGCGGTGGATTTTGCGCTGCCTGAGGACGGCGCGGGGATGGCTGCGAAAGCGGCCAGGCCGACCCAGAAGAAAGCGCAGGAAACAGCTGTCGCGGCGTACTTCCACTGCTTGGTCATGTTGCAATCCTCCTGTGTATTGGGAATAGCGGGATTCGGAGCTGGCAGGTTGGGAACATAATATCTGCCCCACAGTAAGGGTGCGCCCTTGCTTACTTATATCGTAATGCGATATACTTTGTCAAGCGCGCCGCCTGTCAGAATATCGCAGTACGATAGGTTGCCCCGGGCGGCCCGTTTGTAGTTCGGCAAGTCCATAGCTTGAAAAGGAGAATGCAGTCATGAAGATCAAAATCCCCCTGCGATTTCCTCTGGCCGGTTTGGCCCTTCTGGCGATGGGAATCACTCCCTCATTCGCACAGAGCGGCACGGCGACGGGAAAATTGAAAATTCACGTCAGTCCCAAGCAAGCGTACGTGTTCGTGGATGGAAAAGCGATTCGCGACGGCAGCCAGACCATCCAGCTGGGCGCCGGCAGCCACAGCGTCGGCGTTGACAACTACGGCTACACTCCCCAAACCAAAAACGTGGACATCACGGCAGGCAAAACGACCGCCCTGGACGTGGTCCTCCAGGCTTCCGGCGATAAAGTAAACGGACCTTTCGGCGATATCGAGCTGAAGGGCCACCCGCGCGCGGCGGTTCTGCTGAATGGCACCACGCAGGCTTATTTCGTCGGCCACGTCGATGAATTCGACAACAACTTTCTGTGGCACCAGTGGCTGCTGGTGAAGCCCGGGACCTACCAGGTGACGGCCACGGAAAAGGGCCAGGAGATCTGGTCAGGACCGGTCGCCGTGAAGGCCGGCGAGCGGGTGATCGTCGATCTGAATCATAACGGAGCGATGAAGGCGAAGGACTTCAAGCGCGGCCTCAATCTCGGGCCCGAGCCGCGATTCGAGGCGGGCATGGCCAGCGCCATGGTCCCCATCGCACCGGTAACCGCCCAGCTCTCCGCCCAGGCCAACCAGGTGAATTGCGGGCAGTCCACCGAGTTGAGCTGGAAGTCAGCCGAGGCCGTGGATACGGCGATCTCCAACCTGGGCAAAGTTGCGACGAGCGGCGAGCAGGGCGTGAGCCCGACGTACCCGACAACTTATCAACTGACCGCGAAAGGACCCGGCGGCATGGCGGAACAATCGGTCACCGTGAATGTGAATGCGCAGCCAACGGCCACGTTGGCCTTGAGCCAGCCGCAGATTCGCTATCACAAAATCGGCGACAAAGTGGTCGAGCAGGATTCGACCACGCTGAATTGGTCGGCGTCCAACGCCAATCGAGTGTCCATCCAGCCGCTCGGCAGCGTGGCAACCAGTGGAAGCAGCAAAGTGGAAGCCACGCCCGATCGAACTGCGAACGGCCCCATCGATCGTGACGTGACCTATACGCTGAGCGCGGCGAACGCCTGCGGCGGCACGGCCACTCGAACGGCCACGCTGCACGTGGTCGGCTCCATCGATCCCGCGCCAGCGGTCACTCTCGCCAGCCTCTTTTACCCCACGGCCTATCCCGAACGCCGGCATCCCAGGGTGGGCCTGGTGTCCAGCCAGAAAACGACTCTCACCAAGGCTGCCTCCACTTTTAAGAACAACGAGCAGTATGCCCACCAGGACAAGTTGATGGTTGTGGGCCACGCCGACATCCGAGGGGCGAAGAAATATAACCAGGAGCTCAGTGAACGGCGCGCGGAAGCGGCCAAGAGTTACCTCGTTTCCCAGGGAATTCCCGCGGATAAAATTGAAAGACGAGCCGAGGGGAAAGATTCCCAGTTGACCGAGAAGCAGGTGATGAACCTGCAGTCGCAGGATCCGCAACAGCAACCTGCATGGATGAAGAACAAAAAGAAGGCCACCTGGCTCGCTTACAACCGGCGCGTGGACGTCATTCTCGAGCCGACCGGCCAGGAGTCCACCGAAGCGTATCCCAACGATGCCCCCGACGCGCGCGTCCTGTGGCAACGGGCCGTTCCAAACCTCAAGACCGTCGAGACGGCGTCAAAAGTTTCTCCTGGAAACGAAAACGCGCGACTCGATAGCTCCGGCAATTAACTATACAAATGGGGTGATGCCCCGGCTTCCGGCTGCGCCAAATGCAAGGCCAGCCGCCAGTCGGGGTGCAATCCTTGCAAAGGGGCGTGTGGATCTTCACGATGGGAACAAGAGTTGCCCCGTCCCAGTTTTCCGCGCTGAAGCGGCTCGAATATGCAAGCCCCGAGAGGTCTCCGCGATTCGAGTGATCGGAGTTATGGCCGCACGCGTCGCGGTAGAGGGCGGTTAGGTAGCGCCGGCGTCCCGGCGGCAGTTTTGCCCGCGACAGGAAGACAACAAATTCCGGCAGGACGCCAGCGCCACTAAACCTGTTTCTGCGAGTTCCGTCAAAACAAAATCCGTCCCTTCGGATGGTTCTCAATCCCCGTGCGAAAATATTTTGACAGTTTTTGATGAATGAATTATAGCTAATACTGGTATTTTGTGCGGGCGGAGGAGTCTGCCCGGGCAGGCGATTGCCGACAACAGGGGATAACATGAAAAATCAAACCCGCATCCGTACGCGCGTCATGATTCTGGCTACCGTCACGATGGGGATTGCGCTTCTTGTGGCGGGAAATATGAGCCGGTCGCAGGCGGCGCCTGCTCAGGCTCAGGCGGCCTCCGGTAACGTCATGCACACGGATAATTACCAGCGCTCGGCGCGCCTCGATACTTACAAGGTGATCGCCGACAGCGGCGCGGGCCGCGGCGAAAACATTTATTTCTACAAATGCTGGATGTGCCACAACCAGTACGCCAAGACCGGCCCTTATCTGAAGGAGCTTTTCAAGCATTCGCAATTGATGTCCGGCGATCCCGTGACGGATGAAAACGTGGCCGTGAAAATCAAGGAGGGCGGGCCGGGCATGCCGGCGTTCGGCACCACGTTAAAGGACGCCGATGTAGCTGACCTCATCACCTATATCAAGGAAGGGAAGTGCTGCGTCGAAGGGGAAAATCCCGGACCGAATCCGTGGTATCGCGCGGCCACGCAAAAGTGGACGGTGCAAAACGGGTTGTCGGGCGGGGCCACGGGAGTCGTGAAGATTCCGAGCGGAGATTCGCCGGAAGGCGTTGGAGTGCAGCTGATCGCGCCGAATGGCGTGCGCACCACGGTGTATACCGACGCGCAGGGACACTACGAATTTCCCAAGATGCAAACCGGGGATTACGTTTTGCGGATCCCGACTCCGCTTTTGTTCAAGCCCTACGTCGTAAATTCCGTGCATATTGACGGAGCTTCCAAGCTGGACGACATCGTTCTGGAAAGAGTTTCCGACAGCGATGCTTTACCGGCCACGCCGGAGATTGAACGCCAGCTCAGCGGCGCGGAATTGCTGTGGAATATGCCGGGCACGGCGCAGGAAAAAGCCACGCTGCAAAAGAATTGCTCCGCCTGCCATTCCTGGAACCAGATTTTCCGCAACCGCTATGATGAGCACAGCTGGAGCCTGATCGTCGACCGCATGACGCAATATTCCGGCACTTCGCTGGTGATTCGCATCAAGGGAACGACGACCACCGGCGGTGGAAACAATTCGGTCACCCGGCGCGACGGCACCTCGCCCGAGGAAGTCGATACGCTGGTGAAGTTTCTGACGCGTGTGCGCGGACCCGCTGCGCAAGACGAGCCGATGCGCATGTTCCCGCAGCCGCGCGGCGGCGACACGCACGTCGTCGTCACCGAGTATGAATTGCCGCAATCGCTGCTCGCGTTGCACGACGCGCAGGGAGACTCGAAAGGAAACATCTGGTTCACGAGCCATAAGACCGACGTTGTCGGAAAGCTCGACCCGAAGACCGGCATTGTGACCGAGTACACGATTCCACTCACGCCCAAGGGCATGCCCGGAACGCACGCGGTGCGGATCGACAAGAACGATATCCCGTGGTTTTCGGAGAACTGGAGCCACAATCTCAACAGGCTCGATCCCGCCACCGGCAAAGTGACGCAGGTGCACATTGAGGACGCAGTGCCTCTCAATGCGCCCGGCTTCGGTAATTTCTCCTTGACTCCCGATGGCTACGTCTGGGACAGCCGCGACAACAACGTCCGGAAAATCGATCCGGAAACGGGCAAAGTGATTCAGCGCTTCCCCCTGCAGGTAAGCTTCAGCTACGACAATCTTATTTCCGCCGACGGAAAATATTACGGGGGTGGCGGGCTGCCGGCCTGGGGAAACACCATCGAGCGCATGGACCTGAGCACGGGGGAGTGGATTAAGCAGAACTCGGGCGTACACATGATGACAGCCAAGCGCGGCGGTTTTGATCCTTACAACAATCCCTGGTTCGGCGGTGGCGACGGCGCCCTGATCGAGCTGAACAGCAAGACGGGGTTGATCGAGGAGCACATTCCGCCGATCGCTCCGAGCCCGTATACAGACTTCTACGAAGCGCAGCCCGACGCGAACGGCGAAGTCTGGGCCGGGGTGCTGCACGGCCGGCAGATGGTGCGCTACAACCAGCACAACGGGGAGTGGCATGTCTACGAAATGCCCGAGCCATTCACGTACGACCGGCGGACTTACATTGACAGCTCCACGCATCCAGTTACTGTGTGGTACGTTGACTATAACGGTTACCTGGTGCGCGTCCAGCCCCGCGAATAAGCGCGAGCAGAGATAAAATCCGCGGAAACGAAATCCCGCAGAGGGTTGTGCCTGCCCGGGCGCGATGGTCCGGCCCCCGCGCGTTCTAATCCCTTCACAGGGCGCAACTTTTCGCTGAATCCCGCAGAGCCCCGCAGTTTAACCCCACTTCCACTCCCCCCTTGCGTCTCAAATTTGTCTAATCTCATGAGGCAGGACTGTGACATTTTCTTGACCTCGATTTGACAATTCGTCCGCCGCAAAGAGCCATCCTACGCTCACTCAAAACAAGGAGGAGCATAGTGAAACGCAAATTTTCGTGGTTCTGCTGTTTACTTCTGGCCGGATCGTGTTTGATCGCTGAGAGTGCGGTCGCTCAAACAAAAGCCTACCGCCAGACTAATCTTGCATCCAGCGTTCCGGGGGCTGCCGCGAATGAGGCGCAAAGCTTGAACCAACCCTGGGGAATCGCGTTCCTCCCGGGACAGCGATTTTTCATCGCCGCCAGCGGCGCCGGATCGGTCAGCGCGATGAATTCTTCCGGTCTTCCAGTGGGCGACGTTGCCGTTCCGGCTTCCTCCGGGAACATGAGCGGCGCGATGCCTTCGGGCATAGCTTCCGATGCGAGCGGCGTTTTCGGAACGTCGAACTCGCCCATTCAGTACATCGTGGTCACGCAAACTGGAACGATCGCAGGATTCTCATCACCCAACGGGAGCGTTCCCGCACAGGCGACGATTTTGAGGGATGATTCCGCCTCGGGCGCTGTGTACACGGCGCTGGCGTTGCTGCACCCCGGTTGCTGCGCGCCGTTCGCGGCGGTCGCCGATTTCAGCGACGGGACAATTCATACGTTCACGAACGCATTCGACCCGCTGGATCTACCGGGCGCGTTTCAGGATCCGAAACTGCCCGCCGGTTATGCGCCTTACGGAATGCAGGTGATCGGCGACCAACTCTTCATAACGTATGCATTGCAGGATGCCGCCAAGCGCAGCCCGGTGATCGGCGCCGGAAATGGCGTGGTCGACGTTTTCGATACGCAGGGCAAATTTGCACGCCGGTTTGCGACGGGCGGAAACTTGAACGCTCCCTGGGGAGTTGCTTTGGCCAGCGCAAATTTCGGCCCATTCAGCGGCGCCATTCTGATTGGCAATTCCGGTGATGGCACGATCAGCGCCTTCGACGCGGCTTCCGGCGATTACCTCGGCCAGATCAGCGACGGAGACGGCGGCGTCATCGCCAATCCCGGAATTCGGAGCCTGACATTCCGGGCGAACGGAGTTACAGACGCGAACACGCTTTTCTTCACAGCGGACACCCAGAATGGCCAGGGCGGATTGTTCGGAGCGATTACCAGCGGACTGGTCAGCACGACGAGACTCTCTGCCTCCGCGGCTGCCAATAGAGACGCTACGTTGACTGCCACAGTGAACGCCGGGCCGGGCAATTCGGGCATGCCCAGCGGAACGGTAACGATTGCCAGTGGCGGCATTCCACAAGCAACCGCGCCACTCGTGGATGGCATGGCGACCATCACGATGGCCGCTGCGGGAAGGGGCATGCAAGTAATCGACGCAAAATTCAGTGGTGACGCTACGTTTCTGCCGAGCAGTTCCAAAACAGAAATGCAAGGCGCTACTCCCGCGGTCACAGCCGATTTCACACTCGCGGTAAGCCCCTCGAGCGTGTCCGTGACGTCCGGTCAATCGTCTTCTCCGCTGATGGTGACGGTCACGCCGGCAGGCGGCTTTACAGGCAACGTGGCCTTATCCTGCTCGTCTGGTGTTCCGGGCATCACGTGTACTTTCGGCTTGTCGACATTAGCGATCACCAGCGGAATGGCCAGCACCACGATGAGTGTAAACACGGCGATGAACGTCCCGCGGTACGGGCTTCTGCTGCCAGGAAGCATCGGCCTGGGCGGCCTGCTCGCTGTTTTCGCCCTTCTGGGTCTTACGATCTGGAGTGCAGGGAGATTGGAACGCGCTCGCGTTCCGGTCCTGGCCACGGCCGGAGTGCTGGCGATCTTCGCGCTATCGCTTACGGTGGTGGGCTGTGGATACGGCAGTTCCTACACGCCTCCTCAGCAGAATCCAGGCCCGGCCGTACTCACGGTCACGGCTCAATCCGGGTCCCTTACTCACACGCAGTCTGTCAATGTTACGGTGCAATAGGCTGGCTCGGGAACATACGGAGGAAGTGAAGTTTTTTCTAAGATTTTTCTAAGATGAGCAGGTGAAAAAAAAGCAGCCGCTTTTTGCGTATGCATTTCCCAGTAGGATAGGGCGCGGAGAAAGTATTAATTCTGTCATTCCGAGCGAAGCGAGGAATCTCTCTTCGATTTGGGCCCTTGAAAGAGTAAGAGAGATTCCTCGCTTCGCTCGGAATGACAGTATTTTGGAGAGGCTTTTTCCGCAACCTGTAAGGCCGGCGCGAGAAGCGGCTGATTTCCAAAGAAACTTTGCAGCGCTCACACCAGAACTTCAGGGATCTCCAATTTTTGCTTGCGAAAGGCTGTCTCAAAGGCCCTGACGACAGTGGGATCGAAATCCGAGCCCATGTTTCTGACGATCTCATCGCGCCCTTCCGCGGGTGACATCGCTTTGCGGTAGGGACGATCGCTGGTCATGGCGTCGAAGGCGTCCGCGACGGCGATAATGCGGGCTTCGATCGGAATATTTTCGCCCTTGGAAGCGTGAAGGCCTGAGCCGTCAAATTTGTCGTGATGCGCCAGGACGATGGGCAAGATACGGCGGAGCGAGCCGCCCACCGGTTTGAGCATCATGACGCCTTTTTCCACGTGGGACTTCATCTCCTCCGCCTCGCTCTGATCGAGGCGCGCGGCTTTATAGAGGATGTCGCGGCTGATTTCGAGCTTGCCAATATCGTGTAGCAGGGCCGCCGCGCGCACGTCCTCAATTTGCTGTTCCGGCAGGCGCATCTCAGCGGCAATGGTGGTGGCGTAGACCGATACGCGGTAAGAGTGGTTCTGCGTGAATTTGTCGTTTCCGATGAACTGATTCAGGATTTGCAGCACGCCGTAGTAAGTCTCCCGCAGCTCGCTGAGCCTGCGCTCGCCAATCTCGTAGAGGCTTCCGGTGGCATAGGCTGAAATGATCAGGAATCCAGCCCAAACGCAGAGGTCAGACCAGGCTAAAAGCCCCTGGGTCTTCCACTCAAAAGCTCCTCCCAAGGCCTTTGGATTCATGAGGTTCATCCAAACGACAAAGAGAATGGAGGCTACGGCGGCCTCCACGGCACGACGACGGCCAAAATAGTACGCAGCCATGAGGGTCGGAAGATTGTAGAAAGTTAGAACCAGCCGCTGGCCGGCTATGAAGAAATTGACTACTCCTGCGGCAGCGATAATGGAAAGAATCAGGAGTAGCTCTTTATTTATGTCGCCAAGGCGGGAAATCAAGTTACGTTTCACTGGCAAGCTCCTACCGGTAGAAAATGAAGTTCTGATTAGGGCATACCACACATTAAGAGTGCCGAATAGGTTGGTCCAGGGCATTAGTACTTTAGTTTGTTGTGCTTGAAGCGTAAGCGGCGTGCCGACCTGCGTGTCAAGGGACAGCAGAACGCCAGTTTTCTTTCCTGAGCTAGCAGATTCTGCCCGCTAGCTCCTTGTGTCGAGGGGCGGAGAAGCGTAAGATGCGCGGACCGCAGTCCCAAATCGGAAAATCCCGATGGCACTGGATTCGCTTCGAGAGGGTGCGGAGCGAAATGGTCGAGCTGCAAAACTACCCTTTTCCAAAGTGCACACGGGCAGGAGAGGATCGATGTTGCGCATAAACGACGAAGCTCCCAATTTCACCGCCGAAACTTCCCAGGGCACCATCAACTTCCACGAATGGATGGGCAACGGATGGGCCATATTGTTCTCTCATCCCAAGGACTTCACGCCGGTATGCACGACCGAACTGGGGTACATGGCCGGGCTGCAGCCGGAATTCCAGAAGCGCAATTGCAAAATCATAGGACTGAGTGTGGACCCGGTGACGAGCCACAGCAAGTGGGTCGCGGACATCGAAGAGACCCAGGGCCATAAGGTAAACTTTCCGATGATTGGGGACTCGCAACTGAAAGTTGCGAAGCTCTATGACATGCTGCCGGGGGACTCCGGCGATACTTCCGAAGGCCGCACCGCAGCTACCAATGCCACGGTTCGCACCGTGTTCGTGATCGGTCCCGACAAGAAGATTAAACTGATGCTCAGCTATCCGATGAGCACCGGCCGGAACTTCGACGAAGTACTGCGCGTAGTGGATTCGATCCAGCTTACCGCCAGGCACCAGGTGTCCACACCGGTGAACTGGAAACCCGGCGAGGACGTCATCATCAGCGGCAACGTAACGAACGATGAGGCCAAGGTGAAGTATCCGGATGGGTGGAAGTCGCCCAAGCCGTACATCCGAATCATTCCCCAGCCGAAGTAACAGGCGGCAACCGAGGAACCTCCAAAGTGATTTTCAAGCAATTCTACCTGCCGTGCCTGGCGCACGCTTCCTATCTGATTGGAGACGAGGCGACGGGCACGGCCGCGGTCGTGGACCCGCAACGCGACACCGACCAGTACATCGCCTTTGCCGCCGGGCACTCGCTCAAAATCAAACACGTATTTCTGACGCACCTTCACGCCGATTTTGTCGCCGGGCATTTGGAATTGCGCGATCGTGAGGGCGCCGCGATTTATCTCGGGGCCGCGGCGAAAGCGGCGTACTCGTTTATCCCCCTTCGCGACGGCGCAATTGTGGAATTCGGAAGCGTGCGCCTGAAGTCGCTGGAAACGCCGGGCCACACGCCGGAGTCGATCTCCATCCTCGTTTACGACTTGACCGCCAGCCAATCGCAACCGCACGCCGTGCTTACCGGGGACACTTTGTTCATCGGCGACGTAGGGCGCCCCGACCTGCGCGCGGCACTCGGTTGGTCGGCCACCGAACTGGGCGGCATGCTGTTCGATTCGCTGCACGTGAAGCTGCTGGCGCTGCCGGACGAGAGCCTGGTGTACCCGGCGCACGGCGCGGGCTCGCTGTGCGGCAAGTCGCTCAGCAAGGAAACGGTTTCCACACTGGGAGAGCAGCGCCGCACGAACTACGCGCTACAGCCCATGAGCAAAGAGGCGTTCATTCAAGTAGTGACGGCCGATCAGCCGGAAGCGCCAGCCTACTTTACATACGACGCCGTGCTGAACAGCCAGGAACGCCCGACGCTGGATCAAACGATGTCGCACGTGAATCCCATGACGCTCGATGACGTGCTGGCATTGCAACAGGTAGGCGCGCAGATTCTCGATACTCGCGATCCCGGCGAATTCGCGGCGGCCCACTTGGCCAGCAGCATCAACATTGGCCTGGGCGGCCAGTATGCAACCTGGGCCGGGACGGTGCTGGACAGGGAGCATCCCATCGTCATCATCGCCGACCCTGGACGCGAGAACGAATCGGCCACGCGACTCGGGCGCATCGGATTCGATCACGTGGCCGGATATTTGAAAGATGGATTGCACAGCTTGAAATCGCGACCGGAACTAACGGTCACGACGGAACGGGTCAGCGCGCCGTTTGCAGCTGAACTTTTGTCATCGGCCGAGCCGCCACTGGCCGTGGACGTTCGCACGCCGCGTGAGCGCGAGCAGAAACACATTGCAGGCAGCCTGGGCATTCCGCTCAATCATCTCATGGAAAATTTGGAAAAACTTCCGAGAGACCGCTCTCTCCTGGTTTATTGCGCGGGAGGCTACAGGTCGTCCATCGCCGCCAGCTTACTGCAACGCGGCGGATTTGAACGCGTGAGCGAAATTGCCGGCGGCATCGTGGGATGGGAAACCGCAAATTTGCCCGTGCGGACTGGGTAGGTTTCGCTGTAAGTAGCGCAGGCTTCAGCCTGTGGGTTTTGGTTGCAGCAAGCACGACCGTGCACCGACCAAAACTCACAGGCTAAAGCCTGCGCTACTTGATTATTTAGAAATTCGCGACTAGAACGGGCAATCCTCGTAGAGCGTTCTGCAAAACCGGTACGTCGACCATTCGTATGCCTTCCCCGAACGAATCCGCTGCAGGCTCCATTCCGTGCTCGACGCCACATTGAAAGCCACCGCGTCCGAGACCTCGGGATGATAGATCCTGGAAATTTGCCACAGTCCGCGGCTTGCCTCTCCGTCCCCTTTCGCGCGTGGATTAAATTGCGACTCGTGCTTCACGATCCACAGGGCGAGATTGGGATCCACACCAAATTCCAATGCCTGCGTCTGGACGTACGCCTTCACTTCCCGGGCCGTTGGTTTGCCGGGCTGTAACATTAACGGATTGGCAGCGGCGTATGACCAGCTCGCCGGGTGCGCGGGACGGCTCTTATAAATCGTCACCTTCATCGGCAGGGAAGGACTCTGCACGCGGTGAGACGGAACAATTTCGGCTTGCGGCTCTGTACCGTGCGCGGCGAAGGCGATAACAGGCAGGGAATAGAAGGTGAGCCAAAGCAGTTTCTTGATCGAGGTGGTTCGCATGGCAGATGGATTATACACAAAGGCGAATATAAAGCGAAAATTTTTTGCGGCACGGCATCTTCCATGTCCGGGCGGCGAAGGATGGTTGAAAGTCGCTGCTCAGGCCGGGTCCGCTTGTCATAGAGGGCATACGGGGCCTTTTAACTATGGGAATGGGATTAGAACCCGATGCGCTCCCCGGAATACGGGCAAACGATGACACCAGAGGGGCAGAGGAGTTGATATCCAAAGATTCGGCGGCCGGAGGGCACGCCAATTACAGAGGGTTAAGCCAGCCGCGCTGGCAACTGGCGCCTGATTTCGCCCTGGTTAGTGTTAGAATCGTTATGAGGGGGCGACACGGTTTCGACGGAAGCTGTCGCGACTCGAAGGCATGCCGGGCGCCACCTGCCCGCAATCGGGTGGAAAACTAGAACTGCCAACCAACAGTTGGCTATGGCTGCCTAGCTTAAACTAGGCCAGCTACGTTTC
>DATHPN010000061.1:0-2064 GCA_035483715.1 Candidatus Acidiferrum sp.
GGACCGGTGGCGAACACTGAGGCGAGACGGCCGGCAACAGCCACGCAAGACGCTACGGCCGGGCGGGGCAAGCCCCGCCCCTACAAGAAGATCGGAGTGCCGAAGGAGATTGGAGCGCCGAACAAGATCGGAGCGCCGAAGCAGATCGGAGCGTCTGTCGGGCTGGCGTTCGCGCGGGGGAGTTGGGAACTTGGTCGCGGCGCGCAACAGGATTTGCCTTCGCACATTTAAAAGGCTACCGGAGAGGTCATGGATTTCATTCACGATGACTTCCTGCTGCATTCCAAGGCGGCGCAAGAGCTCTATCACGGCTATGCTGCGCAGCAACCCATTCTGGATTACCACTCGCATCTTCCCCCGGGCGATATTGCCGAAGACCGCCGTTTCCAGAATTTGTTTGAGCCCTGGCTCGAGGGCGACCACTACAAATGGCGAGCCATGCGCGCCAATGGAATTCCCGAATCGCAGGTAACCGGCGACGCCGAGCCTTATGAAAAGTTCCTCGCCTGGGCTCGTACCGTTCCGTTCACGCTGCGCAATCCGCTCTACCACTGGACGCACCTGGAGCTGAAACGCTATTTCGGGATTAACGAGCTACTGGATGAGATCACCGCGGAGTCGGTCTGGGAGCGCGCCAACCGTCAACTACAGAACAGCGATCTGACGGCGCAGGGGATACTGCGAAAATTTGACGTGCGCGTGGTGTGCACGACGGACGATCCCTGCGACAGCCTAGCGCATCACCGCAAGTTCAACGGCTCGGTTCGGGACTTGCGCATGTATCCGGCGTTTCGACCGGACAATGCGCTTTTGGTGGGTCAACCCGATGCGTTCAACGCCTGGATTGGCCGGCTCGAAAGCGCAAGTAAGATGGAGGTGTCCTCTTTCCCGGCGTTTCTGGACGCGCTCAAGCACCGCCACGATTTTTTTCACGCGAATGGCGCGCGGCTTTCCGATCATGGTCTGAAGCATTGCTTCGCCGCCCCGTGCACCGAGACTCAGGCCGGAGTCATTTTTGCGAAGGCGCGTTCGGGCCGCGGAGCCTCCCCGACGGACGAAGAAAAGTTTGCTTCGTTCATGATGATTTTCTTCGGCAGGTTAGACGCGGAACGAGGCTGGACGAAGCAGTTGCACGTGGGAGCGCTGCGCAACGTGAACACGCGCGCGACGCAGCGGCTCGGGCCAAACACGGGCTATGACAACATTGGGGATCGGAACCAGGCGGAAAGCCTTTGCAAGTACTTCGACGCATTGGACCAGGAAAATGCGCTCCCCAAGACGATCATTTATAACGTCAATCCTGTCGACAACTATGTTTTTTCGACGGCCGCTGGAAGTTTTCAGGACGGAGTGACGGCAGGGAAAATTCAGTTTGGCAGTGGCTGGTGGTTCCTGGATCAAAAAGAGGGCATCGAATGGCAAGTAAATGCGCTTTCCAACAATGGCTTGCTGTCGCGCTTTATCGGCATGGTTACAGACTCGCGGTCCTTCATGTCGTTCCCACGCCATGAATATTTTCGCCGCGTCCTGTGCAATTTGCTTGGTCAGGAAATGGAGAGAGGCGAACTTCCGAGCGATGAGGGGCTCATCGGCTCCCTAGTTCGGAATATTTGCTTCGAGAACGCGCGCCAGTATCTGGGGCTCGAACTTCCGGCCACATCGGAAGTCCAAAACTTGCCGACCACCCACGCTTGATTCGGGCTGCCTCGCGCGCCAACACTCCATTTACCAGCTGTGCATGGTTCCATCCAGCTTTCGATTGACCGGCAAATAGGCGCGCTCGTACGGATACTGAGCGGCTAGCGCTTCGTCGATATCTACGCCGAGGCCTGGCGTGTCACCCGGGTGCATCCAACCGTCTCTGAACGAATACGAGTGCGGGAAGACCTTGTCGGTCTCCGGAGAATGCCGCATGTATTCCTGAATTCCAAAATTGTGCACGCTCAGGTCAAAGTGCAGAGCGGCGGCCATGCACACCGGGCTCATATCCGTCGCGCCATGCGACCCTGTCCGCACTTGATACATCTCGGCCAGGCTGGCAATTTTTTTCATCTGCGTGAAGCC
>DATHPN010000062.1:0-4152 GCA_035483715.1 Candidatus Acidiferrum sp.
CGAGATGTGGGTCACGGAGGCTGGGCCGCACAACCACACGGACCGCGTGGACCACGCGTCGAAGTCGAAGAGTCTTGAGCCACCCGCGGGCGGCTTAGTGTTCCGCTTGTTTCGGCTGCCGCCAGCCTCGGCCTTCGCCGGAATGACTGAGGAGCAACGCGAGCAGCGAATTGCGGAGGTGTTCGCATCGATGAATGCGGCGCATACGCGTCGAGACGTCAGCAAAGGCCCTAGTATGCACCAGACCAGTACGACGGACTACATCGTCCTCCTGTCCGGAAGAGTCAGGCTGGTTCTTGACAAGGAGGATCGCGATCTCGAGCCGTTCGACGTTGTCATCCAACGCGGGACCAACCACGCGTGGGTGAATCGCGGGAAAACGCCGTGCCGGGTCGCCGCCGTCCTGCTCGACGCCAAGGATTGAGTGGCCGGAGCCGTTCTCTGTGCCCCTCCAGGTTTTCACTGTGTACTCTGTGTTCCGCTTTTCAAACTTCAACACAGAGATGCGAAGAGTACGAAGAAATTTCCGTCTGCTTGTATTGCCCATGCGGCGCTTGTAAGTTTAAACGGGAGATTCAATGATGGACCGTAACGATGCGCGACCTGCTGACGCGAACTCAGGCATAAACGCAAATCCGCGCCGCATTGACGTGCATCACCACATGCTGCCGCCCGAATATGCCAAGCTTACCCGCGACCGCATCCTGGAAATCACCACGGGCGACGCGACCGTCCTCAAGTGGACCCCGGACGTCACCCTGGAACAAATGGAACAGTTCGGCATCGCCTCGTCCATTTTGTCCCTGCCGGTGCCTGGCTCGTGGCACAAGGGCAAGAAAAATTCCCGCAAGCTCGCGCGCATCGCCAATGAATACGGAGCGCGGCTCTCCAAAGATTATCCCGGGCGATTCGGCGTGTTTGCCGCGCTCCCTTTGCCCGATGTCGACGGCAGTCTTGCGGAAATTGGGCACGCCTTTGACGCGCTCGGAGCCGACGGCGCCTACTTGCAGACCAGCTACGGCGACCAATGGCCCGGCGACCCCGCTTTCGCTCCGGTTTTTGACGAACTGAATCGCCGCAAGGCCGTCGTTTTCGTCCATCCAACCGAACCCTCTTGCTGCGTGAATCTGATCCCCGGGATTCCTTCCAATGTGGTCGAGTTTGTTTTCGATACCACCCGGGCCATCGTCAGTTTTCTAGTGAGCGGCACGTTCGCCCGCTGCCCTGACATCCAATTCATCTTCTGCCATTCCGGCGGCACCATGCCTGTCTTGGCCGCGCGCATCAACGGCTTTTTTCAGGCGCGCAGCGAACTGGCTTCGCGTGTCCCCAACGGCGTTTTCTATGAACTAAGAAAACTAAATTACGACATTGCGAATGCAACGAGCCCTTCATCCCTCGCGGCGCTCATGAATCTCGTGCCCACCACTCAAATCCTGTGGGGAAGCGATTTTCCCTATCGCCCAGTCAGTCCGACGGCCAACGGTTGGGACACTTATCAGGTCTCCTCCGAAATCAAACGCGCCGTCAACCGCGACAACGCCCTGAAACTATTTCCGCGATTGAAGTAGCGCACGCTTCAGCTTGTGGATTTTGATTTTCTGAACGGAAACACCCGAAGCTTGCAGCCTTTCGGAATTACGGTAAGTGTGAGAATTCAACCCGAACAGGCTGAAGCCCGTTCCACTCAGATGTATCACTGCACGTGAGCGTCAAACACGCCAGTTTCGACGCACCCTGCTCGCTTGACCTGCACAAAAACGCGATAGTCGCCCGTCTGCGGAAACCCGTAAGGGAAGCGCACTTCCGGCGGAAGCGGCCCAGATTCCGGCATTGGCATAGACATCGACATGGGCATTTGCGCGGAGTCCACATCGCCGGAAATCCCCGCCTGCGCCAGCTCCAAAGCGGCCATGGACACCGATCCCGCGGGATGCACGTGCGCAAACACACTCAAGTCGGAGCGCACAAATTCAGCGTGCCCGGCCATGCCCATGTAAGGCTCCATGTCTTGCGCGGGGCGGCCGTCTTTATCTTGCACGGCAAAAATGAATTCCAGGGGAACGCTGGCTTTCAAGGGCCCTGCCGGGCGCTGCCAAACGATGCGCCCACCGTCGGGCAGGGCCGAACTCACGGAATCGGCGGAGGGCGCGGCCAGCGGTGCGCCGGACCAGGTCGAATCGTCGCCCGCAAGAGGCTTTCCCGCGACGATACGCGGAAGGTCGACGCTGCCGACAAGTGTCCACGGAAATCCGCGCGGATCGACAACATCGGCGAAAACCTGATAGCGGCCGGCGGGCACATCGGGCAATTCCATCGCAAACGCATCTCCTGCAATTGGGTCAGGATGAAGATGCCACATGGCGTCCAATTCCGGCGCGCGCAGGAGAAACAGATGCATCAGGTGGCCGTGATCGGGGATAACGTCGCCTAGGCGGAGATAAGCAGGAGAGCGGAAATCCGGTCGCTCCGTACGGCTGTTGGTGCGTTCCACACGAATCTCAAGGCGGTGGCCGTCGATCAGCTTCAGCGCCGCGACCGGGGGCTTGAAAAAATCCACCCGGCGTTGAAAATCCAGGGCGTCGGAACCCCACCAGGCTTTGCCAAGAAAAAGCAAGACGACAACCAGAACCGATGTGCCCAGCATGACGCGGCGCGCGCGGCGAATGCGTGCTTCGCTCGGGATTTCACCGCCCTCGAGGTTACCCTCGAACACGATGGCGCCGACGATGAAGACCACGCCGGCGGCCAGAAGCAGCATGAGAGCGAGCAATAGCCCGGCAAGCGACCTCTGCATGGGAAGCGTCCGTTGCGCGGTGGACGGGACTGGCACGGAAACTTCGCCTTGACCCTGGGCGCCGTCCACGAGCACGCGCACCTGCAGCGCGCCGGACTCCATCAGCCAGACGCTGGCGGTAAAAAATTGCGGATCATCTTTGGATTGCACGGCAAGGTCGGGTGTTGGAGGAAAATTGGATCCCGGACCGGCGAGGCGCATCGGAACGACGCGAATCGTCCGCGCGTCTCCCGCCTCGCTGCGAATCTGAATTTCGGCCACGCCCGGAATCACCTGGGGCACGCGAATGCTGACAAAGAGCGGATACGGCCCGGCCTTGCCCTCGTAAAAAACGTCCGGGCTTCCCACGTGCGCGCTCGCAGGGAAAGCCGCGGCCAAAAAAAAGATTAAGAGTGCAAAGAGTTGTGTCCGTGATCGCATAATCGTTGGAGACAATATTGCGATTGGGCGCCTGTGTCTCCGCGCATTCTCTGCGTACTCAGTTTTCTCTGTGTTAAAGCTTTTTTGGAAGTGCGTGCAAACCTTTAACACGGAGAACGCAGAAAAATGCGGAGAAAACCTGTCCTTCCAATCAACGCCGAATCCTCCGCATCCACTCCCCCCAGCGAAAACCCAGGTCCGTCATGACCACCGCAACAATCACCGCAAAGCCCATGTGGACCCAGAAAGCCGCGGCGCTCGCATCCGTCGGGAAAAAAACATTGCGCACCCACGGAGATCGAGGAGGAATGAAATACGGAAAATTGTTGGTCGCGAAAATCCAGTTGCGGGACGCCGGCGACATCAGAAAATCGGCGAAGGGCCACTGCACCGCAACGAAGCTCACCACAAACGCCGCGCCCAGCCCCGCGGATTGGGCCCACCGGTTCCACCCCCCGATCCGGTGGCGCATCAGATCGATCACAATCGCCGGAACAATGAACAGCATCGGGAAATCCGTCGGAATCAGATGCGTGATCTTTTGATAGACCGGGCCAAGCTTGGGTTCCGCGGGAAAAAGCGGCAGGATCCAAGTGAAGGCCAGATGCATGACTGTGTACAACGCCGTCGTGATGGTCACCGCCCACGGATGCTTCGTAGCCGCCGCGATGGCCGCCATGAAAATTGGCGCGACCAGCGCGGCCACCAGGTAGAACCTGGCTCCGTGCATGAAGGGGCGGACAGTATACTCCTGAGCGATTCCGATCGTCATGCCAAACAGGAAAATAAACGAGAAAAACAGCAACCGCTCGAGCCTCGCGCGATACTCGCCCTGCGCGCGATTCATTTCGGAAACGATCATGATCACCGTGCCGAAGCGGATGCCGGTCATGCCCAGCGCCAGCAAAACGTGCGGCGGGCTCAGGATCTTCACG
>DATHPN010000063.1:0-57359 GCA_035483715.1 Candidatus Acidiferrum sp.
AACACGGCGGACGCCAAAAGGCATAACACGGGTAATCGCACCGAATCCCTCCCCGACCACCAAGATGACGACAAAGCCTTACCAGTCTGATGAGGCTGTCACCACAGGAGTACCACGTCCAACTGTCAAAAGCTACAGACCGTTGCGCGTGATCAGATGCCATGAAGTCTGATCATTCATCGGCAGGCAAATGGCATAACCTAGAACTACTCTTGCCAAGTCCTGAGAAGCGGTGATTATCGGAATGTGGGAATTTGGACAATCCAGCTTGTGGGCCGCCTTCCGATAAGTACTTATCGGGAGTTCAGGGAATCAGCCTACGAAGTAGGTTAACGACGACTGTTAAGTCCGCTTTGTCGCGATTCGATATTACATCTGCAGTGGGCCTAAATTTATACGTCAGGAACGGCTCGATGAAGGTACGCGGCGAGTTAGAAACAAAATTTATTTGCCAAAAATGTGGCGAAGGTCGCAGAAAGTCTACCCCGACAAGAGTTTTGCCATCTCCTGATCTTATCAATCGAACAACGCGGCAAGGCAGATCTTCATTCGTTTTCAGACTCGTTAGGATCAGTTCTTGCGAGGGAATCACCATTGCAGAAAGCTGTATCAATCCGCCTACCGCGCTGACGTTTAGGGTTTCGGTGTTTTCCGAGAATGGCTCATTTAGCAGCCATCCGTACACGAATACAGGCGTGGCAAGCGCGACTCGAGAACCTCGACGTCGGTCCTTCCGCTCCGGCTCACGGCTGAGCGGTCGGCGCCGCCTCGACCCCAGGCGGATAGCGACGACAAACAGTAAGGTAATCACAACTCCGGCAACTATCCACATACGATCTCTCTCGCGACACGTAGTTTTTTCTGTTCAAAAAGCATTTACCTGACCAGTTTAATCCAGGTGCCTGGCGTCGTGTTTCTAGACCAGAATGTTCTGCAACAACGATCCGACGGATGCGGATTGGCAAACTCTGCGGAGCCATCTACCAAATAACGGGGATTGGCGGTGACTTGAAGACAGCCGCTCCAATCTCCCGAATAACGGCGCCGGCTCAACCGGTCGATGAGACACCCTATAGCCAGTTGATCTGACAATACTTCGGATCGAGAATCAATCAGTACGGCATTGTTCAATCAGAACCTAAACAGGGCTTTTGTTTTGTTTGGTATTGACGCCGGCTAACAAAATAATCTTCCAAGGCTCCTCCAAGAAGGCTTTGACCAGGTGCTACGACGACTCATTGAGACCACCAGGGATTCTCGGAATGTAGCTTATTTCAGCATGCGCTCTGGCTGTCATTTTTACGAGTTGGTGAGGGGTCACTGAACCGAATATACGTTTGAGGAGCGCTGATGGACGCTAGGAGATAAAGATAATGACGAATGAAAAAGATCGTAAGTGTGCACACCCCGTTTGTTCATGTGTGATCGCGTCGGGCAAATATTGCAGCACCGAGTGCGAGGCCATGGAAAAGACGCCGGACATAGATTGTGCGTGTGGGCACGCCGAGTGCACAGGCAGAACGTCCGAATACAGGGTTGCCGGTGCCAAGTCCTAAGAAACGGTGCTGGCTCAACCGGTCGATACATCACCCTATGGTCGATTGATCTGACAATACTTCTCTTCAAGAATCAATCAGTACGGGAGTGTTCAATCAGAAGCTAAACAGCGCTTTTATTTTGTTTGATTTGACGCCCGCGGACGAAATCAGCTTCCCAGACTCCTACAAGAAGCCATTGCGCAAGTGTTGCGTCAACCCGTTGAGACCACTCCTGTCTATCAGGATGTCGGCTTAGCGGGCTGTCACTTTTTTCTGTGCCTCTGTAAAAATCGACAGTAGCTCTCCTTTCTTGGGTCATTTAACTTTTAGGAGAGAAAAATGTACGCCGCGATGAACCAACGTGGGGACTCACGACTGGCTACCCTAATCAGATTTGGAAGGACACAGGCAGGCCGGGTATTTCGATGTCATCGTTTGATCTTGATTATCGGGCCCACGTAACTCTTGCCGCCGTTTTCACTCTGGGCCTGGCGCTGCTAATCGTTTGTGTCATTGTTCTTGGAGTGGTTCTACTCCATTCCTGGGAGGCAGAATCGTTGCTGCACTGCTCACCCTGGTCAACTCCCCCTTCGCCGTGTGGCCGGTTTTTTTAGCTGAAACTTCTGAAATTCAGCCACACCCCGGGAATTGTATCCGGCGAGTAGGAGTTCACGTGCTCCTGATCACCTGCCTCGTAGGCGCGACCTCACCGATGGAGGTATTTCCCAATGTCATCGACACTAACTACCCGAATTGAGACGGTTCAAGTAGACAACGCTGGGTGCGTACGGGTCGCCTTTGGAGGGGAGTGGCCAACATACTACAAGTAACAGAAAACGGGATCAGCAACATAGTTGTAGTTCTCTGTTTTGCAAGGGCGAATGATGTAAACGTCCTTCTCACCTTCGACGACAACGGCGACATTCTCGGAGCAACTCTTTAGCTGGTATTTCTTCTGGAATTTCTCCTCGCATCTGTGAGGTGGTGAGGGGTTTCAGGAGCGGTCGAAAGAGCAATGAATGCATTCCAACCTCGCACCAGAGACGGGCCTCGAAATGCCATCCAATTCTGTTGTGTCTTATGACTGTGAACCGTGAGACCGATTCAAAGGGACTGCTACATTTTTCGTGCATCTGTAAGAATCGACAGTTGCCGTCCATCTTTGAATCGTTTTACTTTTCACACGAGAGAGGTATGTGACTTGAGAACCCAACTGGAGGATTTGCAGATCGTTACCCAAATCAGATTAGCCAAGATTACGGCCAGTTAGGGGATTTCAATGTTAGGTTTTGATCTTGATTTTTGGGACTACGTAACGTTTGCAACTCTTTTCGTTCTGGGCGTGGGGGCTCTCGTCGCTATCGTTTTTATTCTTGGATTGCCCGGGCGGATCGCGGTTGCCCGAAAGCATCCGGACGCCGAAGCGGTGAATATCATGGGCTGGGTCGGGTTTCTGGCACTCGTGCCGTGGATTCAAGCGTTCATCTGGGCTTTCAAACCCACACAGGTCGTCGATATTCGACGGTATCCATTGGCCGAACAAACAGCGGTCGACGAGGAAATCGCCAAAATGTCTGGCAAAGGGACGGCACACGGAACTTCGAAAGCGGCGTGACAACGCACCCATCTCCATCGTGCCGGGGCGAATGGGGAAGAGGCAGAAAGGAGTCAGAATGGTCGCTGGGCTGCTCATCCTGGCTTTCTTCCTTCTCATCTTCTGGCTGGTTTTTTTCAAACTGAAACTCCTCAAATTAAGCCCCGCCTGGGGAGTTGTATTCTCGCTGGTCTTCGTCCACGTGCTGCTGATCTTCCTGATCGGCTTGCGTTTCGTGACGCCTTATTCAACCGATGCGCGAGTGATTCAACACACCATTCAATTGATCCCGCGTCTTCCCGAACCCACGCTCGTTACCGCCGTGCTGGTCGCGCCCGATGTGCCCGTCAAGCAGGGCGAGCCATTATTCCAGCTGGATCGGCGTCCCTACGAATACCAGGTCGGACAGCTGCAAGCGCAGATCGAGGCAGCGCAGGCAAAGGTCGTCGTGTGCGATGCGAAAGTCAAACAGCAACAGGCAGGGATAGTGTCCGCCAAGCAGGATGTGCTCATGCTCAAAGCCGACACAGAAGGCACTGCCGCTAAGGTGGAGAAACTGAAGAGCGAAACGGGCTACGCCAAGTTTCAATATGATCGCTACCGGAGCCTCGCCGATCAGAACGCCGGGTCCGAACAGGATTCGCAGAAGTGGTCTGCCGATTTGAAATCGGCAGAAGCCGGACTTAAAGAATCCGAAGCGGACGCGGCGCGTTCACAGTTCAAATACGAATCGCAAATCAACGGTGTGAATACCGTCGTGATTGCGGCGACTTCGCAGTTGAAACAGGCGGAGGCCGAGTTGAAGGAAGCCGTTGCGGACGTAGCCGCGGAACAGGCGCAACTGAAACTCGCGCGGTATTACCTGGAGAACACCACCATAGTAGCGCCTGCCAATGGCCACATTGTTAACTTGCAGGTTGTGCCGGGAATGGTTGCCGGCACCGTGCGTTTTGGCGCAATCGCAACTTTTATTGTCGATTCCGACCGCTATGTCCTTGGCAATTTCTTCCAGGAACACCTCAAGTACGTAAAGGTTGGCCAACCTGTAGAGGTCGCGCTGAACCGTTTTCCTGGACAGATCTTTAAAGGTGAGGTCGATAGCATCTGGTGGGCCAACGGCGAAGGGCAGCTGCTGCCCAGCGGCGACTTGCCCGTTTTCAACCCCGGACCGAACGGAGCACAAACCGGTTTCGCCGTAAAGATCGTCATGAAAAACAGGAATCAAGAGTTGTTTCCGATCGGTGCGCAAGGTGCAGCAGCGATTTACACAGGTGGCGGCGGGTTCGCCGCGCTGCGCCGTATCGTGATTCGAACGTATTCCTGGCTGAACTGGCTGTATCCATTGCAAACCTGATAATGAGAGTCGCAATTCATTCACGAATGGATATGGGATTGTCACCATGCCGGCCGTTTCTGATTCTCGTATGCCTTACGATATGGTTCCTCGGCGGCTGCCTTGCTCGTCCGCCGGAACATTCCGATATTTTGGGTAAGAGCCTTCCGAAGGGCACCATCGTTCCTGTGAAGTGGAGCTCCAGTGGAAGCGCGAATTCCGCAGTTTCGGACAACTGGCTGGAATCATTCCACGATCCTGGCCTCGACGCAGTGGTTGAAGAAGCAATCAAGAACAACCTGGACCTGCAGCAAGCCGCGGCGAAAGTGTATATGGCGCGTCAGGATGTAGTTGTTGTAGGTGCGCAGCTCAAACCACAGGTCGGCGCGGATTTTGCCGGGGCAGCTACAGAGAAAACTAACTCGAGCAACAACCCGTTCAAAAGCAATATGGAACGGGGCGGCGCTTCGTGGGAAGTCGATGTATGGGGACGTCTGCGCTCGCAGCAGGCCGCCGCCCGCGCCAGTTACGAAGCGGTTGCGCTCGACTATTCGTTTGCGCGGCAATCTCTGGCGGCCACCACAGCAAAAAGCTGGTATCTGACAATCGAAAGCCGCCAGCTTCTGGAACTCGCAAAACAGAGTGTGGACCTCTACTCAGACCTGCTGAAGCTGGCCCGCGTGCAAGCAACTGCAGGCAAGGTTTCGAATCTTGACTTGGCGGAGGCCAGTGCGAGCCTGAACGAAGCAGAGGGTCAAAGCCAGCGAGCGCAAGGTCTCTACAGCGAGTCGCAGCGCAATCTGGAGGTGCTCGTTGGACGTTATCCTGCGGCTGAATTGAAAGTCAGTGAAAGTTTCGTCCCGATTCCGCCCCCGGTCGAAGCCGGTCTGCCCGCCTCATTGGCCGAGCGCCGTCCGGATCTCGTCGCCGCCGAGCGCCAAGTTCTGGCGGCTTTCCGGAATCTGGAAGCCGCGAAGCTGGCTCTGCTTCCGGACATCGCGCTGACCGTGGAGGGCGGGCATGTGAGCGATCGGCTGCTTGACCTGCTGCTCCTCAATCCCACTATGTTCCGCAGCGCCGTGCAGGTCTTCGTGCCGATTTACGAGGGGGGCGCGCTGCGCGCCAGGATAAAAATTGCCACGACACAGCAGGGTCAGGCACTCGAGGCTTATGGGAGCGCCGCCCTGAACGCGTTTCGCGAGGTCGAAATTGCATTAACAAACGAGGCACTCTTGGCGGAGTACCTCAAATACCAGCAGGGAGCCCTGCATGACCGCGCCGAAGCCGTACGTATTGCCACTGTGAAATACCAGGCGGGGGCCACGGATCTGCTCTCCGTCCTCCAGTTACAAACGGATGAGATCGCCACACAGGCGGAACTGATCAAGGCTAGGAACGCGCAGCTTGCCAATCGCATCAACCTTCACCTTGCATTGGGGGGGAGCTTTAATTCGGCACCGGCGGCGACGCCTCCAAATACGACCAGCATGGGTTTTCAAGCGCCTTGAGTATTCTCCGACCGCCGGTGGGTAGCCACAAATCTTTACATTCCATTTCGCCGCCCAATTGACCTGATGGAGTTTTTGTACGACAGTGTATGAGAGAGTTTATAGCACTTGAATTGAGACAATGGTTGACGAGTGCGTGTACGTGACACTTGCCAGTCTCCTGGAGCCGAAACCCAAGTCATAGCCCGAACCAGACCCTAGTTCCAATGGAGGCCACAGCGCAACTGGCACAAAGCGCGCAGCCTGGCCCTACAACGGCACGCGAGCGGTGCACCGGGTCGCACATTGTGGAGATCACCGAGGAAGCAACAGGCGCTTGCTTTATCATCGCTGGCGCGAAACCTCGTTGGAAATAGCCTGACTTTCACTCTTTGCCGGTGGGTTGCTGGGAGATTTTGGTGCTGGGATGTCATGCGTCCGTCCGCTTTTACGTGTGTTACTTACCTGTGGGTGATTTCGAGGTCGGGATTCTCCGCGTCAGGATTCCCGGGCACTCTTCAAGCGTTAAAAATTAACGGAACACGTGCTCGATCCCGCTCAGCGTCACCCTGTAGCTAAAACAATCCTAAAATAATGGTGCCAATGTTCACACCGCGCCTCGAGCCAACACGCTGGGCACCGCATTCTTACTGGCTTTTGTGGTGCGGCTGGGGCGACTCGAACGCCCGACCTCGTGCTTCGGAGGCACGCGCTCTATCCAGCTGAGCTACAGCCGCATATTTCCTTTATATCATGTACGCCTGCTTGCGCGCATTGCTGTCCTCAATTTTTGAAGCGTCCTGGATTAGCACGCTTTTGTAGCGCCCGCCTGAAGGCGGGCACTTTGGAATCGTGCGGGTGCCCGCCTGAAGGCGGGCGCTACATGAACCAGAAACGAGTTCTCACACAGAATCCGAAGGCCCTGTTCACGCGTTGCTGTTTGCCCTTCTTGCCCTTCCTTTGTCAGGGCAAGAAGGTCGGACCTCCTAATCGAACAGGGTCGTGCTAGAATCCGGCCGGAACTTCTTCACGGGGTCGCACACTAAAAAAGGAAATTGTCGTCCATGGCGCACGATGTTTTCGTCAGCTACGCCTCTGCAGATAAGACGGTGGCGGATGCCGTCTGCGCCACGCTGGAGTCCCACGGGATCCGCTGCTGGATCGCGCCGCGGGACGTCCTTCCCGGCATCCACTATGGCGAAGCCATCATTGACGCCATTCATGAGTGCCGCATTATGGTCCTGGTCTTTTCCTCGAAGGCCAACATTTCCGGCCACATTCCCAAGGAGATTGAACGCGCCGTCAGCCAGGGTGTGACCGTCATGCCGCTGCGCATCGAGGATGTCGCGCCGGCAAAATCCCTGGACTACTTTATCGGCAGCGTCCACTGGCTCGACGCACTGACGCCACCGCTGGAAGTCCATCTCCAGAGGCTGGCGGCGAATGTGAAGACGTTGCTTTCGCGCCCTGATTCAAGAAGCGAATCGCGGACGAGTCCCGCCAATGCTCCCGCAGTTTCACCGGTCACGCCGGCCGCGGCGCGGGCCACACGGCACTCGGGCCGGCCCAAGTGGGAATATTTTGTAATCGGAGGTTTGGCCGCGGTGGTTTTGATTCTCGGATTCCTGACGTACCGTTCCAGGTCTCAGCAAAACGTGGCAACTGCGCAAATTGCAGCGACGAAGCCGGCCGCGCTGCCTGCCCAGACTTCTGGTGCGGTACCCGCGGCTGAGCCCGACAACCCGAAGAAACTTCTTGCCCCCGTGAGCGCAGCTGCTCCAACAAATCCTCCCGCCGTTTCCGCAGCGGCGGCCTCCACATCTCCACCTGCCGCTCGCCCTGCAAAACCCGTTCGCGAAGTGGCCCTTCATTTTATGGATGATTCAACTGTGAAACTCGAACAACTCATCGGAAATGAAGACAAGGAGCGGCACAAGCCGACCGTGAGCCAGACCTTCACGCGATTCGGTGTCGAGGGCACCGAGCTTGGCGTTTCTTTTGAGCACCAGGCGCACGCCTATTTTCTGTTCGGACCGACCCTGGGGCGCTTGCCCGGATTATCCGACACCATCGCGACCACTGACACAGCCAACCCCAACGACGGCGTTCACTTGGATTTTCTGACCAACGGTGGGAAATATATCGCCGCGCAGCCGGCTGGCATCACCATGGCGCCGATGGATGTGCCGGTGGCCGGGATCAGCCTTGACGGGCAGATGTACGTAGCCTTCAGCACGAATTTCACAAGAGGAGGTGCAACCAACCGCACCGTCCTCACCAAGTTTGCGGCTCCCGAAACTTTTCAAACAGTCCGCATGATTTCCGAACTTCCCCAGGGGCGATTCATCAGAATGTCCATGCATGTTCAGCCCGGCCCGGTCGTGGGACTTCCTGCCGGCGGCCCCTTCATTCTCACGTGGGGAACAGGCAAATACCGCGAAAGTGATGCGTATCTTTCGATTGTTCCAGTGGGGCAATTCGAGGCCGGCAAAGGAATCCGCTACTTCGCCGGATTGGATGCGTCAAACGCTCCGGCTTGGAGCGACAATGAATCGGACGCGACGCCGATCGTGAAGGACGGCACCCTGGGGGATTTGTCCGTCACCTGGTGCAAGGACCTGGGTTTGTGGCTGATGGCTTACGACCGCCGTACCCAGCCCAACGGCATCGCGTTTTCCTACTCGCGAACGCCCTGGGGACCGTGGAGCGAGCCTCAAATATTGTTTAACCCGGTGCGTGACAACGCATACGGAAGATTCATACACGCTCCTCTTCGGAAGATTGACGACGGTCTGGAAGGGCCAGTCCTGGGACAGAGAAATCGAGTCAGCGCCGCGGAGGTTCGCGGAGGCGCCTTTGCTCCCTATGTCGTGGAGCGCTGGACAAGAGTGCAGGGCTCCGAACTCGAACTCTACTATGTGATTTCAACAATAAATCCCTACGTTGTTGTGCTGATGAAATCCCTGCTGCAGATCGAATAGAGAGCGAGGATCGCGATCATGGTTGAGCAGGGAAGCGCTGTTCGCAGCTGAATGAACTTCATGAGCCCTCCCGCCCGGACCTCCGTTCAGCTTCCCGCCACACTGGCCATTGGATTTACCGGGCATCGCAAACTTCCAGATGAAGCCAGGTGTCGACAGGCAATTCGACGAGTGCTCCTGGAGTGGAGGGCGAAAACCCCGGGAGTCATTTACGGTGTGGCGTCAGCCGCCGCCGGTGCAGACTTGCTGTTTGCGGAGACCTGTCTGGAACTGAATCTGCCCATCCGGATCTTCCTGCCTGTGCCGAAGGAAAAATTCCGCGAAGATTTTGACGAACTTTCATGGGAGCGAGCCGAAAGCGTATTCAAAAAAGCCCTGTCCGTGGAAGTCACCGGCGCCGGAGAAAAATTGACGGAGCGCTATTACGAATGCGGCATCGAAACAGTGCAGCAGAGTCAGTTGCTCCTGGCGTTGTGGGATGGAGAACCGAGCCAAGGATTGGGTGGCACGGCGGACATGGTTCATTTCGCAAAGGAACAAGAGCGACCAGTCATCTGGATCCACAGCGTTACCTGCGCGGTGCAAGATTTTAATGCCGGTCCGGAAATACTGAACGATCCGGAGATGCGTTTCCTCAACCAATTGCCGGGCCCGGCCGTAGAACTGGCCGCAGGCTTCCCGCACGATCTGGCCTGCGCGTGGTTTGTCAAAATGGATGAAAACGCCAGCCGAGTCGCTCCGCAGTTTCGCCGCATGGCCGCGATTCCGATTTTTTGCACCGCCGCCGCGGCCGTGCTGAGTGGAAAAACCGCCTACACCGGGAGCAGCGTGATTTGGCTGTGGATGGGAACGGCACTGGGAATCATGGCGGCCTCGCTGCCAACGGTGATGAGACTGTCGCGCCGCCAGGTTGCATGGACCAGAATGCGAACCGCCGCTGAAATTTGCCGTTCGTGCCTGGCTCTCTGGCGGACTCCGGCGCTCTACGAAGTTGTAGGACCAGAGGTTGTGCCGGACCTGGCCGGCATGCTCACCTCGCTGAATTTTCTGAAAATGTCGGATCGTCCGGTGCGCGAAAATAATCTGGAAGAGTTCAAGCGGCTCTACAGAAGCGAGCGGGTGCAGCACCAGATTGCATATTTCTCGCGCCACGCGGAACACGCGGCTGCGTGGGCGCGCCGATACCGAATCGTGACCTGGGCCAGCATCATACTTGCCGCGGGTCTCGACTTTTGGCTGCTGCTCAACGCGCATGGCCTGGACCATTCGATTTCAGCCCGTTTGAAGCCGGAACTGGCGCTGTCGGTCGCGCTGTTCTTCCAAATCGCCACCGTGGCAGGGTCGCTGGTGGTGGTCAATGACTACGTGCGCCGCCGGGATCGCTATCGCGAATTGCACCGCATGCTGGTGCAATGGGATAAACAATTGGATCTGTCCGAGACGTGGCACATCGTGTTGCGGATCGCCACCACCGTGGAAAAGGCGTTGTTGGCGGAATTGATTGAATGGAGATCGCACATCCGGAATCAGAAATTGCCGCAGAAGTAATTCCGATGGAATTCGGAAGGGGCACTATGGTGACGGGTGAATGGTGACTGATGAAAACCAGCCCACACGAGTGCGTGCGCTGCACGCCGCAGGGGAATCGGCGTCCTATCGTTCGTTGCAATCGAAGAGGGCAAGTGGGAGTTAGGCGGGACATCAATTCTATGAATTCACGAATTACGAAACGCAAATCACGAATTACACTGCGCCGGCCTCGGCGCGAGCGAATCGCCTGTCAGCATCCACTAGTCACTAATCACATGTAGGGGGTCCCGGGCTGAAGAAGCCTACTCGACGTTATCGGCAATGATGGAGCGGCCGCTCTCTTTTACATCGATAGAAATGGGAGGCCGCATGCCGGCGCCCTGCACGATTTCTCCCCGAGCCCAGGTGTTGCCTCCGATCGAGCCGACTTTCAAGGGATCATACACGGTGCTGTCGCACGGATTTACGACCATGGGGTGGCTGGCGGAATATTTGTATTTCGAGGCAAGCTTGGCAAGATCGGTAACGAATTCTAATTCGCAGCGGCCATAGGGTTCTTGAAGTGAAAATGCCCAGAGTTCTCCGCCCGGGAGGCGGATCACCATACCGTGAATATTTTGATGTGTGAGAGGTTTCACGAAAGCGAATTTCTTCGCCTCCCATGGTTTGGAAAGCTCATCGAGGGTCGCCGCCACGGTTGGGCCCTCCGGAACTGCGGCAATCGAACTGGGCATTGGAGGGTCAGGCACCGCCTGCTCGACGACCTCCGCATCCGCAGAGGAAGATTTGGCTGCCCGTTGCGGATTGCTTTTGACCCACCAAAAGATTACCGCGATGATCAATACCGCACCCGCGGCGATGCCTCCGATTTGCAAAGCAGTTTGCCTGTCGATGCCACTTGGTCCTTGTACTACCTGAAGGGAACCGTGGCCCACGCCGGGAATTTTGGGCATTTCGGGCCGGAACGGGTCAAACTTGTTCTCCACGGGTTTGACGGGAGGCGAGTCCGGAGTATTCGGGGGTAGTTTGATTGGCATATCAATTAGAATTTGCGCATTCGGATTACTGTGCCGTTGCGTTCGTGCTTCACTTCATCCATAAGCTGGTTGATCAACAAAATCCCGCGGCCATGGTCGGATTGCAGATTGGAATTCTCCGTGGGTGAGGGGAGAGAGGCAGGATCGAACCCTCTGCCCGGATCCCGTACAACGATCAAGATGCCCTGATCTCGATCACCGGTCACGGAACATTCGATTTTCTGGGACGGATCGGCCTTGCAACCGTGCAGGATCGCATTTGCCAGAGCTTCGCGCAAAGCCATCTCGATTTCAAATTCTTTGCCCGTTGTGTATTCCAATTCACCAACCAGGCGCATGATCCAGCCCACCACGGGCGAGATGGCCGTCACGTCGGCGGGCAGAGTCACCTCGAAGTGCGTCGCTGAGGAGTGCTTATTCGCAGCAGTTTCCGAATTCAGGTCTATAACCATATTTGATTTCGCGGCCCGTGGGCGCGCGGGGTGGGTACCCCTGAAACGCTGAATCCGCAGCCCATGGCGACGATCAACTTTCCTGCTTTTATTTTGGACCCGGGTGGCCTTGCAGACAAGCAGAGGAGAAGGCTGGCGTTCCGCATGGATACCCCATCCATTCGCCTAGCGGCGCATGGAAGCCTGCTGGCGGATTTGTTCGTTCAGGTTGGCCACCGCCAGAAGGAATTGCAATAGATCCCCGCGAATTTCAGCGCCTAATTCCAGGTCGTCATTACCAACGAGATCGACGATAAAGTCCACCTGCGCGAGCATCCAGCTATGCGAATCGTGGTCCACCACTTCTCCCCGGTCAAGAAGGTCAATGATTGCACGCAGCTTCTGCCTGGACTCCTGGAGGTAAGTAACAAAGGGCGAGCCGCCTTCATCGGAGTTCTTGGGAACGTCAATCAGGATTCCCTGGGAGTGCCCATCGCGGTTAGAGGTCGTCATGGCTCACACCTCAATCTCGATTCAAGCGATGTCCCCATATTGAGCACGACTGCTGCCAACCTGGCATATCCCTCCATGTACTTTGTTTTGCCAGCGCTTGGAAACCTTCGCACGAAAAGGGAGTCCTATACGGGCAACCAAGCCGGGTAGAAATTATCCGCGTCTGGAAGTAAGGCGGAGTCTCAAATTGTGCGTCAGAAACCGGTTTTGGCCTGTCTTGGACACATCAGTCTCGACGGGCCCGAAAGTGGGCGCCGGTCGAGGAAATAGAGCGCTCCCCCAGGGTTCTCGGTAAGCGTGGGTTCGGGAAGGCAAAAATGCTATTTTTTGGCGCAATGACCAGTATTGACTTGCCGGGAAACTCCTATTCGGATTAGCATGGACACCGCCAGCAGCCAAGGCGAAGATGAGTGGGCCGAAGCAGTCGCAGCTTGGGATGCGAGGAGGGTCATCCGTATGCGCAAGGTACTAGTTCTATGTGCGGCGCTATTTTGCTTATCGCTTACAGCGTCAGCACAGGATACTACAGCGGCGCTCGATGCCGGGAATTCCGCCAGTGAGCCGGCCGCTCCTGCGTCGTTGATTCCGGCGGACCGCGAGCCATGGCAACTCGGTGCAGGGTTCCAATATCTGCATTTCAACGTCCTGGGCCTGAACTTTCACGATTTCGGCTACCAGGCGGATGTTGCCAGATATTTTAATAACTGGTTTGCAATTGAAGGAACGGCTATTGCTGGATTCGGCCATGCCGGGTCCAATCCCAGCATAGACGCGAAGTCTTTATTCCTTGGCGGTGGACCGCACATTACCGTGCATAACTCGTTCCACTTCGAGCCCTGGGTCCACGTAATTGCCGGTTGGGAGCGCTTCCGCTTTACCCAAGGGGCCAATATTGGCAGCAATTCCCACGCCGCGTTCATGGCTGGCGCGGGATTGGACTATAAAATCGGCGGCGGCCGCCTTTCCTGGCGCGTTCAGGGCGATTACCTGGGAACAAACGTGGGGCCCACGTTTTCGTCGAATTATTCCTTCGGAACGGGGTTGGTGATCAACTTCTAAGGGACCCGGAAATCCACTTTTTACCGGCCGGTATT
Organism: Candidatus Acidiferrum sp.; assembly: GCA_035483715.1. Classification (GTDB taxonomy): domain Bacteria; phylum Acidobacteriota; class Terriglobia; order Acidiferrales; family UBA7541; genus Palsa-360. The sequence continues at coordinate 13,539 of DATHPN010000063.1, forward strand.
TGGCGAGAAATCCTCGCTCAATGCCGGCTTTTTATTTTGCTGGCTGGAGAAGCTTTCCGGGAGTATTGCTGGAAACTTATGACGCGCCGGGATGAATCTTAGCCGGCTAAGCCGCCGCGCCATGACACTTCTTATACTTCTTTCCGCTCCCGCAAGGACACGGATCGTTCCGGCCTACTTTGGCGCCCGTGCGGACCGGCTTGGGTTGTTCGGCTTGCGCTGCCCCGGCTTGAAGCTGCATTTCCTGTTGTTGACGGCGCTGGCGGCGCTCGATTTCCCGGGCTTCGTCTTCGGGGCGGGCGGGCTGGACCAGGAAAAGATAGCGGACCGTCTCGGTGTCAATGCGCCCCATCATGTCTTCAAACAGCGTGAAGGCTTCCTTTTTGAATTCGACCAGCGGATCTTTTTGTCCGTAACCGCGCAGGCCGATGCCTTCCTTCAAGTGGTCGAGCGTTAACAGGTGGTCTTTCCACTGCGTGTCGACAATATCGAGTATGATTCGCCGCTCGAGCCAGCGCATCATTTGCTCGCCGAACAATTTTTCCTTTTCCGCGTAGCGTTCCTTTACTCGCTCGACTAGCTTGTCCGCCAGTTCCGCGTGATTCATCTTGCCCGCGTCGACTCCGGCAGCCTTTACATCAATTCCGTATTGGTTCAGCACTTCGGCGGCGAATTGGGTGACGTTCCATTTTTCGGGGTGCTCATTGCCGGGGCAATACGTGTCGACCAGTTCGCGGGCAATGTCCTCCGCGATGCCCAGGGCATAATCTTTTTGTTCTTTTCCTTCCAGGGCGGAGCGGCGAATCGAATAAATCGTTTCGCGCTGCTTGTTCATCACGTCGTCGTATTCGAGAAGGTGTTTGCGAGCCTCGAAGTTTTGCGCCTCGACTGCTTGCTGCGCGTTCTCAATGCGGCGCGAGATCAGCTTGGATTCGATCGGGATTCCCTCGGTCATTCCCAGCCGGTACATCAGGGCCTTGACGCGCTCGCCGCCGAACACGCGCAGCAGGTCGTCCTCAAGCGATAGGAAAAACCGCGAGGAGCCTGGGTCCCCCTGGCGGCCGGCGCGCCCGCGAAGCTGATTGTCAATCCGCCGTGCTTCGTGGCGTTCGGTGCCCAGAATGTGCAAACCGCCGAGGGCGATCACTTCATCGTGTTCGGCGCGGCATTGCTCGGCATAAATGTCGTAGAGAGGTTTCCATTGCTCCGCCGGAACTTGAAAAATCTTGCCTTCCTGCTGGAACAAAACCATGTTTGGCGCGGTGTTGCCGTCGGAGCTGTCTCCACTGATCACGGCTGGCGCCGAGATATAAGGAATGGCGATCCTTTCACGCAGGCAATGCTCGCGGGTCATCGCTTCGGGATTGCCACCCAGCAAAATGTCGGTGCCGCGGCCCGCCATGTTGGTGGAGACCGTCACCGCGCCCTTTCGCCCGGCCTGCGAGATGACTTTTGCTTCGCGCTCGTGCTGTTTAGCGTTCAGGACCTGGTGGGGGATGCCCGCTTTTTTCAGCAGGTTCGCCAAATGCTCCGATTTTTCGATCGAAATCGTGCCGACGAGCACCGGCTGGCCCGATTCGTGAAGTTGCCGGATGCCGTGCGCGTGCGAGTTATCCTCCTGCAGGATGCCGTTGACCACGGCTTCGTATTTTTCCCCGGCCGTGCGGTATACCACGTCGGAAAATTCCTCGCGGCGCAGCGTGCGGTTGGTGGGAATCAGCGAAACATCCAGCTTGTAAATCTTGTTGAACTCGGTGGCCTCGGTTTCCGCGGTTCCGGTCATGCCGGATAGTTTTTTGTACATGCGGAAATAATTCTGGAAGGTGATCGTGGCGAGGGTCTGATTTTCGCGCTCGATCTTGACGCTCTCTTTTGCTTCCACGGCCTGGTGCAGGCCGTCCGACCAGCGGCGGCCGGGCATTTCGCGTCCCGTGAATTCATCGATGATAACGACTTCGCCGTTCTTGACCACGTATTCGACATCGCGTTTATAAAGTGTGTGCGCCCGGAGCGCCTGATAGACGTGGTGAATCGTTTCCATGTGCTGGGGGTCGTACATGTTGCCGAGCCCCAGCAGTTTTTCCGTTTTGCTGACGCCTTCTTCGGTTAGCGTGGCGGTCTTGTGTTTTTCTTCGACAATGTAGTCGATATCCTGAATTAATTTCGGGATGATTTTGTCGATGCGGTAGTACTTGTCGGTGGATTCCTCGGCGGGGCCGGAGATGATCAGCGGCGTGCGGGCCTCGTCGATCAGGATGGAGTCCACTTCGTCGACGATCGCGAAGTGATGGCCGCGCTGAACGCAGTCCGCGAGGTCGAATTTCATATTGTCGCGGAGATAATCGAAGCCGAATTCATTGTTTGTGCCGTAGGTGATGTCCGCCCCATACGCCGCGCGCCGCTCCACATCGCTCAGGTCGTGGACGATCACGCCGACGGTCATGCCCAGCGCGCGGTAGATCGGGCTCATCCACTCCGCGTCGCGCCGGGCCAGGTAATCGTTTACTGTGACGATGTGCACGCCTCGCCCGGTCAGCGCGTTCAGAACCGCGGGAAGCGTGGCCACGAGCGTCTTGCCCTCGCCCGTTTTCATTTCGGCGATTTTGCCTTCATTCAAAACGATGCCGCCGATCAATTGCACATCGAAGTGCCGCATGCCGAGTTTCCGCCGGCCCATTTCGCGCACCAGAGCGAAGGCTGGAACTAGCGCGGGCTCCAGCGCCTCCTTGCGGCGCTCCTTGAATTGCGGATCCTCCAGCGGGACGTCGCCAAGCCGCCCCTGCACCTGGGTCCGGAGCTGCGCCGTTTTCTCCAGAAGCTCGGCGTCACTCAGTTTCTCAAACTCCGGCGCGAGCGCATTGATAGCCGTGACCAGCGGCTGAATCACCTTCAGGTCGCGCTCGTGCTTGGTGCCAATGAACTTGGCAACGACTTGGTCGATCAGACTATCAACTCGCATCACAATCCTTCTGCGTTCTTCGTAATAAGCGCCCAGTTCCGCAGGCGGGCTCGGTAGCCCCGATTCCGCGCGGACGGGCTTGTAGGGCGGCAGCTCGCGCGCATATCCAAAATTTGATTGTACCTTGTCCGTCAATCGTCGTGCAAAGCGGTGTGCTTGCTGATGTTGCGGCCATTTTCCTGATTGCAGTTTTGCAAGCAGTGTTGGGGAGCTGAAATTTCGTTCGACGGATTAGAATGAGCGGAATACCCGGCCATTTCAGTTGGCTGGCATTCGCAGCAGGGGGCGGGGGATTTCGATTCGGCGGGATGCAGCCCACATTTGAATCCCCGCAGTTTCCGTCACACCACTCCCGCGCCCCGGACTTGAATCGACACAATCGGTTCGGTTTAGGTTCTGCCGAACGTATAACCAATCGAGACCGTAAATCCTGGGACGGTGGTACGTCCATATTGATCCGTCAAATTGTTAACCCAGTGGAAATCGAACTGAGGCTTGATGAAGATATCCGATTTGACGTACAGCTTCACGCCCGCTGCGGCGTGCACTTGAAAGTGATTGGAGCTGACCAGGAATTGGCTCTGGTTGAACAATGTGCCGGCAGACTGGCTGACATAGAAAGACATTTTGGCGCCGCCGATGCCCGCTTCGAGCACAGGGACAATGCGCTTGTCACCCGAGGACGGTTGATAGACAGCGTTAAAATCGTAAAACGAAGGACGGACGTTCAGTTGTTCACTTGGCATGTAGTTGGACTGAGCAAAACGGAAAGAATATTCGCCATTAATTCCCAGGTGAGGCTTTATCATGAAGTCCGCACCAAACACACCGAAGACCCCGCCCATCGAGTTCACGGACGCGCACCCGCCGACGAACGGGTCGGTAATTTGGCCAGTGGGACAGCCTGATTGGGTGGCCGCGCTGTCGAACGCACTTCCTAAGCCAAAATACGCGCTGACTCCCTGTGCCCTGGCCTGTTTGACGCCGGACAGCAAGAGAAGAACCAGAAGGGGAAATATGCGAATCGTGAGCTTTGGCAAGATGAATCTCCTTCTCTATGATTTTTCGTTCGTCATGATTTATCCCCGCCATTGGCAGGAATGTCTAAAGCAGGTCCTGAGACGTGCGCTGCGTGTCGATCGATCGGCCCCATTGGCCCACCGGGAATCTCCATTTTAGAATTTTCGCCAGCCGGCATTTAAACAAAGCCGATACGGAGGTCCTTATTCGTCACCCTCCGGACGCAGGCCCACGCTGCACATTTGCCGGATCCTAACCCGCACAAATTTAGATGGCGACGAACACCCGATGGTTGTGCTGAGACTACAGTTACACATGGTCGCGAGGCGCGTGCTCCATGAAACGGGCCGTAAGCCCATCGCAAAGGGACGATGGATGGCCATCCCCACTATTAGATATTCCGATCGCGCGAATCTGATAACGAATTGATAATTACCGTTGCATGGGCAGCCGGTTTGCCAGCCAGCAGCGCTAGGACCGAAAACCACCTTGCAGTTATAGGGGAGAGCGAAGCGAACGGCCAGGAAGTTCATCTCGAACGAGGAGTGAACGATGCGCGGAAGTATGCATCTCTCCGCTTTCGTCTCCCGCAGGTCCTCGACGACCGAACGCGAGATTGCAGCTTGGCGAAACTCGCCTTTCCTCTTACAGTCATAACCCAGTCAGAAATCCAGAAAACACCTTACGGACGTCTCGAAGCACTCTCAAGTAAAATAGAGAAGAGACACGGTTAGATTCTTTGAAATGTGGTCAATTGAACAAAACTCGTGCGGGAGGGAAATAATTGCACGGCGGCAGCGCACGACATGCAAGCTTTAAGTTGGCACGAGTAGGGGCGACTGACAAGCAAGCATTTGGATTAACAGAGACTTAGGAGCATAACGAAACTTGATCTGAGATTCGGCTCTGCCGGTGCCCGTTCGAATAACCGGAAGACAAGCTATTGAGGACGTCGGCCCGATAATCGATGTAAGATGGACCCTTCGGAACGGCAATTTGACATAATCTAGATCTAGGCCATCCGCGCCCAGCTTGGCGTGGCTTTCCCGGGCAACACAGTACAGGAGTTTCGATGCGCACGGCCCTGAAAATGGTTCTGCCCCTAATCGTGAGCGTGGCGGTGGTGTCCGTGCTTTTCGCTTGGTACCAGGTGCGGACAGAGAGGCGCAACCTGAGGAGCGATTTGTCGCGCCGGGCGGAAATTCTCGGCGAAGGGTTGCAGGAAAGTGTGGAGCCACTGCTGGACCGCACGCCGGAAAAGAACTTGCAGCGGCTGGTGGAACGGTTTGCCGAGCGCGAGCACTTGAAGGGAGTCGCCGTCTACGACGTAGCGGGAAAAACGCTGGCGATTACTCCGGGAATTTCAGCCATTTTCCAGACATGGCCGGACGTTGTGAAGAACGCCGCCGCGAAGGATCAGGTACAGGCTGCATTCGTGCGCCAGGCGCGCACGGACAAAGCAGGAAACGACCAAGTCCTGGCGTTGCACATTCATGCGGTGCCCCTGCACCGAAACGACGAAATAGCAGGGGCGCTCGCCTTATTCCACGACACCAGCTTCATCGACGTGCAGGTTGAGCATACCCTGCGGGACTCCATGGTGAATGCATCCGTCCAGACAATCCTCATCGCTGGATTGGCGCTGATCCTGGTGAGGTGGACCTTCATGCGGCCGTTGAGGCGCACGGCGCACTGGCTGCGCACGTTGAGGACCGGCGGCGCGCATGGAGCCAAGGCCCCACCAGGGTTGCCACAGGGAGAAATCTTCGACCAATTGCATCAGGAAGTCTCTCACCTGGCGCGCGACTTGAACACGGCGCGGGCCACGGCGGAGGAAGAAGCCAGATTGCGCGATACAGGGGCTTCCCTGTGGACGGGCGAGCGGCTGCGCGTAAGTTTGCGGGAAAGGCTTCACGAGACGCCGCTCTTTGTGGTCTCCAACCGCGAACCCTACATGCACGTTCTGAGTGATAAGGATGGATCGATCGAAGTGATAGTGCCGGCGAGCGGTCTGGTCACGGCCCTCGAGCCGGTGTTGCTGGCGTGCAATGGGACGTGGGTGGCAACCGGGTCGGGCAGCGCGGATCGCGCGGTGGTGGACTCAAACGACAGGTTGCGTGTCCCGCCGGATTTTCCGAGCTACACATTGCGCCGCGTGTGGATGACGGACGAGGAGGACCGGGGATTTTACGAGGGCTTTTCAAACGAAGGGCTCTGGCCGTTGTGTCACATCGCGCACACGCGCCCGGTTTTCCGCCCCGAAGATTGGATTTATTACCAGCAGATTAACCGCCGGTTTGCCGACGTGGTGTTGCAGGAAATGGAGGGCACGCAATCGCCGATTCTCCTCGCGCAGGACTATCACTTCGCCCTGCTCCCGCGAATGGTAAAGGAGGCGCGGCCGGACGCGCGCGTGGCGATTTTCTGGCACATTCCCTGGCCGAATGCGGAAATGTTTGGAATCTGCCCGTGGCAGCGGGAACTGGTGGACGGCTTGCTTGGGGCGGATTTGATCGGATTCCACATTCAGACCCATTGCAATAATTTTCTGGAGACCGTGGACCATGCGGTGGAAGCCCTGACGGAGTGGGATCGCTTTGCCGTGAACCGCAACGGCCACGTGACCCGCGTGCGGCCGTATCCGATTAGCGTGGCCTTTCCTGAAACCTCTCCGCTGGATGAAGAGACACGCAGCGCGGGAGCGGAGCGCGCGGCGATTTGCGAAGAGCTGGGCATCGAGGCCTCGCTGCTGGGCGTGGGGGTGGATCGCGTGGACTACACCAAAGGAATTCTGGAGAGATTCCGCGCGATTGAGCGATTCCTCGAACAATATCCGGCCTACCAGAGGAGATTCTCGCTGGTGCAAATCGGTGCGCCGAGCCGGACCGATATCGTGCGCTACAAGAATTTCCTGGAAGAAGTAACTGTGGAAGCGGACCGGATCAACTCGAAGTTTCACTCCGGGAGATGGAAGCCCATCGTCCTTCTGAAAAGACACCACTCGCATGAAGAAATCGCGCGCTACTACCGCGCGGCGTCGGTGTGCATGGTTACTTCGCTGCATGACGGGATGAACCTGGTCGCGAAGGAATTCGTGGCGTCGCGCGAGGACGGGCGGGGCGTGCTGATTCTCAGCACGTTTGCAGGAGCGGCGCGCGAGCTCACCGATGCGCTGCTGGTGAACCCGTATGACGTGATGCAGCTGGCCGAAGCGATCCATCAGGGGCTGGAAATGCCCGAAGCGGAGCAGGCAAAGCGGATGCAGTGGATGCGGCGCGCTGTGAGGGAACACAACATCTACCGGTGGGCCGCGAACCTGCTCAGCGATCTGACTGAGATCCGTATCGAAGGAGCCGAACGCACGGAGGCGCCGCAAACGCAATGACCCGGACCCGCCATACAATCCCGCATCTTTTTGCACAGTGGAAGCGGGTCGTCGAGCGCATTCGCGGAAAAAAACGCCTGATATTCTTTCTTGATTTCGACGGGACGCTCGTCCGAATCGCGCCGATGCCGGACGCGGTGCGAATGGATGAGGGCACCCGGGAGGTTTTGCGAAAACTGGCGGAGCACCGGGATGTGACCATCGCGGTGATCAGTGGAAGGCAGCGCGCCGAGCTGCGGCACTTCATCGGAATTGACAAAGTGAAATATATGGGCCTGTACGGCTGGGAGAGCAACGGAAACAAGAAGGTGCCCTTTTCCGTCCGCGTGACGCTGGCCCGCACGCTGGTGGAATTATTGACGGAACTCCCAGCGTATCCTGGCGTGTGGATCGAACCGAAACGCAACAGCTTCTCGGTCCATTTAAAAGGGACCAGCGGCGCGACGCAGCGGCGCGTGCGGGAAAAGTTGAAAAAACGTGTGGCCCTGCTGCGCGATTCCCTGCAGATGATGTCCAACCTGCGCGACGTGGAAGTTGCACCGCTGTCGATTGGCGATAAAGGAGCGGCGGTGCGGAAATTTCTCGGCGAGCCTGCCATGCGCGGAGCGCTGCCGATTTATTTCGGAGATGACTTGTCCGACGAGCCCGCCTTTGCCGCGGCGCGCAAGGGAATTCCAATCTTAGTGGGCAACCGGCGAGCGACGCGCGCCCAGTTTTCCCTGCGCGGCCCGGCGGAAGTGACCGAGGCGCTTTCCAGGATGGAAGAAATGATTCGGTGAATGCGGCCAGAACGCCGCTTGAATGATTTGCCGTCCCCTGCGCGATGCGCGCACTTTCATTTTCCGCTCCGCTTTTCACCTTCTTGAAGTCCGAACCATTGTAAGAACTCCCCCGGGCCGAGCGTCCAAGCGCTGGAGTGCCGCGTGAAGCCGACGTGGGGATAATAGTCAACCGCGGCTGGCGCCGCGAGCAAAATCAGGCGCGTGCGAGGCCCCCCGGCCTGTTGCGTCCGGCGGATCAGTTCCTTGCCAATCCCCGAGCGTTGGTGCGACGCGCGCACGGCGAGGTCGGAGAGATATGTGGCGTAGCTGAAATCGGTGAGCGATCGCGCGATTCCCACAAGCAAATTGGCGTCCCAGGCAGTCACGACCAGATTCGCATTGCGCAGCATCGCGGCCATGCGCTCGCGGTCGTCCACCGGGCGGCGCTCGCCGAGGGTCGAAGCGCGGTACAGGTCGATCACCACGTCCAGATCGAGATTGTTGCCAGTGCGATAGTCAAGCATGCAGGCTGCCTTTCATTGCCGTTTAAGCCCGCGCTTCATGACTGTCGAATTTCACGCTGGAACTCGGCCTCAACAGCCTTTCGGAAAACAGTATATGGAAAACGTTGAAGCTTTCCAATCGATGACAATAAAGCGGGCACGCTCATATTAGAAAATCTTCAAGAACAAATCATCGTGCAATTCCATGGCTTCCATCTTCGCCTCCAACCATCTTTGAAACGAAGAGCTACTCCTTGGGGGCCCGCATATGTCTGGCGCGCTTGTGCCACCCTTCTTCGCGCAACCATTCCTCGAGCGTGTGCAGATGGACTTCCGGGTACGCTCGCCGGAGACCTGGTATATCCGCCTTGAATCCTGATTCATTGAACCAGCGGAACATCGTGTGGAACTCTTTGCCCAATATCAATTTCACAATCGGCAGCGGCAACTTTTGAAATTTTACGGGCTTGCCCAAGACACGGCTGAAAACTTTTGCGGCTTCGAGATTGGTCAGCTCGCTCCCGGCGATTTCCAGTTCCTTTCCGATGAATTCCTGGGGGCGCTCGAAGGCCAGAGCAACGAATGCTCCAATGTCGCCGGTGGCGATCGTTTGATATGGCTTGTCGCCTCGTATGGGATCGGCGAACTTGCCTTTCAATATTCCAATCTCTACCTGATCGATGTAGTACATCTCCATGAAGGCGGCTGGTCTGATCACCGTCGCGGCCAGTCCCAAGCTACGGATGTGTTTTTCGACTTCCCATTTGCTTTCCCAATGAGGAATGCCAGTCTTGCGTTCCGCTCCGCCGACGGAGCTATAAACAAAGTGCTGAACTCCGGCCTTCTTAGCGGCATCGGCGAGGTTCTTCCCCTGAGATATTTCGCGTTTTGCTCCTACCGCCCAGAAATCTTGAACGCTGTAAACACCGTATGCGCCTCTTAGCGCCGCCGGGAGAGTAGCTGGGTCTTCCAAATCGCCCTGCACCAACTCGATTCCCTGGCGCGCTAAATCCTGACCGACATGGCTTGCGGGATTGCGAGTGAAGGCGCGCAATTTCCATCCCTTCGGCAGCATATGACGGATCACCGCGCCGCCTTGCCGCCCGGTGGCGCCAGTTACCAGAACTATCTTGTCTTGATCGGCCATGACTCGCTTTCTCCTCTCTCAGGTGGTTCAACCTACATTTGCAGCTTGCAGATCGGGCTGCGGCCCGCAAGGCCTTGAGAAGCCGGCACCCGTGGGTGCGAACCGGCTTCCCTGGAATTCAGACGATTTGCCGGTCCTGCGCCCCGGCACTTATTTTCTTAAGGGCCTCCAGGATTTTGGGGTTCTCCGACAGGAGGCGCCCATCCAGGGCAACATCCTCGGCGGGGTATTCACGAAGGAGAATTAAAGTGTCGCCGACGTGGCAGGCATCATCTACAGCGGACTTGGTTCTTTCCATCATCTTCTTTTTCGCCTCCGGGCGGATGCCCTGGGGCGCTTCGATGAATCGCACGGGCAATTTCACTCTCCTTCTGATTCGGAATGAACGAATGGCCGGGGCATACCACGCTCGACGGAATCGAAACGTGTTGGTACAATCGCGGGCCGAGTGTGCTGCTTCGTTGACGGGGGCAGAGCGGCGGTTCTGTGGAACACGCTGCTGTGAGCCGCTATTGATACGAGAATGCATTTCAGAAATCAAGTACAGGATGAAACTGGAAGAGCGTCTGCCTGGAGCAGGAACAATGGCTGTATTTGTACTCATAAGTACAAGTGAGGAGAGCTTATGCAGCGGAAGTTTATAAGGGGCGAGGAAACCAGGCTTCGGATCCTTAGGACTGCCGCCGACCTGTTTCACAAGCAAGGAGTTCGAGCCACCAGCCCGGATGAGATTATCGAGGCCTCCCGCACGGGCAAGGGCCAGTTTTATCACTATTTCAAGAGCAAGGCGGGCCTCGTGCACGAAGTCCTTCAGGAGTATCTGGACGCGATCCAGGCGGGCCGGGCGCCTCTCAGCTATGAAATCGCCTCCTGGAAAGATCTGGAGCGCTGGTTCCTCACGCAGATCGAGTTACAGAAGAGCTATCAGATGACTCGCGGCTGCCCATTTGGAACCATCGGAAACGAAGTTACTGAGAACGACGAGTTGATCCGCCAGGACCTCAGCTTAATTTTCGAATTGGTAAAAAATAAACTCGCTGCGTTTTTCGTCAAGGAGAAGGCCAAGGGGCGTCTTACCAGAAGGGCCAATCCCGAGGAGTTGGCCGATTTCTGCATTGCCACAATTCAAGGCGCAATGCTTATGGGGAAAATAAAAAGGAACAGCATGACTGCTGAATCAGCCGCGCACCAAGCCCTGGCACATCTCAAGAGCTATTCCGTAAAACCGAATCGTTGAATTTGGAATTCCCGTGGCAGGAGAGCGGTCCGTTCATTCCGCCGCGGTGTAGCAATTCAAGGAATCGACAGGCCCCAGCGGATTGACTCGACCGAGTCGGTGACCTCCCCAAAGACGCTGCCTCCCGGAAATCGAATACCATCAATCGCCCGAGACTGACTCGTTGATGGCAAACATGGCGAACTTCAGCATGGCGCCTTTGGTCCGAAATGGAAGGCGGCCGGCGACGGCGAGTTTGGCGATCCCGTGCACGAGCGACCACGCATACAGCGCTCGCTCCAGCGTGTTTCCGGCCCGCAGTTGGCCTTCATCCTGGCAATTCCGTATGTAATTTACCAAGGTGTTGAACGCTTCCTGCGAAGCCTGCATGTACTCGGGGTCTTTGCTGCTGCGGAAGGGCGCGTCGAACATTACGGTGAAGTGCTCAGGCCTGCGGATGGCGAAGGCCACATACGCCAGGCCGGATTGCTTCAGCCTCTCTAACGCCTTCGATTGGCGCTCGCCCGCATCCCTCATGGCGCGCGTGAGTTCGCGGAATCCTTGGGTAGCGACGGCGGCGAGGAGCGCATCCTTGTCGCGAAAATGGCGGTAGGGCGCGTTGTGCGAAACGCCGGCACGGCGCGCCACTTCGCGAAGGGTGAACGCGGCCGGCCCCAATTCGGCGATGACGCGGAGGGCCCCCCGGAGCAGGGCCTCTCGCAGGTTGCCGTGATGGTAGGAGCGGCGTGGCATCGTCTTCCGAATATTTTACGCCGGGATGTTGACAAACGCAACATTGTCCGTCTACAATGTTGTCAGTGTCCACATTGCAGGGCACGGAGGACCCATGGCGCAAGAAAGCAGTTCCGAAAAACGAAACGCCGACGGAAATTCTTACGACGCCATCGTCATCGGCTCCGGTATGGGCGCCCTCACTTTTGCCAGCATTATGGCCAGGCTGAGGAAGTGGCGCGTCCTGATCCTCGAGCGCCATTTCAAGATCGGCGGGTTCACGCACACCTTCAGCCGCCCGGGCGGCTGGACCTGGGATGTCGGCGTCCATTACATAGGCGATATGGGGCCGGGCATGACCGGCCGCAGGCTGTTCGATTTCATCACCGATGGCCGCGTGGACTGGTCGCCCCTGCCGGATATGTACGATGTGTTCGTTTATCCCGGCCTCACTCTGAAGGTGCCAAAGGGCCGCGCAAATTTCGAGCGCGCGCTCGTAGAGGCATTTCCCGCGGAAAAACAAGCGATCCGGAAATACTTCCACGACATTAAACGCGCCGCGAACTGGTTCAGCCGGAAGATTATGGGCATGGTCACGCCGCAACCGCTGAGCTGGATCGTGCAAACCATCAATCGTTTTTCGGAACGATCGGCGCTGCAAACGACGCAGCAATATCTGGAAAGCCGCATTGGCGACCCGCGCCTTCGCGCCGTGCTCGCCTCGCAATGGGCCGACTACGGATTGCCTCCGGGCCGCAGCGCATTTGTGGCCCACGCCATAATCGTAAGCCACTACCTGGAAGGCGCGTGGTACCCGGCGGGCGGCGCGGGAGAAATTCCAAAGGCAGCGAGCTCCGTAATTCGCGAAGCGCGAGGAGATCTGCTGGCGGGCCACGAAGTCACGAAAATTATTCTGGAGAACGGCCGGGCCGTAGGCGTGGAGGTTCAGCCCAAAAAAGGGAAGGAACAGCCGCGGCTGGAATTTCGCTCGCCGGTGGTGGTTTCCGATGCGGGAGCGTGGAATACGTTCACGCGTCTGTTGCCTGGTGAGGCGCTCCCGTTTCGCGCGGAACTTGAAACTCCTCCTGAGGGGCTGGAAGTCGTGGAGCTGTTTCTGGGGCTGAAGCGGGATCCTCGCGAGCTGGGTCTTCAGGGAGAGAATTACTGGATATTCTCTTCCTTCGATCACGATCAAATGTGCGCCTGCCGGGATGATTTGCTGGAAGGCCGCGCCCCCATGGGCTACCTCTCGTTTCCTTCGCTGAAGGATCCTCGCGCACAGAGCCACACGGCGGAAATCGTGGCGCCATTTTCCTATCGCACTCTCGAAGCGTTTCGCGAAGAGCCCTGGCGGCGCCGCGGAACCGACTATGAATCGGCCAAGGGCCTCATCACGCAAGCCCTGCTGGACTTGGTGGAGAAGCAGCACCCGGGCTTTCGAGAACTCGTGGCCTACGCCGAACTCGCCACGCCGCTTTCCTTCGAATTTTTCACGGCGGCGCCGTCGGGCACGATCTACGGATACCCGGTGACGCCGGACCGATTTCGAAAGACCTGGCTCACGCCCAAGACGCCGATCCGTAGCTTGTACCTCACGGGTGCGGATGCGGGAGTGCTGGGAGTTATGGGCGCGTTGATGGGAGGAGTCGCCACGGCCAGCACGCTGTTAGGCCCCATGGGGTTTATTGAAATCATGCGTTCTGCGATGGCTGTACGGGCTAAGTAGCGCAGGCTTCAGCCTGTGGGGGTTCGTCCTAACAACGACCAAAACCCACAGGCTGAAGCCTGCGCTACTGGTACGAGACGCAATGCGACTCATCTGTGAATTTTGTAGAGTGCGCGGACTAAGCAGACGTCTGTGCGACAGCGCCCTCATCCTGATAAAACGCGGAGGGCTTGTTTTCGAGCAGAAGTTTGCGCAGTCGGGCGCGTTCCTCGAGGTCCATGTCTGCGAATTCAAAGCCCAGCCCCTGGGCGCGCGCATCGCGCATCAGGACCTGCGCGCGAATCGGGCGCAGACCTGAACCAATTTTCATCGAAACGAGTGTTCCGGGCGGCAGATGCTTTTCCCCGACCGCGATTCCTCCGCTCAAGCTCAGCCCGCGGATTTCCAGACGGTAGGAATCCTGTCCCACGGTAGCGATGGCCGCAATGGGTTGTGACAGCCGCACGCGAGGATAGCGCCGGCGGCGGAAATATTTTGCGTTGGGCAGTGGGTCGAGAGGCGCCAGAGCCAGTTCGTTGGCGCTGAACCCGCTGCGCGCAACAAAATCATTCGCCCCATTCGGATCGATCTTTTTGAGGGACTGCACGGCAGCCAGGCGAAGTTCGCCCCGGTGCGACCAGTGAAACATGTGGCGGCCGTCCGCGAGGCCTCGCAAAAACTCCGTGGCCTCTTGCGCCTTCAACCTTCCGAGGGCCTCCACCGCTTTCAACCGGACGAACGGTCCGGTCGATCGGCCTGCGTCGCCTTCCGCCATTCGCAATAAGTTGGGGATGGAGCTGGCATCCTCGCTCAATCCAATTTCGTCTATGGCCAAGGGCAACAAAACCGGGTCTAAGATGTGAAGCAAACTGACCAGCAGGTTTCCGCGCTCGGGCGCGCCCCCCATCGCGATCAGGCGCACCACGCGATCTTGCGCCTGCCGCGGCCAATCGCCGAGGCGTTCAGGCAACCAGCGCGCGATTGCCGATGGATCGAGGCGGCTCAACAGGCCCGCGGTTTCCGCGGCTTCACTGGCCGAGCCGGAGCGCAGCGCATCGCGCAAGGAGGCCATCAATTCTTCTCCCACGGTACGCGCGAGTTCCACCAGGCGCTGCATGCCGGCACGATTGGAGGTCCGATTGAAACGCGAAACCAAATTTTCCGCCGCACTGCGCGGCACGCGTTGCAGCAAGATTTCCAAACCTGCCAGCACGCGCTCGCCGCGCAACGAATCCTCTATGAACTCAGGCACGCGCTTTTCCACTCCGATGCGCGGGCGCAGGGTTTGCGCGAACACCGGCCTCTGGTGCTCCACCGAATCCAGCGTATCGAGCGATTGCACCAGCGCGGGGAACATGCGCCGCAGGCCCGCTTCCTGCGCCAGGCGCACAAACGCGGCGCTGACGAGGCCTTCCAAATTGTCGTCGTGCTCCACGCTCAGCTGCGCCCCCGCGGCCTTGATCGCGGGCGCAAGTGGACGGCCTCCGAGCGAGGTGTACACGTCGGCGATGTCCGCGATGCCGATCGCCGTACGGCGCCGCGCCTCGAATTCCGGGCTTTGCAGGCAGGAAGCGTAATTCTGCAGGATCGCCAGCGCAGTTTTCTCATCGCCCCGCTGGATAAGTTCCTCGACGTACTGTTTGACGTTGCGTGCGGGAATGCACCAGGCCTCCGGCGAGGTGAGCACGCCGAGCTTGCCGCGATCCGGCACCGCGGCCCAGAATTGCCGGTCCAGCAAATCCGCGGTCGATTCGACGATCACTCCCGCATCGGCAAGTTTTTGCTCGTGCACGCCAAGAATTTTTCGCAGCCCTTCGATTTCCTGAGACATCTTGTCAAACATTTGGCGCACGGCGTTGACCTTCACTTCGCCGCGCTCGTACCGCTCCAGGGCAAACTTGATCGCCAGATGTTCCGCAAGGCGCAAAAGCATCGGGTCTTTCAAATTCGTAGCCGGCGCTTGCGCGGCCACCGCGGCCAGCGCCTGCCGCAGCGTCTCCTGAGACTGTGCCGGGAGCTTCGCGAGTTCTTCCTGTAAGGGGCCTGGCTCCATATTTCCGCCCTGGCTCGTGACCGCATGGCCCAGGTGCGTCAGCAGCTTCAGGATTCCCAGGATATCCTGGTCTTTCGCGCTCCAAGCCGATAGGCCGCTTCCCGTGTCGCTTGGCCCGCGGGCATTGCCCGGGCCAAGGCCGCCCGGCCCCAGACCGCCAGGACCGCCCTTGCGCGGCCCTCCGCTTCCGCTTGGGCCTGTCCCCGTTCCTCGCTGGAGGACGTCTATGTCCGGGCTTGCGCCAGAGTAGGAGCTTTGGCCGCTGGGTGCTCCACCGGCTGGGCCGCGGCTCGTCCCAGGAGCAGGCCCTCCAATTCCCGCGCCGCTCGTGGCGCCGCCGGCCGCCGCGCTACCCGTACCTACTCCAGTGCCACCTCCCGTACCTCCGGTGCCCGCGCCGCTGCCTGTATTGGCTCGATTTCCCGCGCCCGATTCCGAGCCTGCGCCGCCAGATGTGCTGCCAGGCTCTACAGTCGCCGTTCCTCCTCCGCCCGAGCCGGAGCCCGGGCCGGGGCCGTCCCCTGTTTCGCCGCGCGATCCTTCGGCTGCGGCTATCAATTGCAACAATTTTTGCGGGTCGCGAAGCCAGTCCTTCACCGCGTGGGCATCGGCCCCGAGGCTTTGCGCGGTGAGCAAACCGGCGGCCAAGGCGTCGCTCTTGGAAGCATCTTCCGCGACAAAGCGGACTTCGTTGATTCGAATATTCGGAACGGTGGCCAGCGCAGTTTTCAAATTCTCGGCCAGGACGGAAGGCTTCGTATTTTGTGTGGGGAAAGCGCGCACCAGCCGTTCGAAGTCTTCCTTGGTGACGCGCGCCGTGAATTGAATGCTTGCCAGGCCTGCGGCGGAAAGCAGCTGGGCAAAGCTGCGCTCGGCGGGTGTCGCATCGATGGGCACGCCATCGAGCAAGAGTTGCGATCCGGTGGCGCCCAGCAGCAGGCCCGATTCATTTGTGACCGGGATAGCCGCGTGCAATTCGCTCCAGGCGGTATTGAATTGCTCGATCGTGCGCGCATGGTCAAAGCTGTAGAGCCGCGCATATTTGAGCAGAATGTTGAGGCTGCGAATGAAGGCCCGCGCGGATGTCTGCTTGATATTGGCTGGGTCCATCCCGTACAGGGCGCTTGCAGGTTGCGCCCCTCCTTTCTAACCGTAGCTCGGGCGCGTGTCGGCGACAATGGTACGTGGCCGTTATGTGGTCAAAGGGGAACTGCCTGTCCTGATGGCCGGGTGCCAGCGCCCCGGCGCTAGTAGACGTGCGCGCCTTTCTCGTTCAAAATGAAGACTGTAAAATGTGCCACAGCAGATTCTGTTGATTCAGGAGAAACCGACCATGCCGCCGCCCCCGATGCCCCAACCTCCCAAATTGCCCATCCAGGGAGTGAAGAACCTCATTGCCGTTGCCAGCGGAAAGGGCGGCGTGGGAAAGACCACGGTGGCCGTAAATCTGTCCCTTGCGCTTCAACGGCTGGGCGCCTCGGTCGGCTTGCTCGATGCGGATGTGTACGGCCCCAACGTCCCCATCATGCTGGGGACCGACGAGCAACCGCAGGCCCTCAGCGAACGGGAGATTCTTCCCGTCCAGGCGCAAGGGCTGAAAATGATTTCGATGGGCCTGCTCAATCCGGGCGACAAGCCCATGATCTGGCGCGGGCCGATGCTGCACAGCGTGATGACTCAATTCTTGCGCAGCGTCATTTGGGGCGAGCTGGACTATCTGATCATCGATCTTCCTCCGGGCACTGGAGACGTGCAGCTTTCGCTGATCCAACTCGTGCCGGTGACCGGGGCCGTGCTGGTTACGACGCCGTCCACGGTCGCGCTGGCCGATGTTCGCAAGGCCATGGAAATGTTTCGCCAGGTTAATGTGGACATCCTCGGGGTCGTAGAAAACATGAGTTTTTTCAGTTGCCCGCACTGCCAGGGGCGCATCGACGTCTTCGGCCACGGCGAAGGGCGGCGCATCGCGGAAGCTTACGGCGTGCCGCTGCTCGGCGAGATTGAAATCGATCCGCAAATCCGCATCGGCGGCGATACGGGAAAACCGGTCGCGCTGCTCGGTCCGGATGCGCCCGGAGCGAGGAGCATCTACGCGATGGCGCGCGCCGTTGCCGCGCGTCTTGAGGCCAAGCCGGCTGCCGCGCGAGGTTCGGTTGTTGAAATTGATTGAGCGTTTTCGATCTCCTCTTTCCGGGCTGAGTGAGCATCTCAATGACAGATCATCCAGCATTTTCGAGGTGACTCATGTTCGAGCAAATACCTCCCCGACTAAGGTCACAGCCGCAGCGCCTCGCATTCGGGAACATGCCCGTTCCTGGAACGAAAGCCGGGCTCGTCGTTTCAATCGGTCTGGTGGTCCTTTCATGGGTGGCAATTCCCGTCGCTCGGCCGTTCATTCTGGGCACGGTGGGGCTCGGGGCTGTCATTGGCGTTTTGCTGTATCGGCTGCACGACCGCGAGTAGCGTGCGGCGAATCCGCTGCTCGTGACTCAATTTGGTCGTGGAGGAAACTAAAGACTGCCCGCCCTAAAAACGGGCGGCCTCTACAAAACCCACTATCAACCGGGCGGCACGGTTTGGCAGCGGACATTCTGTCCCGTGCATTCCAGGACGGAACGGAGATGTTCATACTCAAATTGAGTTACCGCCCGTTCCGTCGTTTCTTGTCAGCCGGATTTTCGTATGTTAGGTTCACTGGCTTGGGATTGGTTTGCATTTGGATTTGTGGGTCATGGCTTTAGCCATGACATTGAGGTGGCCGCCTAATAGGGGCTTTTAGCCCCTGAAGTGCTCGCTCATCGCCAACCCGGCAAATTCTTGTGGTGTAGGGAAAACTTCGTCAAGAGGTGCGCATGATTCGCAGCCATCATGGGCGGACGCCGCAAATTGCGGCGTCGGCTTACATCGATCCTCAGGCGGTCGTCATCGGCGACGTCAGCATCGGAGAACTCTCGAGCGTCTGGCCGTGCGTCGTGATTCGCGGCGATGTGAACTGGATCCGCATCGGCTCGCGCACCAATATTCAGGACGGCTCGATCCTGCACGTGTACAAGGACACGCACCCGCTGGTACTGGCCGACATGGTCACGGTTGGCCACGGCGCCATCCTGCATGGCTGCACGATCGAATCGCGCGTGCTGATCGGCATGGGCGCGATTTTGCTGAACGGGGCGCGCATCGGTGAAGGCTCGATTGTGGCTGCGGGCACGCTTGTGCCCGAGGGCACAGTCGTCCCGCCAGGTAGCTTGTTCATGGGGCATCCTGGGAAGTTTAGGCGCGCGCTCACGCCCGAAGATCAGGCAAGCATCGAGGCTTACGCTACGCGTTACGTCGAATATTCGGAAACATATAAGGCCGAGAAGCCGTAGCAGTTCGTAGGACTTCAGGGGCTAAAGCCCTTTTAGTGTGGCCTGTTTACGGCCGGGCTGAAGCCCGGCCCTCCTGAAGAACAGCTTTCCGACAGAAATTCTTTTTCGAAGATAGATTTAGGAGGTCGGGGCTTCAGCCCCGACGTTAATTTGAGGAGAGGAACGGGCTTTAGCCCCTGAAGCCAGATGAAATTCCAAGCCATCAAAGGCGTGCGGGACATTCTTCCGCCGGATTCCGCGCTGTGGAATCGCGTCGAGCAAACCGCGCGCGAGGTGTTCGGCACGTTCGGCTTCGCCGAAATTCGCTTGCCGATTTTTGAGCCAACGGATTTGTTCGCGCGTTCGGTTGGCGAAGAGACGGACATCGTTTCTAAAGAGATGTTCTCGTTTTGGGATCCGTTCGACAAACGACTGCCCTATGAAATTGGTTCAGTAGAAGCCCGGATGCGTGGCATGAATGTTCAGTCCCTCGAGGAATACGGGAGCATGGCTTTAGGCGATAAATTTCAACAGATCTCACTGCGCCCGGAGGCGACGGCGTCCGTGGTGCGTGCGTATATCGAGCATGGCATGCAGACTCTGCCCGGCAACGTAAAGCTGTACTACATGGGGCCGATGTTCCGCAGGGAGAGGCCGCAGAAGGGGCGCTATCGCCAGTTTTACCAGATTGGCGCGGAAGTGCTGGGGACATCAGACGCGCCGGGGATCGACGCGGAAGTAATCGAGATGCTGATGCGGCTATTCGAGCGGCTGAAACTGAAGGGTGCCATCTTAAACATCAATTCCATCGGAGACAAGAATTGCCGCCCTGCCTACGTCGAAAAATTGCGTGCGGAATTGCAAAAAGTGCGGGAACAATTGGGCGAGGATAGTAAACGGCGGATCGAGACGAATCCGCTGCGCGTGCTGGACTCGAAGCTGGAAAGCGAGCAGGGCATCATCGAGAAACTGCCGCGCATTGCCGATCATCTTTGCGCCGATTGCCGCGCGCATTACGACGAAGTGAAGCGGCAGCTTGGGTTGCGCGGGATCGCGTATCAGGAAAACTGGCGGCTCGTACGCGGACTCGACTACTACATGCGCACGACATTTGAAATTACGGCGCCGGGGCTCGGCTCGCAGAATGCGGTTTGCGGCGGCGGGCGCTATGATGGACTCGTGGAATTGCTCGGCGGCCCGGCCACAACCAAAGGAATCGGGTTCGCCATCGGGACCGACCGGCTGGTGCTTTCGCTGCAGGAACCAGGAGAGGGCGCGGCGCAAGGCCGGCCCGCCGGAAAGGCAGACGGACCTGACGTGTATCTCGCATGGTTTGGCGCGGCAGCGCAATCCGCGTCGATAGGACTTGCAAGGCGTCTGCGCGATGCGGGTTTTGTTGTGGAACTGCCTGCGGTCGAGATGAAATTTGGCAAATCGCTGGGCCTCGCCGATCGGTTGAAGGCGCGCCACGCTGTGATCGTGGGAGATGATGAATTGGCGGCCGGAGTCGTCACCGTGAAGCGCCTCTCCGACGGAACGCAACAGAAGTTAGGCGAGCAGGAATTGTTCTCGTATTTGCGCGCGATTTAGTGGCGCATGCTTCAGCTTGCGGGGTTTGATCCTCGCAAGGACGAACACCCGCAAGCTGAAGCATGCGCCACTGGGAAAATGGAAGGAAAAGGGACTCGTGCTCGATTCACTCGGAACACTGCAACGCACACATTATTGCGGGGATCTGCGCGCAGCGGATGCGGACAAAGACGTCGTCCTGATGGGCTGGGTGCACAAGCGGCGCGACCTCGGCAATCTCATTTTTATTGATTTGCGCGACCGCTCGGGCCTCGCGCAGATCGTATTCAACAAGGAGCTGCACGCCACGGCGCACGGGCGCGCCGAGGAATTGCGCTCGGAATTCGTCGTCGCCGTGATCGGGCGCGTGGTGAAGCGGCAGAAGGTGAATCCCGATCTCACTTCGGGCGAAGTGGAAATTATCGCCAGCGAAATGCGCATCCTGAATATGGCGAAGACGCCGCCGTTTGTGGTCGAAGACGACCTGACCGCGAATGAAGAGACGCGCCTGCGTTACCGCTACCTCGATTTGCGGCGCACCAAGCCGCGACAAAATATCGCATTGCGCCATCGCGTGATTCTCGAAATCCGCAAGGCCATGGACGAGATGGGCTTCTACGAAATCGAAACGCCCATGCTCACGCGCTCGACGCCCGAAGGCGCGCGCGATTACCTCGTACCGAGCCGCGTCCATCCTGGACAATTTTACGCCCTGCCGCAATCGCCCCAGATTTTCAAGCAGATCCTGATGATCGGCGGGATGGACCGCTACTTCCAGATCGTCAAATGTTTTCGCGACGAAGATTTGCGCGCCGACCGCCAGCCCGAGTTCACCCAGCTGGATCTGGAAATTTCGTTCCCCACGCAGGACGCGGTTTTTGGGGTGATTGAAAACGTGATGGTGCGCGCCTGCGCCGTCGCAGGCATTACCGTCAAGGGCCCCTTCCGCCGCATGGAATACAAGGACGCCATCCGCCGCTACGGTTCGGACAAGCCCGACCTGCGCTTCGGAATGGAATTGCACGACGTGACGGAGCACTTCGCGGCGGCGCGCGAGGTGTTGCACATCGAAGGCAACGTGCAGGCCTTTGCCGCGCCAGGCGCGGCCACATTTTCGCGCAAGCAGCTCGACGAAATTGCGGAAAAAGCGAAATCGCTCGGCGCGCGGGGCGTGTACACCATAAAAGTCACGGCCGAGGGCGTAACTTCGCCGCTCGAAAAAAATCTTGGCGCGGAGACACTGAAGAAAATCGTCGCGGCTCTGGAAGCCAAGCCGGGCGATCTCGTCGTCGCCGTCAGCGCGAAGGAGCAAATTCCCGGGACGGACGCGGCTGCGCTCGTTGCCGGGCAATTGCGCTTGCTCCTCGCCGAACTGTTGAAAGTGATTCCGAAGGACCGCTGGGAATTCTTGTGGATCACCGGATTCGCTTTGTTCGAATGGAACTCGACGGAAAGAGCGGTCGTCAGTGCGCAGCATCCCTTTACGGGCATCGTGGACGAAGATATTCCCAAGCTCGAAGACCCTTCCGACGAAGTGCGCCTGTCCATGCGTTCGAAGGGATACGACCTGGTGCTGAACGGCGTTGAGCTCGGCTCGGGCAGCATTCGAATTCACCAGCAGGAACTGCAGGACCGCGTCTTCAAAATGCTGGGACTCAGCGAGGAGCAGCGACGCAACCGCTTCGGCTTCTTCCTCGACGCGCTGACGTACGGAACGCCTCCGCACGGCGGCATCGCCCTCGGCCTCGACCGCGTCGTGGCGCTGCTCTCAGGCGAAAAGTCGATCCGCGAAGTGATCGCTTTCCCGAAGACGGCCAAGGCGCAGGACTTGATGGCCGACGCGCCGTCGACGGTAGACACAGACCAACTCGAAATGCTGGGGATCCAGCTGATGCCAAACGAAGAAAAGTAGGCTTTCTCGGTAGAAGGTTTCGGAGGTCGGGGCTTCAGCCCCGACGTAACGTGCGGCAAAGAAGTGGGCTTTAGCCCCTGAAGGTCCGATGAGCAAGCTGCCCCACAGGACTGGCCCCGGCCGGACGTATTTCATTTCATCCGCTACATGGGAGAGGCCCGAGCTTTTCCGGGTGCCGAAGGTTGCGGAAATCGTAGTCCAACGTATTCTCGCCTCCCGCGACAGGGGCGCTTTTCAGCTCCATGAGTTTGTCGTGATGCCGAATCATTTCCATCTCCTCCTGACTCCTGGAGAAACAACTTCACTCGAGAAGGCCGTTCAACTTATCAAAGGCGGAAGTTCTCACGAGATCCATAAAGAGACTGGGAATCACGTGGAAATCTGGCAAGTGAGGTTTCATGATTGGATGATTCGTGACGGCGAAGACTACAGGACGAAAGTCAGGTATATTCAAATGAATCCGGTCCAGAAGCGGTTGGTTGAACGGCCGGAAGATTGGCCGTTTGGATCAGCTTGCGGGAAGTTCGTGATGGATCCGGTCCCGGAGAAATTCAAATCTTGAGCTTCAGGGGCTAAAGCCCCGAGGATGAGGGGCTGTTTACGGCCGGGCTGAAGCCCGGCCCTCCTTTAAGAACAATGACCCGCATACGCATACTTGCTGAGCACGTCGCCAACAAAATTGCCGCGGGCGAAGTCGTCGAGCGTCCTGCTTCCGTCGTGAAAGAATTGCTCGAAAACGCGCTGGACGCGGGGGCGCGGTCGATTCGCGTAGAAGTGGAATCGGGCGGTAAGCGGATGATTCGCGTGATTGACGACGGGAGCGGGATGATTCACGACGACGCGCTCCTGGCGTTTGAGCGGCACGCAACGTCGAAGCTGCGCACGGCGGACGATCTGCTTTCGATCGCGACGCTCGGGTTTCGCGGCGAGGCGCTGCCTTCGATTGCCGCGGTCTCGCGCCTGCTGCTGCAAACGCGCGCTGCCGAGGAAGCGGAGGGGACGCGTGTTGAATTTGCCGGAGGAAAACTCGTCGGCGTGAATCCGGAAGGTTTGCCCGCGGGGACCACGATCAGCGTGGCGGATCTTTTTTATTGCGTGCCGGCACGGCGCAATTTTCTGAAGTCGGAGACGACGGAGCTCGGCCACATCGCTTCGCTCGTCACGCATTACGCGCTGGCGCATCCCGACAAACAATTTGTGCTGAAGACGCCGACGCAGGAAATCATCCACGCGACGGCGGTCGAGACAATGGCCGAGCGCGTCTACCAGCTGTTTGGACGGCAGGCGCTCGACGATTTGTTTGAACTTTTGCCTGTTCGCTCGCTCATGCGCGCGGCGATCACCGAGGCGGAACTTACGACGGAAGAGCGCGCAGCGGAACTCGTCGTGCGCGGGTTCGCTTCGCGGCCCGAGGTGCAGCGCGGCAACCGCAACGGTATTTACGTATTCGTAAACAAGCGCCTGGTGCGCGACCGCCTGATCCTCCACGCCATTCATGAGGCCTACCGCAACCTGCTGCCGCCCGCGGTTTTCCCGGCGGTCCTGCTGTTTCTCGATTTGCCCGCCGAGGAAGTGGACGTGAACGTTCACCCGGCAAAAATCGAGGTGCGTTTCCGGCATCCCCAATTCGTGCACGACTTCGCGCGCGATTCGATTCGCCAGGCGCTTTCGCGCGCCAGGCCTATCCCGAGTTTCGCCGGCGTCGCGCCGTCCGCCGCCACAGGAGAGCAGGAAAACGGCGCAGCGGCCGTTGCCGCAGTCGCAGGCGCAAACCAATCCAGCATGGGTTTGCCGCGCGCCGTCATTCCACCATTCGGCGCGCCTCCGCTGGAAGGGAGTCCAGCGAACGGAACGCCAATAAATGCGACAAGCGCGGCCGGCGCGGCAATCGCCGGCGATTTCGAATTGACCGGCGCGCCCATGCGTCCCGAACCGCAGCGCTTCCAGTTCGAAAGTGGCATCGGGACGATTGCCGGCGAATCGTTTTCCGAGACTGCGGGAAATTTCAGCGACGCGGAACCGCTGGCGAGCGCGGGGAGCTTGATGGAACTCAAGCCCCTGGGGCAGGTGAATTCCAGCTTCATTGTGGCCGTGAACGGCGAAGGATTGTGGATCATCGACCAGCACGTGGCGCACGAGCGCGTGCTGTTCGAGCAACATCTGCGGGCGAGGCGCGCGGGGCAGCTGACCGGGCAGCGCGTGCTCGTGCCGATGATGGTCGAGCTTTCGCCGCGGCAAATCGTGATTTTCGAACGCATCGCCGAGGAGCTGACGGCCAACGGCTTCGAGGTGGCGCAAATGGGGCCGCGCAGCGTGGCGATTCACGCGGCGCCCGCAGGAATCGCCGCTTCGGACGCGGAGAGGCTGCTAATGGAAATTCTGGACGGCACCGAGCGCGAAAACGCCGCGATTTCAATGGACTCGCTGCAGGCTAAAATCGCCGCTTCGACTTCCTGCCACGCGGCGATCAAGGTGAACATGCCGCTGGACCAGAAAAAAATGGAGTGGCTCCTCGCGGAACTCGCGAAAACGGAAGCGCCGATGAGCTGCCCGCACGGCCGGCCGATCGTGCTGCGCTACTCCGTGCGCGAAATCGAGCGCGCATTCAAGAGAATTTGACGTTACAAATTTGATGGAGCGAATTTGAAATTCGCGTGAGAGACAAACTCATCATCGCCATCGACGGCCCGGTCGGATCGGGCAAGAGCACCGTCGCGCGGCGCGTGGCGGAACTGCTGGGCTACACGCATCTGGACAGCGGCGCAATGTACCGCGCGGTCGGATTAAAAGCTTTGCGCGACGGAGTGCCGCTGGATTCGCCGGAGCGCCTGGCGGTGCTCGCCGAGGCGGCGCGGATCGACCTCGTGCCGCGGGACGGGAAACTGCGCGTCCTGCTCGATGGAGAAGACGTTACGGATGCGATTCGCGCCCCGGAGGTTTCCCACGCCGCTTCCGTGGTAGCTGTGGTGCCTGGCGTGCGGCATCCGATGGTGGCCGAGCAGCGGAGGGCGGGCGAGCAAGGCAGCGTGGTGATGGAAGGCCGCGACATCGGATCGGTGGTATTCCCGCACGCGGACTTGAAGATTTTTCTCGATGCTTCCCCGGAAGTGCGCGCCAGCCGCCGGCAACGCGAACTCGAGGAAAAGGGCGAGTCGATGGAATTTGAGAAGGTGCTCGCGGAAGTCCACGTGCGCGACCGCCGCGACCGCGAGCGCGAGATGTCGCCACTGGTGCGCGCCACAGACGCCGTAATCGTGGACAACACGGCGATGGATGCGGAAGAAACCGCGCGCGTGATTGTCCTGCTGGCGAAGGAACAGGCGGGGGCGGTTGCGGGGTGACGAGTGCATGGAAGTCATCTCGTAAACGGCAAGCCATCCAACCATAACAGGCTGTCAGGGGCTAGTGCCCATGTTCTTCAGGTCCTTGGATGACTCGGCTGAAGCCACTGCGGAAAAAGTAGTTTATTTTGTCATCCCGAGCGAAGCGAGGAATCTATCCGATTTATTCCGATGAAAAGAAAGAGAGATTCCTCGCTTCGCTCGGAATGACAAGAGGAGAAAGGCCTTTTTTGCGCATCCTGTAAAGCCGCGACGCGCAAAGACGTATTAGGAGGTAGCCTCCATCGACCGGTGAATCGTGATTTGTGATTTGTGAAAAATTGACAAACCTCCCGCGCTGATTGGTTAAAGAATTAAGCGCAACTTATATTTCTGGCTGACCAGCGGCTGTTCAGCCGGCGACCGGAACGCGAACGGTGCGGCGGAGCTCTGTGGACCAATGGACGGCTGAAATATACAGCGCGGAGACTTGTTCTTCGTTCATTTCCATCTCGGATACCAGCTTGCTTACTTTTTCCCAATCGGCGTGTTCGTGGGCGATCGCGATTTCCAGGAGCTGCCAGTACAGGCCGGCTCGCGTCTGTAAAGCGTCCTTGATTTCTCGGCGCACCGGCAGTTCCGCCAGAAGGGAATCGATTGGCTGGTCCAGGATCGCGTCCATCACGGAGAGAAGACCCATCAGGAAGAGATCGTTGGCATGCCCGGCCATTTCCGCAAGCGGCGCCAGCAATTCGCAGAATCGCCCGCGGATGAGCGGCACGGTCATCAGTTCATCCGGTTTCCCCTCCGCCAGCACTCCGACCGATACCACAGCGATCCATTTCCTCAGTTCGCGTTCGCCGAGCAGGGAAAGCGCGTGCGGGACGGAGTGGATTTCCGCGCGAAGCCCGAAAACCGCGGAGTTGAGGTACCGCAGCAACCGGAATGTCAGGGAAGGTTCGTGTTTGATTTTGGAGGCCAGTTCACGGATGTCGAATTCAGGAGCGGTCGCTGCGCGCAAAAGTTCCAGGTAGGCCAATCGGAAGGATGGCAGGGCGCGCTGATGCATCATTTCGGGGCGGCAGAAAAAGTAGCCTTGAAACAGCGAGTATCCCATTTGCAAGCCCGCCGCGTATTCCTCGTGGGTCTCCACTTTTTCGGCCAGCATGCGAATGTTTTTATGAGCGTGGCGGGAAACAATCGCGCGCTGTTCCTTCTGATTGGTGAGCCGGAAATCCACCTTGATGATGTCCGCAAGCGCCACCAGGGGCGCCCAGCCGGGAGAATCGACGAAGTCATCGAGCGCAATCGTGTATCCCGCTTCCTTCAGGTGCCGGCAGGCATCGACCACCTCCTCGTCGGGCTGGATGTTTTCGAGAATTTCGACCACCACCGACCTGGGCGGGAAAAGAGAGATATAGTCACGCAGCAGAAAATCGCGGGGACAGTTGATGAACATGACGTGTCCGCCGGTGATTTTTTCAAAGCCGATCAGGAAGGAAGTGTCCACAACGGAAGTCGAGGCGAGTTCGAGATCCAGGCCCTCGCACGAATTCTGAATTCCATCGCGAAAAAGCAGCTCGTAGGCGAACAATTCGCGCGCGCGATTCAATATGGGCTGGCGAGCCAGATATTTCATGGAGGATTCCCTTCGCAACCGATTAAATGCCGAACGCTCCGGCACCGACACAAGATGGAAGGGGGATGGAACCGCGCCGAAAGCCCTAGCTCGGGCTGGACATGGAAGCGAGAAATTCGGCGTTGGACTTCGATTTGGAGAGGCGTCCCAAGAGCAACTCCATGGCCTCGACGGGCGAGAGAGGATTCAGGACCTTGCGAAGCACCCACACGCGATTGAGTTCATCGGGCGGCATGAGCAATTCTTCTTTTCGAGTGCCGGAACGGTTGATGTCGATCGCCGGGAAAATGCGTTTGTCCACCAGGCGGCGGTCGAGGTTGATTTCCATGTTGCCGGTACCCTTGAACTCTTCGAAGATCACGTCGTCCATGCGGCTGCCGGTGTCAATAAGGGCCGTGGCGATAATGGTGAGCGAGCCGCCCTCCTCGACGTTTCGCGCGGCGGCAAAGAATCGCCGCGGGCGCTGCAGGGCGTTGGCGTCGATACCGCCTGACAGGACTTTGCCCGAGGGCGGAGTGACGGCGTTGTAAGCGCGCGCGAGGCGCGTGACCGAGTCGAGCAGAATCACGACGTCGCGCTTGTGCTCGACCAGGCGCTTGGCTTTCTCGAGCACCATTTCCGCGACCTGGATGTGACGCTGCGGCGGCTCGTCGAAGGTCGAGCTGATGACTTCGCCCTTCACCGTGCGCTGCATGTCCGTGACTTCTTCCGGCCGCTCGTCGATAAGCAGAACGATCAGGGCGACTTCCGGGTGATTGGTGGTGACCGAGTTGGCGAACGCCTGCAGCATCATGGTTTTTCCGGTGCGGGGCGGCGCAACGATCAATCCGCGCTGTCCCTTTCCGACCGGGCAGAGCAGGTCCAGCACGCGGCCCGTCAGATTCTCACGAGTTGTTTCCATTTTCAGGCGGCCCTGGGGATAGAGGGGCGTGAGGTTGTCGAAGAAAATCTTGTTTCGCGCAACTTCGGGATCCTCGAAATTGACCGCCTCGACCTTAATCAGCGCGAAATAACGCTCCCCGTCCTTGGGAGGCCGGACTTGGCCGGACACGGTGTCGCCCGTTCGCAAGTCGAATTTCCGGATTTGCGACGGGGAAACGTAAATATCGTCGGGCCCGGGGAGATAGTTGTACTCCGGCGCGCGCAGGAAGCCGAAGCCGTCGGGCAGGCATTCCAGGACGCCTTCGGAGAAAATCAGGCCGTTTTTCTCGGTTTGGGCGCGCAGGATCTGGAAAATCAACTCCTGCTTGCGCATGCCGCTGGAGCCGGGGATGGCCAGGTCCTTGGCGATTTTCGCCAGGTCGGTTATGTTCTTTTCTTTCAGTTCCGCAAGACTAATGCTCATCGTTTTCATTTCCTTAATTCTCTATTGAGATAAGCCTGAAGCTCAGGCCGGGGTTGTACTTATCGGCGGACATCGGGCATATGCTATTCAATTTCCAACCGGGTTAGCCAAACTGGAAATTCAATTCACGGGTGATACGAATTACTACCGCGTCCCATATCCCGAGGCACCCCGCTGATTGGTTCGATTGCGTTTCATCGGGACGGAGGAATCGAGGTTTCCCTCAATTGGTCAATTCTTGATCGCTCTCGGCTTCCGTATCAAACTTCGCCGCCACTTCCGGGACTGCGTCGAGCGTTGCGGGTGTCAGGGGCCGTTCCAATGCGATTTCCAGAACTTCGTCCATGCTCTCGACGAACCGGATGGTCATGTCGGCCTGAATTTCCGCCGGGATGTCAGCAAGATCCTTTTCATTGTCTTTCGGCAGAATCACGGTGCGAATACCGACGCGGTGTGCCGCCAGCATTTTTTCCTTCATTCCGCCG
This sequence comes from Candidatus Acidiferrum sp., assembly GCA_035483715.1. Lineage (GTDB taxonomy): Bacteria > Acidobacteriota > Terriglobia > Acidiferrales > UBA7541 > Palsa-360. Next base: position 42,637 of record DATHPN010000063.1, read on the forward strand.
ATGGGCAGGACCTTGCCGCGGAGAGTGATTTCGCCGGTCATGGCCACGTCGCAGCGCACCGGGATGCGTGTGAGGGCGCTCACGATCGAGGTGGCGATGGTGATTCCGGCCGAGGGACCGTCCTTGGGGATCGCGCCTTCGGGAACGTGCATGTGGATGTCCAGGTGGCGGTAGAAATCGCGCGGCAGGCCAAAAGTCGCGGTACGCGAGCGCACGTAGCTCATGGCCGCCTGGGCCGACTCCTGCATGACATCGCCAAGTTTTCCGGTCAGCGTCAGGCGTCCCTTGCCCTGCATGATGGTGGCTTCGGTGGAGAGCACCGAACCGCCGACCTCGGTCCAGGCAAGGCCCGTGGTGAGGCCGATTTCGTTCTTCTTTTCGGCCCATACTTCGCGGTATTTAATTACGCCCAGAAATTCGCCGACACCCTCGGGCGCGACATTGATCGAGTACTGTTTCCCTTCCTTTACCACGCGCCTCGTGACCTTGCGGCAGATGCTGGAAATTTCGCGCTCCAGGCTGCGCACGCCGGCTTCGTGAGTGTAATGCCGGATAATGTGCGAGATGGCTTCATCCGTGAAGGTGATGTTGGCTTCCGTAAGACCCGCGGATTCGCGCGCCTTGCGCACCAGGAAACGCTTGGCGATCTGGGCCTTCTCGGCTTCCGTATAGCCCGGGATGCGCAGAATTTCCATGCGGTCCTGCAGGGGCTGGGGAATGGTGTGCAACACGTTGGCGGTGCAGACGAACATGACTTTCGAGAGATCGAATTCCACGTCGAGGTAGTGGTCGGTGAAGGCGTGGTTCAACTCGGGGTCGAGAACTTCCATGAGCGCCGCCGACGGGTCGCCGCGGAAGTCAGTGGACATCTTGTCCACTTCGTCGAGTACAAAAATCGGATTGACCGTTCCGGCCTTTTTCATCATCTGGATGATCTGGCCGGGCAGGGCGCCGATATAGGTGCGCCGGTGCCCGCGAATTTCCGCTTCATCACGCACGCCGCCGAGAGAGACGCGAATAAATTTGCGTCCCGTGGCGCGCCCGATGGACATGGCCAGGGAGGTTTTGCCGACGCCCGGAGGCCCGACGAAGCACAGAATCGACCCGCGGGGGTTTTTCACCAACTGGCGCACGGCCAGGAATTCCAGGATGCGTTCCTTGACCTTGTCCAGCCCGTAGTGATCTTCTTCGAGAATTTTTTCCGCGAGCGCGATGTCGCGAATTTCCTTGGATCTTTTTTTCCAGGGCACGGCCAGCAGCCAGTCCAGGTAATTGCGGCTCACCGTGGATTCGGCGGACATTGGCGGCATCATCTCCAGGCGCTTCAATTCCTGGTTGGCCTTCTCCAGGGCGTCCTTGGGCATGCCCGAAGTGTCTATTTTCTTTTTGAGCTCCTCGAGCTCGTTCTTTTCGCCGCGCCCGAGTTCCTTGTGGATGGCCTTCAATTTCTCGTTGAGGTAGTACTCTTTCTGGGCGCGCTCCATCTGGCGCTTCACGCGGGTGTTGATGTTGCGGTCCACGTTGAGCTTTTCGATTTCGCTTTCGAGAATTTCGCCCACGCGGGTCAGCCGGTCGAGAGGGTCGAAATTTTCGAGGAGTTCCTGCTTTTCCTCGACGGGAATCTGCAGGTTGGATGCGATGGTGTCGGAGAGTTTCGCGGGATCGTCCACGCGCGTAGCGGCGATCATGGTGTCGTAATTCAGGCTCTGCGAGAGCTTCACATACTGTTCAAACAGGCCGGTGACCTTGGTGACCGCCTGTTCGATCTGTGGAGAAGGCTCGGCCTTGTTGGGAATCACTTTCAGCGTGGCGCGGAAAAAACCTTCGTCGGTCGAAATTTGCACGGCCTTGGCGCGCTCGACGCCTTCCACCAGCACGCGGAGGTTCCCGTCCGGCAATCGCACGCTTTGCACGATATTGGCCAGCGTGCCCACGGAATAAATTTCGTCGGGCTTGGGATCGTCGACGGAGGCATCATGCTGGGTGGCCAGGAAAATTTTCTTGTCCGTGGCCAGCGCTTCTTCCAGCGCGCGCAGGGAACTTTCGCGCCCCACGATGAAGGGGTTCATCATCTGGGGGAAGATCACCAGATCGCGCACCGGCATCATGGGCACGCGTTTGGATTCTGATTTTTCTCGGTTAAACATGGGGTCTGTAATTTTCTCTGGCTCCTTCATCAGCCCGCTTTCTCGAGCAGCGACCAGTTGATTTCACGGCTGCGGACCATTTCGCCGGTCACGACGAATTCGCGGAGTTTGCGCTGGGCAGGCAAGTGGTACATCAGCTCGAGCATGAGGTCTTCGAGAATCATGCGCAACCCGCGAGCCCCGACTTTTCGCTGCAGGGCCAGTTCGGCAACGGTTTCGAGGGCGTCGTCGGAAAACCGCAGGCGCACATTCTCAAATTCAAAGAGTCTCTGATATTGACGGATGAGAGCGTTTTTCGGTTCCGTCAGAATTTGCATCAGCGCGGCCTTGTCCAGGTCGCCCAGGACGCCGACGACAGGCAAGCGGCCCACGAATTCGGGGATCAGGCCGTAGCGGATCAAGTCGGTAGGCTGAGCCTGGCTGAGGAGTTCGATGTTGCGGCGCTGCGCGGTGGTCGGCTGAGCGTCGGTATGAAAGCCCAGCGATTTCTGCCCGATGCGCCGCTCGATCGTTTTCTCCAGGCCCACGAAGGCGCCGCCGCAGATGAACAGGATATTGGTGGTATCCACAGGCGTGAATTCCTGGTGCGGATGTTTCCTGCCGCCCTGCGGGGGGACGTTGGCGATGGTGCCTTCGAGAATCTTCAGCAGGGCTTGCTGCACGCCCTCGCCCGAGACATCGCGCGTGATAGACGGGTTTTCATCCTTCTTGGAGATCTTGTCGATCTCGTCGATGTAGATGATCCCTTGCTGGGCCTTGGTGACGTCGCCGTCGGCCGCCTGCAACAGCTTCAAGATAATGTTCTCGACGTCCTCGCCGACGTATCCCGCTTCCGTCAGCGTGGTGGCGTCCACGATGGCGAAGGGAACGTCTAGCATCCGCGAAAGGGTCTGTGCCAGCAGCGTCTTGCCCGTTCCGGTCGGACCGATGAGAAGAATATTGGACTTGGTCAATTCCACGTCGCCCGGCTGGCGGTTCAGGAAGATTCGCTTGTAGTGGTTGTATACGGCGACGGCCAGCTTCTTTTTGGTTTTGTCCTGGCCGATCACGTAGCCGTCGAGAAACGCCTTGATCTCCGGGGGGCGCGGCAGGCGCTTATTGACGGGATTGGCTTGCTCGCGCTTTTCTTCCTCGAGAATTTGTTCGCAGACGGTCACGCACTCGTTGCAGATATAGGCGCGCGGGTAGTCCGAGGGCGAGCTGATCAACTTCTCGACCTGCTCCTGCGTCTTGTGGCAGAAGGAACAGCGCAGCGGTTCGTCAGTGCTGAGTTTTCTCAACGGTATTTTGCCCTCCGCCGGCCACAGGAAGCAATCCTGCCCGTGCGGATTATTTTAGGCCCCTTTGCAGCTTCCGTACACCGCTGCGCTAGCTTAATACTAACTGATTGGAACACGCTAGCGGTGCTTGGTAATAATTTCGTCGATCAGTCCATACTCCTTGGCCTGCACGGCGGACATGATGAAATCGCGCTCAACGTCTTTTTCCAGGGTATCGAGCGGATGCCCGCTGTGTTGCGCCAGCAGGGCATTGATCACCGTGCGCATGCGCAAGATCTCTTTCGCGTGGATATCGATATCAGTGGCCTGGCCGGACAATCCCGACATCCAGGGCTGGTGAATCAGGATGCGCGAGTTGGGCAGGGAGAAACGTTTTTTGGGCGCTCCGGCGGTCAAGAGCAGCGCCGCGATGGAGGCGGCCTGGCCGACGCAAATGGTCACCACGCTGGGGCGCACGAACTGCATGGTGTCATAAATTGCCATACCTGCTGTGATCGATCCGCCCGGCGAGTTAATGTAGAGCGAGATGTCCTTTTCGGGATCTTCCGCTTCCAAAAAGAGCAGCTGGGCGGTCACCAGATTGGCGACGTGGTCGTCAATCGGCGTCCCGATGAAAATAATATTGTCCTTAAGCAGCCGCGAATAAATATCGTAGGCGCGTTCTCCGCGGTTGGTCTGTTCGACCACCATCGGGATCAGCGTGGTAGCATGCGGAGTCATGTCGTCTGTATGCTTCATTGGATTTTTAAGGTTGTGCGAGGGACCCCGGCCGGAACCACTTCAGTTCTCCTTGGCTATTGTCCGGGTCCGGGAATTGCTGCAGAGCCAATCCAGAGTTTTTTCGCTCCGGATCTTAGATTTCATCCTATCCAGCGCCCCTTGCCTTGTCAAGTTCGCGCGAACCGCTGTCGCGGATTCGCCACTCCTCTCCGCAATCTCCCCAATCTCTTTTTCCAGGTCCTCATCGGATACGTCGATATGTTCCGCGGTGGCGATCCGGTCCAGCAGCAACTCGGCCTTCACATCCTCGATCGAGCGGTCCTTCTGCCGGCTGCGCAGCGCCACCCAATCCACATTCACGGCGCGGGGATCGACGCCCTGCGAGGCCAGCGAGCGCACCGTGCGCTCCAGACGCGAGTCCATCTGGTGCTCGACCAGCGCTTCGGGGACTGGGAACTCATGCGCCTTCACGATTTGCGCGAGCACCTTCTCGCGCGTCTGGTCTTGTTGGCGCTGGGTGCGCGCCGCTTCCAGATTTTCGCGCATCTTCTTGCGCAATTCTTCCAGGGTCTGCGCCTCGCTGACGTCTTTCGCGAATTCATCGGTCAGCTCGGGCCGCTTCTTTTCTTTGATGCCCAAAACCTCGACCGCGTAGGTATAAGTTTTTCCCTGGAGCTTGGGATCGGGATAGTCGGAGGGATAAGTCACGTCAAACTTCTTGTGATCGCCGGTGTTCGCACCGCGAAGATTTTCGTTGAACGGCGCCATGGTTTCTTCGCCGCCCACGTGGCACTGGACGCTTTCCGCATCGAGCGGTTCGCCGCCGCCCGCCGGGATACCCTTCAGCTTGAGTTGCGCGTAATCGCCGTCGGCGATGGGCCGGCCTTCCACGGGAACGAAATTGGCGGCGCGGTCGCGAAGCTCTTCAATCGCTTTATCCACATCCGAGTCTTCGACCTTGAGATCGTCGATTTCTACTTCCAGGTCCTTATATTGTCCGAGCTCAAAGTCGGGCAGGACCTCGAACGTCGCGCGGAACTTGACCGGCCCGGATTCCGCGAAGTCGACCTTATCGACTTGCGGCCGCGTGATCGGGACCAGCTTGTTTTCGCTGACGGCGCGCTCGATCTGTTCGGGTACCAGGGATTGCAGCACTTCACTCTTGATGTCGTCGGCGAAACGCCGGCGGATCAACGTCACCGGGGCCTTTCCCGGACGAAATCCCGGGACGCGCGCGACGCGGGCAAATTCCTTGGCCACGCGCTCGACTGCTTTCTGCACAGTTTCAGCGGGAATTTCCAGTTCCAGTTCGCGCCGGCATGTTGCTTCACTCATAGTCAGGCCTTCGGGATCTCGGATTGCATGGTCAGATGATCGAAAAATGCCACGAACCGCCCTGAGGTTCGCACTACTGCTACTCTTTGCCGCTTCTCGGTCCGGAAAAAAGGAAACGGGAAAGCACTGCGAGCGGGATAGGACGAATGGAAAGTATAGGGGAATCCCACAGCCGCGTCAACTCACTACAGGCGTTTCGCGAGGATAAAGATTCGAAACGGCATGCAGAAAAAAAGTGTAGTGCGGAAGAAGGGACTCGAACCCCTACGGCCTTTCGGCCACCAGCTCCTAAGGCTGGCGCGTCTGCCAATTCCGCCACTTCCGCGTCGCCAGACAGTATAACCGAACCCACGTGGCGCATGCTTTAGCTTGCGGGGTCTGGTCCTTGGAAGGACTAACCCCCGCAAGCTAAAGCATGCGCCACAAAACGCATCACGCTTCGAAGTTCGGCTCCGGTTCCGGGAGCTTGTCACCTTCTCTTGCGAGCCAAACGTAGAGTGTAGGCAAGATAAAAATGCTCATCGCGAGGTTGACCATCAATCCTCCCACGATGACGATCGCGAAGGGCCGCTGGGAATCGGATCCGATGGCATGCGAGAGCGCGGCGGGCAACAAACCCAGCGTGGCCACCAGCATGGTCATCATGATGGGGCGCAGCCTCAGGACGGCTCCATCGACCGCGGATTCCTCGATCGAGCCGCCCGCAGCGCGAAGCTGGTTGATGTATTCGAGCATGATGACGCCGGTTTGAACCGAGACACCGAATAGCGCCAGGAAACCAACTCCGGAGGAAACGCTGAAGTGGGTTCCGGTGAGAAGGAGAGCCAAAAGCCCGCCGGCGCTGGCCATCGCGACGGTGGCGAGAATCAGCGCGGCCCATTTTGGAGAGCGGAACATGGAGTAGATAATCATGAAGATCACCAGGATGGTCAGCGGCACAATGATGAGCAGCCGGGCTTGGGCGCGCTTCTGGCTTTCATACTCGCCTTCCCAGTCGATGCGATATCCGCGTGGTAATTGTACTTGTGCGTTTACTCTGCGCATGGCTTCCTCGACCGCGCCGCCAAGATCGCGGCCCCGCACGCTGTATTTGATGGCCACGTACCGCTGGTTTTCCTCGCGGTAAATTTCCGAGCCGCCGTCTTGTTCCTTGATGCTGCAGAGCTCGGCGAGCGAGACTCTTTCGCCCGACGGCGACAGCAGGCGAATGTCTTCCAGGGCTTCCCTGGTCGTGCGGTATTGCGGCAGGTAACGCAGGACCAGGTCGTAGCGCTGTTCGCCTTGCAATACCTGCGTGAGAGCGGATCCTCCCACTGCCGTCTGGATGGCGTCCTGAACGTCCGCGACGTTTATCTGATAGCGCGCGGCCTGCTCGCGGTTCACCTCGAAGTTGATGTTGGGCTGGCCCAGGACGCGGAAGACTCCCAGGTCCTGGATTCCCCTGACCTTCTGCATGGCGCTGACGATCTGATCCGCTTTTTCCTCGAGAACCTTCAGGTCGTCGCCATAGATCTTGGTGGCAAGTTCGCCCTTCACGCCGCTGACCGCTTCCTCCATGTTGTCTTCGATGGGTTGAGAAAAACCCCAAGTTACTCCGGGAATTTTTTCCAATTCACGATTCATGGCGGCGATCAATCTGTCCTTATCCTGGCGAAAGACGGGGCGCCACTCTTCCTTGGGTTTCAGGCCGACGAAGTATTCCGTATTGAAAAACCCGGTCGCATCGGTTCCGTCATCCGGGCGTCCGACTTGGCTGGTACACTCCGGGACCTCGGGAAAGGAGCACAGCAGCGCGCGAGCCTGGTTGGCGATCCGCAGCGATTCGCCCGGCCCGACGCTGGACGCCAGCGTTCCGCGCACCCAGATCGCGCCTTCGTCCAGGTGGGGCAAAAACTCGGATCCAATTACGCCGCTGAAGATGAGAAAAACCGCCAGGCATAATCCGGCCACGCCCACTCCCACGGTTAATGCGCGGTGCTCAATCGCATACCGCACGGCCTGGCGGTAGCGGTCGATCAAGAAGGCCATCGCCGGGTTGCGCCATTCCTTGACGCCATTGCAAAACAGCAACGTCGAAAGCACTGGGGCGATGATCATGGAAAAAATCAGCGCTCCGAGCAGGGCAAATGCCACTGTCCAGGCCATCGGCCTGAAAAGCCTTCCCTCGACTCGTTGCAGCGTAAAGATGGGCAGATAAGCGGTGATGATGATGGCGATGGCGTAAAAGACGGGCCTCTGTACTTCATGCGCGGCTTCGCGGATAACGTCCATCGTATTTCTTGAAGAATTTTTCGGATGGGTCATATGCCGCACGATATTTTCAACCATTACCACAGCGCCATCGACGACCATCCCGAAATCCAACGCGCCGAGAGACAACAAGTTTGCGGGAATCCCCTTCAGATTGAGGCAAGTTGCGGCAAACAGAAGAGCAAATGGAATGGTAAGCGCCACAATGATGGCGGCGCGCACATTCCCGACAAATAGAAAGAGAACGATTACCACCAGAACGATTCCTTCGGTGAGGTTGTGCAGGACCGTATTCGTCGTGAAGTGCACCAGATCGCTGCGGTCGATGAACGGAACGATTTTCACGCCGGGCGGCAAAATGCGATCGTTCAACTCGGCTACCTTGGCATGGATGCCCGCGAGCGCGCCATCCGCATCCGCGCCCTTGCGCAACAGCACAATGCCCGAGACCACGTCGTCGTTGTCGATGATTTTCCCATCTTGGCGATGGATCGCGCGCGCGAACTGGCCGAGGCGTATCTTCGGCCCCTGGGCCACGACGGCAATATCGCTGACCCGCAGCGCGGTGCCATTCTTGGCTGTGAGCACCGTGTTTTCGATATCGCGCACGCTTTTTACCAGCCCGACTTCCCGGATATTGATTTGCTGCTGCCCCGCTTCGATGAAACTGCCGCCCGCATTTATATTGTTATTGGCGAGCTGTTGCTCCACCTGGGCGATGCTGAGGCCGTAGGAAATTAATTTGGTGGGATCCAGTCGAACCTGATACTCGCGCGTTGGGCCGCCGAAGCTGGCCACATCCACAACATCGGGGACCGATTTGAAATTTTTCTCTACAATCCAATCTTCGATCGATTTCAAATCCATCACGTCATACTGCGGATTGGTGCTTCTTAAAGTGAAAAAGTAGATCTGGCCGACCGGGCTCCAATCCGTTCCCATTTGAGGCGAGACTCCGGGCGGCAAGGGAACCTGCGAAAGCCGCTCGAGAACCCGCTCACGGTTCCAGGCGTTCTCCTCTTCATCGTCGAAAATCAGCTTCAGGTCCGAGAGCCCGAACAACGAAAAGGAGCGCAAATGAGCCACTTGAGGAATGCCGTTCATTGCGATTTCCAATGGAATGGTGACCTGCTGTTCGATTTGTTCCGCCGAGATTCCCGGCCACTGCGTGATGATTTCCACATAATTGTCGGCCACGTCGGGATACGCCTCGATGGGAAGCTGATGAAATGAGATGACGCCCCAGCCAAAAAGCACGACCGCGGCGGCCAGTACCATGAAGCGGTTCTCGAGAGCGAAATCGACAATTTTGCGGATCATTTTACTGGTCCACCATGTTCTGCAACGTGAGCGCATTCCGGACTACTTGCGCCCCCGGTAGCAGGCCGGAGACAACCTCTTGCAAATCTCCCGGCAGCGAATTGCCGGCGACAATTCCCAGGCGCTGAAACTTTTTGTCCGGCGTGATCGCGAAGACCCAGTCGGCATCGTGCAGATGCAGGATCGCCGTGGACGGAATGACCGTGCGCGTGACTTGCTTCTGCCCGCGGAACGTGGCCGTCACGAACATGCCCAGGCGCATGATCCCCGGATTGCGCACTTCGATGCGCATCTTGGCCGTCCGCAGATTCGGGTCGAGGATGGCGCCGATGTTGCTGACCGTGCCTTTGAAAAGCTGCCCGGGATAGGCGTTCAAGCGGATATCGGCGGCGTCGCCCAGGCGCACACTGGCCAGCTGATCTTCGTGCACGTCGCAGACAATCCAGACGAAGGACAGATCCGAAATGGTGAATGGGTTGGGCCCGAAGGGCTGCACGGATGCGGCGTCAGTTACTTGTTGGTCAGTAATTACTCCAGAAATAGGGGCGCGTATTTCCACAATGCTGTTGGGCACGTTTGGATCGCTGCCCAATAGTCGCAGGTGCTCGGCCGCGGTCTCCACATCCACCGTCGCCTTTTCTGCGGCATCCTGGGCTAACTGAAGGTCGTTCAATGAGATGGCGTCGTGGGCATAGAGGTCCTTGGCGCGTTCGAATTGCGTGCGCGCGAGTTGATCGTCGGCGACGGCTTTGCGGTAATCCGAATACCCTCCGGAAACGTCATTGCTGCGAATTTTCAGCAACACGTCGTCCTTTTTAACCGCATCGCCCAGGCGAGCGCGAATCTCCACGATGCGGCCCGAGGCCAGTGTGACGACTGGCACGTTGCGGGAAACGTCGGGAGTTACAACCCCGGTGACAACTAATTCCGGCCTGGAATTGCGCGCCGTCGCGGTGGCCAGCGGAATCTGTTCTGGATGATCGACCTGGACGATTCCTCCGTCCTGTTCACGCTCCACTTGTGCAGGCGGGGGCGCCTCTGCTTTCGGATTGGCGTTTTCCTGGCCACACCCCATGGCGACAAGAAGCACAGCCTCCAGGATCAAAATGGATGAGATTTTTTTCATTTCTACCTCTCTATTCAGGCTCGTGTAAGCCAAGTTTTCTGAACCCGGCGCATTCGAAAGGTCAAAAGCCGCATGTTCGAATTCGCGGCTTCTGAACCCATCCGCCAGAAGAGAAAATGGGAAGTGAGGCCCTGTCAGTTGATACTTAACCGAGGCAGGGCAACGTAAGTAGCCGCTTGGATTACGACAGAGAAGGAGGAGAACGCCCGGGGTTATTGCTTGCTAAATGGTCTCTTTTGTGCGACTTAACAGGTGAAACAAATTCAGAGAGGGCCAGATGGAGCGCTCGGAGGGGCCTTGAGATCATCCCTACCGTAAAGTGCGTTCTGGGGCTTACCGTTGCGGACCGCACATGGGAAGCGCTGGCCGCGATCAGGGAGGCATTCCGCTTGCCTGAGGCCGCGTCCACGACTGCGGTTTCAGGGTGCAGGTCGTCAGTGAGGGAAATGACCGGGAACAGAAGGGCCAGGACACAGACCATCGCAACCGCTTCCATCCGCGTGCTGTGCAGTGGATTTCGTCGCGCCACGCTCCAGCGGAATCGCCACAGCCAAACGGTGGCCACGGTGACTGCGAGCCAGATAAGATTAAGAATCGTCTCCATCAGTTTTTGCTGGCGCCATTCAAAGCAATGCTATTATTCGCAGCCTCCACCGGCAAGGGGAATCGCCTTGGATCAAGCGTAGTTTACAACGACGCGCATTCCTTCGGCAATCTTACCCGCCTCGTATTTATATGGCGATTTACACAGCGGCGCTTGTGCCGGGGTGAAAGCGGTGATAGCCTTCGCGCCATGAGCGGGGGTCTTTCCTTAACAACTTCCGGAGGGGAGAAACACAATGGCCTTTTGCAGCAAGTGTGGCACTGAAGTGGCGGCGGGCGCGGCATTCTGCCCAAAATGCGGCGCGGCACAATCCGGAGGCGCAGCAGTGGCGCAACCTGCGCAGAGTGCGCAACCGGGGATGGCTGAAAATGTAGCCGCATTCTTGTGCTATCTGGTTGGCTGGGTCACGGGCATCATTTTCTTCCTGATCGACAAGCGGCCCTTCGTGCGTTTTCACGCGGCGCAATCGATCGTGGTGTTCGGGGGGCTCCACATCCTTAACATCGTCATCGGGATTATCTTTGGTGCAGGGTTCATGATGATGGGTGGATTCGGCGCCTTCGGGTTTGGTTGGGCGCTGTACAGCCTCATCAGCCTGGTTGCGTTCATCCTCTGGATCCTGCTCATGGTGAAGGCGTACCAGCATGAGAAGTTCGAGGTGCCGATCGCGGCGAGCATTGCCAAAAGCTTTTCCGGGAATTAAATAAAATAGTTTCCTCTCGTTGGGGCAGCCAGCCGATTGCAAGCGTCGTCCCCGGCATTGGCTGCCCTCACCTTCAAAGCTACCCCTCATGCGCCGCGAGTCGGATGCCCTCCCGTTTTCTTGTGGGTGAGCGAACTGAGGTCTTGACACGTATTCGCCGTGAGTGTTAGATGACACTCAATCAGTTGCACCATTGATAATCCAAGTCCGCAGGGTTCATTCGGGTGAGCTTTTTGCGGGCTCAATGATCGGAGGGATTACGTCATGCCGTTTGGATTGTTCCGAAGAATTTGCGATGCCGTTCTACAATTTGCTTTCTTGATCCTGTTGATAATCTCCTTTGGCGGCCGCGCGTATGCACAGGTAGTGGGGGCGACGCTTTCGGGCACGGTCAAAGACGCTTCCGGATCGGCGATCCCCATGGCGCAAGTATCGGCCAAGAATGTGGCGACCAGCACCGTTCGCGAACTGGCTGCTGATAGCGCCGGGTTTTATAGCCTGCCAAATCTTTTGCCAGGCGCTTATGAAATTACCTTTTCCGCCCCCGGATTTGAAACCCAGGTATCCGGCGGCGTCACTCTAACCGTGGGAGCCCAGCAGGTGCTGAATGTGACTTTGCGTGTCGGGCAAGTCAGCCAGAAGGTTGTGGTTACCTCGGAAGCTCCCATCGTGGAGCTTGCCTCATCAGCCATCAGCGGCCAGGTCAGCGCGACCACGGTTCGTGAGCTGCCTTTAAACGGCCGTAGCTGGACGGACCTCGCCGCCCTGCAGCCGGGTGTGGATGCAATTCAGACACAGCCTTCCTTTTCGACCGGCGCCGACAGAGGCAATCGCGGTTTCGGGCAGCAGTTGACCATTTCCGGCGCGCGGCCGCAGCAGAATAATTATCGCTTGGATGGCGTGAGTCTCAACGACTACGCCAATGGCGCTCCGGGCAGCGTTCTCGGCGGAAACTTGGGGGTGGACGCCATTCAGGAGTTCTCCGTCCTGACGAGCAATTACTCGGCGGAATACGGCAAAACTTCCGGAGGAGTCGTCAATGCGACGACGCGCTCGGGCACTAATGCCTGGCACGGAAGCGCGTACGAGTTCCTTCGCAATGACGTTCTGGATGCGTCCAATTTTTTTGAAGCGGGGCAACGCTCACCGTTCAAGCGGAATCAATTAGGCGGAGCGCTGGGCGGCCCGATTCGCAAGGACAAGACGTTCTTCTTTGCGGACTACGAGGGGATTCGGCAATCGAAGGGCATTCCGAACGTCGATACGGTTCCCTCGCCGGAGGCCCGCGCCGGGATCCTGCAGTTTTCAGGGAGTACGCCCCCGCCTGGCTGCACCGCGTCGTCAACGCCGGGGCAGTGTACGGTCCCCGTGAGCACTGCGGCAAAGAATTACCTCGCGCTTTACCCCGTTACCCCATCCTGCGGCCAGGACGCCTGCACATTTGTTTTTTCCGGGCAGCAAGTTGTCAACGAAGACTTCGTTACCGCGCGCATGGACCACAAATTTTCCGACAAAGACAGCGTGTTCGGAACATATCTGTTCGACCGCACCCCTTATAGCTCACCAGACAGTTACGATAACGTCGATCTGGGCAGCTTGACGTCAAGACAGATATTGGCCGTGGAAGAAACGCATAACTTTAGCCCGCAGTTCGTGAACGCCGCCCGTTTCGGATATAACCGCGAAGTGGTCAACGACAATCAAAGTCTGAAGGCCTTGAATCCCGCGGCAGCCGACTCCTCACTCGGAGCGTTTCCGGGACGCGATGCGGCCTTTGTGCATATCGGCAATGTTACGGACATGCCCGGTGGGATCGGGGGGCTTCCGACCTACTTCTACAATTGGAATTCCTTCCAGGCCTATGACGACGCCTTCATCACCAAGGGCACGCACGCCTTCAAGTTCGGCGTTGCGGTCGAGCGCATGCTGTTGCAGGCGACGGCGCTTACCGATCCAAATGGAATTTGGAACTTCGCGGATTTGCAATCATTTCTGACCAACACTCCCAAGAAATTCCAGGGCGGAATTGCCAGTTCGCTCACGCCTCGCGATTTTCGCCAGACCTTGTTTGGCGCTTACTTACAGGACGACTGGCGTGCGCGTCCCTCTTTGACAATGAACCTGGGACTCCGATATGAAATGACCACCGTTCCTACCGAAGTCAACGGCAAGCTGGTGAACCTCAGGAATATTACCGACCCCCAGCCAGTCTGCGGAGTTGTAGTTACGGGAAGCTGCTCGGGTGCCGGAAGTTTGTTCTACAACCCCACGCTCCGGAATTTCGAGCCGCGCATCGGATTCGCGTGGGATGCCCTGCACAACGGAAAAATGGCTGTCCGCGGTGGCGCGGGCATATTCGATGTTCTGCCGCTTCCTTACCAGTTCACTCTCATGGAAACCCAGGCCATTCCTTTCTTCCAATACACGGTTATCGGCAGTCCCGCCGCGGGATCATTTCCCGCAGGGATACCGGCGAATCCCCCGGCAAATAGCCTGCGCTCCACCTACATTGAGTCCCATCCCCATCGCAATTACGTCGGCCAGTGGAATCTCAATGTGCAATACCAGCTGAGTCCGGAACTGGCAGTGATGGTCGCCTACGTGGGCTCACGCGGCGTGCACATGCCCTTCCGTGTGGACGAATCTGATTTGGTCATTCCCACGAAAACCTCTGCCGGATATCTCTGGCCTCATGTTGACATCCAGGGCAACGTATTCAGCCCGCAATGTAACGCGACGGATCCCAACGCTCCACCTGACAACCCGTTGCTTTGCGCTCCTCCGAGTACGATCAACCCAAATTTCGGCTCCATTCGCGGAATGTTTTATCAGGGCAGCTCTTATTACAACGCCCTCGAAACACAGGTCTCCAAGCGCATGAGCCATGGTTTTCAGGTGCAGGGCGTCTTCACGTGGGCCAAGAGCATGGACACAAGTTCAGCGACCGTAGCAGGCGACGCCTTCGGGAACTCGATCTCCAGCCTGAACTGGTTCGACGTGAGGCTGTCTCGGGGTCTTTCTGATTTTAACGTGGGGCGCACGCTCGTTCTAAATGGAACGTGGGATGTCCCTTCGCCAAAATCGCTTTCAGGGTTTGCACGCTGGCCGTTGGACGGGTGGGAGTTGGGTGCGATCTTCACTGCCAGCGACGGTGTGCCATTCACGCCGACGTGGGGTACAGGCAGCGACCCCGCGAACACGCTCAGCAGCGACGACTTCGCCTATCCGAACCGGCTGG
>DATHPN010000064.1:0-2952 GCA_035483715.1 Candidatus Acidiferrum sp.
GGCGAATAGAGCGCCGCCTGAATTTTCCCGGCATCCGTGGAGTCCGTCGAGCCGTGGCCTGTTTTTTCCTCCCAATACTTCATCACCATCGCGATCGTGGCCGAACCGCACCCGTTCCTCACCTGCACCACGAAAGGCACGTCGATCCACAGGCTGGGCGTCTCGGTGGCAAGCGCAAGTCCTACGCTTACCATCGAGAACAGCGCCAGCCCGAGGATGCGACGAAGTTTCATTCTAGTGAACGGCCACGATAATCAGGATCAACGCCGCGACGCATACCAGGATGATCAGGAGGTCGCGATCGGAGAGGCTTCCCGCCGCAAATTCGCGCTGAGCGTTCTCTGCCCGCGCCGAAAGCCGGGCCAGGTCATCGTCATCCAGTTGCCCCACCGCGTTTTTCACTTCCTGCGGATCCATGTGCGCCGATTTCAACGCTTGCTGGGCCTCCTTTGACGACAGAAACCCGTCGAGCTGCTGCACATGCTGCTGGCGAGCAGACGATGCACCCGCGGCATCCTTCTGAATCTCTCCCGGCGAGACCACATGATCCTGGGCCAACGCGGCCCCAGGTGACGTCAGGATGAGTCCCAATAACAACACCAAGACAGGTCCGACGGCGCTGAATAGCGACCTCTTCATCTCTCCTCCAATGAACAAATGTAGTGGGGCTGGAGCTTCCAGTCTAACAATCGCCCAAGCATCCTGTCACCTTTGCGAATTTCCTGCTGATATTCCAACGAGTGCGTTCCCCATGCGCTTTTTGGATGGGGTGGGTCTGCTTTTCCCTTCCGTCAATCCTAACTGTAGGGGCCGGGCTCGCCCGGCCCGCTCCTGGGTTCTCCGCGCGAGATGCCAGCACGCCACCGAAGCGCCGGAGGCGCGGCAGACATTAGCCCAGTGCGTGAGCACTGGGAAGGCACCCATCGCGATCTCTCAGCGCCGGAGGTGCGGCACATCTTGCCTCCCTCATTTCCCTAGCAACACCAACCAACCTGTGGCAATCTATTCACCATGGGAAATAAAGACAGAGGCAAGCGCGAAGTAAAGAAACCAAAGAAAACCACGCCAAAACTCCCCCCGGCTCGCCGCGACGCCGGCCCAATCCCGACCCACGTCATCAAAAAAGTCGGCGAATAGCCTGCCGCAAAAGTCTGACGAAGCCTCTACATTTCATTACGCACTTGCATCGTTATTGCTATGCCTGGTTGCACCGTGACCTCTTTGCTTCCCTCTCCTTTGTTCCGCTACAATCTTGGGCTTACCCTCTTGCCCCTGGGGGTCCGAGGTGACCGGATGAGTGGTCTGTTGAATACGCGTGTGCGTTCCCGCGGGCTGTTTATGAGGTCCAGTTGCGGCGCGATGATCCTGCTGGCGCTGGCTTCCCTGCCCTATGCGGCCATTGGGGCCGCGCAGCAGCGCCGCGAACGCGAGCCCAACTCCTCTTACGCTCAACGCCGCGCCAAGCTGGCGGCCACCGCTGACGCGCCGATCATCCTTACCGGCCTCTCCGGACGCGAAGAGGATTCGCAGTCGTACATCTTCGCCCAGGAGGAGAATTTTTATTACCTCACTGGCCACAACGAAGAGGAAGCCGGGCTGATTCTCCTGCCGCCCGCGGACAGCAAAGCCAAAAAAGACGATTTCCAGGGGCCGCGCGAAATTTTCTTCCTTCCCGCAAAGAATCCAGCCAAGGAAAAGTGGAATGGCGTGCGCATGTCGCCGAGCGATCCCGGCATACAGGCGCGCACCGGCTTCGCCGATATCCGGCCGTATTCGGAAATGCGCGCGACGATTGAAAGGCTCGCCAGGTTCTACCCGGCGTTCTACACCATGCTTCCCTACGAAAAAGAGCTGGGCGGCTATCCCCACGAAAAAGAGACGGTTGACTGGCTGAAACTGGCCGCTCCCCAGGTAAACCTGAGGGACATTCGCAGCAACATCATCGATTTGCGGCTGATCAAATCCCCTACAGAGATTGCATTTCTCCGCCAGGCCATTGATCTCTCACTCGATGCGCACTTTGCGGCCTTCAAAATGATGCGCCCGGGGCTTTGGGAATATCAGGTGGCCGCGAAGATGGTGGAGGTGCACGCGATGGGCGGCTCGGAAGCGGAAGCCTACGCACCGATCGTCGGCGCAGGGCCCAACTCCACGGCGCTGCACTACGACAGACTGGGCCGCAAGATTGAGGACGGCGACATCGTGGTGATGGATGTGGGCGCGCAATATTCGGGATACGCCGCGGACATCACGCGCACCGTTCCCGCGAACGGAAAGTTCACCCCGAGGCAGCGCGAGATTTATGACATCGTCCTTGGCGCGCAGAACGCCGCGATGGCCGCGCTGAAACCCGGCGCGGATATGTGCCGCAAGGGCAGGCAGAGCCTCTTCAAGATTTCCTACGATTACATCAATTCGCATGGAAAAGATAAGAATGGCAAGCCTCTCGGGCAGTATTTCATCCACGGTCTCGGCCACAACATCGGATTGGACGTCCACGACCCCGGCGATTCGTGCAATCCGCTGAAGCCCGGGCAGGTGGTCACCATGGAACCCGGCATTTATATCCCCGAGGAAAACCTGGGCGTTCGCATTGAAGACGACGTGCTGATCACCGAAACCGGCTACGAACTGCTAAGCAGCAAGCTCCCCCGCACCGCCGACGAAATCGAAAAAATCATGGCGGAAGCCGCCAAACAGCGCTCCGGCGAGACTAAACAATAAGAGCAATCTTCCCCTCCGTGGCCGGATTGACCGTCGCGCAACGCCCCGTCTATACTGGTATTTCGCGTTGGGAGCGCTTCTCATCCCAGCGTGCCTCGTGTCGTTCCACGCGTCGCTCCTTCGGGCTGCCGTCTGGAATCAGCGAATTGAAATTAATCTTTACAGGGAGTTTGCTGCCGCTTTGCGCGGCGCCCGAAACTTATGAGCACTGTTAAAGCCACACAACTT
>DATHPN010000065.1:0-26683 GCA_035483715.1 Candidatus Acidiferrum sp.
AGGGGAAAACTCAAACGGCCCGATACCAAACGCGTCTACGGGTAAAGGGGCGGCGTTCATAGCGTGGGTGCCGTTGAAGCCTACTCCCCAAAGTGCCGAGTGGGTGCCGGGGGCGTCCAGCGCTAACGCATAAATCATCCAGGTACATGTACCAACTACTTGAGGGGTACAAGAAAAATAGTCCTCGTTGAATACTGGGGAGTGAAGATTAAATAGCCCCCCTTTACCCAATGGCGTCGTGACAGTAGACGTAAAGTTTGTATTGGTCTGGACCAGGACAGAAGTTCCTCCGGTGGAATTACCAGCCACGGCATAAATGAATCCGTTCACTACGTCCACCATCGGCGGATCAACGACTCCTCCATCGGTTAAACCATTTCCTACAATCACGGACCCGAGTATGGTTCCCGAAGGAGCGACCTCATAAACTTTCCCGTCCGAGCATCCCACATAAATATTCCCGCCAGGACCCGAAACTGGGCCGGTCAGCGCCCCCGTACAAACGCTGAGCATACCTGTATCAACGCCTGTTGGCCAGGAGAGGTCTAGGCTCGGGGCCGCCGTCACCCCAACCGTGCAGCCGATTGTGCAAAAAACATTCTTGATGCGGAACAGCGTGCCGCTGTCGTTGCCGACGTAGGCCACATCATTGTTGTATTCAACGAAAGGCGAAGAAAGGGTATCGCTGGCTGTCCCCGACGAAGGCACCAAAGCCAAATCCGTTACGGTTCCGCTGCCCGCAGCCGGAGCTAGTGTGGCAAAGCCGCTAGTGAGCTGTACGGGTTTTAGGACGTTCTGCGCATTGGGAGTGGTTAAGTCTACTCCGTCCCCATTCTTATAGGCCAAGACATGAAAATGAGCCGTGGTGCCCACCTTTGATTCGACGAAAGCGACTTTGGTCCCATCGGGGGAAATAGAAGGAGACGTGGGCACCTGGCCACCTGCCGCTGTGACATTGTAAGACCATAGCGTCGTAGCCGATGAGCGATCATCTCCTGCTACTACCGTGCGAGAGCCACACAAACCTGTAGGTGAGCCCGACGTTCCGCCACTATAAAGATTATCGAAGGCCACAATGTTCGGTTGAGTTGCGCTGCCGGCAAAATTCACGGGAAACACGACATAATCGGCGCAGGTCGGCGCCGCAGTAGGATCCAAACCAAATTTTGCAGGGAACATGCCCGGCGCCACCGTCCCACCTCCCAGGCTGATGCTCCAGTCACGGTGCATGGTGGATGTTGGGCTGTGGGGATGTCGCCGGCCGATTACGCGGCGCCAATCCTTGCGTGACTGCTCCTGCCAGCTGAGGATGGCTCGCGGATCGTTCTGCACGGCGATCAGAGACTGCAGCGGGCCGAAGCGGGGATAGACCACATGGCGGCGGCTCCAGTCCTGCACGATGCCATTGAGAGGGGCGGCCGTTTCGCCCTTCTCGTTGTCTCTGCCTCTGTCTTCGTCTTTGCCTTGCCCGTGGGCCGGCAAGCTGAACAGGCAAATCACACATAGCGCAGACAACACTACAGGGAATGCGGAAAGGGTTTTTCGCACGATGCTTCTCCAATCGATTCAGGCCGGAAGCCGGCCGATGGCGATATTGCTCGCCCAACTCTATCAAGCGGCGCGCCGGGACTTTAGCGGTACCTTGGACCAGGATTCGTTGAATATAATAACTATATGTGCAATAGCCCGTATTGACCAGGAGGTCAAAGGCCGGGGACGGGAAAGGAAAGCAACCCCGTGCGCCCGGCAGGGCCCTTGACCCCGCTCCATGTTAGCCTGCTGGAGTGGTATGATCCGGCCAAGGGCCTCCGTCACCGGAAAAAGCCAAGGCTGGGCTCGCTGCATAAAATGGCGCCGTGTCGCGGAGCCAAAAGCTGACGGAACCCATTCCAGCATCAAGGAGACGAATCAAATGAGACGCTACTTTGCGCGCGCGCTCGCCGCCGGCCTGTTGTTCGGCGCGGGTTTGTTTGCACTCTCCAGCCGCCCGCTGGCCGCTGCCGACGACACCGGCACATTCCGCCAGGCGGACAAAAGTTTGTCCGAGGCCCTCGCCAAGGGCGACGCTAAGGCAGTCGGCGCCCTGCTGGATGAACGCTTCCAGTGGGTCGAGGCCAACGGTAAGATCCACACCAAGGCTCAGGTCCTCGAAGATCTGGCCCAGTTCGCCGCTGACAATGAAGGCGCGCTCGACGTGCGGACTGTGGATTTTCTCGGCCAGGTCGAGCGGCAGCTCGGGATTCATCACAACCAGCGCTTTGCACACCTGTGGGTAAAGAATCCTGCTGGCTGGCAGGCGTTCGTCTATCTGAACATTCCCATTCCCGCGGAAAGGCCGGACTACATGGCGCCGCCCGGCCCTCCCACCGAAGCGGATAAGATGTGCGAAAATCCATGCAAGACGCTGCCCTACAAACCTGAAAATGCCGTGGAAGAAGGGGCCCTGGCCACCTGGTTCCGATTGAAGAACGATGAATGGCATCCGAACGCGGAAGATTGGGCCGCCCACGCCGACGAGAATCACGAAACCATCACCCCACGCAGTGACATGCCCAAATTGCAGCATATCGAGGAAATCGCAGAGCAACGCAAACTTTACGGAGAGAACGGCGGCTCCGGAGGTTCCGCGGTACAGTCCATGCGCATGTTTGAGTTTGGCAACGTGGTGATCATGCAGACGTTTCAGGGCCGCAATCCCTCCGCGAAACCGACCAGCTGGAATCTGCGCGTGTTTCTGAATCGCGGGGACGGCTGGAAAATCGCGTTGAGCGCGCAGACGAATATTACGTAGCAGGGATTTCTCAGTAGCGCGGGCTTCAGCCTGCGGGGTTTAGTCCTTGCAGCCTCAAACCCCACAGGCTGAAGCCTGCGCTACTAAAACCATCTTGTGTTGTTGAGCGGAGCATCCACGGAAGTGATTCGACCCTATGGAAGTCTCAGAGCGACCGCTGCGGCTGCCCTCGCTGTCGGCTTCTGTCTTTCCGCAGCGGGATTTTTCCTATCCCGTCCCGCGTTCTTGCAAGCGCAGGAGCAAAAAGTCATCTGGAGCGACCGGGAAAAACCCATCGCGGAGCGGATCGGCAGTCTTCGCTCGTTGCCGGATGACGTGAGGGGGCCTGCGACAAAAAAGCTGGCGACTGAAATTCGCCAGCTGCCCGTGACGCCGAATAAGCTGCGTCTGGCGAACAGCCTGGCAATGCTCTCCACCGAGGGCGACTTCGGCCACGAAATGTTGCAGGAGGTAGCAACGACGCTCGCCGCCGCGCTGCGCGAACAGCCGACTCCGGCGGAGAAGGGCCAGCCTCCCCGGCCCTACGTCGAACTGGCGGAACTCGTGCGCTACGAACACGTGCAAGCGGCGGTCGACGACCCGCAATTCGCCGCCGCCGTTTCCAAGATTGAGGCGGACAACGAGCGCCGCGAGCAGGCTGACTTCACTTTGACGGAACTGAGCGGAAAAATTTGGACGTTGAAGGAACAACGCGGCAAGGTCGTGGTGTTGAACTTCTGGGCCACCTGGTGCCCGCCCTGCCGCAAGGAAATGCCCGACCTCGAAACGCTCTATCAGCAATTCAAGGATCAGGGTCTCGTGATCCTGGCCATCTCCGACGAAGACACAGGCAAAGTGAAACCTTTTATCGCGCAGCAGAAGGTCACCTATCCCATCCTGCTCGACCCGGGGCGAAAGGTGAACGAACTCTTCCAGATCGAGGGAATCCCCAAAACTTTCGTCTACGATCGCACCGGAAAACTGGTCGCCCAGTCCATCGACATGCGAACACGAAGGCAGTTTCTGGAAATGCTGGCGCAGGCAGGATTGAAGTAGGGGCAAGTGTCGGCCACCTGGGTTGCGACATCCATATGACAAGAGGGCGGCCCAAGTTGGGAACGATTGTTTTTATGCGCAGTTCCGTGGGAACAACGACAAGATCTAAGCTATTCAAACTAGTCCTGGGTGCTGTTTTAATATTCAACGTCACGGTCGCGGCCAAGTGCCCGACGGGAACCGTTACTGTCCGTGGAAAGGTCGAAAACTTACCATCCACTGCGACGGGCCCGGAGGCGAGCGTTGTCGTGGAAACAGGAAGAGGGGACGCCTCGAAAAACGGCGTTATATCGGCAGGGAAATTCACGGTCGAAGTGCCCTTCTCAACGCAGAGTTCATCATTCCTCGGGGAAGACCGGTGCCACACCGTTCCGAAATTCGTTGAAGTCAAGATAGTCGCGGCTGGGAAGGTTTACGTCCGGAAGAGGATCAAATTCAAGGACAACTTCGAAATGTATAGCTCGTATCTTTATCGCCTAAAACAGGACCTCTCCATAGACATGCTGAAAGAAGGTGCAAATGGCGCAAAGTGACGTTGGTTAGTTGCGGCGTGTGGGCCAGGCATTGCAGTCTGTCGAATTTAATGGTCATCAGCGGTAAGCGTCTTTGCGATGGCGGACGGCGGTAATTCCGATGTTGTTGTCCTTGCGATCGAAGAACACGCGATAGTCGCCGCAGCGGAGACGGAAGCCAGTTAGCGGGGGCTTCAGCTTTTTCACATCCCCGATACGATTGGTAAGATAGCGACTCACGCAGTAGAGAATCTGCAGGGCCTGATCGCGATCGATGGCGCGAAGATCGGCGCGGGCTTCCGGTGACCAGAGGACCCCCACGCGTTGCGGGGCGGGCGGTTCCGTCATTTACTCAGGCCGAACTCGCGCAGGATCTCTTCGTGTGGGATGCCTTCCCCTCGGGCAAGCGACTCGCGGGCGCGGTCCAGTGCCGCGGCCATTTCGGGCGTGATCTCTTCTTCCTCCACGGGCGCGTTGGCGAGGGCGGCAGGATCGAGCATGGCTTCTAGCAGACCGACCACCGCGGAAAGCTGCGTCTGCGGGAGACGTTCAATCAGCTCGTGAGCTTGCTTTTTTTCTTTCCCGATGTTGTCCGTCATTGAAAAATCTCCGGCGAGCGTCTTCACTCAGATTTTCGCCCCGAACCAAGTCGAGATGAGCGGGATTCAGGGATTCACTAACACGATTATAGATGATTTTTGCGGGTGCTGCATCTCTCGACTTTTTGTTAAGAGTGCGGATTTTCGCACTATCATGCTTCATGCGCGGGCCATTAGCACGTCTTCCCGAAGACCTTTTCAAGGCTTACTCATCGATATTTTGTGGCCGGTTCCGCTTGGCAGGATAATATCTCCGGTCATTTGTTTGCCATCCTGCGAAAGTTTCCCCAGAAAATTCACTTGATCGGACGTAAGGCCTGTGACGATTCCACCGGCCGCTACCGCTACGTTTCGAAACTGAAGGTTCATCGATACAGAGGGGTCAGCCACCGTGAGCAAGCCGTTGGAAGACTCCGAAAAGGAAAATGCGGCGGGCAACGAACGGCCATCCGCCAGGGTGATGGTGCCCTTCCAATCGCCCACGATGGATTGGGCGGATCCCGATTCTACCGTGGCCTCGGCGGTCTTGGTCCCTTTGGCGCCTACTTTCTTTTCGAAATCATCGAACTTCACGCGGGTGTCTTCGCAGATGTACTCCATGATGTTCCAGCCGGGCTTCAAGATATATTTTCGCTGGGTCTTCAAGACGGACGTGTAGGCCTGCGGGTCCTCGAGGGTGATGTCGATCATCAGCGTGTCGTGGTCCGCGCGGCGCATGCGCTCCACGATGTGCAATGCTTCGGAATGCGGATGCCCGGCAACATCCAGCCAGGTCTTGTCGTTGAAGCCGGTGGAATCGACCACCAGCGTGTCTCCCTCCCATTTGCCGGTGGAGTCGCCCATCCACGTGGGGTTGGCATCTTTCGGATGATCCCTGCCGTCGGTGAAAATCTGGCGCACGAAGTGGCCGTATTCAAAATACATGATCGCGCGGCCCTGAACCTGAAGGATTTCCAACGGATAGGCGTGGGTGTAGATGTTCGGCACGCCGGGGGGAAGGCACTCGGAATTTGGGTCGTTGGAGTTGAGCGCCGTATATTCGCCGCCGATCGGATGGTTGCCCTTGAATTTCTCCTGGCCCCAGGGAGTGAGTGGCAGGGCGTTCAGGTGCTGGCCTTGCGCGTCGGTCCAGATGAAGTTGAATGTGTTTACAGAAGACGGATACCAAACTCCAGTCAAATCCCCTGTAGCAGCCGCCTTTTGGCTCCCCTTTTGAGTTTGCGCCGACAGGGCGGACGAAAACATGATCAGTGCCGCGCATACAAGCGAAACGGTCCATAGCAGGTTGCGGAAAAAGTAGTCTATTTTGTCATTCCGAGCGAAGCGAGGAATCTCTCTGTAATTTAAACCCAAGGAAAGAGAGATTCCTCGGCGAACGGCGTGCCTCGGAATGACAAAATGTAGAGTTTTTCCGCTGCTTGTTAATACTCTCATTTCGAGGAATCCGGCGGCAACACCGTGCCAGGGAGTTCGTGGCCGTCGGGGAAGACCAACTTTTTGACTTGCATCCCTTTTTCACCGTTTTTGGCGGGAGCGCCGATGATGGTGACCTGGTCGCCGGGCTTGAGAGTGCTTCTGCTCCAGCCTCTCCTCGACAGCAGATTCGGGCTGGGGAGTTCGCCCTCCCATTCAATGGCCTTGCCGCTTTCGTCTTTCACCGTGAACGTGAGCAAGGTGTGCGGATTGACGAACTGGAGTTCCTTCACTGTTCCGCTCAGGGATACGATCTTGGTCATGTCATATTCCGAAGCGCCGTGGTGCGCCCACAGCGGGATCGAAGCCAGCAAGAAACTGAACGCCAATGCAACGCGCGTGATTCGCTCGCTTTTCATGCAGCCTCCGGAATGGAATCGAGCTGGAGCAGCTTTCATTCAATAATTTGCAGTGCTTGATAGTTTATCAATAGCCATCGCTCATTCTCAGAATTGTCTCATGCTTATCGCGACTCACGCCGCAGTGTCAATCCTTTTTCGTCTCGCGGGGGAGAACCTTTAACACAGAGGACACAGAGAAATACGGAGGGGCACAGAGAAAACCTTTCTGCGCCGGTGGATTTGCTGCCTCCTGGCTTTCTCTGCGATCTCTGTGTTGAGGTCTTAGATTTTGCCGGAGTGGCATCACCGGTGGCCGTAGTATCATCCCGGCTTGCACGAGGGTGATGGAAGCCCATTAGCAATACACGGGGCGTCTGAGGAGCAGAGGCATGAGCGAAACTGCAAAGGCTGCGGCGAGCCAGCCGCTTGTGGAGATCGCAAGACTTGTGGAATTCATCACGCGAGCCCTGGCGGCCGCGGGGATTCCTGCTGAAGACGCCGCTCAAGTGGCCGCATTGATGGCCGAAGCGGACGCGCGCGGAGGGGACGCGCACGGCGTGTTCCGCCTGCCGCAGTACGTGAAACAGATCCAGAGCGGCGCCGTCAATCCCCGGCCCAACGTACAAATCGTGAAGAGCCAGGCCGGCACGGCTCTGGTGGACGGCGACAACGCCATCGGCCACCTGGTGATGAAACGCGCCACGGAATTGGCGATTGAAAAGGCGCGCCAGTGCGGCGTCGCCTGGGTGGGGACGCGCCGCAGCAATCATGCCGGACCCGCGCAGCTTTATCCCCGAATGATCGCGGCGCAGGACATGATCGGGATGTATCTCTGCGTGGGCAACACCAATCTTGTGCCTCCGTGGGGCGGGACGGAAGTGCTGCTCAGCACCAATCCCATCGCCATTGCTGTGCCGGGCATGCGCCATCCCGCCATTTCGCTGGACATGGCCACGACCAACACCGCGTTCGGCAAAATTCGCCTCAAAGCGCAACTCGGCGAGCCCATGCCGGAAGGCTGGATGATCGACCGCCAAGGCAAACCCTTGACCGATCCGAAGCGCGCCAGCGAAGGTTTTCTTCTTCCCATCGGCGGGCCGAAAGGCTATGGCCTGGCGCTGATGATCGGCTTGCTGGCGGGGACGCTGAATGGCGCGGCGTTTGGCCGCGATGTGGTCGACTATACCGTGGATTCAACAACGCCGAGCAACACGGGGCAATCCATCGTCGCGGCGAATATCGCCGCGTTTGCGGACGTGCAGGCATTCAAGGAGCAAGTGGACGAAGTTTGGGACGTCATGAAGTCGTCTCCGACGTTGCCGGGTTTCGACGAGGTTCGGCTGCCTGGGGAGCGGTCAGAGCAAATTTACCGCGAGCGTATAGCGCATGGTGTTCCGCTGAACGATGGACAGCGCAAGATTCTGGATGAACTTGCTGGCCGGCTGGGAATTTCGCGATTGCAGTAACGCCGGAGCGGATTTTTTTTGAAGGCAAGTGGCGCATGCTTCAGCTTGCGGGGTTTAGTCCTTGCAAGGACCAAACCCCGCAAGCTGAAGCATGCGCCGCTGATCTGCCGTTATGTGGCAGGAGGAGTTTCATTGCACAGTGGTGATACGCGCAATGCCAGCGCCCGCGGCGCGCCAGCGGCCTTGCACCTTGGCGAAAACGCGGATCACGCGGTACTGGCCGTCGTAGTTGGTCTCACCCTGCTTGCCTCGAATCGTGGTTGTGTCCGTTAGAACCGCAACATCGGGCGATGCATATCTCACTTGAATATCGCTGGACTGGATGGCGAGATCGCCAAGTTGTGTATTCGCTATCATATTGACCTGCTGCTGTTTGCTTACGAGAAATCCTCCGGGGTGAATTTCCACAAAGTTGTCGGCGAAGAGCCAGGCCGCGGTCTCGCCGTCATGGTTATGCGCCGCATCGAGCCAGACGTGGTCCAGGATGGCGACCGTGCCGGCGACATCCTCGCCTGCTGTGACTGGTTTCTTGGGCGACTGGCCGAGCGCCACGGCGCTTGTCGCGGCAATCAAGAGAATCATTACGCTCAACCCGTACGCGCGCTTCATTGAGGTCCTCCTGAAATAACCCGGCCCGGAATCAAGTGGCGCCGGTGTCCCGCCGGCGGTTTTTCCATGGCCAGCCAATCCTTGAAATCGCCGGCGAGGCGCAGGCGCCACGCAATGCGCGCCAGGCTTATTTCTTTGTCAGGTCCGGATTCATCACCACGCCTGTCGCAAGCCAAGCACCATTTTTCTTGATGACCACTCGGAAGACGTTGAACTCGCCGTCCAGGCTGTTGCCCTTGCTGTCGTGGCCCTTAATGGTAGTGTGATCGGTCAGAATCGCCACGTTCCCGAACACGTGAACCTGGATGTTTTCGGGATCGAGCAAAAGGAGCGTGGGACGATCGGGGCCCTTCAGGATTGCGAGCCATTCCTTTTTCGTATAGGTCTGGCCGTTGGCCAGGACAAGAACATAGCTATCGGCGAAAAACTTCTCGAGGTAATCCAGGTCGCCGGTTCTTTCGGAATCGAGCCATTTGTGATCCAGCGCTTTCCAATCCTCCGCGGCGGCCGGCGCAGCGGCGCTTTTCGTTTGAGCGAAGGCCGGCAGGGCGAAGCCCAGGATCAATGCCAACGCTCCTGCATGAATTGGTCTCATCAGGAAATCTCCTCGAGAATGCTAACCGCGCGAAGCCCTGGAATGCGATCAAATCCTACTACATGCCGGGCGCCCTACTCTTTGCGATTTTCAAAGCGTGGAACGGCGCCGGTTTCTCGATGCGCTCGGTGTACAATACCGTGCGCGCATATGGCTAAACAGAATCAAGCAGAGCTGGCCCGCCGGTTCCTCGAACTCCACCACGGGCCGAAGATATTGGTCCTGCCGAACGCCTGGGATGTCGCGAGCGCCCGGATTTTTGAGGAGGCGGGATTTCCGGCGATTGGAACGACCAGTGCCGGCGTCGCTTTTTCACTTGGCTATACGGACGGGCAGAAAATTCCGCGCGAAGAAATGCTGGCCGCCGTGCGGCGCATGGCCGAGGCGGTCGAAGTGCCCGTCACCGCCGACGTCGAAGCAGGGTTCGGAAATACTCCCGAAGAAGTAGCGGACACGGCGCGAGAAGTGATCTCCGCCGGAGCCGTGGGAATGAACCTAGAAGATGGAGCCGAAGAGAGGCCCGATTTTCTGGTGGACGTAAGCCGCCAGAATGAAATTATCCGCGCGGTGTTGGCGGCCGCCGCGCGTGCGGGCGTCCCATTTGTGTTGAATGCGCGCACGGATATTTTTCTGTACGGTATTGGCCCGGCGGAAACGCGGCTGGAGCGAGCCATCGATCGTCTGAACTCTTATCACGCGGCCGGAGCCCAGTCGCTCTTCGCCCCCGGCGTAAGGGACCCGGAAACCATCGCACAATTGGCACTCGGAGTTGCCGGACCGCTGAACATCCTGGCGACGGTGGGGACGCCGCCGGTTGCGCAGTTGCAGCGACTTGGCGTGGCGCGCGTAAGCGTCGGCTCGGGACCGATGCGGGCCACGCTTGGCTTCCTCGGGCGCATGGCGCGCCAGTTCCGTGAGGAAGGCGCCTTCACTTTAATGACCGAAGGTACGCTGCCGTACGCGGACGCAAATCGCCTGCTCCAGGCCCGGCGCAGCCGGTCCTGACCCGGGAACGCCTATCTCCCGATTGGCGATGTGCGCGGCGCCATTCAGGAGAATGGCGTTCCCGGGAGACGCCGAAATCATCCTGCTTGACCCAGCGAATCCATAAGTTATACAAGATGACAAGCTTGCCATCGTTCTTCGAGGTGCGATTTTGAAGACTATGTCGTCTTTCATGCTTGGCTTGGCCTTTTTCATACTCCCTCTCCCGACGCCTGTTTTTGCGCATCATGGATTCGCGGTGGAGTTCGATAAGGATAATCCCCTCACGCTGACCGGGACAGTCACCAAGATGGAGTTCATGAATCCGCACATTTATTTTTATTTGGATGTGAAGGGCAAGGACGGCAAGGTGGTGAACTGGGCTTTCGAGGGCGGCCCTCCAAACGTGATCTACCGGCAGGGCTGGCGAAAAGACACCTTGAAGCCGGGAGACGTGGTCACGGTCAAGGGCTTTCGCGCCAAGGACGGCACGCACCTCGCGTCTTGCTCGACCGTAAAGCTCCCGGATGGACGCGAGATGGCCGGCGGGACGGGAGGCGCGTCGCAGAATGCGTATGGCTCGGCGGTTGCAGCGGACGGCAAAAAGTAAAGCGGAAGTGAGAAAGGAGAGGAACCAAGGCTCAGCATGAAGAATTATTTCCACGCTCCAACCCTTTGCGCCGCGTCTTTGTTTCTCGTTTTACTTTTCGTGAATGCGTGCGGCGGCCGAGGGTCGTCAGGGAATCCACAGGCGGCGGCCCCGCCGGACTTGAATGGCATTTGGTCCGCGCCGTTTACGCCGGACATCTCCAAAGCTTTGGGGCACCAGCCGCCGTTTACAACGTACGGGGCCGCGCGATTTGCGAAGGAGGACGAGTTCGACGACCCGTTGACCAAATGCCTGCCGATCGGTCCGGCGCGGGGAATTCAGGCGGGAATCATGCCCTTCCAGATCGTGCAGACCCCCGCCGTGCTCACTATCCTTTTCGAGAACCAGCATACTTTTCGCATCATTCACACGGATGGGCGCAGCCACCCGAAAGATGCGGACCCCACCTGGTTTGGAGATTCCATCGGCAAATGGGACGGAGATACCTTGGTAGTGGATACTGTGGGCCTCGACGACCGGACCTGGCTGGACACGGCGGGGCACGAGCACAGCGACCAGCTGCATCTGGTCGAACGGTTCCAAAAGGTGGACAATAACAGCATCAAGTGGACGGTCACATTTGAGGATCCCAAGTTTTTCACCGAGCCATGGTCCATCACGTTGCCGATTGCGCGCCAGAATACGGAGATCATGTCGTACTCTTGCGAAGAAAACGAAAAAGACCGGGCTCATCTGCGGCGCACAAAAAAATGAGATCGATGAAGTGCCGGCCGCCGGGCATTGGATTGCTTTGCGAATTTTTATGGGGAGCATGAGATGAAAAAATATGCACTGAGCTTTCTGCTCGCGGCTGCCGCGCTGGCGCTGATTTCCGTCCCGCTTTTCGCCCACCACGGCAACGCCGCCTACGACGAAAAGAACCCCATCACCATCAAGGGAACCGTAACGGAATTCGCGTGGACCAATCCGCACGTCCAAATCTATCTGGACGTGAAAGACGACAAAGGCAAAGTGGCGCATTGGAGCGTGGAAACTTATAGCCCCGGCAAACTGGTGCGGGCCGGCTGGTCCAAGGAAATCGTGAAGGTTGGAGATGAAGTTTCCATCAACCTGGTCCCGGCGAGGAATGGGGCGCCGGTCGGATTTCTCCATAAGATGGTGCTCCCCACCGGCAAAGTATTGACTTTGCAGGAACTGGACATCTGATAACAATTGCGAGAGGATCGTCGCTCCTAACGATTATTGAGTAGAGAGTTGAAATCTGAGCCAGGGGAGAATCTTCCGAATGCGAAAACGTGGAATGACGACGGCTTGGATCGCGACGCTCGCAGGGTCTCTGGCATTGCCCGCGATCATGCTCGCGCAGATGCCAGCCCAACAATCGGGAACAGTGAAGAGCAACGCCTCGGCTCCCGCCGATCCTCATGACTTGTCAGGAATGTGGGAATTTTTCAATGCCGTCCCCGGCCAGGGAATCTATGCGACCCCGAGCAAAGAGCACCCGCCGATGACGCCCTGGGCAAAAGCGAAATACGATGAGGCCAAGCCCGGCTACGGTCCCAAAGCCCAAGCGGGCGGGAACGATCCAATTTTGAAATGCAATCCCACCGGGATTCCACGACTCCTGTTTTTCCCGCAGCCGTTTGAGATTTTTCAGACCCCGGAACGCATGTTCATGTTCTTCGAGCGCGATCATGCCTGGCGCCAAATCTGGACGGACGGGCGAGCGCATCCCAAAGATCTGGAACCTACCTGGATGGGAGATTCGATCGGCAAGTGGGACGGAGACACGTTCGTCGTGGATACGGTCGGCTTCAATGACAAGAGCTGGCTGGATTTTTACGGCGATCCGCACAGCGAAGATTTGCATTTGATCGAGCGCTACAAGCGCGTGGATCGCAACACCATGTCGCTGCAGTTGGTGGTTGAAGACCCCAAGGCTTACACGGCCACTTGGACGGGCGATATCAAAAGCTACAAACTGCTTACCGGGAAGAAAGCGTATATGGAAGAGCTCTTTTGCATTCCGGAAGAAGAGGACTCTTTCACTAATCGGATCAGGATGCCCGCGGCGGGGCAAGGCACTAAGTAGCGCGGGCTTCAGCCTGCGGATTTTATTTAGTGTGTGCGAAGGCCAAAACCCGCAGGCTGAAGCCCGCGCCACTCAATTCACTTCGCCAGATACATGTAGCCCACCGTATTATTTCCTGGTGAAGCAAACCACATTCTTCCCTTCGGATCGTTGTTGAGTTCCCTCATTCCACTCCCCACTGCAGGAGGCGGATATTCGGTAATTTTCCCGGTGGCGGGATCGAGGCGGCCGACCGTGTCCATAATTCCGGAGGCGTACCAGACCTGGCTGGTCGTATCGATTCCAATGGGATACGGCGAGGGCTGCTCGCCGGGGAGTTGGTATTCCTTGAAGGCGCCCGTTTCCGTATCGAGGCGCACGATCTGCCCCCGGTCGTACTGCGCAAGCCAGCCGATTCCGTTGGCATCGACTTGAAAACGGCGGCGTGAACCGGGCTGCGGCGGCGGCGTCCAGCTGGTGACTTTCTCGGTCTTGTAGTCCACCTTAAAAATTCTGCCCTGCCCGCCAACTTCGTCAAACCAGATGTTGCCGGCCTTGTCGAGATTCGCGCCGTAGGTGTTGGGAACATCTTTCAGTTCCGCGTAGACTCCGGTCTTGGGATCGAAGCGGTAGGAGAACGGGCTGCCGGAAACCCACAAGATCCCGTTTGGATCTTCGCGCACCGTGTTCATGGACTTGCCCGGCCCCTTGTATTTGGTTTGCTTGCCGGTTTTGACATCCACTTTCACCAGCGTTCCGCCCTCTTCGACGACCCACGCCGAAGCTCCGTCGCGCGTCATCTGCACCGAGCGCGTGCCCACTCGCGGCGACTGGCTCTCCCACAAATATTCTTGCAGCTCTCCCGTCTCCGGATTCAAGCGGCCGACGCCGTTCACCGTCCCGAAATACGGGCACCAGATGTTGCCGTCTTTGTCGGGATTCGCGTCCCAGGTCATGCGTCCCGGCGGCATTTCGTACATGACGTATACAATCTTGAGCGCGTCGTCGCTGAACTGTTTCATCCAATCTTTGTATCCGGGAAGATCGGCAGGAGATTCCGGCAGCGCGCCCGGCCCCGTGCCAAAAATCTTTGCGGCGTAGGCCGCAAGTTCGTTGACGTCCTGGTCGGTCTTGATCGTGCCGTAAACAACGCCGCCGCCGATTCTTGTAGACATCATGTCCTTGAGGGTTTCGCGCCATCCGTTCTCGTCCCGCCTCACGTTGATGAACTGCTCGAACCCATGGCAACTCGAACCGCAGCGGGAAAACTTTTCTTTGCCCGGACCTTCCGGAAACAGGTCGATGCCCTGAATGATCGGGATTTCGTCCCAATGCACCATCTGCTTTTGCAGCGTCCAGTCAAATGTGGCGTTTTGACTGGCGGCGAGGAAAATTCCGCTCTTGGCGTCGGAGCGGTAGCCAATCGATCGCGCCTGCACCTGATAATTCCCGGCGGGAAGATTTTCCACGCGGTACGTCCCATCGTTGCCGGAAAGCACGATGACCGTTACATGGGTCTTGGCATTTCGGGCCTGCACGAATGCGGCGCGAAATGGCGCGCCGTCCGGGCCCGTGACCTTGCCTGTAATTGTCGCCCCGAAGGCCATTGAGGAAATGAGAGCAACTGCGCATCC
The DNA here is from genome assembly GCA_035483715.1 of Candidatus Acidiferrum sp. GTDB lineage: Bacteria > Acidobacteriota > Terriglobia > Acidiferrales > UBA7541 > Palsa-360. The sequence goes on from DATHPN010000065.1 coordinate 14,721, forward strand.
TAGCGCAAGGGTTTTAAGAATCCTGAATCGCTGCATGACGCCTCCTGACAATGGGCAATACCGCCGCTCGATCCGCTAACAATAGGCCGCAAGATCGAGCGCCGAAACCTGGCCTATGACAACGGGTTCCACAGACCAACGCGCAATTCTATGTTCACCGCGATGTGATGCCGCCGAGGCTATCAAACAGACGCGCCGACTGTCTATGGAGAACTGCCCTCGTTCTATTCCTTGAAACACCAAGGCAGAGGGAGGCCACCGGTCCGGCGGAAAACCCGGAATTGCGCGCGCTTCGGGGAGTCCAAGCAAGTTCTTATGATCAGGATAAGACGTTTCAATTGGACTTGCGGCTCGCCTCCGTCTACTCTGATCCTGCATCGACGAGTAACTACCCTTACAAAGACCGAACGGTGGGATAGAATTCTCACTGCATTCAGAGAAAATTTCCGGCCGACCTGGTGGTCTCGCGGGATAGAGGCCGCGATGCCGGTTTCCGGCGTCCTGCAATGGAGGGGAGCCAATTCGCATGGCTAGAGCGAGGGAATTTACAGTAACGATTGAAGACAAACCAGGCGCGCTGGGGAAGTGTTTCGCCGGTCTGGCGGAGCGCGAAGTGAACATCCTGGCATTTCAATCGTTTGTCGAGGAGCGCGAGAGCCTGGTCCGATTTCTGACCGATAATCCTGCCGCTGCCAAGGACATGCTGGGCAGCCTGCGAATGATCTTCGAGGAGACCGAAGTAGCCGTAATCAGGGTGGCCAACCGCGCGGGCGAATTGGGACGCGCGGCCATTCGCTTGGGAGAAAAGCAGATCAACATTGATTATAGCTATTGCGGCCTGGAGCCAGGCTCGACGCTTGTGCTGCTGGTTTTCGGCGTTGACAACCTTACCAAGGCGTCGGCGGCGCTGGACGAGTTGGCCGCCGAAAATAAGTAAAAAGAGAATCCCAGTCCCGGACGTCTTGCCTCGCAGTTCGCAGGTTCCTTACTCGGGGACGACTGCCACGCCTTGAATTTCGATGAGAATCCCCGGCTGCGCGAAGTTGGAAACCGTAATCAACGCGCTGGCGGGAAATTTGCCGTCCGGGAAAATCTCGTGGCGCAGTTTCACGAACGCATCGCCGTTGCGGGGATCGTTGATAAATACGGTCATGGTCACGAGATTTTGCAGGCTTCCGCCGCTGCGCTTCAAGGTGCGGTCCATCAATGCAAAATCCGCCTTTGCTTGTCCAAGGAAGTCGCCGGCGAGCGACTTGCCGTTCAAGTCTGTGGTGGTGGTTTGGCCCGCGAGCCAAATGATTTTCCCGCCTCTGGTCACGACCGCGGGAGAAAAAGCGCGCTCCTTCTGGGCCGCACTGCCCTCCAGATACTGCACAGAAGATGAAGACGCAGGTTGCTGCGGGTCAGAGACGCCATTGGCCCCTGTGAGCAGCCCGAGTCCAGTGCCGACTACGCCAACCAATCCAAGCACAAAGCGACTCAAGGTTGATTCTCCCTTCTATTGGAATTGACTGCCCTCTGGCATGACAGCGCGATGATACACCTGCCGCCCGGGCAATCCGCAGGAACTCGGCCCCACGGGATGCGCCAGGCTGCTCTCTTGCTGCTTTTCCTGTGATAAACTTTTGCCCATGCGGCGTAGACAGTTTCTGGTTCTTTCCGCGGCAAGCGTCGGGGGCGTGCTGGTGTACTCGCTGGACCGGCGTGCTTCGCGCCTGTTTGCGCAGGAAAAAGCCACCCAAACAGTGAAAATTCCGCTGCGCTTTTTCACGGAGGAAGAGGCCTTGATCGTCGCGGCGGCGGCGGCGCGAATTTTTCCCAGCGATGATTCCGGCCCGGGCGCCAAGGAAGCCGGCGTGGTCATCTACATCGACCGCCAGCTTGCCGGGCCTTACGGGCGCGACCGTTTCCGTTACACCCAGGGACCGTTTGACGAAAACGCTCCGCGCGAGTTCGGCTACCAGGGCCAGGCCACGCCGTGCGAAGCGTATCGCGAAGGCTTGAAAGGACTGAAGGGCTTCGACCGCCTCTCGCCCGAAGAGCAGGACAAGAGGTTGCAGCAGATCGAAAGCACGCACTTTTTTGCTCTGCTGCGTGAAAACACGATTGAGGGCATGTTCTGCGATCCCGTTCACGGCGGCAACGTGGATATGGTCGGATGGCAGTTGGTCGGCTTCCCGGGCCCGCGAATGAGCAACTATGACGACCTGACCAGGCACTTTGGCGAAGCCTTCCGCCCCAAACCCATCAGCCTCGAGCAAGCCATCGGACGGAAAGTTCGCACGAGCGAAGATGAGGGCCGGAAATCATGAAGACTCTGCCCTCGACTGACGTCCTCATCATTGGCAGCGGCTGGACCGGGCTGCTCATGGCCAAGGAACTGAGCGGGCGCACGCCGCTTTCCATCACGATTCTCGAGCGCGGCCGCCCGCGCATGGCCGAATACATTGACGGCATGGACGAGCTGGAATTTTTTGTGCGCAAGCACATGATGCAAGACCCGTCGACCGACGCCATCGCGCTGCGCTACAGCGCGAACGAGCGCTCCCGTCCCATTCGCCAATTTGGCGCTTTTCTTCCCGGCACGGGCGTTGGCGGAACGGGCGAACACTGGGGAGCGGTCTACCCGCGATTGATGCCCGATTGCTTCGAGATGTACTCGAAAACTTTGGAGCGCTACGGCAAACAGAAATTGCCGGAAGACCACTCCATTCAGGATTGGGGCATCACCTACGACGAGGTGGAACCGTACTACGCGCGCTCGGAACGCGAAGTGGGCATCTCCGGCAAAGCGGGAAACCTGAACGGAAAAAAGATCGAAGGCGGCAATATCTTCGAGGGCTGGCGCAGCTCCGAATACCCGATGGGGCCGACCCAGGTGCCGTATTTCCCCACGCTGTTCGGCGCCACGGTAAAGTCGATGGGCTTCCATCCCTTCATCAACGCCACGGCGATCCCCAGCGTTGAATATACGAATCCTGACGGTGTCACGCGCCCGCCCTGCGCTTTCTGCGGATTCTGCGAACGCACGCCGTGCATGATTGGCGCCAAGGCTCAGCCTACGAGCGTCTACCTGCCCGTGGTGCGACAGAGGAAAAGCGTATCGTTGCACACCGGCATTAGGGTGCGCCGCATCGTGCACGAAAAGGGCGCCAATGGCGGGCGAGCGCGCGGCGTCACGTATTTCGACGAATCCGGCGAAGAAATTTTTCAGCCCGCCGACCTGGTGATCCTGGCGACCTACACGCTCGGCAACAATCACCTCTTGTTTCTTTCCGGTATCGGCACGCCGTACGACCCCTCCACCGGCAAGGGCACGCTGGGAAAAAATCTCACGCATCAGCTGCAGTTCGGCGTGAATGTTTTCATGGAGAAGCCGCTCAACCGCTTTATGGGCGCCGGCGGAACAGGAATCCGCATGGCCGATTTTGACGCCGACGTCTTCGATCACAGCAATGTGGGTTTCATCCGCGGTGGCGTGATCGGGGCCACTATGACCGGCACGCAGCCGATTTCCACCTTCGGCGATCTTCCGCGTTCGATGAAGTTGCCGCGCTGGGGCTCGGCCTGGAAGAAAACATCCATCGAATGGTATGACCGCGTGGCCAATATCGGATTCGGCGGCGAGCACATTCCGTACGTGGGAAATTATTTCGATCTCGACACCACGTACAAAAATCCCGCGGGTGATCCGCTCCTGCGCATGACCATCAACTGGCGGGAAAACGAGAGAAAAATGGTCGAGTTCATGAACGCGAAGATGGTCGAGATCGGCCGTGCCATGGGCGCAAAAGAAGTGAACCCGTTCCCCGGCTACGGCAATTACGATGTGACGCGCTACCAGTCCACGCACGTCCAGGGCGGCACCATCATGGCCAAGTCACCCGAGCGCGGCGTGGTGAACATGCACCAGCAGCACTGGGACATTTCCAACCTGTTCGTTATCGGCGCTTCCACGTTCCCCAATAGCGGCGCGGCCAATCCCACGCCGACGATCCTTGCGCTGACCTACCGCACCGCAGATACGATCGTGGACAAATATTTAAAGAAGCCGGGGATGTTGGCGTAGATCTGCTTTGAACGAGGAGTCCGATCGCGGGGAGAAGTGGCACGGACTTCAGTCGGTGTGCTTTTTTGTCCTGGCGGAAATCATAATCTCACAGGCTGAAGCCTGCGCTACCTAATCCTGCTCGATTTTGATTCGCACGGGCCTGCCGGTCTGCAGGCCGGCGGCTTGAAGTTCGTCCACGTAGATGCTGCAGCAATAGTAACGCTCAGCGACGGGGAGGCCGGAAACGGGATCGCGTTCGAGAGTGACCATGATCCTGTACTCGGGCCGCTTGCTCCAGCCCTGGCTGCGGACTTTTTCCGTGAGGTTGCCGGTCAGGACGACTTCGGGCTTCGTGTTTGGCCCGATGAAGTTTTCGGAGTTCGCGTCCGGGCGGGCTTCGGCGTGGAGCGCGGTTGCGAGCGCACGCGCGAGTTGCGTGGCGGCGATGGCTTCCTCCGACGCCGCGGACCGCTGAGAATTCGCATCCATTTGCGAACGCCGCACCAGCGATTCCAGGTTCAGCTTTTCCACTACTTCTCTCACGATGCCCGCATCGATGACTTCCAGTCCGCGGTGGAAGCCGGCCAGCAACGCGTTGAAGCACAAATTATTGATGCTGCGTGGAACGCCCGCGCTCGATTCCGCGATCTGCGCCAATGCCTCGGGCGTGAAGAGAAGGGTGCCGCCCCAGCCCGAGGCCAGCAGGCGGTGCTCGACGTATTCCGAGGTCTCCTCGGCGCTGAGCGACTTCAAACTGGAAAGAACGGAGATGCGCTGGCGCAGTTGCACGAGGGTGGGCTTCATGAGCGTTTCGGCCAATTGCGGCTGCCCGGCCAAAACGATCTGAATCAGCTTCGAGTGCGTCGTCTCAAAATCGGAAAGCAGACGAATCGTTTCCAGCACCGGCTCCTGCAAATTTTGCGCTTCGTCCACCACCAGCACGAATCGGCGCCCGCGCAGCATTTCCTCCAGAAGGGCCTGGTTCAGCGCGCGATGCATGGCGACGACGTCCATCCCCGCGTGGTCTACTTCCAATTCATTCAAAATGAAGCACAGCAATTCATGGGAGCTGCACTGCGTCTGAAACAGAAACACCACGCGCGCGGAATCGGCCACTTCTTCCATCAATTTATTCATCAGGGTCGTCTTGCCCATGCCCGGCTCGGCGACCAGTACCATGAATCCGCGGAAATTTCCGATCCCTTCCTTAAGTGATGCCAGCGCCTCGCGGTGCGACGGGGTGAAATACAGGTAAGCCGGGTCCGGCGTGACGTCGAAAGGCTGCTGCGGCAACCCGTAGTACGAAAGCACATCTGTTCCGGCCCGCTTTTGGGGCGCTGCGTTTGCAATCGGCGCCGGCGCACCCATCACGAATTCTTGCAGCGCGATCTGCTCGGCGCCGCATTTCTCCGCCACGCCTCTCTCCACAACGTCGCGTGTTTCTGAATGACTTTCCGCCGCAGCGTGAGGATGCGTCGCAATGGCAATCTCCTGAGAGAGTTGCTCCTCAATTTCGGCGTGAATCTGCGGAGCCGGCGAAGCGGGAATATTTTCGGGGAGTGCCGGCGGCGTCGCCCGTCCGGCCAATGCGGAAATTTCGGCTGGCGCAACAGGGTCGGGGTGCTCGAACGGAAGCGGTGCGGAATCCATTTTCACCTCGTGGGAATTGGACAATGCCGGGAATTCAATAGGCTCGGCCAACCGATTCGCGGCGATCGCTGGCGCCTTGGTATTCGCCCTCTGGATGGGCGTGATGGCGAGACCTTTATTGAGCAGAAGCCCGGAAGGTTGCGGCCGGGTCGTCGCGCGCCGTAATCGTTGGGGCGGTTTATTTCCCGGCGTGGGCCGGGCTTTGGCGCGCAGGGGCGCAGGATAAAATGTGTGGGGAGTCCGGTCCAACATTTTCCTTTTCCTCACCAATAGAACCAGCAGCGCAAACAAAAACAGGCAGGTCCCGTAAGCGACGTTGGTTTCGATCCCTGATGTCAGCAAGTACACAGTTGGCCTTTTCGGATCCTCTGAAACGGTTAGGGGCTACCTAAAGAGCTGGCCGCCCTGATGATCTCCTCTGCACTGCAACTGCCGAAGGAGCCCGCAGCGCCAGGCGGCGGAGCACGAAATTCGATTGCGGTTCAATTGTAAACACAGAATCTGAAAATGACCGATAGGCGGCCAGCTTCATAATTTTTGGTATCAGGGTACTGGGACTAGGTCAGGATGGTCTAACCTTCCTGTTATCAATAGATTGCTGGGCGGGCTGGAATTCGCTTTGCGGTCCCGAGTGCCTCGCCCATTCCGAGTTCTCCTTCCCGGGGTTTGAACGATCCCCTACGTTTCACAGAAGGATTCTGGACCGCGTCCCTTTCGGGTCTTGGTGGACAACGCAATCAGCTTCACCATCGTCCGCGAGGATGGCGGGTTGCTCGGAGCGCTTATGCTAGAATCTTGCACTTGAATTCAAAAGGTTGGGCTAGGCCATGAAAATCAGCAGGGAAGACGTGTTGAAAGTGGCGGCTCTGGCGAATCTAGAGCTTTCCGACGCGGAGGTGGATACCTATCGCGGCCACCTCGACGATATTCTGACCTACATTGACAAGTTGAATGAGGTGGACACTGCGGGCGTGGAGCCGTTGACGCAAGTGGTTGCAGCTTCCACGGATGATTCGGCCCTGCGGGAGGACGTCATCGTGCGCGCCGATGTGATCACGGAAGTGCTCCAGGGCGCGCCCGATCCTGAAGCGCCGTACTTCCGTGTCCCCCGGGTGATCGAAAAGTGAGCGCCTCGGCTACATGGACGATCCCCGAGGTTCGCGCGGCCCTCGATGCCCGGAAAATTTCGGCGCGCGAGTTGGTCAAGGAATTCTACGGGCGCATCGAGCAGCGCAACGCTGAACTCAACATTTTTCTGGCCCTCTCGCCCGAGCGCGCCTACGCCCAGGCGGACCGGATCGACGCCGCTATTGCCGCGGGTGATGCCCTTCCTTCGCTGGCAGGCGTGCCTGTGGCCGTGAAAGACGTCATCAGCACGCGCGGCATCCCCACCACTTGCGGCTCACGCATACTGGAGGGCTACAGGCCTCCTTATGACGCGACTGCCGTCACGCGCCTCGAACACGCCGGTGCGATTGTGCTCGGCAAAACGAATTGCGACGAATTTGCCATGGGCAGTTCGAACGAAAACTCAGCATATGGCCCGGTGCGCAACCCGGTCGCGCCCGATCATGTTCCCGGGGGCTCGAGCGGAGGCTCGGCAGCTGCGGTGGCCGCGAATCTGGCCGTGGCGGCGCTGGGCACCGACACGGGCGGGTCGGTTCGGCAACCTGGCTCGTTTTGCGGTGTCACGGCGCTGAACCCTAGCTATGGCCGCGTGTCGCGTTACGGCTTGATCGCTTATGCCTCATCCCTGGATAGGATTGGCACATTTGCGCACTCGGCTCGCGATATTGCCACCTTGATGTCCGTAATCGCCGGACGCGACGCGCGGGATTCCACGTCGGCCTCCGTACCCGTTCCGGATTACGCTGCAGGCCTCGAGCGGTCCCTGCACGGTTTGCGAATTGGAATTCCCGACGATTATTTCGGGGAAGGGATTGATCCTGAAGTGCGAAAGAAGATCGAGGCCGGAATCGCCCTGCTGGAAAAGCTGGGTTGCCGGCGGGTGTCCATCCGCATGCCAAATACGGAATATGCCATTGCGGCGTATTACATCATCGCCACCGCCGAGGCCAGCTCCAATCTGGCGCGATACGACGGCGTGCGGTATGGGCCGCGAGTTCCGGGTGCCACGTTGATCGAGATGTATCAAAAGACTCGCGGACGCGGCTTCGGCGCCGAAGTGAAGCGGCGAATTGTCCTGGGCACCTACGTCTTGTCCGCCGGGTATTACGATGCATATTACTTGAAGGGGCAGAAGGTTCGCACGCTGATCGCCAGGGATTTCCGCGAAGCGTTTGAGAAAGTAGACGCCATTGTGACCCCCACCTCACCCGTGCCGGCGTTCCGGCTGGGCGAGCGAACTGCCAATCCCCTGCAAATGTATCTCGCTGATATTTATACGGTTACAGGATCTTTGGCGGGGGTGCCGGGTATTTCGGTTCCTTCCGGGAAAACTTCCTCAGGCCTTCCTGTCGGGCTTCAGATTTATGGGCCGGCTTTTGGAGAAGATCGTGTGCTGCATATGGCCCATGCGTTTGAACGAGCGGGTGGACAGGAATTGTAAGGCTAATCCCTCGGACGGAACTCGCGAAATAAAACTGAAGTTGAATTCGTCGCAGTGGCTGTGCGCAACGAACCGTAGGATTTGAGAAAGATGCACAAAATTTCATAGTGCAGTACAAAAAATAACACACTATTTCAGTTTCGGGATTTTCGTGGCGCCCGCCAATTTGATTCTCTTCCTGCCAGAACTCCCCTAAATCTTTTGAATCGAAAAGTTTGCAAATCAAGCGCAGGAAGAAACCGCGCGAGCAAGTAAACGGCAGGACTATTGCTTGGGAAATATTCGGTATGGTGTCGTGAATTCCGATTGTGATGGTGCAAATCGGTTTTCACAAGCGTGAAGGACGGTTGGGGATGATCACTGTTAAATCGACTCAAAAGCTTTTCACTGAGGACGAAATTTCCCGGCTGTCGGGAATATGCATCGAGCATCTTCGCACCGTGGCCCGCAGCAAACATCTTGGCTCCATCGTCCGCGCAGCCGGAGCGGCCGGGGGGCAGGCGGAACGATGGCTGTTCACCAGTACGGATCTGAGTGTCCTTATTGCTTTGTTTCCCCGCTGTGAGCATTGAGAGCGCTTCCTTTCGCATTTTCTTCGGAATAATGAATCTTGTTTTTACTGTTGCAGGCTTCTACCTGGGGGTTGAATTTTGCATGGACGAAAACCCGCAGGCTGAAGCCTACGCCACTTAAGGGCGGACGTTGCGCGCGGGTCGCGGGAGGGTTATCCTCGCTGTATACGAAAAAACCTCGCCGGGCTTTCCGGCATCGTAATGCCAGTGCAGGAAGTGGGTCACTCGCGGAGATCATGAAGTTCCAGGCGCAAATCGCAATCCTCTTTGCGGCACTGCTGGTGGCGCTCCCCAATCTTTCGGGCACTCTTGCCGGGGAGCCTTTCGCCGGGCAACAGGACACGGGCAACAAAGCCGCTGCCTCAGCGGGCCAAATCCCAGTTGCTCTTCCTAAAGGCAAAAAACTGATCCTGACGGACGGGACATTTCAACTGGCGCGCGAATATAAAGTGGAAGGCGACCGGGTGCGTTACTGGAGCCTCGAGCGGTCGCAGTGGGAAGAAATTCCCACAAACCTGGTGGATTGGGAGGCCACGCACAAGGACGAAGCGGAACAGGCTGCCCATGACGCGGAACTGAAAGCCAAAATCCACGCTTCCCAGATGGCCCAGCTCACCAAGGAAATCGACGTCGACCGCAGCCTGGAAATCAAGCCCGGGCTGTTTCTGCCGGACGCGGTCGGTTTCTACGCGCTGGACCGCAACAAACTTATTCGGGAGATGAAGCAAAGCACGGCGGAAGTGAAGACCTCGACGGGCCGCGAAGTCGAGAAAATCATGACGGGCGTGTCGATGATCCCCAGCAAGAAAACAATGGATATTCCCGGCGAGCGAGCGGCCCTGCGCCTGGCAACGGCCGAGCCTGAATTCTTCATGAGGCCGGCCGATTCGCGAGAGCCTCGCTTCCGCCTTTTGCGCGCGCAAGTCAAGGGAGGCCGCCGCATCATTGACAACATCAGCATCCACTTTACGGGGCAGGAGAAACACAACGCCACCGAAATCGAGATTCAGACATGGACCCGCGCTACCGGAGTCTTCCGCTACACGGTTGACCAGCGACTCGAGCCCGGCGAATATGCCTTCGTCGAAACCACCGACGAGGGCACCAGCGGATACGTCTGGGACTTCGGTATTGATTTGCCGGGAACAAAAGCAAAATGATCGTGGGCAGATGCAAGAACCCCGCCCTTGAAAAAAATCAAGGACGGGGTTCTCCCGCTGAAAGCGCAAACCCAATTAGCCGGAACTTGGCGGCGCGCCCGCGACAAACTCAAGCGCACGTCTTGTCGCTAGAGCCTCGATGAGGCAGCCCGGCGTATATTGTCGCACTTGGTGCGGCCGCCGCCGGCCGGTTGTATGGTCACGGTTTGTCCGGCGACTTGCTTGCCGAATTCTGCGAGCCACTGTCTGCGTTTGTGGGCCTCATCGCCACTACATCATAGGTCCGCGTTTTCTGGTCACCATCCTCCGAGACTTTCAGATATACGCGGTTGTTCTTGATCTTAAACTCGGCTTCATGCCCGACTTGTAAAAGCGCGGGATGTTTGCCGTCCGTGGGCCGGATTTCATACTCCATTTCGTCGGTTCGCAACAGGTACTGCGGGCAAAGTTTCTCATTGGAGTTCACGTGCGTTACGCCGACGGATGCCCACACGCTGCCCAAACCTGACAGGCCCCTTTGTTTCGCGCCGCAAGCGACTGCGTCCATATTCTCCAGCATTCCGCGGTCGAACTGGTCTTTCTTTTTAGCGCTGACGCTCAGAGGAATTGCGGAAGCAAAGGCCAGAACCAGAATGAATGAGCGTTTGATATTCATAATGCCTCCTTAGTGGAACTCTCCTCCTTGCACGTACTCGCGACGCGGCAGGTCGCCGGTCGAACCGAGTGCCATGCCAGATCTCGAAAAATTCCATTCCGCCCTCAAATGGGAAGGCCGAAGAACCGGCCTTCCCATTTGGCGGGGCGATTGAGTCCTACAGTTTTGGCTTGGCGCTATCACCGGTCGGCGCCGGAGTCAGCTTGGGGGCTGCGCTATTGTTGATATTGAATTGCTGGGCTGCTTTGACGAAGCTTTGGGGATCCTGCCTCATCTCTTCCTTTACGCCAGGATGAGAATTCAGAAATTCCTGAAACTCAGGATGTTTCTTCACAAAGTCGTCATTCTTGACGAGGGACGGATCTTTCGACACCTGCCGCGCAACATCGGAATGGTCGCCGAGGAATTCACCAAAGCTGGCCACATGTTCGCGGATGGGGCCGCTGTTGCGGGCATCTTCGTGACGGTCGAACCGATTTTCTTGCCGCATGAAAGCGTTCGGGTTTTCCTGCATTTCCTGGCGAATGCCCGGGTTATTCTGCAAATAGGCTTGCAGCGCCGGGTGGTGTTCCACAAATTCCCTGTTGTTTACGAGAGACGGATCCTTGCGAAGTTGTTCGCCAATTTCGCGATGGCTGTCGGCGAATTGATCGAACCGCGCCAGTTCCCTGCGGGTAGTGTCGTTGTCACGGCGTTCGGTGTCATTGTCCCGGCGTGCATTGTTATCGTCACGACGCATTGCGTCGTTGTCACGGCGAGCATTGTCATCGTCACGACGCATTGCGTCGTTGTCCCGCTGTCCATTGTCGTTATCGCGACGCTCTGCGTCGTTGTCTCCGCGTCCGTTGTCATTGTCACGACGCTCTGCGTCGTTGTCCCGGCGTCCGTTGTCATTGTCGCGACGTGCGGCGTCGGCATCGCGCGCGTCCTCACTGCGGTCGAAGCGATTCTCCTGCCGCATGAAGGCGTTCGGGTTTTCCCGGATCTCCTCGCTGACTCCTGGATGCTGCTGCAAGTACGTTTGCAGCACCGGGTGATCTTGAACAAATTGTTTGTTGTTCACGAGAGAAGGATTCTTTCGGAGTTGCTCGGCGATTTCGCGATGGCCGTCCAGGAACCCATCGAACTGCGCCAAATCCTTGCGCGTAGTGTCGTTATCGCGAGCGTCTTCACGACGGTCGAAGCGATTCTCCTGCCGCATAAAGGCGTTCGGGTTTTCCCGGATCTCCTCGCTGACTCCTGGATGCTGCTGCAAGTACGTTTGCAGCACCGGGTGATCTTGAACAAATTGTTTGTTGTTTACGAG